>JBEBPN010000026.1:0-59985 GCA_040395895.1 Dysgonomonas hofstadii
TTAACTAAATAATAGAAGATTAATTATGGCAAAAGAACATTTTAACCGGGCGAAACCGCACGTAAATATCGGTACAATCGGTCACGTTGACCACGGTAAAACTACTTTGACTGCTGCTATCACTAAAGTATTGGCTGACAAAGGTCTTTCTCAAGCTCGTTCGTTCGACTCTATCGACAACGCTCCTGAAGAAAAAGAACGTGGTATAACAATCAATACTTCTCACGTAGAATACGAAACAGCTAACCGTCACTACGCTCACGTTGACTGTCCTGGTCACGCGGACTACGTAAAGAACATGGTTACTGGTGCTGCTCAGATGGACGGTGCTATCATCGTAGTTGCTGCTACTGATGGTCCGATGCCTCAAACTCGTGAGCACATCCTTCTTGCACGTCAGGTAAACGTACCAAGATTGGTTGTTTTCATGAACAAATGTGATATCGTTGAAGACGAAGAAATGTTGGAACTTGTAGAACTTGAAATGCGCGAGCTTCTTTCATTCTACGAATTCGACGGCGACAATACTCCGGTTATCCGCGGATCTGCTCTTGGAGCATTGAACGGCGTTGAGCCTTGGGTTGGCCAAGTAATGGAACTGATGAACAACGTTGACACTTGGATTCCACTTCCAGAGCGCGATGTTGACAAACCATTCCTTATGCCGGTTGAAGACGTGTTCTCTATCACAGGTCGTGGTACAGTAGCAACAGGTCGTATCGAAACAGGTAAAATCAAAACTGGTGAAGAAGTTCAGATCATCGGTCTTGGAGCTGAAGCTAAAAAATCAGTTGTTACAGGAGTAGAAATGTTCCGTAAGATTCTTGACGACGGACAAGCTGGTGACAACGTAGGTCTATTGCTTCGTGGTATTGATAAAGATGAAATCAAACGTGGTATGGTTATTTGCCACCCAGGTAAGATTACTCCTCACACTAACTTCAAAGCTGAGGTTTATATCCTTAAGAAAGAAGAAGGTGGACGTCACACTCCATTCCACAACAAATATCGTCCTCAGTTCTACCTGCGTACTCTTGACGTTACTGGTGAAATCACTCTTCCTGAAGGAACAGACATGGTTATGCCTGGTGACAACTTGACTATCACAGTAGATCTTATCTACCCGGTTGCTTGTAACGTAGGTCTTCGTTTCGCTATCCGTGAAGGTGGACGTACAGTAGGTGCTGGTCAGATCACAGAAATTCTAGGATAATAAAAATCCAACCATAATAAAGTCGGTTTGCAAGATAACCGACTTTATAATCTACGGGCGTAGTTCAGTGGTAGAGCGTTGGTCTCCAAAACCAAATGTCGGGAGTTCGAATCTCTCCGCCCGTGCTAAAAACAACTCAGGTGAGTGATGAAAAAAATAATTAACTATATCAAAGATTCTTATAACGAACTTGTATATAAGGTATCTTGGCCATCTCGGGCAGAATTAACCAGCAGCGCTGTTATTGTCATGATCGCTTCCATTATTATGGCATTAGTAGTATGGGGGGTTGATTCGGCTTTCGAAAATCTGATCAAGAAAGTATTCTACGGTCTGTAATATTTATCAAAAGCTATGACTGAAATCGAAAAGAAATGGTACGTACTGCGTGCCGTTAGTGGAAAAGAAAATAAAGTCAAAGAATATCTTGAAGCTGAGATAAAGAAATCTGACTTAGGGAAATACATTTCTCAAGTTCTTATCCCAACAGAGAAGACTTACATCATGCGTAACGGAAAGAAGGTTCTGAAAGAAAGAGCTTATCTTCCCGGTTATATTCTGATTGAAGCTGCTCTGATAGGAGAAGTTATCCATGAACTGCGCAACATTAATTTCGTTGCCGGATTCTTACCCAACACGACCAACCCTCAACCACTGAGCCAGTCCGAAGTAAACCGGATACTGGGTACAATGGACGAACTGGACGAACAGGAAGTAGGCATGGATATCCAATATTTTGTTGGAGAGAACGTAAAAGTGATCAATGGCCCTTTCTCTGGATTCTCCGGTGTTATCGAAGAAGTAAACACAGAGAAAAAGAAACTGAAAGTAATGGTAAAAATATTCGGACGGAAAACTCCGCTCGAATTGAATTACGTACAAGTCGAAAAAGAGCAGTAAGGTTTTGGTTACGCAATCCCCAATGTTCAATCTTAGGTTTTAATAAAACTAAAAATTAAAAACAGAAATGGCTAAAGAAATTGCTGGACAATTAAAATTACAGATTAAAGGCGGTGCAGCAAATCCATCTCCACCCGTAGGACCTGCATTAGGTTCTAAAGGGATCAACATCATGGATTTCTGTAAGCAATTTAATGCCAGAACTCAAGACAAGGCAGGTAAAATACTACCCGTAGTAATTACTTACTATGCCGATAAGTCTTTCGATTTTATAGTAAAACAACCACCGGTAGCTATTCAATTACTTGAAGCTTCCAAAACAAAAAGCGGATCGGCAGAACCAAATCGTAAGAAGGTAGCTGAAATTACTTGGGATCAGGTAAAAGCTATCGCTGAAGATAAAATGGTCGACCTGAACTGTTTTACTATCGAATCAGCCATGAAAATGGTTGCTGGTACAGCAAGAAGTATGGGTATCACCGTAAAAGGGGCTTTCCCTGATGTTAAATAATTAAACTTCAATTAAAAATGGGTAAACTTACAAAAAATCAAAAGTTAGCTTCCAGTAAGATTGAGGCAGGTAAATTATATACACTCAGCGAAGCTTCGTCTCTTGTAAAAGAGATTACGACTACTAAATTCGATGCATCTGTTGATTTGGATGTTCGTCTTGGCGTAGACCCTCGTAAAGCTAACCAGATGGTGAGAGGTGTAGTATCTCTTCCTCATGGAACAGGAAAGCAAGTGAGAGTTTTGGTGTTATGTTCTCCGGACGCAGAAGCTGCTGCTAAAGAAGCAGGAGCCGACTATGTAGGTTTGGACGAGTATATCGAAAAAATAAAAGGTGGCTGGACTGATATCGATGTTATCATCACACAACCTGCCATCATGGGTAAAATAGGTGCTTTGGGACGCGTATTAGGACCTCGAGGTCTGATGCCTAACCCTAAGAGCGGTACCGTAACTATGGATGTTGCTAAAGCTGTAACAGAAGTTAAAGCCGGTAAAATAGACTTTAAAGTAGACAAAGCTGGTATTATCCACGCTTCTATCGGTAAAGTATCATTTACTCCGGAGCAGATCAAAGATAACGCGAAAGAATTTATCGCTACGCTTATCAAACTGAAACCGACTGCAGCTAAAGGAACTTATGTGAAAAGTGTTTGTCTTTCAAGTACTATGAGTCCGGGCGTAAAAATCGACCCTAAATCAGTAGAAAACTAATCGAAAAATTGACTGAAAATTATGAGAAAGGAAGATAAAACCACTATCATAGAAACTATAGCCACTACAATCAAAGGATACGAGCATTTCTATCTTACTGACATTGCTACGCTTAATTCTGCTAAAACAAGCGAATTGAGAAGAGAATGCGCTAAACAGGAAATCAAACTGATGGTTGTAAAAAACACATTGCTGCAAAAAGCATTGGATACACTTGAAGGTGACTATTCGGAACTGAGCAAAGTACTGAAAGGTAACACAGCCATCATGTTCTCCAATTCGGCAAATGCACCGGCTAAGTTGATAGCAAAATACAAAAAAGAAGGTATCCCTGCACTGAAAGCTGCTTACGTACAAGAAAGCTTCTATGTAGGTGCTGAGAACCTGACAGCACTCGAAAACGTTAAGAGCAAGAACGAACTTATCGGCGACGTTATCGGATTGCTTCAATCTCCGGCTAAGAATGTTATCTCTGCCCTTCAATCAGGTGGAAATACTATTCACGGCGTATTAGAAACATTATCGAAAAGATAATACACATTTAACAAAAAAGAATAATAACAATTTTAATTTATACAAAAATGGCAGATATCAAAGCTATTGCAGAACAACTAGTAAATTTGACAGTAAAAGAAGTAAGCGAACTAGCTGAAATTCTAAAAACTGAATACGGTATTGAACCAGCTGCTGCTGCAGTTGCTGTTGCGGCAGGACCTGCTGCAGGTGGTGCGGCTGAAGCTGCAGAAGAAAAAACATCTTTCGATGTAATTCTTAAATCTGCAGGAGCTAACAAATTGCAGATTGTTAAAGCTGTAAAAGAACTTACAGGACTTGGTTTGAAAGAGGCTAAAGATCTAGTAGATGCTGCTCCTGGTGAACTGAAAAAAGGAGTAACTAAAGATGAAGCTGAAGCATTGAAAAAACAATTAGAAGAAGCTGGAGCCGAAGTTGAACTTAAGTAAAGATAGTCCTGTAAAAGGGATATTTGGTTAGGAACCTTCATAGAAGGAGGTTCTTAACCTTTTTGCGTCAAAAATAATAAGTTCAATAAAATTGGTTATCCATGTCTTCAACAAATACAAATCAAAGAGTCAATTTCGCTTCAATAAAGAATCCACTTCCTTACCCGGATTTCCTTGAAGTACAGTTAAAGTCATTCCGCGACTTTTTACAACTTGATACCCCTCCTGAAAAGAGGAAAAACGAAGGACTATACAAAGTTTTTGCTGAAAACTTTCCTATAGCCGATACACGAAACAACTTTGTATTAGAGTTTTTAGACTACTTCATCGATCCTCCACGCTACACCATCGAGGAGTGTATCGAAAGAGGTTTAACATACAGTGTGCCTCTGAAAGCCAAACTAAAGCTTTATTGCACCGACCCCGATCATGAAGATTTTGATACAGTTATCCAGGATGTATATCTGGGACTGATACCATATATGACCGACAAAGGTACCTTTGTCATCAACGGAGCTGAGCGTGTTGTTGTATCTCAATTACACCGTTCGCCCGGCGTATTCTTCGGACAGACAATGCACGCCAATGGAACTAAGCTTTATTCGGCGCGTATCATTCCGTTCAAAGGTTCATGGATCGAATTTGCTACAGACATCAACAATGTCATGTACGCATACATCGACCGTAAGAAAAAACTACCTGTGACTACATTGCTTCGTGCCATCGGATTCGAGAGCGATAGAGATATCCTCGAAATTTTCGACCTGGCAGAAGAAATAAAGGTTACAAAACAAAATATAAAGAAAGTCTTAGGACGCAAGCTTGCCGCCAGAATTCTGAGAACGTGGATGGAAGACTTCGTGGATGAAGATACCGGTGAGGTTACTTCTATCGAACGTAACGAAGTAATCCTTGAACGTGAGACAGTTCTTGAAAAAGAACATCTCGATCTGATCACCGATTCAGGCGTTTCTTCTATCTTGTTGCACAAGGAATCTCAAAACATTTCCGATTTTGCGATCATCTACAATACGTTGCAGAAAGACCCCAGTAACTCGGAGATAGATGCGGTTCGCCACATCTACAGACAGCTGCGTAGCGCAGAGCCTGCGGATGACACCAGTGCACGTGAGGTAATCAACAACTTGTTCTTCTCAGAAAAACGTTACGATCTTGGGGAAGTAGGACGATACAGACTGAATAAAAAATTAGGTCTGTCTACCGATACAGATATCCGCGTTCTGACAAAAGAAGACATTATAGAGATTATCAAATATCTGATCGAACTGATCAACTCAAAAGCGATCGTTGATGATATCGACCACTTGAGCAACCGTCGTGTACGTACTGTAGGTGAACAACTTTTCAACCAGTTTGGAGTTGGTCTCAACCGTATGGCACGTATCATCCGTGAAAGAATGAACGTTCGCGACAATGAGGTATTTACGCCGATCGATCTGATCAACGCGAAAACAATATCTTCTGTTGTTAACACGTTCTTCGGAACGAATGCACTGTCTCAGTTCATGGATCAAACCAATCCATTGGCCGAGATTACTCACAAGCGCCGTATGTCGGCACTCGGACCGGGCGGTCTTTCACGCGAAAGAGCAGGTTTCGAGGTGCGTGACGTTCACTATACTCACTACGGACGTCTTTGTCCGATAGAAACTCCGGAGGGACCGAATATCGGTCTTATCTCTTCACTTTGTGTATATGCTAAAATCAACGATCTGGGATTCATCGAAACCCCTTATCGTAAAGTAGCAGATAAAAAAGTAGACCTTTCCGATAACGGAATCGTTTACCTTGCAGCAGAGGAAGAAGAAGACAGGCTGATTGCACAAGGTAACGCGCCGTTGAATGATGACGGTACGTTTATCAACACCCGTGTTAAAGCACGTCAGGACGCCGACTATCCGGTAGTAGAACCGGAAGAGGTAGAACTGATGGACGTATCTCCTACTCAGATCGCATCTATTGCAGCTTCATTGATTCCGTTCCTGGAACATGACGATGCCAACCGCGCACTGATGGGATCGAACATGATGCGCCAGGCAGTTCCGTTGATGCGCACCGAAGCCCCTATCGTAGGTACAGGTATCGAAGGTCAGCTGATCCGCGATTCACGTACTCAGATTGTAGCCGAAGGAGCAGGAGAAGTGGTATATGTAGATGCCGATACTGTTAAGATAAAATATGACCGTACGCAAGACGAAGACTTTGTAGCCTTCGACGATGCCGTAAAAACATATGTAATCCCTAAATTCCGTAAAACGAACCAGAATACAACAATCGACCTTCGCCCTATTTGCCGCAAAGGAGACAGAGTTGTAACAAACCAGATACTTACCGAAGGATATTCGACAGAACAAGGAGAACTTGCTATCGGTAAAAACCTGAAAGTAGCGTTCATGCCTTGGAAAGGGTATAACTTCGAGGATGCGATCGTATTGAACGAACGTATTGTTCGCGAAGATATCTTTACATCGGTTCACGTTGAAGAATTCGCACTCGAAGTGCGCGATACAAAACGTGGTGTTGAAGAATTGACTTCCGATATACCGAATGTGAGCGAAGAAGCTACAAAAGATCTGGACGAAAGAGGAATTATCCGCATCGGGGCACGCGTTAATCCGGGTGATATACTTATCGGTAAGATTACTCCGAAAGGAGAATCGGATCCGTCTCCGGAAGAAAAACTGCTTCGTGCAATCTTTGGTGATAAAGCCGGAGATGTGAAAGATGCGTCATTGAAAGCTTCGCCTTCACTCAAAGGGGTGGTAGTAGGAACAAATCTGTTCTCTAAAGCTTCGAAGAAAGGTAAAACAAAACTTTCGAGCAAAGCGCTGCTTCCTAAATTGGATGAAGAGTACGAAGAAAAGATGGCTAAGCAGAAAGCAATACTGGTAGACAAACTACTAATATTGACCGAAGGCAAAACATCTCAGGGCGTAAAAGATTATCTGAATGTAGATATCATAGCCAAAGGTTCTAAATTTACAAAAAGCGCACTGGATAACATCGACTACGAATCAATACAGGTGAGCAACTGGACAACGGACGCCCACAAAAACGACCTGATCCGTGATGTTATCGTTAACTATCTGCGTAAATATAAAGAACTGGATGCCGAACTGAAACGTAAACGCTTCGATCTTACTATCGGTGATGAGCTACCTTCGGGTATCGTCCAGATAGCTAAAGTATATGTAGCTAAGAAACGTAAAGTACAGGTAGGTGATAAGATGGCCGGACGCCACGGTAACAAAGGTATCGTATCGCGTATCGTTCGTCAAGAAGATATGCCGTTCTTACCGGACGGAACTCCTGTAGATATCGTACTGAATCCGCTTGGTGTGCCTTCCCGTATGAACTTGGGACAGATTTTTGAAACTGTACTGGGTTGGGCCGGAAAAGAGCTTGGTGTGAAATTTGCAACTCCTATCTTCGACGGAGCAAGTTTGGACGACCTGAACATCTGGACAGACAAAGCCAATGTACCGCGTTACGGAAAAGTACGTCTTTTCGACGGAGGAACAGGAGACCAGTTCGACCAGCACGCCACAGTAGGTATTATCTATATGCTGAAACTGGGTCACATGGTGGAAGACAAGATGCACGCCCGTTCTATCGGACCGTACTCACTTATTACGCAGCAGCCTCTTGGAGGTAAGGCGCAGTTCGGGGGACAACGTTTCGGAGAGATGGAGGTTTGGGCACTTGAAGCATTCGGTGCAACTCATATTCTTAGAGAGATCCTTACTATCAAGTCTGATGACGTGGTTGGACGCTCCAAAGCTTATGAAGCCATCGTTAAAGGTGAGCCGATGCCACAACCGGGTATCCCTGAGTCACTGAACGTACTCCTTCACGAGATGCGCGGACTGGGACTAAGCGTTTCACTAGATTAAATCTTTATAGCCATTAGCTGACAGCAGTTAGCTAATGGTTTCACAATACTCTAACAAAATAGCTATCGGCAACAACTTATAGCTAACAGCTTTAAAAGAAAGAAAGTATATGGCTTTTAGAAAAGAAAATAAAGTAAAGAGTAGTTTTTCAAAAATAACCGTGAGCCTTGCTTCTCCCGAAGAAATTCTGGAAGCATCGAGCGGTGAAGTTTTGAAACCCGAAACAATCAATTACCGTACTTACAAACCGGAACGTGACGGACTTTTCTGCGAACGTATATTCGGACCTGTAAAAGATTACGAATGTCATTGCGGTAAATATAAAAGAATCCGTTACAAAGGTATTGTCTGCGACCGTTGCGGGGTTGAAGTAACAGAGAAGAAAGTACGCCGCGAACGTACAGGGCATATCCACCTTGTAGTTCCGGTAGCTCATATCTGGTATTTCCGTTCACTACCTAACAAAATGGGTTACCTGCTAGGGATACCTACAAAGAAACTCGATTCTATCATCTACTACGAACGTTATGTAGTAATACAATCTGGTGTAGCAGTAGAAGAAGGAATAGCAGAAAAAGACTTGCTGACTGAAGAAGAATACCTGAATATTCTGGATAAACTTCCGAAAGAAAATCAACTGTTGGACGATACCGATCCAAACAAGTTTATTGCAAAAATGGGAGCAGAAGCTGTGTATGACATGCTGGCAAGAATCAATCTGGATTCTCTGGCAAATACACTTCGTCACAAAGCCAGTACAGATACATCTCAGCAACGTAAAAACGAAGCGTTGAAACAACTACAGGTTGTAGAAGCGTTCCGCGGATCGAAAGGTAAGAACAAACCGGAATGGATGATCGTTAAGATCGTACCGGTAATTCCACCGGAACTTCGTCCGTTGGTTCCACTGGATGGTGGACGTTTTGCGACTTCGGATTTGAATGACCTTTATCGTCGTGTGATTATCCGTAACAACCGTCTGAAAAGACTGATCGACATCAAAGCTCCGGAAGTGATCTTACGTAACGAAAAACGTATGCTTCAAGAAGCTGTCGATTCATTGTTCGACAACTCACGTAAATCCAGTGCAGTTAAGACTGATGCCAACCGTCCGTTAAAATCGCTTTCCGACAGTTTGAAAGGTAAGCAGGGACGTTTCCGTCAGAACCTGCTCGGTAAACGTGTCGACTATTCTGCACGTTCGGTTATCGTCGTTGGTCCGGAACTAAAAATGCACGAATGCGGTATTCCTCAGGATATGGCCGCCGAACTATATAAACCGTTTATCATCCGCAAGCTGATAGAGCGCGGAATCGTGAAAACGGTAAAATCTGCCAAAAAGATCGTTGACCGCAAGGAACCTGTAGTATGGGATATCCTCGAACATGTAATGAAAGGACACCCTGTATTGCTCAACCGTGCCCCTACCCTTCACCGTTTGGGTATTCAGGCATTCCAGCCGAAAATGATCGGAGGTAAAGCGATTCAGCTGCACCCGCTATCGTGTACGGCGTTCAATGCCGACTTCGACGGTGACCAGATGGCTGTTCACTTACCACTGGGTAACGAAGCTATCCTCGAGGCACAGATGTTGATGCTTGCATCGCACAATATCCTTAACCCTGCCAATGGTGCACCTATTACAGTACCATCTCAGGACATGGTTTTGGGACTTTACTACATCACTAAGATACGTAAAGGTGCTAAGGGTGAAGGACTGACATTCTACGGACCGGAAGAAGCCGTTATTGCTTACAACGAAGGAAAAGTAGACATCCACGCTCCTATCAAGGTATATGTAAAAGACCTAGATGAGAGTGGCAACATTGTAGACGTAATGCGTGAAACATCAGTAGGACGCGTTATGATCAACGAGATAGTACCTTACGAAGTAGGTTATATCAACGAAGTGCTTTCTAAAAAATCGCTTCGTGATATTATCGGTAATATAATCAAAATATCAGGTGTTGCTAAAACAGCACAATTCCTAGATGATATCAAAGATCTTGGTTACATGATGGCATTCCGTGGAGGATTGTCGTTCAACCTTGAAGACGTTATCATTCCGGAAGAAAAAGAAGCACTTGTTCAGCAAGGTTATGATGAAGTAGAACAGATTATAGGAAACTATAACATGGGATTCATCACATACAACGAGCGTTACAATCAGATTATCGATACATGGACGCATGTTAACTCCAGACTATCTAACATTCTGATGAAACAGCTTTCGGAAGACGATCAGGGATTCAACTCTGTATATATGATGTTGGATTCGGGAGCCCGTGGTTCTAAAGAACAGATTCGTCAGTTGTCAGGTATGCGTGGATTGATGGCAAAACCTCAGAAAAGTGGAGCGGAAGGTGCCCAGATTATTGAGAACCCGATCCTTTCCAACTTTAAAGAAGGTCTGTCGGTGTTAGAGTACTTTATCTCTACCCACGGTGCCCGTAAAGGTCTTGCCGATACAGCCCTGAAGACAGCCGATGCGGGTTATCTGACTCGTCGTCTGGTAGACGTTTCTCAGGACGTAATCATCAACGAAGAAGACTGCGGTACACTACGCGGACTTGTTTGCACCGAACTGAAAAACAACGAAGAAGTTGTTGCTTCACTATACGAACGTATCTTGGGACGTGTATCGGTTCACGATATACAACATCCTCAGACAGGAGAAATCATCGTTAAATCAGGTGAAGAAATTACCGAAGATACAGCAAATATCATTCAGAACTCACCTATCGAGAGTGTAGAAATACGTTCGGTACTTACCTGCGAATCTAAAAAAGGTGTTTGTGGAAAATGTTACGGACGTAACCTTGCCACAGGCCGTATGGTTCAGCGCGGTGAGGCTGTAGGTGTTATCGCTGCACAGTCTATCGGTGAGCCGGGTACACAGCTTACACTTCGTACGTTCCACGTCGGAGGTATCGCATCCAACATTGCTGCCGAAAGTAGCGTTGTTGCGAAATATGACGGAGTGCTGGAAATAGATGATCTGCGTACAGTAGATGCAGTAGACGAGTTGGGTAAAAAAGCACAGATCGTAGTTAGCCGTCTGGTTGAACTTCGTCTGGTAGACCCTAACACTAAGATTGTACTGCTTACACATAATATTCCTTACGGTTCTAAACTTTACTTCAAAGATGGCGCTAAGGTGAAGAAAGATGACCTGATCTGCGAATGGGATCCATTCAACGCGGTTATCATTTCCGAAGCTACCGGACGCATCAAATTTGAGAACGTTATAGAAAACGTAACATATAAAGTAGAGTCGGATGAACAAACCGGATTGAAGGAAAAAATCATCATCGAATCGCGTGACAAGACTAAGGCTCCTGAAGCCCACGTATTGGATGAGAGCGGAAATACTATCAAAACGTATAGTTTACCATTAGGCGCTCACATCGTGAAAGACGATAATGATACGATCAAAGCCGGTGATGTTCTGGTTAAGATTCCTCGTGCTGTAGGTAAAGCCGGTGATATCACGGGAGGACTTCCGCGTGTTACTGAATTGTTCGAAGCACGTAACCCTTCCAACCCTGCCGTAGTGTCTGAGATCGACGGAGAAATCTCATTCGGTAAGATCAAACGTGGTAACAGGGAGATTATCGTTACATCGAAACTCGGTGAAGTGAAGAAATATCTGGTTCCGCTATCGAAACAAATCCTTGTACAGGAAAATGACTTCGTACGCGCAGGTATGCCATTGTCTGACGGAGCAACTACTCCTTCCGATATTCTGGCTATCATGGGACCTACCGCTGTTCAGGAATACATTGTAAACGAAGTACAGGATGTATATCGTCTGCAAGGGGTGAAGATCAACGATAAGCACTTCGAAGTAATTGTACGTCAGATGATGCGCAAGGTAGAAGTGATCGATCCGGGAGATACCCGCTTCCTTGAACAACAGGTGATCGACAAATATGAAGTAATGGAAGAGAATGACAGAATCTGGGGTAAAAAGGTTGTACTGGATGCCGGAGATTCTACAACATTCGAAGCAGGACAAATAGTGACTGCACGCAAGCTGAGAGACGAAAACTCTATGCTTAAGCGTAAAGACCTTCGTCCGATAGAGGTGCGTGATGCCATTCCGGCCACAGCCAACCAGATACTTCAGGGTATTACACGTGCAGCCCTTCAGACACAAAGCTTTATGTCTGCCGCTTCGTTCCAAGAAACAACAAAAGTACTGAACGATGCCGCTATCAACGCGAAAGTAGACAGACTGGAAGGTCTGAAAGAGAATGTAATCTGCGGACACTTGCTTCCGGCAGGTACAGGTCAGCGTGAGTTTGAGAAGCTTGTTGTAGGTACAAAAGAAGATTTTGACCGAATTGCCGCCACAAGAAAGACAGTAGTAGACTTTGACGCCGTAGAATAATTAATTATTCTTTTATTATAGTTAGAATGGGGAGTAACGTATTGTTACTCCCCATTCGTGTTTTACGCACACTTAATAATCATTTGATGTCATAACGCAACCAAAAACTATCATTTTAATTCTATACAAATATTTATCTACCAAATTTATGCAATATTGAATATTTTTATGTAAAAAATAATAAAATAAATATTTTTAATTATACATTTGTACCGGTAATTGATTTTTTAAGACGATTAGATTCCAAAACCACATTTTGACAAACACGCTGACCGAATTTTACGCGTATTTACATCAAATTGTAATTGGATAATATATCTTAAAATCAAGATGTATTAATTAAAAAGTAGTGTGTTAAAGTATGAAAAGAAAGTTGTTATTGGTTCTATCCTTCTTCTTAATAAGCTTAGGATATATTACAGCACAGACAACAAAGATCACGGGTATAGTTATCGATGATCTGGGAGAACCCACTGTAGGGGCATCCGTTGTAGTTAAAGGTACAACCACAGGTACCATAACAGATGTGGACGGAGCTTTCTCCATTAATGTGCCTCAAGGCAAAACGATCCTGGTGTTTTCACTACTTGGGATGAAAACAAAAGAAGAAACAGCAAAACCCGACATGAGAGTGACTCTGGAGCCGGATGCGAAAATGATGGACGAAGTTATAGTAACAGCGATGGGTATAACAAAAGAAAAGAAAGCCCTCGGATATGCTGTTGCCGATGTAAAAGGTGATGAGTTAGTAAAATCGCGCGGAGGCGTATCTAACCCTATCAGTGCACTATCCGGTAAAATTGCAGGTTTGCAGATTACAGGTGCATCAGGTAATATGGGCGGATCTGCCAAAGTTATACTTCGCGGGGTAAAATCATTGTCAGGAAGTAACCAGCCACTATTTATAATAGACGGTGTGCCTATCGAAGGTCAGGACTACAACAGCACTGACGCACAACGTGGTGCCGGAGGTTACGACTACGGTAATATGATTCAGGACATCAATCCTGACGATATCGCCGACATCTCTGTACTGAAAGGACCTAATGCCTCTGCCCTATACGGTTCACGTGCGGCAAACGGGGTTATAATGATAACTACTAAAAAAGGAGAGAAAAAAGCAGGTTTGGGTATCACATTCAATTCTTCTGTCGGATTTGAAGTCGTAAGTAAACTACCTAAAATGCAAAAAGAATATGGAGGTGGTTTCAATCTGACTCCTACTCAGATAAACGGAAAGACTTATATTGTTCCGGATTATGATACTGACGAAAGTTGGGGACCTAAATACGATTCAAGTATACAATACCTCTCATGGTACGATCTTGCTAAATGGGAAGCAGGCGGAAAAGTCGGAGATCCTACTACTTCCGCATGGGTAGCACCTAAGAATGACATAGACGATTTCTTTGAAACCGGATATTCTTTCACTAATAACGTGACGTTGACTCAGGCAACAGACAAAGCCAACCTACGCCTTTCGTATACTAACATGACACTGAACGGATATATGCCGAACAGTAAACTCGATAAAAACAGTATGAATGTTGCGGGTAGTATAAAAGTAAATAATATATACGAATTGTTTACAAATATTACCTATATGAATCAGGCTGCAAAAGGACGTTCCGAAACAGGATACGGAGACAACAACGTAATGCAGAAATTCATTCAGTGGGGACAACGCCAGCTGGATATGAAACAACTAGAAGAGATATATAAATATCCGGACGGAACACAAGCCGGATGGAACCGCGTAGGTTGGGATGACCCGACAATGGCCTACTCTAACAACCCATACTGGTCGCGTTATATGAACTACCAGAATGATACACGTGACCGTTTGTATGGAAATGCAGGGATCAAATTTACGATACTACCTACTTTGAAGGCTCAGTATAAAGTCAATCTGGACTATTTCAGCGATAAACAATACGAAAGAAATGCGGTGTATTCACAGGAGCAATCCAGATACATGGAAGCGCACAGACAACAACATGAGATCAACCATGAGTTCCTTGTATCATTCTCCGACAGATTCAAAGAAGACTTTTCACTCGATGTAAATCTGGGAGCAAACATTATGTACCGCAACTATGAAAAGCTGATAGGCGAAAGCGTAGGCGGACTTGTAATACCTGAATTTTACAATCTGAGCAACTCCAGATACCAGGCAAAATCTGAAAATCAGAGAATAAGAAAGTCTATCAACAGTATTTTCGGAAATGCGACACTGGGATATAAAAGTTATCTGTACCTGGATGTTACTTTGCGTAACGACTGGTCTTCAACATTACCAAAAGGAAACAACTCATACCTGTATCCTTCTGTAACAGGTAGCTTCCTGTTCTCAGAACTGGTTAAACAGGATTGGTTAAGCCTGGGTAAACTTCGTTTGGGATGGGCTAAAGTAGGTAGCGACACCGACCCTTACAATATCAATGACGTATACACATTCTACACTTCTTACGACGGCGACCATGCATATTATATGAATGCAACGAAAAAGAATGCAGAACTAAAACCTGAATCTACTTATTCATTTGAGGCAGGTCTTGAAATGTCATTCCTCGATGGCCGTGTAGGTTTCGATTTCACATATTACAATGCTGAGACACAAGATCAGATATTGCCATTATCACTATCTGGTGCAACTGGCTATACAGCAATGTATGTAAACGGTGGTACAATCGTGAATAGTGGATACGAACTAATGTTGAGAGGTACTCCTGTAAAAACAAAAGACTTTGAATGGTCGATCAGCGGAACACTGTCCGGTAACAGGAATAAGGTAAAAGAGTTGTTGGGCAATAAGGAAAGTGGATATTTCAGACTGGTAAATGCTCCATTCAAAGTAGAAATAGGTGCTAATGTAGGTGAAGAATATGGCGTCATCATGGGAACAAACTATGTATACGACGCGAATGGCAATAAAGTAGTAAATGCTGACGGAACATATGCTGCAACCGACGGTAACGAATCGTTAGGAAGTGCGTATCCGAAGACGCTGGCCGGATTGTCAAATACATTCAGATACAAAAATTTCGATCTTAGCGTTCTGTTCGATGCCCAATTTGGAGGTAAATACTTCTCTACTTCATACATGTGGGGTATGTACTCAGGTATGCTAGCTGAAACAGCAGGATTAAACGAACTTGGAAATCCTATCCGCGATGCAGTTGAAGACGGAGGTGGTGTATTATTGCAAGGTGTCCATGCAGACGGTACACCAAACACAACCCGCTTAGATGCAGAAGCTTGGGGTAACTCTATATATAGCGGCCCTGCTGCACAAAGTGTATTCAAAAGCGATTATATTAAACTAAGGGAAATATCCATCGGATATCAGGTTCCTCTACGTTCTACCAAATATGTAAAAGCCCTGAAAGTATCTGCTTACGGACGTAACCTTGCTATGTTCGGTTTGGATAATAAGAGCTTCGATCCCGAAATGGCTACAACAAGCTCCGGAAACATACAAGGTATAGAAGGTGGTGCATTGCCATCGACAGCCAACTTCGGGTTCAACGTAGGAATCCAATTCTGATTCCCCCGTATTTTTTATAACAATTAAAGATTTTGAAGAAAAATATGAAAACAATAATAAAAAGTTTACTCTTTGTCGGTCTGATCTTTGCATTCAGTTCTTGTAAAGATCTGGAAGAAGTAAATATCGACCCGAACAATCCGGAGGAAGTTTCGACTCCGACAATTATGACTGGGGCCCAAATATTTATGCTCGACTATATATACGATAACTGGTTCAGCGGACGGCAGGCTTTGGTTTACTCCCAATATTGGGCACAACGTAACTATACTGAAGAAGACAGATACCAAATCAGGGAAAGTGTAAATAACAATTATTTCAATTATTTCTACCGTGTAGCAGGAAACCTGACAGAGATAGAACGATTGAATACCGATCCTGCCACAAAAGTAGAGATGTCAGTATATGGTGATAATGACAATCAGATTGCTGCTGCCAAGATACTAAAAATATGGCTGATGCAACTGATGGTAGACACATGGGGTTCTATCCCTTACAGCGAGGCATTCAAATTGAAAGAAGGACAATATTATCCGAAATATGATGATATGGAAACGCTATATCCGCAATTTATCGATGAGTTGGATGAAGCTATCGCCATGATCAATGAAGATGAAGTTGCTTTTACAAGCGGTGACGAAATATACGATGGTGATGCAACAAAATGGAAAAAATTCGCAAACTCTCTGAAATGCAGACTGGCTATCCGTATGTCGAAGGTAGACCCGAACTGGAAAACATATATAGCCGAAGCAGTAGCTTCCGGCGTATTTACCAGTAACTCAGATAATGCCTCATTTACATATCTGAAGACATCGCCGAATGAATGTAAGTTTTATGAAGGATTCTTTATTGACGGAAGAAACGACTTCTCTATTGCAAAACCATTTGTTGATTTGCTGAAAGGTCAGTCCGATACATTAAATAGTAAAGTACACCCTTGGGAAAAAGTTGTAGACCCACGTTTGTCTATATACACAAGTGCGAGAAATGGTAAATACATCGGAATACCTTATGGTTTACAAAGTTCGGAGATGGTAGCTGGTATCAGAAATGCTGCACCTAACTTTTATGCCGATATGCCGTTAGTGGTACAACCTAACTTCACTATAACATTATTATCTTATTCTGAAATTTGTTTTATTCTGTCGGAATACAACGGATTCTCTACAGATGAGTATAAAAAAGGAGTTCAGTCGTCACTGGAATATTGGAATAATATGTACACTTCGGTTATGGGGGATCCGGCATACGACAGTGACGAAATTTCTGCCTATGTGGAATCTGTAAGTACAACAGTAAATGCAGAAACAGTAGCTACCCAGAAATATCTGCACCTGTATATGAACGGAACAGAGGCATGGAGCGAATATCGCCGTACAGGATATCCGAACACATTACTGAAACCGGGAGAGCATTCATACAGAGCGCCTGTATATGACGGGGAAGGAAATATTACAGGATATGTAATACAGGATTTCACTACCTTGTCAGAGACTAAAGGTGATCTGCCTGCACGTGTAAAATATCCGACTAACGAAAGCACATTGAATCCGACCGGATTTAAGAATGCAGTATCAACACTGGAAGACGGAACAAACAACTATTACAGCAAGATGTTCTGGGATGTAAGAACAACATCTGATCCTCATCCTGCTAATAAATAAGAAAGAACAAAAAGAAAAGAGGCCTGGCAGGAGTCATATACCTGTCAGGTCTCTTTCGCGAAAGGGAGTTTTGGATGTTCTCCCTCAAAACAAAATACATCTGAACATGCAAACACTACCAATGCAGTGATGCATCTGTAAAACCGGAAATGCCCCTTTTTGGGGCATTTCTTTATTATATAATACTCTAATAAATTCTTATTATTACATAAAGCCCAAAGAATCTAGCAAATCCCGCCCCCTTCCAGAAGCATTTACGACCTTATACGCAAAGTATTCCCTCCGTAACGGATAATCGTTCCGCAACTGCTTAAAAGTTTCAGGTGAGGCTTGCAAACGGGCAAAATCACCCAAAGGATTATATGTTTCCAGAATAGCGTCATATACTCTGCTATCGGAGTCGGTAAACTTATTCAGATCGATAACAGGATTTTCCGGTTCGGGAATTTTAATTTCAGAGATGGGACTTTTATCAAGATTATAGAAGCCGGCAATGGACTCCAACGACATACGGGTAGCATTGGCTTTTCCGTCTGCCGAATAACCTGCAATATGCGGAGTAGCTATATCTACCATGTTTAGATACTCAGTATCGATAAGGGGCTCGTTCTCCCAACAGTCTATAACAGCACCGGAAATCATCCCTTCTTTCAATGCTACTTTAATAGCTTCAGTATCTACAATACCACCACGTGCCGAGTTTATGACAACAGGTTTTTTCTTCAAGGAAGCAAAAAATGTTTTGTCTGCCAAATGATATGTTTTGTCTGCCCCCTCTTTTATCAATGGAGTATGAAAAGTAATAATATCCGATTCGCGAACAATGGTTTCCAGATTTACAAATTGCCCGCTACCTTCTGCTCTTTCGCGTGGCGGATCATTCAGCAGAACTTTCACACCCAGAATTTCACAGGCTCGGGCAACTTTCTTGCCTACATTTCCTACGCCGACAATACCGATGGTTTTATCTTTCAGATCGAAGCCTTTCTTTCGCGCCACAACGATGAGCGACGAAACAATATACTGCATCACCGATCCTGAGTTGCAACCGGGAGCATTACGCCACGCAATGCCGTGAGTATCGCAATACGCTGTATCTATATGATCATAACCGATGGTGGCCGAACAGATCAGTTTTACCTGTCTATCTTTCAGTATCGCCTCATCGAAACGGGTGACAGTACGCACAATGAGTGTATCGGCATTCTTAATTGTATCATGCGAGAATGCAGCCCCATCAAGATAGGTAACCTCACCGAAATGTTCGGCGATTCCTTTCAGATAGGGAATATTTTTATCAGCTATTATTTTCATTTGTCAGTTTGTGGAAAGCATCTTCCACCGAATCTATCTGGTTAATTTGGTAATCAGCTACAAGTTTGCCTTTATCCAACAGTACAAATCGGGAACAAATATCTTTTACCTCTTGCAGGATATGTGTAGAAAACAGAATTATCTTATCTTTAGACAAATCTACAAAAAGCTTGTTGAGACTATCACGCTGATTAGGATCGAGACCAGATGTAGCCTCATCGAGTATCAGAAAATCCGGATCGTTGATCAAAGCCTGCGCTATACCTACACGTTGGCGGTTACCTTTTGATAACTCTTTTATCTTCTTCTTGTATTCGCCCTTCAACCCCGTTTGTTCTATCACTTTTGCAACAGTGTCCTTCCCCGAACTATATATTTCCGCTACATATACGAGGTATTCACGCACATACATATCTTCATACAAGGGATTATCTTCCGACAGATAACCGATTTGCTTTTTTATGTCTGAAGAACCGCTCAACAGATCTTTTCCGAAGAAAGAAACCTGTCCTGTATCAGGCAGCAGTATTCCCGACAGAATCTTCATCAGGGTAGATTTTCCTGCTCCGTTTACACCAAGCAGCCCTGTAACCTCTCCTTTCTGCATGGAAAAACTGATATCCGATAAGGCTGTCAGTCCTCCATAGCTTTTCGATATGTGGTCTATCTGTATCAATCCTCGTTATTTTATAGAGTGTAAAAATAACAAATCTCCCTGAAACTATTCAAGGAGATTCATTATATAATCATTTACTTCCGATTTAATCGGCAAGCGGTGTATAAGAGCGCGATTGTAATTCTTTATCCAGTGTATAGATACCGAATCCGTTATCTTTGATCATTTTCAGGGCATCAATATATCCCTGTGCTGTAGATTCTTCTTCTACCTGCTCGTCTACAAACCATTTCAGCATACTTTCGGTAGCATAATCGTTCTCTTCTTTTGCCAATGCTACAAGGTCGTTTATAAGGCCTGTAACAACGATCTCATGCTTCAATGTTTCTTCAAACGCATGTAGTGGAGATTTCCATGTCAAAGCAACTTTTGCTATCGGTTTCAGTTCTACCTTACCACCCCTCTCAACTATATAGTTGAAAAATTTCATTGCATGATCTTGCTCTTCTTTAAACTGGATTTTAAACCAGTTGGCAAATCCGGGTTTTCCGTCTGCTGCAAAATAAGCTGACATCGACAAATAAAGGTATGCTGACCAAAGTTCAGCATTGATTTGCGCATTCAGCGCAGTTTCTAATTTTTTACTTAACATAATGATGATATTTTGATGATAGTATTTATTTCTAACAAAAAAAAAGCGTGATTTGTTGTTTAACATATCAGATACAATATTACAAATTTTAAATCTTACGGCAAAGAGATATTTATATCTTTGAATACGACATCGACTAAAACTATGAATATTATCGAAAACAAAAATATTTATCTATAGAGTTTTTAATGTGCGATTGGCAAACAACGTTCACCGAAGTGAAGACGAGGTAAATATGTTGATGTGTCAATGAAACGATCTTTGAAAAAATAGTGAGTGTACTAGTTTATAGAGTTCTAGTATACTAGAAAAAGGAGCTTTAGACTAGCAGGCTAGTAGACTATATGCTAATTAACTTGTAAGGAATGTAAGGTTTTAGTTAAAATCCACTTCACCCCGACCCTCTCCAAGAGGAGAGGGAGTTGCACGCCCCAAAGAAAAATACTTGTAACTGTTAACTGTCTGCAGGGCGACTAATTGGAAATCGCCGAAGCGGAGACGAGACAAACTTGTAACTACTGTCAGCTTTGTCAGCTTTTAGTTAAAATTACCTGATCTGTCATGCTGAAGAACGAAGTATCTCTTGAAAATGAAGAATGAAAAGTGAAAGATGAAGAATTAATAATATGAGACAAGAGACTCTTCCCTACAATCAGAGAGACAGAGAGAATAGATAGTAACAGAAATAAAATTATGATGCAATGTTGTTACTTTTGTTACCTTTTCATCTAGCTGCTGACTGAAAATATTACCTTTGTTATTTCTGTTTAAAATATAAGGATTATGGTTCCAGATATTGATTCGCTTTACTATAGTGCAATAGACTTACTGAAAGAAATGATAGCAACCCCTTCTCTCAGCAGGGAAGAGCAGAATGTTGCTGACAAGATAGCCGCCTATATGGAGAAAATGGGCTACGAGCCTAACCGTAAAGGCAATAACTTGTGGATAAAGAGCAAAGGATTCGATGAATCGAAACCGACTATCTTACTCAATTCCCACATCGACACCGTAAAGCCTGTCGCAGGATGGCAAAGAGATCCATTCGCCCCACTGGAAGAAAACGACAAGCTCTATGGACTGGGCAGTAACGATGCCGGAGCCAGCCTTGTTTCTCTTTTGCATGTATTCTTCATCCTGTCGGAGCGGAAACAGGACTATAACTTGATATTCCTTGCTTCGTGCGAAGAGGAAGTTTCCGGAAAAGGCGGTGTAGAGCTGGTACTGCCCGATCTGCCCGATATAGAATTCGGCATAGTAGGGGAACCTACGGGAATGAATCCGGCCATAGCAGAAAAAGGGCTGATGGTACTGGACTGCATATCGCACGGAAAGTCGGGACATGCTGCACGCAACGAGGGCGATAATGCTATCTACAAAGCAATGGAAGATATAGAATGGTTCAGAACATTCCGGTTTCCGAAAGAGAGTGACCTGCTTGGGCCTGTAAAAATGACTGTAACCGTAATCGACGCAGGAACACAACACAATGTGATCCCCGACAAATGTACTTTCGTAGTAGATGTGCGCAGTAATGAGTTGTATAGTAATGAGGAATTATTTGAGATCATAGACAAATACACTCTGAGTGAAGTCACTCCCCGCTCCTTCCGCCTCAATTCGTCGCGGATAGCACTGGAGAATCCTTTTGTACAGCGTGCTATAATGATAGGAGAGGAACCATACGGCTCTCCAACTCTGTCGGATCAGTCGTTGATGCCATTCCCTACGGTTAAGATAGGGCCGGGAGATTCGGCACGCTCACATACTGCAGACGAATACATCAAGCCGGACGAGATACGTGAGGCAATAGAACTGTACGTAAAACTACTCGACGGATTGCGTATCTGACGCCGCCTCTTCAGCTTGCAACAGCAATTCTTTCAGCTGATCTTCTGTATGGTCGAGCTGCCTCAGCGGTACGGTTTCAACTACAGCCAGAGAAGGGTCTATGTCGTACATCTGAGTATCTGATGTGGTCAGCCTCTTAACAAGGTTATAACAACCTAGCGTGATCTGCCGCGACGGATTCATATGCACATTGCGGAAAATGCGGTCTACAATCATAAATTTGAAGTCGCCGCGTTTATCCATTGCATCCTGCATAGACGGATAACGTGTAGAAAGATCGACCAGTCCGTGACGTTCCAACTCGTTGGCTATCAGATTCACATACTTATCGGTATGGATACCCAGCTTAAAGCCGGCACGTATGTTGATACGGAATATTTTCTTAGGGGCATATACAGTTGTTTCGTAGCTGAATTCATATGGCTCGTCTGTTCTCTTGATACGGACAAACCAATAGGTATCAGCTCTTTTAGGCGTCCTCTTAAAGAGTGAATAAGCGATCTTGCTCTCCAGAAAGTTCTTATTATTGGCCTTGACAATATACACCAGATGAGTAGCCGCTTTAGGAATAGAGGTGTCTTCACTGATCTTTGCTATCTGATTGATATACTTCTCATCCACCTGATCGTAGATCGTATAGTGCCGCTTGATCCTTCGTCCATTGTACCATGAATACATCAGGAATACCAGTACGCCGGCAATGATGATAGGAACAAATCCGCCATGAGCAAACTTCTGCATATTGGCAATGAAGAAACTGAACTCGATAACTACAAAGAACAGGGTAAGCGGTATGCTGAACCACAACGGCCTGTTGTTCTTCATAAAGTACAGGAACAACAACACACTGGTCATCAACATACTGAGTGTTATAGCAAGACCATAAGCAGCTTCCAGTTTCATTGATGACTGCATGGTGAGTATGATTATAATGCAAAGTACCATCATCATATAATTGATAGATGGAATATATAGCTGTCCTTTGATGTTGGTAGGGTATTGTATCTTTACATTCGGCCATATATTCAGCGAAATAGCCTCACTGATAACGGTAAACGAACCGCTTATCAATGCCTGACTGGCTATAATGGCAGCTACTGTAGCCATGATAACACCTACCAGGCTGAACCATGCAGGCATCATAGCGAAGAACGGATTGACATCGGGGGTCACATGATGACTATTCATTATCCATGCGGCCTGTCCCAGATAGTTGATGATAAGTGCAGATTTTACATATATCCACGATATGCGTATATTCTTAAGCCCGCAATGTCCAAGATCGGAATAGAGGGCTTCCGCTCCTGTGGTACAAAGGAATATAGCACCAAGCATGAACATTGTCTGCGGCACTTCTATCAGGAAGTTAATAGCATACATCGGATTGAAAGCACGGAACACACTGAAGTCCGTTACCACCTGACTGACTCCTACTGCTGCCATCATGGTAAACCATGCGATCATCAGCGGGCCAAAGTATTTTCCAAGTGATCCTGTACCGAACGGCTGAACCAGAAACAGGATAAGCACAATGGCTATTGTAACAGGTATAACGGGGATATGTGGTGCAATTGTGTTTAATCCTTCCACAGCCGACATCACAGTCATAGCCGGAGTTATGATGCCATCTGCAAGTAGTGTAGCCGCTCCGATACCAGCAAGGATATACGCCCAACGGTATTTCTGGCGGATAAGGGCATAGAGAGACAAGATTCCCCCTTCGCCTTTATTATCGGCGCGAAGGGTTATTATCACATATTTGAGCGTGGTCTGTATTGTCAATGTCCAGATAACGCAGGATACTGCACCAAGTATATATTCGGGGCGTGTCAGTTGTCCTGCTGGCAGGGCATTCAGTATCGCCCTCATTACATATAGGGGAGATGTACCTATATCGCCAAAGACTATTCCTATGGCCAGTACGACCCCAAGGGCACTAAACGGGACTTTGTTACTTCCTTTCATTCGATTTCCATATTGAAAATTGCCCCAAAAGTACGAGTTTATTTAATAGTAAGATAGTATACACTGTTAATTTTTATAACTTTGCCCCCTACAGCTTCCTGTATCTGATGAAGAGTCGATCTTCGATTTTGGAAACCTCCATGCGTTCTATATATCCCAATTTCTCCAGTTCGGTCAAATCGTCCTGTCCCCACTTGAAATAAATATCATAATCGGGATGAATCGCTTTGTCATTGATATGTATTGTCTGGGTAGGCATGAATTGCATTTCCCACTCCCATTCATAGACAAACTCATCAGCCTGATTATCTGACAGCGCCTTATTTATTATCTTGAGCAATCTCTTCTGTATCCTGTTCATACTAGTGTTATGTTAAGAGTGAAATGTCAGTCGCTTGTAGGGGCGGATTATCATCCGCCCCTACGGCAAGCCCCAAAGCTGTTGTTATATGCTTAACACAACACTAGAACTCTTCAAACTGCTCCTGATACAATGAGTAATACTTCCCTTTCTGCTCCAGCAATTCCTGATGCGTTCCCTGTTCTATAATTTGTCCGTGATCGAGGACAAGTATCTTATCCGCATTGTGAACAGTAGAGAGCCGATGCGCTATAATAAGGCTTGTCCGTCCTTCCATCAGCTTATCGAGTCCTTTCTGAATAAGCAATTCACTGCGGGTATCAATATTACTTGTGGCTTCGTCCAGCAACAGAATAGCCGGATCGGCAACTGCAGCACGGGCGATATTCAGGAGCTGTCGTTGTCCCTGACTAAGGTTTGCACCGTCATTCTCCAACTGTGTCTGATAGCCCTGTGGCAGACGTTTGATAAAAGAGTGTGCGGCGGTCAGTTTAGCAGCCTGTATAACTTCCTCATCGGTAGCATCGAGCCTGCCAAAACGGATATTCTCGTACACCGTACCTGTAAACAAGTGTGTATCCTGCAACACAATGGCCATCGACTTACGGAGGTCGGAACGCCTGATCTGCTGAATAGGTACGCCATCGATAGAGATTTCACCCGACTTGATATCAAAGAAACGGGGAAGCATATTGAGTATTGTAGTCTTACCGGCTCCGGTTTCTCCGACCAAAGCTATCTTGGTTCCGGGTGCAGCGTGCAACGATACTCCTTTTAATATCAGCTTTTCGGGCTTGTAGCCAAAGAAAACATCCTGCATAATCAAGTCACCTTTCACTTTATCGAAGCTAACGGCATCGGACGAATCTTCCGGCTCAGGCGCTTCATCTATCACCTGAAAGATACGCTCTGCTCCGGCAATGGCTGCCTGTATACTATTGTACAAACTGGCAAGTTCATTTATCGGACGACCAAACTGACGCGAATATTGAAGGAAAGCAGCCAAACCACCGACATCGAATCCTCTGAAGATAGCCAGTAGACCACCTACAATAGTAATGATCACGTAGTTCAGTGTATTCAGATTCTGCATCACAGGCATCATCATACCCGAATAGAACTGTGCTTTCTCGGCTTTATCTTTCAGGCTTTGGTTCAGCACATCGAAGTCTGCTTCCACTTTCTTCTCGTGTCCGAATACTTTAATAACCTTTTGCCCACTGATCATTTCCTCAATGTAACCGTTTGTTTCCCCCAGTGTTTCCTGCTGTGCCTTAAAGTATTTGCGGCTGCGCTTAACGATATACTTGGCACTGAGAAACATCAGCGGAACGGTAATCAGGGTAACTAGCGTCAATATAGGGCTGATATAAATCATCAGACCGAAAATACCGATCAGCATCAGCGCACTCGAAAGCATATCGGACAAACTGTCGGTCAATGCATTACTCACCTGATCTATGTCGTTTGTATAACGGCTCATAAGGTCGCCATGCTGATGCGTATCGAAATACTTGATAGGCAGACGCTCCATCTTATCGAACAGATCGGTACGCATACGGGTAACCGTGCGCTGCCCTATCTTATTCAGCAATCTGTATTGTATATAAACGGCTGCCACTCCTGCCAGATAGATACCTGCCAGAATAATCAGCATCTTAACCAATCCTGTAAAATCGCCGGGTATGATATAGTCATTGATAATAGGACGAATCATATACGAACCTAACAGACTGGAAACGATGCTTACAATAATCAGGAATCCGATAACGAACAACAGCTTTTTATCACATGCCAGATATGAAACCAGTCTGAGGAACGTCTTTTTCCCCTCAGTAGGTTTACCATCATGCTTATATTGATCTCCGTGAGCCATATCCTAAAAAGCTATTTGCTGTGAGTTATATATTTCCTTATATACTTCCGATTTTTCGATGAGTTCGGAAGGTTTCCCTATTGCATCTATCTCTCCGTCTTCCAATACAATAACCCTGTCAGACGATTGCATTGTATTGATACGTTGTGTAATGATAAATACAGTAGTATCCTGCAGGAGTTTACTCAGGTTATATCGTATCTTCTGCTCTGTGTCCGAATCTACGGCACTAGTGCTGTCATCAAGGATCAAAATCTTCGGTTTACGCAACAATGCCCTAGCAATGCAGAGACGCTGCTTCTGTCCTCCCGACACATTGATTCCACCACGTCCGAGCATAGTATCGTAACCATCGGTAAAAGACATTATAAAGTCATGTGCCTGAGCCGCTTTTGCAGCTTCTTCTATCTCCTCCATACTTGCATCGGGCTTGCCCCAACGCAGGTTGTCAATAATAGTGCCTGTGAAGAGTTCATTCTTCTGCAACACCATACCTATACCGGAATGCAGTTCATCCAGATTGTAGTCTTTCACATTTACCCCGTCTATCAGCAATTCTCCTCCGGTAACATCATATAATCGGGGAATAAGTTGCAGCATAGAACTTTTGGCTGCTCCGGTAGCACCCACTACCGCGATAGTCTCACCCTGTCCGATATGGAAGTTAATATCCTTAAGCACATCGTTTTCCCCACCGCTGTAACGGAAATACACATTGCGGAAAGTCACTTCTCCCTTATTTATCTTATGCCTGTCCTGCAATCCTTCCGGAGTATTAGCGAGCGACGGATCGGTATCCAACACTTCGAGAATGCGCTCGGACGATGCCGATGCACGGGAGATATTCATTATCACCATCGAGAGCAACATCAATGCCATTAGTATCTGCATCAGATAATTGACGAAGGATATAAGCTCACCGACCTTCAATTCGCCTTCAATAACCTTTCCACCGCCGACCCAAAGAATAATGATGACGGAAACATTCATAATCAACTGCATGACAGGGAATATAGACACAACAACATTGGAGGCATTGATAACCATATCGCGTAGTTCCTCGCTACTGCGTTCAAACTTCTTCGACTCGAAATCTTCACGAACAAAGGACTTGACTACACGTATATTGATAAGGTTCTCCCTTACTACACCGTTCAGTTTGTCTATCTTCTGCTGAACTTTCATAAACAGCGGAAATCCTTTACGAAGAATCAGGTAAACACTTATTCCGAGTACGGGAATAGCTCCTATCAGTATCAGTGCAAGGCTTGTATTTATCTCTATCACAAAAAAGGTAGCCAGTACAAGCATCATAGGCGAACGCAGTAAGAGCCGCATTCCCATCAGCACCACCTGCTGTATGCGTGTAATATCGTTTGTCAGCCGTGTGATCAGTGACGCCGAATTAAACCGGTCTATTTCGGTAAAAGACAGCTCTTGTATCTTCTTGAAAAGTGCTGTCCGTAGGTCGGTACCGAATCCGATAGCAGCCTGTGACGACACATATACATTGACAACGCTCACGATCAGCCCCAAGATGGAAACACCCACCATGTAGGCTCCTACTTCGGAGATTACCGACAGATCGCGGTTCATCACGCCATTGTCTACGATCTTAGCCATAAACCATGGCTGTATGGTTTCACACAATACTGTAATGAGGACAAGGAAAGGGCTGATAAACAGACTCACCTTGTATCGTTTCAGTATTTGCCAGTATTTTTTCATTTGTGGTTTGTCGACTCTATATTGTTAAAAGGTAACAAAGGTAACAGATTTTAGTTCAATTTCATTTGTCGTTTTGTAAAGGTATTATTATAAATAATTTTAACTAAAAGCTGACAACCGACGATCACAGGAGCGAAGCGTATGTAAAATTACACGTTTCCGATATGTAGGGGCGGATTATTATCCGGCCGTTTTTAGACGCATTGTTCTCGTATTCGGGCGGATAATAATCCGCCCCTACAGCAAACCTAGATATTTTAACTAAAACCTGACAGAACTAACACTTTTCTATCTTTTATTACCCTCATTGAGCCTCCCCTTGGGGAGGTTTGGAGGGCTTTTACTGTTAACTGATATATAGATAAAATCATCCCAAAAAGTTTCAAATTATTACACAAGCAGTTCCCCTATCTTCAAATCCAGGGGAGTTGTGATCTTTATATTCGTCACTTCACCTTTTACCAGATGTATATTTATACCCATAGCCTCAACGACCGAAGCATCGTCTGTAAAGGTATCTTTATATTCCGTTTCATAAGCTTTCTTCAACACATCTGCATCAAAGACCTGTGGCGTCTGTACCAAACGGATTTTAGAACGGTCTACAATGCGGCTATGCTCTTCGTTCAGCATTTCGCGCAGGCTGTCGGTAGAATCTATTACCGGAATTACTGCCTGATACTCCCGAACTGCGGCGAAACATCTTCCTATCATCTCACCCGATGGGAACGGGCGCACACCGTCCTGCACAGCAACAATACCTTCTGTAACCATCGCCAGACCACTCTTTACAGAATGGAAACGGGTCTCACCACCTGTAGCGATTGTATGAGCCGGATGGAAGTTATATTCTGCACAGAGTTCTTTCCAATAGTCCTGATGCGAAAGCGGCAGAACAAGGATAATATTAATCGCTTTGTCGTAATTATAAAAGGCTTCGACCGTGCGCATCAACACCGGCTTGCCTCCGATGGGAATAAATTGCTTCGGCAAATCGCTACCCATGCGCAACCCCTTGCCTCCGGCTACTATAATGACATTGTTCTTCATTCTATCTTATCTAGTATTTTCTGTATCTCAACGTTTGTCTTCTGCAATTTATCCTTGCAGAATTTTATAAGATTGGCTGCTTTCTTCACTTCTTCGAGAAGGATATCCACATCCAGATCTTCATTTTCTATGCGATACATGATTTCCTGTAATTCCTGCATCGCTTCACCGTATGTCTGTTCTTTCTTTGCCATAGGTTTACAATTTGATTATTATGAATAATGCTCCGATAATGAAAATCAGATACAATAATATCTTTATAAATGATATTTCTTTTCTGAGAGCAATTACTTTATTGTTATACTGATCTATAAAATACGCTTTCCGTCCTTTGGTTTTCACCAGAGCCAAACCATCTGAAAAACTCTCCGCCATACTATAATCGAATGGAATATCTGTCTTATTTTCCAGATTGATAAAACCCCACTTTTTCCCTCTTTTCGACAGGATCAACCCTTCCGAATATTCGGATAAGTATTCGTGTTCGCAAGGGATAACCAGATTTCCAGCCGTGTCGATACATCCTGTTCCCGAGTCCACATTCGCAATGGCATAACCATTACAGAACGGTTCTATATAATCATATTTCATATCCGATTTCACCAGTTGACCGGTATTATCATATAGCCGATACGATTCTTCGTTTTCAGAGGGAAGGACAACCACTCCACTTGTACAATCGTAGCACTCATAGTCTTCATATTTCAGGGGAATTACAATCTTTCCTTCCTTGTTTATGTAACCAGCCTGATGCTTTTTCTCTACCATTGCTATTCCCGAATGAAAATCCTCTACATAATCGTAGTCGTGAGAGATTATAGTTTTCCCGTCTTTGTCTATATAACTGAATTTCCCGTCGAGCTGTACGACTGCCAAGCCATCAGAGAATGATCTTGCTCCATCGTATATACATGGTATGACTTCGTTGCCTACCTTATTTATGAATCCCCATTTCTTATTCAGTTTCACAGCAGCCAGACCTTCGGTAAAGCAATCAGCACTTTCGTATTGGAAGGGTATGATCTCTGTATCGTAAATATCTATAAAGCCCCACTTGCCACCTTTCTTTACTGCCGCAAGTCCTTCAGAAAACTTATAGGCCGATTTGTATTTATGAAGAATGGTAAGTGTGCCCACTTTATTTATAAATCCGTATTTGCCGTGCGAACGTATAGCAGCATAACCCTCATGAAAAGGATAGACACGTGAATATTTCAGAACCTTGCCTGTCATAAGATCAGTTCTTTTATCAAAACGCCTATCGCGACTAATGCAATGGCTGCAAATACTCCCAGCTTTATCTTTTCTATAATAGTATATTCTTTTCGCAGGACAATGTTTACTACATTGTTGGTATCGATATAGTAAGCCCTGCGTCCTTTTGGCTTCACAAAGGCCAATCCTTCCGAGAAACGTCCTACTTTTTCGTATTCGGGCGCAACTACCATCCGGTTTTCCTTATTGATGAAGCCCCACAGCTTCCCGATCTTTACGGCGGCCAGTCCACACGAAAAGTCGTTCAGCGAAGCATACTCAAATGGAATAATAACATTACCGTCACGATCTATACATCCGTCTTTACCATCTTTTTCCACGACCAACAAATCATCTGAGAATGCCAGCGACATATCTTCATAAACAAAGGGTATTACTGTACTTCCCGATTTATCCAACACACCCCACTTTTCTTCTTTTTTAGCACAGAGTAATCCTTCTTTACAGTCGCCCAGATCATCGTATATGAATGGGATGACTTCATTACCTTCCCTATCTATGCAGCCATGTTTAGCATCTTTTATGACAGATGCCAGCCCTTCGCTGTAGATAACAATGTCGTCATATATAAGCGGAACAACAATATTGCCATCACGGTCTATAAAACCACCTTTCATATTGCCGTCATTATCAGCCTTGAATACACCGCACAATCCGTCTATAAACCAGTTTACATCATCATACTCGCAGGATATAAACAGCTTTCCGGTCTTATCTATAAATCCCCACTTGCCGTTATCATCCATTACTGAGGCTAATCCTTCAGAAAAGAAGTCGCCTTCCGCATATGGTATAGAAAGTATTTCCTGTCCTGCCTTATTTATATAACCTCTATAATTCTTCTTTGTTACATAAGCGCAGTCATCCATAAAAGGATAAGCAGTCTTATATATGCAGGGTACGATCATTTCACCACGTTTGTCGGCAAAGCCCATACCCGACTGACGGGCTATCTGTACAGCGTCACTACTAAAGTCGAAAGCGAATAAGTATGATATTGGTTTGTCGTTTATGTTCATCAAGTCTCTATTTTATAGGGCAAAGGTATCAAGATTTATATAGGGTGCTTCTGGTATTTGTAGGGCGAAAGATTTTTCGCCCCTACAGTATACCCGAATAAAAGTCATATTTTTCATGCGTCTATCCTGTTCATTTTACAATCGATTCTATTTCCCCGTCGTAGAAGGTGGTCATAATCTTATCTCCGCTTTTCAGCGTATCTTTTTCTTTGATTACTTTGCCATCTTTCATGGTCAGGGTATATCCTTTCTTAAGTATATTTTCGGGAGAAGACAACTGCAAATGCTTTTCAAACATATCCAGTTTTCCCGCTTCATCTTTGTATAACTGCCGTGTTATCTTTTTCAGCGAGTCACCTATCTGTATAAGGTTCTCTTTTGCATTCTTGTCGTTCTGTTGCAACTTTCTTTTTATGGCTTCTTCCATCTGTGCGAATTGAGCCTTGTTGTCTCTGGCTATACGCTGCATGCCGCGCGTGAGCACCAATCGGGCCGAAGACAGCACACTCTCCTGCTCCTTATACCATGCTTTGAGTACAAAGTTATTCTGTGTCTCGAATGTATTCAGTTTCAGTGTTTCATCCTGCAAACGATGTTGTACGGTTTGCACAATGCTATGCGCCAGCTCGTTCAGCTCTACAGCCGTATCCGATAGGCTATCTATCAGGAACTCAGCAACTGCTGTAGGTGTTTTTGCACGGGTATGGGCTACAATGTCGAGCACTGTTTCGTCGCGCTCGTGTCCTATACCTGTAATTATCGGTAAAGGGAATTGGGCACAACTGGCTGCCAATAGGTAAGAATCGAAACTGCTGAGATCGGAAGTAGCACCTCCCCCTCTAATAATAACTACTGCATCGAAACAGTCCTGATATTCGTATATCCGTTCCAGAGCCGAAATAATGGAATCTTCGGATCGGTCGCCCTGCATAATGGCAGAAAATAACTTTGTGTAAAAGACAAAGCCGAAAACATTATTATGCAACTGATCCAGAAAATCCTCGTATCCGGCAGCAGTAGGCGATGAAATAACGGCTATGCGATTGAGTGGCACAGGCAATTCGAGCTCTTTGTTGAGCGAAAGAACACCGTCTTCTTCGAGTTGACGAAGTATAGCTGCTCTGTTGAGTGCCTGATCGCCCAGTGTATAACTGGGATCTATATCGTGTACGGTAAGGCTGAATCCGTATAATTCGTGAAATTCGACACTCACCTGCACCAATACTTTCAGCCCCGAAGCAAAAGGCTGCTTGGTAGCATTCTCGAAATAAGCTTTGAGCATGTAGAACGTATTTGCCCATATCATGCCGCGCGCTTTGGCTACAAGGGTTTTGCCTTTGCCGTCTTTCTCTATAAACTCAAGGTAGCAATGCCCGTTCTGATTGACGCGTACATCACTCATCTCCGCACGAATCCAAAACGTTTCGGGAAGTGTTTCCGTCAAAACGCCTTTTATGAGATTATTCAGTTCGTAGAGAGAGATTGCCTGATGGTTCATTTATTTTGTTTTCTTAGCGTCTTTCCTGTCGGCGATTATCCGGGCGAGTCCCATTGCTTTTTTCATATCGGGCAGGCCATAGCCATAGTCTTCATCGAATGTTTCATAGTTGTCTGAAGAACGTCGTACTACGTCTACAATCTCCTTATTAGTCAATGTGGGGAACGCCTGCCACAGGCATGCAACCATACCACACATAATGGGTGAAGAGAATGAAGTCCCTGCCTTTTTCGATACCCTGCCTCTGTCGTCTACTACTGTAGAGTATAATCCGAGTGCCATTACATCGGGCTTCACCCTCAGGTCGGCAGTCATACCTCGCGAACTGAACGATGCTATGATAGAATCGGGTTTTACAGCTCCTACGGTCAGCACATCTATAGCATCCGATGGCGGGGTGATCTTTTTCCATTCCGAATCACCGGAGTTTCCTGCACTTATAACTACAAGCATTCCTTTATCGGCAGCCTTATTTGCGGCACGGGTTATATATGCGATTCTGCCATCTACTTCTTTGAATGTATAGCTCTTGGCAGGGCTATCAAAATTGTTGTAACCGAGCGATGTATTCACCACATCGACACCCACACTGTCAGCATATTCAATAGCTGTCGCCCAGTAATCTTCTTCGATAGGAAATTCACTGCGGGAATCTTCACTACTAAAAAGCCAGAAACTTGCTTCGGGCGCTGTACCGACAAACTGCATCGGCTTGTTAGTACCGATACAGGACAATACATTCAGCCCATGCTGATTGGCATTGCTGTAGAGGTCTTCATGTTCATACACAAAGCCTTTTGCTCCTTTGATATTTATATTGTCGAGCATCTCTATTTGTGGCAGATGACTGAATCCGGCATCTATCACAGCTATTTCCATTCCTTGTCCTTTATATCCGGCTTCATGTAGTGCCTGTCCGTTGTTCAGTTTGATATTAACACCCCCTTTCCCGTAATAGTTACCAAAAGATATGGTCTCTACTGACGGGTATTGACGGATGCTGTCTTTCTTTGCTTCGGTTTTCGGTTTTCCTTTCCATACAAAAACAGCATCGGAAACAAACGGAAGAGCTTTATATTTTTCGACCATTGTACTGTCAGAACAGTGTACACTTACCGATTCCAGCCATTTACTTTTAGCAACAACCACTCCGCCGACTTTCTCTACCTCCTTAATGTACTTTTGGGAAATGGGCAGATCGGTAGCATCGATAGCAATTCCCTGCTTAGTACGTCTTTCTATAGCTTTTGCAGAAAGGAATTCTTCCGGACGATCGATCGTATATGATGTTTTCCCTTTGTCTTTCAACATCAGGCGAAATTTATAGTTATAGTCCTGCGAATGCACAGCAGAAACGGTTATCAGTAAGCTAAACAGTAGTGTAATTTTTCTCATATCTTTTATCTATGTTTTACGCAAATGTAAAGATAATAGTTTTAATTGTTTACGCATATAACAAAATTTAGGGCTTCTCCATACAGAGAAGCCCCAAACAAATTATTATTTGAAAGATTGAATTATAGCAGATTTCCTATTCTGAATCCAAAAAATGCTGTACGTGGCAGACTCGGGCCATAGATATATGACGGGTCGCGATCGATACCTTTATCAAAGTCTTTCTGATAAGAGTTGAATATATTCTTCATTCCGGCAAACCATTCTACGGTCACACTTTTAGATATGCGCATATCATAATGGAATTTCAGGCCGGCATCGAAGAAGCTTTTCGACTTACGCAATTCTCCGGCATCACGTACGTCACCTTCAGCCAGATCGACACCAAAATAAGGAACGAGCATACTGCCTGTATAGTTTCCGGTAGCCGACACGCCGAAGTTTTTGGCAAACTCCCAATCCAGAGCAAAGAAACCGTAATTATTAGGGGTACGGAAGAATTTCTTTTCACCGAAAGTTTCTTCTGCTGTCTTATATTTGCTCGATTGTACGGTAAATCCGGCTGTAACATTCAGCTTATCGGAAGGCATCAGTTTCAACTCAAAATTGAAACCCTGTACTACTGCTCCGTCCTTAGAGTTTACACGGGTATAAATAACCGTACCGTTTTCATCTGGTTCTCCGATCTCGTTGCGGAAAGGATTGTGAAGCTTATTGTAAAATCCTTCGAGCAGGATGCTAGTATTCACTCCTCCGATTTGCTTATTAAAGTCGAAAGACATGGTAAGGCTGGTACTGTTTTCCTGTTTCAGATCCGGATCGTTCTTGTTTATCACCTGACGCGAACCGGATGTTTCTATATGCAGATCTTCATCGAATATCTGAGGGGCACGGTAACCTCTCGAAAAACCAAGACGGGTCTGCAAATAGGAGGTTATATCGTACATCACACTGGCACGCGGAACGAATACAGTACCTGATTTGTCACTATCGGCTTGCTTGTCATCTACCGAATAATGTTCGACACGCGCTCCGGCAAGGAATTTAAACTTATCAACCTTGATCTCATATTGGGCAAAAGCTCCGGTAGTAGACAGCGACTGATCGGAGACAACTGTACTCGGCACATGCGTTCCGACCAATTCGCCATCCTCATCGACAGAATATTCGGGATAACCCAGTTTCTTGTCTTTCAGATGCGAACCTGTATGCTCTATACCTCCGATCAATGAAGAAGGTTCATTGATAGACAGTTTATACTGAGCTCCGACATTATATGTTTTATCCGTTGTATTTCCATAATCACTGAGCGACTGTTTCGCACCGTAATACGAATCCCTATCGAGATATTGTCCGGATGCAAATACTGTCAGCAAGTCGCTTTCGCGCAGATACTGCTCATAGGTAAGAGCTCCGGCAACCATATCGTGTTTTACCGATTCGGAGATATCTCTTTCGTGGTCGGGATAGTCTTGCTTGTTCCCGCCCTTGCGTTGCTCCCTTATATTGAAGAAATCAAGGCTCAGTTTACTTCTGTAGGCAGGGCGGTGAAATATGCGTGTACCGATGACCGTATTCTTCATAGGTGCTATTTCCGAGAAGCTATCTTCATTAGCATCAAACATTTTACGGTCGCGCATATTACCGAATACAGAAATACCTGTTTTATGATCATCAGTTACCAATGTGGCATTGAACGTGGCATTATAATCGGCAGCAGGGCCGTTAGAGCCACTTACCCCCGTACCTATCAGCGATGTATTGAAACCTGCCTCGAAGCTATTGGTCTTCGGGTCTTTCAATATAAGGTTTATAGTTCCGGCAATAGCATTAGAACCGTAAAGCACCGAACCTCCGCCTCTTACTACTTCTATGCGTTCGAGCATATTGGCGGGAATCAGCTCCAAACCATACACACCTGCCAATCCACTAAATATAGGGCGGCTGTTTATCAATATCTGCGAATAAGGGCCTTCCATGCCATTCATCCGTATCTGAGAGAAACCGCAGTTCTGGCAATCGTTCTCATAGCGCAGACCTGTACAGAAATTCAATCCTTCACCTAGTACAACCGACTGTGTGGTTTCGAGCATCTTTGTAGATATGGTATTTACGATTACAGGTGCTTCTGTCCGTTTCTGGGAGGTACGTCCGGCAGTAACTACTACTTCGTTGAGATTGAGGGCATCTTCTTCTATCTCGAAGTTTATTTCAACAGATTTACCTCTTTTCAGCTCTACCTCTATCTCCTGCGGCTTGAATCCAATACCTTCGGCAGATACTATGAATTTGCCTTCCGGCAGATTCTTCAGGGCATAATGTCCTGTAGCATCGGTGGCAATTCCTATCGTCGTATTCTTAAGGACGATGTTTATATATGGAATATGCTCTTTTGTCTTACGATTTACAACATGACCGAATATATTGGCATCGGTACGGACAAGGTTGGCATTTGCCGAAAAAGTGGAAAGAATAAGGATAGATAATAACAGTATCTGTTTTTTCATCAGAGTTAATGATTGTTAGTCGTTTGAGTATATCAACAGCTTGCATTTTATGAGCTGCAAAGCTATATGAATTACCAAATTTTAACAATCGCAATATATAGGTATTTTTAGGGCCCCTAATACCTACTTATAGTGTCAGTCAATATATAATCGACAAAATCTATAAAAAGAAAGGAGATAAAAAAAGCCCGCAGTCATAAACTACAGGCTTCCTAAACTTAAACTTATATTATCAGAACATGGACGGGCCTCTGCCGCCAGGGCCACCGGGTCCGCGACCACGCCAACCTCCGCCTCCGCCATCCATATCGGATTGCTTGGCTCCGCCTTTGAATGACTGGAACTTAACGGTAAGTCCCACCATGAAATAACTACTGATCGTATTGTATGTACTGTATGTTATATTATCGGCACTCGAACTGCGCGATATATTGCTTCTCTCCTGCAGTATATCATATATCTTGAAACGGAGTGTAGCCGGAAGAGTTGTCACGCTTTCTTTCGATTTGAACTTTATATTGAACTCTTTCGCCAAAGAGGCATTCCATATCCATGAATTTTCCTTGTAACCGCCCTCATAGCCAGAATTAGACGAATAGTTCACATCACTCTCCAATACAAACCTGTAAGGAAGGTACCATGAAAAATCGGCAGAACCTCCGTAGTTATATATCTCCTGATTCTTTAAGGAATTACTTACAGTTGAGCCTAAAGAATTTCTAGTATTTTCGTAATTGAAGTTAACTCCTATATTGAACTGGAAAGCATCTTCTGTAAACAGAAATTTATCGGTGTTATATTTCAATCTCAGATTTTCACCTATACTGTATGTATTTGCCGTATTCTTAAGAGGATCACCACCATCACGGGGTGTTATATAGGCATTGTCTCTGCTGTAATTTGCAGATGTACCGGCGTTTATAGAGAAACTTTTATTCCGCAAAGGGGTGTTATACATCAACCTCATACGTCCGGTCATATTTCCATTAATATTTTCGTAGGTCGTATTGCGGCTGTTTCCCTCACCTATATGGGTGATGCTGGCTATCGCATTTTGGGTATATCTGAAATCGAGGAATCCCATGATCGAAGAAGCCTTCTCCGGAACATATTTCTGATAGCGAATATTCAACCTGTGTTGAAAGCTCGGTTTCAGATTCGGATTACCGCGAGTGGTGTCAGTCCCATTCTGGCTGATAATACCATCGTATAGCTGATCGGTAGATGCCTGACTTGTTTCGCCATTATATCTTATCCGCAGGTTATGGCGTCTGTCCCACAGGTAGTTGAATTCGAGACGTGGTGCAATGTTCACAAAATTACGGGCACGATCCTTATTCTCTGCCATATTGGGCTGTGTCACCGATGTTTGCGACCGCGAAGGCTCTACACCTACACCCACCGTATAATTATATTTTTGTCTGCGACTTTGCAGATTCAAGGATATATTCTGATTCAGGAAGTCATTTTTGGTAACTCTGGTATAGTCTTCTGCTACTATGTTATAATTACCTGTACCGTCGTTATCGTAAGTCTTCTTATCAGTTTCGGAGTGTGTATTTCTTATATTATAGGCCAATTCCAGAAAGTAGTTTTTACCCAGAGGTTCGAGGTAGGATGCCCGTACCCGCCAGTTGTAACTTTTATTCTTCTGGTTATATATCTGATCCTGTTCTCTTTCTCTTCCTGTATTATAATAGTCAGTTAATGAATAAGTCGTACCATCGGTATCTCCATCGCTTAATCCTCCCGATAATTCAAGGGAAATCGAACGCCCTTTATCATTAAGCTTCCTGTTTATCAACAGGTTTCCGTTCAGGTTTACAGTACGCCCATCTGACGAGGAATGTGAATCTGTGGTAAAATTATTATCCGTCTCGATTGTGCTCGCACGTTCTGAAGTGCCTAAAGAGAAACGATCGGCTTTACTATATGAAAAATTAGGACGGAAAATAATATTGGTAAGGCTGTCAGGTTTCCATTCGAACTTAAATCGAGCGTTCATATTTTTATTTTTATTATTCTGGAACGACTCCTTATTTTCTGTCATATCACTGCTGGTATACTCGGTACTGCTGACAGTTTCCACATCATTGTCGGTACCACGATACTGAATATCGCCATCATACTTGAACTTCGTGGAAGGTTCCATTGCAATATTCACACCACCCATTGCTGTTTCGGTCAGTCCTCTGTTATTTCCCCAGCCACGACCGCCGCCACCACCTCCGGCATTATTGTTATTATTGAAATTGCCTAATGCCGACAGACGGTTATCATTTCTTGCCACATTGAGGAATCCATTTGCTTCGTAACGGTCTTTGTTTCCGTAACCAGCAGAAACACTCCCTATTACTCCCTCTTTCATCCCGGGTTTTACAACCAGATTTATTACAGTTTGCTCTTCCCCGTCATCGAATCCAGTAAGCAATGCCATATCCGATTTCTGATCCAGTACCTGTAGTTTTTCCACCATTTTGGCAGGCAGGTTTTCAGAAGCTGTCTTGGGATCGTCACTGAAAAACTCTTTTCCGTCTACAAGTATTTTTGATATATCTTTTCCGTTTACCGTTATTTTACCGTCTGCATCTATTTCCGCTCCGGGTATCTTCTTTATCAAATCTCCCAATACAGCACTCTCTTGCACCTTATATGAATCTGCATTGTATTCTACCGTGTCTCCTTTAACCATTATTTCGGGAGCCTTAGCTTCTACAATCGCTTCATTCAGCAACACGGCATCTTCTTTCAGATAAACGCTACCTATAGATGAATTGGTACGGGCGTTAACAGGAAAAAACTGATCCAGATATCCCATAAAAGTAACTTGCGCGATATACTGTCCCGGCTTCACTCCTACGCTGAATCTACCTTTTTCGTTAGTAACTGTGCCTGTCACATAGGCACTGTCTTTTGCATTAAGTACCCTGATACTTGCCATTTCGATGGCTTCTTTGGATACATCGTCAAATATGGTGCCTGTTATATTTGCGGTTTGTGATTGTGCTTTCAGCCCTAAAAAAATACACAAAAACAAAAGCAGAGGAATATTCCTTTTCATTATTTCCTAGTCAATTTCGGTAAAAATCTATTTTTTTGTAGATGTATGACTCAAGAAATTTAAAATGGTTTAATTATATTTTCATTTTTATTATAATTTAATGCTTTAATACAATGATAGAGAAGTCTCCTCAGCATATATTCAGCTGAAAATTTTAACTAAAACCTGACAAAGCTAACATTAGTTACAAGTTACATCGCCCTGCGGGCAGTTACAAGTTACAAGTATTTTTCTTTGGGGCTTTGCTGCTCCCTCTCTCTTGGAGAGGGCTGGGGAGAGGTGGATTTTAACTAAAACCTGACAAAGATTACAAGTTTTAGCTACACTTTGCTCCGCTGAATGATGTTTGCCAGCCTGCTAGTTTAAAGCCCCTTTTTCTAGTATACTGAGAACTAGTACACTCATCATCAATTCAAAGACCTCTTTTTGTTGTTGACAGATCACTACAGACTGTTAACTGATATATAGATAAACCTATAAGAAAATAATAAAGATTTCGTACACGCACCCTGAGAATTCCTTCATAAAAAAGCATTATATTTGTAGTTTATATTATCTTAAAAAAACAAGGACGGAGCTTTTGGCTTACTTCACTATATGGCAAAAAAAACTGTACAGAAAAAGAAACCTCAAAATAATAAGGCAACCTCATTCATCGAGATTATAAAGAAAGAACGAACTAAGTTCCTGCTCGGGGTTTGTCTTGCTTTTATCGGAGCATATATATTACTCGGCGAAATATCATTTTTCGTCACAGGCGCAGCCGATCAGAGCAAAGTTGTGAACAAATCGTTTTTCGACCTGATCTCACATAAGCAGCAGATAAGTAACTGGACAGGAGTAGCCGGAGCATTTCTGGCGGAGAAGCTGATCAACCAGTGGTTCGGGATATTCTCTCTGCTGATTCCTGTGTACTTTATACTGATGGGGCTAAAACTGATGCGTGTATTGAATATATCCGCTATCCGCACATTCTTACTTACTGCTTTTGCCATGATCTGGGGATCGATAACAAGTGCATTTGTCCTGTCACGTGCTTTCAGCGATAGCCATATTATCTGGGGGGGGGCGCATGGTCATGCAATCGAACAACTATTGGAAGCGGCTCTGGGTATTCCGGGCGTGCTGATGGTAATTCTGTTATTACTAATCATATTCCTCATTATCACGAAGAAGACTTCTATGGAATTCTTCCGGGGACTGTTCAGAAATCCACTCAAAAAGAACACAGAGACTGATCCTGAGCTGGATAATCTGTATGAGGAAGAAGTGGATGAACCGGAAAAAGAATCAAAAAGCATTTTCAGCTTTTTCAAGAAGAAAGAGAAACCCGAGGAGGTTATTGAAGACAATGACTATATCTCCGAACCTATCGAGCTTTCGGTAAAAACACCTAAACCAACAAAAGAGAATAAGCCTACATCTTTGCAGGTGGATCAGGACTTTGAAATTGTTGTTCCTACCGATGAGGAGTTTATACAACCCGTTAGTAAAAACGGGCTTTCTCCTGAGAACAATAACATCACTCCGATCGAAGGGTTTGAAGACGATATACTTGCCGAAGGCGAGGAAATGGAAGAGTACGATCCGACGAAAGACCTTTCCAATTTTCACTTCCCTTCTGCCGAGCTGCTGAAAGTATATGATACCACCGGAAAAGGCGTGGACATGGAAGAGCAAAATGCCAATAAGAGCCGCATTATAACCACCCTGCAAAACTACGGTATAGAAATCACGTCCATAAAAGCGACTGTAGGGCCTACCATCACGCTGTATGAAATAGTACCGAAAGCGGGTGTACGCATATCGAAGATAAAGAATCTGGAAGACGATATAGCTCTCAGCCTTTCTGCTTTGGGAATCCGTATCATCGCTCCGATGCCGGGTAAGGGTACGATCGGTATAGAAGTACCGAACAAAGATCCGCAGATAGTATCTATGCAGTCGGTGATCGCTTCCCGTAAGTTTCAGGAAAGCACTTTCGACCTGCCTGTAGCACTTGGCAAGACTATCACCAACGAGATATTTATGTTCGACCTGTGCAAAATGCCTCACTTACTGGTAGCAGGAGCAACAGGACAAGGTAAATCGGTAGGACTAAATGCTATCATCACCTCACTGCTTTACAAAAAGCATCCGGCCGAGATGAAAATGGTGCTGGTAGACCCAAAGATGGTGGAGTTCAACATCTATTCGCGCATCGAAAAGCATTATCTGGCAAAATTGCCGGATGCAGAGAAAGCCATCATCACCGATGTATCGAAAGTAACGCAAACCCTGAACTCTCTGACCAAAGAGATGGACGACCGCTACGAACTATTGATGAACGCAGGGGTAAGAAATATAAAAGAGTATAACGAGAAGTTCAGAAAACGCCGTCTGAATCCATTGAAAGGACATCGTTTTCTTCCTTATCTGGTAATTATAATAGATGAATTCGGCGACCTGATAATGACTGCCGGAAAGGAAATAGAAATGCCGATAGCGCGTATTGCACAAAAAGCGCGCGCAGTAGGCATGCACATGGTAATTGCCACACAGCGCCCGACAACAAACATCATCACAGGTACGATAAAAGCGAACTTCCCTGCCCGTATGGCTTTCCGTGTGACTTCGCAGATAGACTCGCGTACCATACTGGACATGTCTGGAGCTAATCAACTGATCGGACGCGGAGATATGCTTTTCTCACAAGGCAGCGATCTGGTACGTATACAGTGTGCTTTTGTTGATACGCCGGAAGTAGAGGGTATCGCCCAGTATATTGGCAGCCAGCAAGGATATGCCAATGCATTCGAGTTGCCTGAGTATGTAGGCGAAATAGGAGAAGACAAAGTCGGCAGCATAGACCTCAACGACCGTGACCCATTGTTCGACGAAGCGGCACGCCTTATAGTTGTGCATCAACAGGGATCGACATCGCTTATACAACGCAAATTCTCTATAGGCTACAACCGTGCCGGACGACTGATGGATCAACTGGAAGCAGCAGGCATAGTAGGCCCTACGCAGGGAAGTAAAGCCCGCGATGTACTGATAGCCGATGAATATAGTTTGGAGCAGAAATTGAGTTCGTTTAATTAATTGGCTATGACAAAAGGGAAGAGCCTGCTTCTTATCTTTTTAATCCCTCTATTCTCTTTCTGCACAGGAAAGGTTTCAAAAGCTCAGGATATTCCGGTAGCGGATAGCATTTCTATGTCCCCGCTTTCTTATAACGATGAAGAGGTAGATGAAAAAGCAATAAAAATAGAAATAGACAGTTTCACTTATTCCTATTCAAAAGAAATATTCCAACTTATACTTGATAGCTTTCCTCAGTTACAGGCAAAAGGAAAGATTGTGGAAAGTCCCGATACAGCCTATTACAAATATCCTCCATATGTAAAGGGCTGGACTTTTGGTAGCGAAGCCGGAGAAGACGAGTTTTTTGTACTCTATGCTTATTTTTTAAGGCAAAAGACGGAAGGCAAGTACAAAGAAGAACGTGACAACCTTATAAGGATATACAGAAACATCAATAAATTCTTTGGAATCTTGCATTATGGTGGTACCGGATTCGGACACATGTATGCCCGAATAGTAGGATATGCCGAGTATGATGCTTACTGTTATCTGCAAGAATCAAAGAAATACAGGAACGACGATTTTCTCAGGAGAAAGAAAACATATATCGACTCCCTCAAGAAAATTGCCGATAAGCAGCTAGCTGAAGAAAGAATAATAAATGGTGAGGAAACTGCTAGAGAAAGGAACGAAACACTACATAGCGAAATCAACGAGCTTGAGCAACAAATAATAAACGGATATTATCTGGCTAAAGCTATCAGCTTTGAAAATAGCCACAATTATAAAGTTGACTTATAGTGAATCATACTCATTTTTATTACCTATTTAGAGGTATCATTTTAAACTTTTCCCGTAATTAATTGTCTATATTTGTATACAAATTAGAATAAATAGATATGAAAACAAAACTATTCATCACCTTACTACTTATATCGTTTGCATCAGCAGCATCTGCCCAGAATGCGCGTTCGATACTGGATAAGGCTTCCGAAGCTTATAACAATGCGGGAGCAGTAACGGCAAAGTTTACGCTGGATGCTAAGGATAATAAAGCTAAAACTACATACAGCCAGAACGGTACGGCATATATGAAAGGAGATAAATTTAAAATAGAAGTTCCCGATGCTATCACATGGTTCGATGGTACTACCCAATGGGTATATGTGAAAGATACCGAAGAAGTAAATGTCAGCAGTCCTACAGGCGATGAGTTACAGGCAATAAGTCCTTCGGCACTGTTTAACATCTACAAAAAAGGATTCGACCTGAAATATAAAGGAGAAAAAAGAGTTGCGGGCAAAGCCGTTTATGAGGTAGAATTGACACCCCAGAAAAAAGGCATGGAATTTACCAAAGTCATCGTTGAAGTAGATAAAGTGAACAACACGTTTTCAAAAATCACTGCAATAGATAAATCCGGAATCGAAAATATACTTTCTATCAAGAGTTACCAAACCGGAACAAATATATCAGATGCCACATTCCAGTTCAATAAAAAGGATTATCCGAGAGCTGAAATAGTAGACCTCAGATAGATAGATTCTGTTTATGTTTCTATAAAAAATAAGAAACGCCTAAGCTTTGATTCGATAAGCATTTTCTATATATTTGCACTAAATATAAACAAAACATATAAATCTTACGATATGAATGAAAAAGTACGCTGCCTGATCATCGGTTCAGGGCCTGCCGGTTATACTGCCGCTATTTATGCGTCGCGGGCTAACCTAGCTCCTGTATTGTATGAAGGCATTCAGCCCGGAGGACAATTAACAACTACCACTGAGGTAGAAAACTTTCCCGGATATCCGGAAGGAATTACCGGAACCGAACTGATGGAAGACCTGAAAAAACAGGCTATCCGCTTCGGTGCCGACATACGTTTTGGTATAGCCACTGCTGTCGACCTAAACTCTTATCCGCGAAAAGTAGTGATCGACGGAGAAAAGACAATAGAAACTGACACGGTGATCATTGCTACCGGAGCCAGTGCCAAATATCTGGGACTGCCTGATGAAGCCAAATATGCAGGAATGGGAGTTTCGGCATGTGCTACCTGCGACGGATTCTTCTACCGCAAAAAGGTAGTAGCCGTAGTAGGAGGTGGAGACACTGCCTGCGAGGAAGCTATCTACTTGGCTGGATTGGCTGAGAAAGTATATCTGATTGTACGCAAACCATACCTTCGCGCATCGAAGGTAATGCAAGACAGAGCTATGCAGAACCCTAAGATAGAGGTACTGTTTGAATGTAATGCAGTAGGCCTGTTCGGAGACAATGGCGTGGAAGGCGCACATATAGTGAAACACATGGGTGAACCTAACGAAGAGAAATTCGACATCAAGATAGACGGTTTCTTCCTTGCCATAGGACATAGTCCGAATACCGGTATATTTAAAGATCAGCTGAACCTCGATTCGGTAGGCTATATCCTTACCACTCCGGGTACACCAAAAACATGTATAGAAGGTGTATTTGCAGCCGGAGATGTTGCCGACCCTCACTACCGTCAGGCTATCACAGCAGCGGGAAGCGGTTGTCAGGCAGCTATAGAGGCTGAAAGATACCTGAGCGAAAAAGGGCTGTAGTTCATCCTTCTATAATAATATAAGAAGAGCGGCTTTCGTATGAGAGCCGCTCTTTTGTTATCATTTCTTGCTATATATCCACATCTCCTTTCCTTTAACATAATATACATTATCGGAAACAGGGTCTACCTCATATACAGGTCTTTCGCCATCTACAAGTATTTTATCCACTTCTTCTCCATCGTTCTTGCGGACTTTTACCAGTTGTACACCGCCGCCTTCTGCTTTGTCCATTACAAATGCGTATTCATTATTCGCTTTAAGGGCTAAGAAGCGCTGTTGATATTTATCTAATGCCGAATCGTTCACAATTCCCGCCATCAGACTGGCACCGCCTATAGCAGCCTTATCAGCTGTAGATGGTTCACCTTTAGTCATCATATTTCCCATCATCTTAGGCAGTCTGCTTCCGGCAAGTGCAGTAGCCCCTATAATCGCAGTAGTTCGTCCAATAGCAAACATATTACGTTTCTTTGCACCCGGATCTTTATAGATACGGTGATACTTAGTTTCACCATCGAAAGACACGCCGATCACATCATTTTCGCCGACCAGAGAAACACCCCAATCGAACAGCTCGATATTCGACATGGTTTTGTCGTCTTTTATCTCTTTCAGCTTGGCAAAAGCTTCGGGTTTGTCTTCCGATTTTGCATTCGGGTCGAAACGGTAGAGTTTCTTATCGTTGTATGCCAGATATACATTCTTATTATCATCATAGCTGTATAGCAACGGACGTTTTTTATCAAACTCTATATTCTTTTTCCATATTTTCTTTCCGGTAGTATAGTCCACCATATTACCATAAGTATCTGTCAGATAAAATACCCTGTTGTTGTCTACCTTACCGAGATAATATACCTCGTCTTCATCGTTATCGCAGATTTCGATAAATTTCTTCCATTTGTTAGCACCGTTTTTGTCGATAAGATTCATTTCCTTATCTGCTACGTACAGATAATCGTCACCTACAGGAATCACCTGTTTGATCTTATTTCCTTTTGCATCTTTTTTCCATACTTTCTTGCCGTCGGCATACGAATAAAAGTTGAATCCGCTGGCATGGGCTACCAATACCTTATCGCCTGCATCTTCGATATACGATATATATTTAGTGGTAATATCATCTTTCCACAGTTTATTTCCGGTATTTGCATCCAACAGGTTAAGAGCTACTTTAGATGAAAACAGATTGCCTGATTTACGCATTGTTATCACATTTGCCAGATTATCGGACAAGATAAAATCTGTTACTCTAAAGTCTGTCTGCCACAAGAGCTTACCATCATTTTTCGCCAGATTATACAGCGTACCGTTTATAGATGCGAATATATTGTTATCAGTCGTGAATACTTTATCCTGTGGGTTATCACTCTCTTTCCAAAAAGTAAGAAGGCCACTCAGCGATTTCAGGAATGAATCCATAGAGGCCAGTTCTGTCATCCACTTCTGAGTCCCTGATACGAGATCGTAATATACACAACCATATTGGCTTTTATTTATCACTGTCAATAGGAAAGCTTTATCATATGGCATATACTCGGATTGCAAAAGTCTGTATCCGAGATTACCCGAATTGAATACAACCTTTCCGTCAGTAGAATTAATAATAATGTCTATTCCATCAATATTCAGCGAAACAAAAGGAGAATTAGGGATAAACCGTATCTCGTCTTTCTTGCTTTCCATCAATTTTGAGAAATCCCCATTAGCCATACTCAGTCCCATATCAGCCATTTCAACTGCATCGGCAAGCTTATCGGCTTTCACCAGTTCGGCTTTTGTTATTCTCCATTCTATTTTATTCGATTCCGGATCGTAACTCTGCACGGCATCTTTCTCCTTAACAATCACGCTTCCGGTAAACGGATTCAAGAGGATAGTTTCGATTGTTTGGTCAAAGGGAATAATCTGATCGGCTTTTCGTTGAGCCAAAAGTTGCATACTTTGCACACAAAGGCAAAATACAATAAGTAAAGTGAGTTTGTTCTTCATAGTACTGTAAAGTGTAAATTAATATTAACTTTGGCAAAAATAAATAAAATAATCACTTTATACACCATTATCTAAAATTATTTCCAGAGACCTACACTATAGATAAAATGAATTGGAAAAAATACTTCTATTTTCAGAAAGGAGATAAAATCGCCATTATACTGTTGCTTATCCTGATCGTCTTGTCGGGAGGCGCTTACATCATCACTAAACCTGTAAAGACAAATGGCACGGCAGAAACAAACAGCGAACTGGAAAAAGAATTCGCCATATTTGAAGCCGAATTGAAAGATAAAGCTGAAAAGCAACCGGCAGCACAAACAAGCGATTATACCGAAAAGGCAACATACACTAAATACCCCTATCAGGAAAAGTTAAAGGCGGGAGAAACGATAGAACTCAACAGTGCAGACACGTCCGATCTGAAGAAGATACCCAAAATAGGTAGCGGATATGCCAACAGGATTGTAAAATACAGGGAAGCGCTCGGCGGATATATTAGTATGGAACAGCTAAAAGAAGTGTGGGGAATGGACGATTACCTGTACAGCGACATAGCGCCATACATCACATTACAACCCAAAGCTAAAAAGCTTAATATAAACAATGCTGAATTTAAGGCGCTGAACAGCCACCCTTATATCAGCTACAAGCAGGCGCAGGTGATAGTAGATATACGCGAGCGGAAAGGGAATATAGAGTCTATAAACAGGCTATCCCTTTTGGATGAATTTACGGAAAAAGATCTGGCCAGATTGAAGCCTTATCTGTCATTTGATTAAGAAACTGTTTAAATATAATAATCCGCCATATCGACCAGTCCGGCACGCATAGCGTACTTTGTAGCCTCATGTACATTATTCACTTCCAGTTTGCGGAAGATATTTTTGCGGTGTGTGATCACTGTATGGAAACTCAGATTGCGGTTGGCTGCGATTTCCTTTGTGGTATGCCCTAAAGCGATCTCTTTCAATATCTCTCTTTCGGTAGCCGTCAATATATGGTCTACTGTATCAGATACAGGCTTTTGTGATTGCAACAGTTGGTTAGCTACCCTACCACAGATAAAACGCTCACCTCTCAACACATGTATCAGTCCCATATCTATCTCGTTCAGTTCACAGCTTTTCAGCACAATACTGAATGCCTCGCTGCTATAAACAAGACGTCTCAGAAAATCATGGCTCAGTTCGTCAGAGAATAACAACCAGCGCGATTCGGGAAAACGGTAACCGACATTCAGCAATTCGTCTACGCTTGTAAAATCGGAAAGTGTATAATCTAATACGATTACAGCAGCAGGAAAAGAAGCCAACCGCTTTATCAGCTCCGACTTGCTCTCCGTACGCTGGATAGAAGAGGCTTTCTTGGTGTCCTGCAAGAGAGCCTCCATTCCTACCCGCGTTATATCCTGTTTATCGTATATTATTATATCATTCATCTTTCTCTAACCTTTTGACAACCGCAGACATCAAAGGTAGTTATTTTTGATTGAAAAACTTGGAGAAATATAACATTTGATAGTCTACTGCATTATTCCAGTAATCATGTGTATGTGCTCCCGGACGGATGACGTAATCGTGCGGGATATTACGGTAAAGCATTTCCTTGTGCAGTTGCTCATTCACCTGAAAGAAGAAATCGTCTTTTCCGCAGTCTATAACAATCGCCAGCGAGTTAGGCTCTATCTTATCCAGTTGGGTAATCACTGTATGATCATCCCATACTTTTGTGTTTTGCCTGTATGCTCCCAGTCTTTTTTTCATTTCCCAGTTGTTAGGGAAAGGACGTATATCCACGCCTCCGCTCATCGAACCACAAGCTCCAAATACATCGGGATGATTGATACCCAGCCACAAACCGCCATGTCCACCCATACTGAAACCTGTTACAGCACGTCCTTTAGGTGAGGCCACAGTATTGTAATGACTATCGATATAGCTTATCAGTTCAGAACTCACATAAGTCTCAAACTGCATAGACGGCTCCACAGGGCTATCCCAATACCAGCTATTCTGCCCATCGGGACAAACAACAATCATCTGCAATCTGGTTGCATCCTGCGGCAGTGACTTTTTCGTACCTTTTACCCATGTATCGTATTTACCTCCGTAACCATGCAGAAGATAGAGAACCGGATATTTTTTATCGGATGACTTATCATAACCCTCCGGCAGAATGACTACATTCTTGATATTCCGGTTCATTTTCTTACTCAATACCGTTACGGTATCTACTTTTTGTGCTTGTAATCCCGATAATGACAGGGCTACTAATAGTAATAAACTTAAGTACTTTTTCATATCTTATTTAAATTAGCTTTTTAACTAAAACCTGACAAACCTTACAAAATCTACATTGTTATGACTCAGCGGATTTATCAATTCAAAGATCACTTTTAGTCGTTAACTGTTGACTGATCACTGTTAACAGACATATAGATAAACTTTCCTGAATTTTATACAATCAATCTTTTTGCTTTTTTCCAAACGATTTCTTTATCCAACGGGGAACAATCAGTGCACCTACAAACAAATAATTGTAATAGGTAAACAATCTCCACAATAATATAATCAATGGAACAACTCCGGCCAATGGTATAAACTCGCTCAGGTATTGTTTAAATATAAATTCGCTGAACCCGCTTCCTCCCGGCGTAGGGCTGACTACCATCACAATCCACATCACAAACTGACGGGCAAATATCAACAGATTGTCGTGTACCGTAAAGAAAGCCATAAACAGGGCGTTCACTACCAGATAGCGCGAACACCACGATAAGATAGTAGCAACGATCAGAGGCCACCAGAATGAAAACGTCTTGCCTCTTATCTCTCGCGAACTGACAACCAGATCGTCTCCCGCCTTTACCGCACTGCTATGCCACCGCCTAAGGAATGGCAGACGGAAAGCTTTTATGATCAGCCACCGTATAGCCTGTGGACGAAAGAACAGACCCACAATGAGCAGGGTACACAAAAGCATTTTGATAATGTAAGCGACTATAAACAGAATAAGCACACTCGAGCCTAAAGCAGTAGTATCGGAAAATAGAGTATGAAACGGGATAAACAGTAATAATATCGGGAAGGTGATTACAAAAAACATTTCATCGAGCAGCAAAGTCACAAAGACCATTGCCGTACTGCGCCCCACTGTGATATTTTCTTTTGCCAGAAAAACGACAGCCATCGTAGATCCGCCAACTACCGAAGGTGTTATTGCCGTGCCGAATTCAGCCAATAATGTAATCTTAATACACTGTTTCCACGAAAGTTGCTTTTCGGTAAGGTAACGGTATCGTATGATGAACCCGATATCGCGTCCCAGCATACAGCAGAAAGCTGCAAATATCCAGAAAACCGTCTGGCTGGTTATAGATATCTGCTTCAGGTCATCCACATTAAACTCACGGCTCATCATAAAGACAATTACCCCCAATCCGATAAAAGTGGGCAAGAGTATTTTCCAGATGCTAAATCCCTGAGATTCCTTTTCCATGACTGACTATTTGCAAGTGTACAAAAATAAGAAAACATTTGGTCTTTTTTCGTACATTTACATAAACTGATATATTTGCATACAGATATTATATAAAAATGAAGCGCATAATCTATTTTCTCATAGCAATTTGCTTTTTCTCTGCGGATTCCTACGCATCATATTATGTGCGGAAATCGTTGAGTCAGGTTATTTGTGAGAGTGAAAAATACTATGTCTGCTATGTTTCAAAAACACTTGGCGACAGCGTTTTTTTCGAGATAGAGAACTCATCCGTAAATAAACTATTATTAGTTGTAATGGATGAATTCTCGCACTTTACTCCCTACACCACGCAGTATTACCTTGTATTGTCAAACAAAGACGGCCTTAACTACCAGCTATTCTCATTCGATAAGAACGAATCTGTAAAAAACGAGCTATTAAAAGCCTGTAAAAAGATAAAAGAAATAGAGCATATCAAAAATATAGAGAAGCGAATAGAAGAATATAAAAAATGGACATTCACACTTGGCAAGAGTAAGCACGATGTGCTTCAAAGAGAAGGACTCTATGAATGGGTAATGGGTATTCAAAAATATGTGAACGCATATGAGAAGGTAAACAACATACCCGATCGGGGATTATCTTTTGATGAAAAAATTCCCGATTATGGAATAGTTTCGGAAAAAGATATACGAACCTTGTTCTCCTTATTAAAAAAAAGGAATTGTATCATTTACAATGAATGGAATCTTTGCGATTATTATTTTCTTGCCTCTTATAAAAAAGAGCTAGCAGATTTTATATACACCTATATAAACAGATACCTGACTACCGAAAACAAGTGCTATATTCCACTGAATGTATTTCACTATCTGAGAAAAGCAGAAACAGATCCAGCGCTTTTAGGTATGATAGACAAACTGGAATCTAATGTAAGCAGTCGCAATAATATCGAAGCCCTAGAAAATATAGAAGAGATCAAAAACTATAAGAAAAACAATGAATGAAATCTCCATAAATTCCGAACGAATTCTGTTACGTAATATATGGGAAACAGATATCGAAGCTATATTCTCATACCGCTCTCTGCCCGAAGTGGCACGGTATCAGTATTGGAAGTCATTCACACTGGAGCGAACGGCTGATTTTGTCAATCAATGTATCGAGACATATCATGATAGTGTCAACCAGTGGATAGGCCTGGTAATAGAACGTAATAATAAAGTTATAGGCGACTGCGCCTTCAATATCAGTAATGACATTTTGGAAATTGGCTGTAATATTTCACCGGAATATCAGGGAAAAGGATTTGCGAAAGAAGCATTAAACCTTCTTATCGACTATTGTTGCAATAGTTTTCATATAAATGGAATTATCGGAATTACCGATTCACGGAATATCGCTTCCATCAAATTAATGGAGTCATTGGGCATGAATAAAGATAATAGCTTTGATAATCATATTATTTGCAAAGGAGAAGATTGCATTGAGTATAAATATTCAAGAAATAGATGAAAGCTTTTGATGAATAAAGTTATAATAATAGGAAACTGTGGTGCGGGAAAAACTACATTAGCAAAACAGATTGCCCGTAAAACAGATTTGCCGTTAATTCATCTGGATAAGGAATATTATCAGGCCGGTTGGAAACGTCCGGAAAAGGATCAGTGGCAGAAAAAAGTAACGGAACTGGTTTCCGAACCGAAGTGGATATTAGACGGCAATTATATAAGCTCACTGGATATAAGACTGAAAGAGGCCGACATGATTATTTTTTTAGACATAAATAAATGGATTTGTCTTTTCAGTATCCTAAAACGCATTATACAGGGTAATACACGCGATGATATGGCACTCGGCTGCAAGGAAAGACTAGATACAGAATTTCTTAAATATGTGTGGAATTACAATAGAAAAATAAGACCGCGCGTATACGATTTATTGAATAATTATAAAGAACCAGAATTAATTATATTAAACAGCAGAAAGAAGATGAGAAAATATATTAATCATTTTCTTCGGAATGATTGATTTCCGCTCTTTCGGATGTGCAATCCAATAATTGTTTACTTTTATAGAATAAAACAATAACAATAGAAAACACAATAAAATGATCAGGCAGTACATAGAAAAGATAAGAGCCTTTCTTTCTTTTCTTTGGGAAAAATACAGAAAAAGCAAAATGAAATACCGGATAGGCATACCCGTTTGTCTTATTCTGCTTGTCTGGTATATTCTGTGCCTGCCCTCCCCTCTCTTCCATGTACCATACAGCACAGTCGTTTCCGACAGGCATAACGAATTACTGGGCGCACGTATTGCCGCCGATCAGCAATGGCGCTTCCCTACGCCCGATTCCGTACCCGAAAAATACAAGACCTGCCTCATAGAATTTGAAGACAAGCATTTTCGCCGACACTGGGGTGTAAACCCTCTGGCTATAGGACGAGCCATAAAGCAAAATATAGATGGCGGCAGAATCGTCAGCGGTGCCAGCACTATCACCATGCAGACTATTCGCCTGTCGCGCAACGAAAGCCGTACATTCGGCGAGAAATTCATTGAGATGATACTTGCCACCCGTATGGAATTTTCATACTCCAAAGACGAAATATTAGCCTTGTATGCAGCTCATGCACCTATGGGAGGCAACGTAGTAGGCATAGAAGCGGCATCGTGGCGCTACTTTGGGCATCAGGCAGCGACACTGTCGTGGGCAGAAGCTGCTACACTCGCTGTACTGCCAAATTCCCCTGCACTTATGCACTTCGGGCGCAACAGGGATAAACTGTTGAATAAGCGGAATAAACTCCTGGAAAAGTTGTATCAGCGAAATATACTTGATGAAGTAGACTATGAACTGGCTATCTCCGAACCTTTACCTTTTCAGCCGCAAGCCCTGCCACAAATAGCACCTCACCTTGTGACAAGACTCTATCGGCAAAAAGCCGGCGAATACATCGTGTCTACCATAGACAAACAACAACAGGAACGTACCGAGAACATACTGGCCAGATGGAATGCTGAATTTGCGCAGAATGGTATCAAAAACATTGCTGCCATAATATTCGATGTAGAGAAAAATGAGGTCGTCGCATATTGTGGAAATGTAGATTTCGAGCGTGACATTTCAGCCAATCAGGTAGACATCATACAAGCACCTCGCAGTACAGGGAGTATTCTCAAACCGTTCCTGTATTGTGCTATGTTGCAGGAAGGATTGCTCCTACCTGACCAGCTGTTGCCCGATGTACCGATCAACCTGAACGGATTTGCCCCGAAGAACTTTAGCCTGCAATACGATGGAGCGGTACATGCGTCGGAGGCGCTGGCACGCTCACTGAATGTACCGTCTGTAGTATCGCTACGCAAATACAGTGTTCCTAAGTTTTACAATATATTGCAACGAGCCGGCATGACAACGCTGAACCGTTCTGCCGACAACTATGGCCTCTCACTCATTTTAGGGGGTGCTGAAGGCAAATTGTGGGATATAAGCTACATGTACCTGCAAATGGCTCAACAGCTCAAACTGTTCAACGAAGAAGGCCGTTATTTTGAAATGAAACAGCCAGCATACCTGCTGACTGAAAATAATAACGAAAAAGGCGACCGCAACCGTAATCCTCTATTCTCGGCCGGAGCCATCTGGCAAACACTGGAAGCACTGACCAATGTTAACCGTCCCGAAGAAATAGACTGGCGCTCGATCCCCTCTATACAGAAGATCGCATGGAAAACAGGAACCAGTTTCGGATTTCGCGACGGATGGTCTGTAGGTGTCAGCCCCAAATATGTGGTAGGTGTATGGGTAGGTAACTCCGACGGAGAAGGTCGTCCCGGACTCACAGGAGCACGTACGGCAGGAATGGTAATGTTCGACATATTCAATTCCCTGCCTCAAAGCCGTTGGTTTGAAAAACCTGAAAATGATCTGGTCAGAGCCGAGATATGTCACGAAAGCGGTTTCCTGAAAGGCATGAACTGCCCTGAGACAGCCACTGATACAATATGGATAAGTAAAAAAGGGCTCGATGCTGCCGTATGTCCTTATCATAAACTGGTGCATCTGTCGGAAGATATGAAATATCAGGTATTTGATGATTGTGCCGGCAGCAGAGGGATTGTACATACATCATGGTTTATACTTCCACCTTCGTGGGAATGGTACTATAAGGAGCAGCATCCGGATTATCGCCCGCTTCCACCCTATTCTCCCGAATGCAGAGAGGACTCCGACATACGGTTAATGGAATTTATTTATCCTTTCCCGAATGCAATCATCAATCTGCCTAAGCAACTCGACGGCTCTCCGGGTAAGCTGATATTTGAAGTGGCGCACAGGAATCCCCAGAATCGTGTTTTCTGGCATCTCGACGGTCAATATATCGGAGACACCCAATACTTTCATAAAAAGGAATATAGCCCGTCTAAAGGAGAACATTCTTTAACAGTAGTAGATGAAACAGGAGTTAGTATAGCGATAAAATTCTCTATAAAATAAATTTCTATAGTTTTTTTTCAATAAATCACAATAAAAATATGCACTGGTAATCAATCAATTAGACAGAAAAATTAAGTTTCTGTCATTTTTTTTCGTTTTTTTTTAATGAATCATGCAACGTTTCATGTTTTCGTACATCTTATATATAGAAAGTAAATAAAATATACATATTTGCTTGAAAGACTTCCCAACCTTGACACAAAACTTGCAAGAATTCTATGGGGCGGGTACAATCGCTACTTATGTACCCACAACACCCATAGAGTAGACTTGAAAACTACTTATCAAGCAAAAGAGTATCCTAAGCCATTAGGATACTTTCTTTTTTTATATACATCGCACGAAAAAAGCAGGAGGCAGCCTCATGGGACATCTCCTGCTCTGATTTTAGCCTTATATCTTTGTATAGAAGACAAGCTTTAGCCGCTCGCAAAATCAGCGAGATTCTAAGAACTATTTTTGTGTTACACGTACATCAATGCGGCGGTTGACTGCACGACAGGCATCACTATCATTTGGAGGACAAAGCGGATGATTCTGACCATATCCTTCATGGCTTACACGACTTCCATCAACACCCAAAGCAACCAGTTTCTCAGCAGTTACTTTGGCTCTTTCACCGGAAAGTCTCATATTGATTTCTTCGGTTCCGGTATTATCGGTATATCCACCCATCTTAATTTTAGAATTCGGAAAATAATTCAAAATCAGAGCTATGTTCTTTAATTGATTTTCCGATTCAGGTGTGAGATTAGCCTTTCCTGTATCAAAATACAGACGGTCTAAAGTAATCCATCCGATTGTTTTATCAAGAGTATCAACCTTCGCATCCGAATTCAGGAACGAGAATAACTTGTATTCGGTACTATTTTCCCCTACTTTCCACTCTTTTCCGTCAGGTAGTTTCACTATAACGGTATCACCGGTTGCGTAAACAAAATTGTTTGTCAACGTGTCTAATTTTCCTTTGAATGCGTCCATTGCTGTTGGCTTAACAGAAGTTGTATCTACCGGCACTGCACATCCGGATTTACCTTCCGTACAGCATTTTCTGAAGCAGAAGAATAAAATTAACAAAAGAAGCAAAAGCAATAACAGCCACCACCACCAAGAACATTTTTTCTTCACCGGAATCGGGTCTGCCACAGGGGCAGCAGCCACACTGTCAACCTTATTCAGATATTCGAGTTCGAAGCTTCCTTTTTCAAAAGGTCTTGCTTCTTCGATCCCAGCAACATCAATACCATATTGTTTTGCATGCTCGCAAATAGCTTCAAAATCTTCTTTAACCCAAGTCTCAACCAAAGCCAGTTTTTGCCCGGTACCAAGTGTGATTAGTTCATCCTCTTTTTCGAAGAACAACTTCTCGTGCCCTTCGGTATCTTTCAATGGAACAATAATTTCATCAAGAGGACTTTTTGAATTCAACGATTTCGGAAAGGCATTTTGCAGATCCGATAAACTAGAGTCAGGATTTAGTTTCAGGTATGCTATAACAATACCTAACGCTGTACGGCTTTGTGATTTGCCATGAACACGAATTTTTGCCTTCATAATGTAGCTTGTTTAATAATTTTTTTAAAAAATATATCTATTCGCATTTCTTGTCTTTAAGCAAAAGTAATCATTTCAACTGAAAATCAATACAATTATGTCTTTCTTCAATTAAAATAATTGTCTTGCTTTCATATAATCACAAATTATAGAATTTAGGTTTAAATACCACAATAATTCATTACGACTATTTCTGTCCATTTTAGACTCTACAAAAAAAAGGATATTCTATCGAATACCCTTTTCTTATTATCTTCCTAAAATCTGAATTTTTCTTATTCTTCAGTTTTCGGTTTTTCTTCTGCCGGAGTTTCAGCTTCAACTTCAGGAGCAGCAGCTTCTGCTTCTACTACAGGTAGCGATTCAGGAGCAACTTCCAAAGCTTCTACTTCTTGTTCCTTTTCCTTTTCTACCTTTTCTGCTTTAGCTTTTTTAGCTGTTTCTTTAGCTACCGGTTGAGCAGCAGTATCGTCTTTCTTCTTAGAACGACGAGTTCTACCCTTAGCAGCTGCAGCTTTTTTCTCTTTCAGCATATTTTCGTTGTAGTCAACCAGCTCGATGAAGCACATCGAAGCATTATCACCCAAACGGTTTCCTGTTTTGATGATACGGGTATATCCACCCTGACGGTCGCCTACCTTCTGAGATACATTCTGGAAAAGTTCGGCTATAACAAGTTTCTTTCTGTCCTGTGGTTTGTTAGCAACCTTTTGGTTAGGGTAGTTGTCTACACTACTAATCTTAAGGTCTCTGTAAACCATACGTCTGGCGTGAGTCGAATCTTCTTTAGCCTTCGTAATTATCGGCTCTATAACTTTCTTCAAAGCTTTGGCCTTCGCCACAGTAGTGAAGATGCGTTTGTTAGGGCTCATCAGTAGAGACACACACATATTAGCCAGCATGGCATCTCTGTGCGCACTTTTACGCCCTAAGTGATTGATTTTTTTATTATGTCTCATGTCGCTTACTAATCTTTATCTAATTTATATTTAGAAATATCCATCCCGAAAGACAGGCTCAGGCTATCCAACAGTTCATCGAGTTCGGTAAGTGATTTCTTACCAAAGTTACGGAACTTAAGGAGGTCGTTCTTATTGAACTGTACCAATTCGCCCAGTGTCTCTACTTCAGCCGACTTCAAGCAGTTTAGCGCACGAACCGAAAGGTTCATATCTGCTAACTTTGTTTTCAGAAGCTGACGCATGTGCAGGATTTCTTCATCGAATTCTTCATTACCGTCTACTTCGCTCTGCTCAAGAAGTATTTTCTCGTCAGAGAACAACATGAAGTGGTGGATAAGGATTTTAGCTGCTTCTTTCAAAGCATCTTTCGGATGAATGGATCCGTCGGTTGCTATTTCTATCACAAGTTTCTCATAGTCCGTTTTTTGTTCTACACGATAGTTTTCGATCGCATATTTTACGTTGCGGATAGGAGTATAAATAGAGTCAATAGCTATAACATTAACATCATCGGACAGATTGCGATTTTCATCGGCAGGTACATATCCACGCCCTTTGTTAATATTCAACTCTATCTGGAAGCTTGCATTCTTATCAAGATGACAAATTTCCAGGTCAGGGTTCAATACCTCAAATCCTGACAGATGCTTTCCTATATCTCCAGCTTTGAATACTTCGGTACCTGAGATAGTAATGCTTACCTTCTCGTTTTCGATCTCTTCTACGATTTGCTTAAAACGAACTTGCTTTAAGTTGAGGATTATGTTCGTAACATCTTCTATAACCCCCGGTACTGTGGCAAATTCATGCTCCACACCATCGATTTTTATAGAAGTGATAGCAAAACCTTCAAGGGATGAAAGCAGAATACGGCGCAAGGCATTACCGATAGTAATACCATATCCGGGTTCTAAGGGACGAAATTCAAATTTTCCGAAGAAATCGTCCGCTTCTAACATCAATACTTTATCCGGTTTTTGAAATGCTAATATAGCCATGAATTTAATTAATTTTTAGAATACAACTCTACGATCAACTGCTCTTTAATGTTTTCAGGGATATCTGCTCTTTCAGGAATATGAAGATATTTTCCTGTCATAGTAGGTTGATCCCACTCGATCCAAGGGTATTTGCTATGGTTAAAGCCTGACAATGCTTCGCCTACAACTTCTAGTGATTTCGATTTTTCACGAACACCAACAAGTTGTCCCGGTTTCAATGAGTATGAAGGAATGTTTACAACTTTTCCATCTACTACAATGTGACGGTGCGAAACCAACTGACGGGCTGCTGCTCTTGTAGGAGCAATTCCAAGACGGAAAACTACGTTATCCAGTCTCGATTCTAACATCTGAAGCAACACTTCACCTGTGATACCACGAGACGACAGTGCTTTATCGAACATGTTACGGAATTGTTTTTCAAGAACACCATAAGTATATTTTGCTTTTTGCTTTTCGCGCAACTGAATACCGTACTCTGACGATTTTTTCTTTCTTCCGTTACCGTGTTGTCCCGGAGGATAGTTCTTTTTTGAAAGAACTTTGTCAGGTCCGAATATTGGCTCTCCGAATTTACGGGCGATTTTTGATTTTGGTCCAGTATATCTTGCCATTTTCTTACTAATTAATAATTGATGAAAGCTAAAATTGTGCAGCCGCGATTACAGAGAGGGTGATTGCAATCAAATTTCACAATTTCTAGTTCCAATTTTTAAATTTGATTAAACTCTTCTGTGTTTTGGAGGACGACATCCGTTGTGAGGAAGTGGAGTAACATCAACAATTTCTGTTACTTCAATACCTGCTGCATGGATAGTACGGATAGCAGACTCACGTC
>JBEBPN010000027.1:0-59165 GCA_040395895.1 Dysgonomonas hofstadii
CTTATGTTTTATACAAAACTATAAGCCTTAGCAATTACAAACATAAGGCCTTCCTGGTGTTTACTTGGTTTCATCCTTTCGTCAAATCTGCTTATGGTAACAAATATTTCATTTGTTGCCTGTTGGTAGTAGTAGGTGCCGTCAGCCGATATCCAGGGTACTGCAATGTGGGGATGTTGCATCTCAAAAGAGTAACTTCCATCTTCACTGAACCAATGTTTTGGATTTGGAGTTCCTAAATAATCAGCTTTAGTTGGTTTATCCCTCCACTTTTCATGCATGCTCTTCCCCTGTCCCTGTGTATTTATATTTATAGCAAAAAATAATATAAGTAGAATAATATGTCTCATATGCAAACTTTGTGAAATAAAAAAATCTATCCGCTTCCTGTCAAAGATAACGAATAGATTTATATGATATGATATTCTAAAACAAAGTTTTATCCTCTCAATACTAACAATGGTGTATCGGAGTGGAAAAGCATTTTACGTGAAATACTCGGACTGAACATACGGGCAAAGATATTTCGTTTACTGGTCGTAAGGGCTAATATCTGTATACCATCATCTTTGATGTATTCGTCAAGGCTTTTCAGCATATCGGTAGTGTCGACCAATTTATAATCGAGATTCAGATTCGGATATTGTTTCGAGAAGTATGCCTTAATGCCTTCCAGCTTTATCTCGTCCCACTGATCGCCTTTTTTTACCGAAATATGCGTCAGAGAGATACGTATATCGTTGAATGGGATGAGCAATTTTGCAAGCAGATCGAACGATATGAGGTCACGCTGACTAAAATTGGTAAGGAAAGCTATATGCTTCACCTGCTTCATATCAGAGAACGGTGTATTCTGAGGAATAGCAATCAACGGCACATGAGTCATTTCTATCACTTCGGCCGTAACGCTGCCAATGAGGTCAGCGTCTTTCTGGTCTTTACCTCTAGTACCCATCACAATGAGTGACGGCTTATATTCTTTGGTAAAGGTTACGATCTCCTCTTCGGGCAACCCTTCCCGAAGGACATACGAATAATTGATGGGTGGAAACTCACCTTCCGACACCTTCTTGTCTATCGTATTGCAGAGCCGCTGTATATTTTCTTTTACCTTTTCTATTATATTCTGGAATTCCTTTTCTTCTTTTCCCTGATATGCAAATGCTTCTGCCATAGGCAATGCAGTCGGATAATAAGGGTTAAAGTAGACATGCAGAATCTTTACTTTAGCATTCAGGTCGCGTGCCAGATTAAACGCTATTTTGCATGCTTTTAGCGAGTAGTCGGAGAAATCGACCGGAACCAATATACGTTTACGCCCGTCGTCGGTACGATAGGTTTCTTCTTCATCGTAACTGAACAGGTGACGGCTTTCTACTACACTCAATGCTTTTGGAAGATCCGACTCTTTGATACGGATACGAACTCCCGGCGATACTCCCGGATTTTCTATATCTACATCATCGATATGTACTTCGATATTTTCACCTTCCAACACATCTTTCAATATCCGGGCTTTTTCATTTGTGTGAATAGCAAGTGTTACCAATTTATCTTCCATTGCTGTATATATTTTATCGTTTTCCTTATTTTAAAAGAGATGAACACTTTCAGGCATTCATCTCTCTATTTTACTTCTTTTCCTTTCTTAGACTTCCTTCGGTTCCATCATTCCCAGAGCCATATCCAGAATAGTAGTGTCGTCTAGGGAAACATAACCTCCATCGGGGCCGGGTTCGATATGAACACCGCAACTTTGTCCTTTTTCGTAACTATACCCTCCAAAGTAGTTCCATACAGTCTCTACCGGAATTTGTAAAGTCTCAGCTATCTGATGTATGCTTCCATCGGGTAAACTATCCTTGATTTTGCGAAGCTCTGAAAATGTAATAACTCTAGTCATACTCTCTAAGTTTTAAATGGTAATTGATTAGGAATATGTTCTAAAGTTATAAAATTCTTTTTTGAAAAACAATGGCTTTCACTCAGGAATCTCAAATATTCCGCTATAAATGGCAATAAATATAACGGAAAGCACTACCGTAGCTATAATGACATGTGCTCTATTCTTTGAATACACAGGTACTTTGAGTTCTTCTACAGGAACTTTTAGAATATACCGGCGAGAGGTTAAATATATATAATAGACAAAAAAGCCTATCAATGTACCCCAGATAGCCCCGCCTACCACATCGGAAATAAAGTGTACGCCCAGATATATGCGGGAATATGCCGTCAGGGTAGCCCATGTAGCCATCGTTATAGTAAGATATCTGTACCTGAATAGCAGGGATGTGAAAGCGACTATACCGAATCCGTTGGCTGCATGATTGGATATAAACCCATACCTGCCCCCGCGATGACCTTTTACAATTTCGACAAGAGATGCAAAATCGGGATGGTATGTAGGCCGGAGACGTTCAAAAAAAGGCTTGATAAGATTGGCTGAGACATAATCGCACAACAACCCTACTAAGGTGGCACAAATAAGCAACAGCAAAGCCTCTTTCCACTTTACCTTATATACGAAAATAAACAAACCTACAAGGGCTAAAGGTATCCATGTATGCTTTTCGCTGTACATCCACATGAATGTATCCCAATAAGCAGTATGGTGGTCATTTAACCATAGAAAAAGATCTCTTTCGTAAGGTAATATTTTTTCGACAAGACTCATTTATACGTGTTTTCCATCATTCATATCTGTAATATCAGATCATTTCCAGTTTATCTTTTTGTACCCAGCCTACGCTACCGTTGTCTATCTCTATTTCGTACCAGTTACGGTCTTCCTTTGTGATAGATACTTTTGTGCCGGCGTGAAGTATAAATAATTCTTTACTGTTGATATCGGGCGAACTTACAATGGGTGCGGAACCTGTCATAATAACAGCTGTATCGCGGAATTGTATCTTGTTCTTTTGCCTGAATGCAAAGACATTTGCAAATATAACAACAACTAATGACACTATCCCTATATAAAATGCTGTCTTTTTCACAGAAATGAGCCTACTGAAAAAAAACAATACCAAACATGCTATAAATACGATGAAAAGTACAACAGCCATCATAGCCCAGGTATTGGAACTAAACAGATTTTGTACTGCGCGAAACCAGATACTGAGGAAAAATGTATCGGCAACCAATATTTTGTCTTCAATCTTGGTAGTTACATATTCTATATTGTGACGGGTATCCCTGTCTCCGGGATTTATCAGCAACGCTTTTTCATAGTAAAGGCGCGCATGGGCAAGATCGTTTACTCTGAAATAAGCATTACCCAGGTTATAATACAAATCGGCCGACTCGAGTCCCTTATCCTTCTGAACCTTCATTTCGCCTTCGAGCACATCTATAGCCTGACGGAAATCACCCTCATCATATAATTTGATCGCTTGTCCGACAGCGGCATTATCAGAAGTTTTATTCACTACAGCAGTTGCAGCTGCATCTGAGGGTGCAAGGCTGTCAGTTTTGGCAACAGCAAGGGAATCCTGCGCGTAAGATGTCGCAAATGCCGACAATAATAACAAATATGATAATATTATGCGTTTCATTGCTTTCATCCTTTTATTTCAATTTTTTAATCGTATTTTCCATTTTGCCTATAGCCTCTACGGTATCGTTGTAGAGTTTATCCATTGCGTCTCCCGACTCGGATGGTGCATAGCGGGCAAATTCTCCTGTGTCGAGAATACTCATAAACTGACCGATAAGATCGTCCCCTACCCCGTATTTGAGCAGCTCGTTTTCTATATTCTCCCTGTTGAGATTGGCAACCGGAATTGTTAGTTTATCACTCAGATAACCCCATACGGCACGCAATATCTCTTCGTAGAAGTTGTCCTTTTTCTGCGATTGCAAATACTGTTTTGCCAACTTGAGACGTTTTGTAGCTACCTTGTTCGCTTTCTTGGTACGCATCAGGGCAATATCGGCATTGGCTTTTATCTGCTTCCGGTAAATGATGGAGAATGTGATAAACAGCACCAGCGGGATTATATACCACAGCCAATAAGGCAACGAGCCTACAAAAAAGCTTTGCGGATCTTTGAACGAAATATCTCCTGTCTTCAGATAACGTATATCCTGATCGACTTCTACGTCTCTCTGATTAGAATAGCTGGTAGATACATTCTTGCCTGCATTCGGGTCTTTAGCCACATCGAGTGTATAGCTTGGCGATGATGCTGTCTTGTATGAATTGCTGCGCGGATCGAAATAAGAGAATTCGATCGGCGGTATTGTAAACTTACCGGGATAGCGCGGAATAAACATGTACTCGATCGTCTTGGTTCCCGACAAACCGTTTTCGGTCAGACGAAAATCATTCTTCACTTGAGGATCATAGGTTTCAAAATCCTTAGGGAATTTTATCTCCGGATTCTTTATCAGCTTCAGGTTTCCCGTACCGGTTATATTCAGTGTAATGGTTACGGCATCATTGGCTTTCATTTTTTCTGCCGAAATCTTAGGAGTATATGTAAAACTACCTACTGCACCCGAAAAGTTTGCAGGTTTGTTTTGTATTGGTAATGCCGATACATCTACGGTTACAGGCGATGTCCGCAATGTTTTCTTCGCCTCTGTCATAACCTCCTGAGGGCCGAAGAATGTATTCACCTTACGCCCTGAAGCGACTTCAAATACAATCTCCATCGTTCCCGACGGAATAGTCATTTTACCGGAGCGCTGAGGGAACAACAATGTTTTCTTTACATCTATCGTATAATAGTTACGTCCGTTATAATGCTCCATAGCCATCTGACGGTTTGCCGGAAGCTCGAAGTCTTCGGTCATGAAGCCTTCAAACTCAGGGAACTGTATTTTCCCCACATCCCTTATATTCAGAACTGTATAGAAACGGAACGTAACAGTCACTGCCTCCTGTTCGTTTACTTTTGTCTTTGAAAATATAGCTCTTACAAAGGCATCTTTCGGGTCTACATTTCCTGCTGTAGACGACGTAGTAGTAGGCCTCACCTGTTGTCCCGGCTGAGTTGGCTGAGCGTTTTTGTCGGGCGGCAGTACTTTTATCTGGGCTGTGTTCGATTTATAACTGCGCCCGTTTACTTTCACCGTAGCGGCAGGCAGGGAGAATGTTCCTTCTTCCTTTGCCATCAACAGGTAGGTGTATGTAATATTGCTTTCGGAGGTTACTTTTCCGTTGATGTTGGACGAACTGTACATCTGTGACACGGACGGCCCGAACAGGACATCGAATCCTTTTATATTATCAGGTACTTCAATGTTTTGCCCCTCCCCTCCCCTGAGGACATATTGCAGTTGAAATTGAGCTCCTTTTACTGTATTGGCAGGAGCACTGATAACAAATGTTATGTCATCGGCAGATACGTTGGAAATGCTTATGAGCAATAACACCAATAAAAACCAATACTTCTTCATTGTACTATCTTAATCTTTATATTATTTGCTGTTTATCTATTATACAGAACCAATTACAAAAGTAATAACTTTTATATAGCTTTCAGGTCTTGCACCCGTATTATTGCAGAATCGAGCTTTAAAGTTTTCTCGCTGCGTATGGCCTCATCGTACACGTCGCCCCACATATCCCGTACTTTACGGCCTGTAGGTGTATTGTATTCCACTACAATTTGTCCTTCGGGTATAACTTTGCGCCCTATCGAGCGGGGTTGCAGTATCAGTTTGCGCAAATCAGCCACCTTATACTTTTTTCCGTTCACCGTTTCTTCTGTAAATAGCTGGCGCGAACGGGTTATGTTGGTCGAGTAAAAACCATTGACCGGCGGGAAATCTGTACTTATTATCCGATATATTTCCTTAGTCGTGTACAACTTGTATGTTAGCATCACCGTATCCGACAGATTCACACCCGGACGCGAAACTACCGTCTTTACAAATGCGTCGATTCCATTCACTAAATCGTCTGCTGATCTGACCTCGATAGCAAACGATTCTGATTTATATTTTTTCTTATTGAATGTGACTTCAGCTTGGGGAAGCTTATATTTTCCGGCTTTGGACGCTTTCAGGTAATAAGTGGAGGCAGTGTTGTAAACTCTCACTCTTTTACCTTCTTTGAACGCCACAGATACAGAAGATGAAACGGACGGCCCGTAAAGGATCTCAAATCCTGCCATCTTCTTTATTATCACCGGCTCTTTTACTTCCGTATCGCTCTCTACTACATAGTCTACCCTGAACTGTTCTTCAGTCATCACAGTTTCGGGTGCTTTTATCCGTATCTTAACATCCTGCGCAAAAGTAGCAGACAGGAATGGGAATAATATAACTGGAACAATCAGCCACCGCCGTAAAGTGTATCTACATCCGTTTTTGAGCATTACCAGTCTTTGTTTTGTCGCTTATTATCCTGATTTTTTTGTTTGCGTTCCTGCGCTTTAGCCTGTTTTACGCGCTCCTGCGTCTCTTTTTCGTCCTGTTCTATAGCTTGCAATATCTGCTGCATATTATCCTGAGACATCTGGTTTTGTTGATCCTGCTTTTGATCCTGCTGCTTCGGATCTTGTTTAGGATCCTGCTTAGGGTCTTGTTTCTGATCTTGCTTATCTTGCTTATCCTGCTTCTGGTCTTGCTTTTGATCGTTCTTATCCTGATTCTGCCGATCGGCTATCATTTTTTGTACCACAGCAAGATTGTAGCGGGTTTCATTATCGGTTGGATTAAGGCGCAGGGCATTTTTATAGGCTTCCATCGACATTTTCAGGTTATCGGCCTGTTGTGCGCCCTGTTCTTGTTGTTGCCCCTGCTGCTGCTGTCCTTTTTCATTGGCTTTCTTTTTCAGAAAAGTATTTCCCATATTACTCCATGCGGCACTCATTTTCGCAGGATCTGAGTTCTCCAACGTAAGGTAATGCTGATATTCCTTCATGGCATCGTCCCATCGCTGTTGCTTATAGAAAGTATTGGCTAAATTGAAAGACGCTTCTTTCGAACTAGCATCATCTTTCAGGGCTTTGTCGTATTCGGCCTCTGCTGCACCGTACAGTTGGTCTTTGTATGCTTTGTTACCTGCACGCACAGCTTTACGCGCCTCTTTTTGTGCAAAAAGTCCCGAGCTTATAAATGCGAGTAATATTATAAATATAATTTTCTTCATCTCTCTATTATTTAAACAGTCTTATATTTCTGAATATCCTGTTTTTCTTATCAAATACACATATTTCTAAAAGAAGAAGTGCCAGCATAATCCATGCGAAAATCTGGAATTTCTCATCATATTCGGAATAGGCAATGCCATCTATTTCTTTTTTCTGTAATTTCTCTAACTCAGCCTGCAGACTTTTCAGCGCACTATTGGAGTTGTCAGCATGTGCGTATAATCCTTTTCCCGCTTTGGCTATCTGGCGACACATTTCTTCGTTCAGTTTGGTTACGACAGGTTGCCCTTGTGCATCACGTTTCATATTATTAGAGCCTGCAACTACCGGAATCATCGCACCGTCAGTGGTACCGATACCTACTACATTCACATGCACGCCTTTGTCGGCAGCGCGTGCAGCAGCACCTTCGGCGTCGCCTTCGTGTCCTTCTCCGTCGGTAATGAGTACGATAGCTTTATCTATATCTTCATCGTTGGAGAAACAAGTCATACCTATATCTATAGCACTACCAATGGCTGTTCCCTGCACAGGAACCAGACTGGGATCTATCGTCTCCAAAAATAGTTTAGCCGACTGTGTATCGGGTGTCAGCGGTAACTGTATAAAAGCCTCTCCGGCAAACACGACTATGGCTACTTTATCATTCTTTCGTTCATCAATGATACGTGTCAGTATTTGCTTTGCCTTAGCCAAACGGCTGGGCTTTATATCTTCGGCAAGCATAGAATTGGATACGTCGATGGCAATAACCAACTCAATACCCTTTTTGTCGACTTTCTCTACCTTTGTTCCAAACTGAGGGCGTGCCAGTACAATGATACCGAAGCCGATAGCTACCAGCACGAGCCAGAATTTGAGATATGAACGTTTCAGTGACAGTTCGGGCATCATCTTCTTTACCAAAGCCAATGTGCCCAGTTTCTCCACGCTTTTCCGTTTCCTGATATTCAACAGGATAAAACCCATTATGAAAACAGGAACGATAAAGAACAGATATAGATATTCCGGATTTGCAAATTTAAATACACTCATTCTTTTTTAGTTACAAGTTAACCACCCCCTCTAAATCTCCCCCAAAAGGGGAGACTGAGCCCCTCCTTTCGGAGGGGTTGGGGAGGTGTTCATTTTTCACTTTTATGGAATATTTCTCAACCATGTGCGACGCAAAATCAGTTCGAGTCCGACCAAAGCCAGTGCAAGAATAGCAAACGGCAGAAAGAGTTCTTTGCGTTTCGTTACCGTATTTACACTTATATGAGTTTTTTCCATCTGATCTATCTCATCATAAATCTGTTTCAGGCTGGTATTATCGGTCGCCCTGAAATATGTCCCTTTGGTTATAGAGGCTATTTCGGTAAGCGTCCGTTCGTCAAACTCTCCTGAAACGCTTACACGCTGCATACCATAAGGAGTCATCATGTTGGCATACGATGTTCCGCGTGAACCTACGCCAATAGTATATACACGTATACCATACGATGCAGCAAGCTCAGCCGCTGTAAGTGGTGCTATCTGTCCGGCATTGTTGGAACCATCGGTCAGCAATATCACTACACGTGATTGCGACTGACTGTCCTTAAGCCTGTTCACCGAGTTAGCTAATCCTAAACCGATAGCTGTACCGTCGTCTATCATCCCAAACTTCACTTCGTTTAGCAGATTCAAGAGTACGCGGTGATCGGTAGTAAGCGGACATTGTGTAAAGCTTTCTCCGGCAAATATAACAAGACCGATACGGTCGTTACGCCTGTCGTTTACAAACTCGGCAGCTACTTTCTTGGCAGCTTCGAGACGTGTAGGGGAAAAGTCCTGCGCCATCATTGTACCGGAAATATCCATCGCCATCACTATATCTATACCTTCCGAATTGGATATATCGGATGAGTTTACACTCTGAGGTCTTGCCAGTACAATAATCACGAGCGCTATAGCAGCCAACCTCAGCAAAAAAGGGAAGTGGCGCATATACACACAGAATGTAGACGGCGCTTTTTCTAATGCAAAGCCTGAAGACATCTTAAAGGTTGCCTGCGTTTTCCTCAACTTATAGATGTACCACCCGATAAGTGGTATCAGCAACAAGAGGAGAAATAAATATTTTGGATTAGCATATTCCATTTTCTGTATCTTTTAGCTTTGTTGTTTCTTTTCATTATCGGTCGCCGCCGGTTGACTTCCTTGTCCGGTTATTTCTCCTTTTTGCTCTTCCAGTGTCGGACGTTCTTCTATCTTCGTCTGGTTCACAAACAGATAAGCATTCACAAGGCTCAGGTCGTTTTCGTCGGCAAACGGCGTGTATTTGGCAAATTTCACCAAATCGGACAGTTTCAGTATCTGTGCCAGTCCGTCGGTCGCCGATCGTGTATCTGTCGCCAGATGCACGGCATCGATAATATCGTCCGAAATCATTTCCGGAGCATCTATATTAAATCTGCGGTCGATGTACTCACGCAGTATATCAGTTAGTTCGGTATAGTATTCCTTTTCCTGTCCCTTCTGCCATAGTTTGGAAGCTTTCAGTTTATCAAGACCTTCCAATGCGACAACGTGAGGCGGCAATACGACTTTAGGCGTAAAGAAGTATCCTTTCTTTTTCTTTCTCAGTACGAAATACAATATTGTACCGATAAGCGCTACAATAAGTGCTATAATAAGAAAGACATATAGATAGTCGAGATAATCCTGCCACACGAACGGCGGATCGAGCACTGTCTTTATATCGGATATTTCAAGCTGGTCGAAATCGATGGAATCGGTTTCATGCTTATTCAGCTTTTCCAGATATGCCAGCGTGCCTTCGGATAGTTGGGGTGCGGAAACTTTGAGTCCGAAATCGTTTGTACGTAATGTATCGGTTCCGTCTATCACCTGCATGTAAGGGATATGATACAATGTAGAGTCGAACGATGTGACTATGTACTTTTGGCTTATAGTCATCACTTCGGTCATTACCGTATCGGGTTTCAGCATAGTCAATACTTCCACCCCTGTAATCAATGTATCGGGATAGACCGGAAATATAATATCCCGCCCTTTAGGCGCTATAACCTCTACATTTATAATCGCCTGCTCTCCTATCAGGATATCGGAAGGTTGGATTGTAGCCCTCACTGTCGACTTTTGTGCATAGAGCGGAAAAGTCATACAACAGAGCAGAACAAGCAATAGTATATTTTTTAGTTTCAACATATTATTCTTAATGTGCCAATTAATTAATGTGCCGATATGCCAATATTTTTCATTTCCATTTTTCACTATTTCAATAATATTGGCACATTGGCATATTATCACATTAGCAATTATATTTTTTCAGCTTCTCTTTTTAAACAAGGCCATCAACGCTTTTACATAATCTTCATCGGTACGCACAGAAACACTGTCTACCTTGCTCCGGTTGAAGGACTTCTGCATATTTTCCTGTTGCTTCTGCCACCAGTCTTTGTATGTCTGTCTTACCTTGCGAGACGAAGTGTCTATCCAGCGTTCGGCTCCCGATTCGGCGTCTACCGTTTTCAGCAATCCGACATCGGGCAGTTGGGTTTCGAGGTTGTCATATACCTGCAGGGCTACAATATCGTGTTTACGATTGGCTATCGTCAACGCATTGTTATAATCCTTAACATCGATAAAGTCGGAGATCATAAAGGTTGTACAACGCTTCTTGATCACATTAGTCAGATACTTCAATGCCATTCCCATATCGGTTTTCGGGCTTTCGGCTTCAAAGTTGATCAGTTCGCGGATAATGTACAGGATATGCTTTTTCCCTTTCTTAGGAGGGATGAATTTCTCTATCTTATCAGAGAAGAAAATCACTCCGATCTTATCGTTGTTCTGTATAGCCGAAAATGCCAATGTAGCAGCTATCTCGGTCACCACATCACGCTTCATCGTATTGCGTGTACCAAAATCCTGACTGGCGGACACATCAACCAAAAGCATAACGGTAAGTTCGCGCTCTTCTTCAAACACTTTAATGAAAGGCTTGCTGTAGCGTGCTGTCACATTCCAGTCGATATCTCGTATATCGTCGCCATACTGATACTCGCGCACTTCGGAGAAAGCCATACCACGCCCCTTAAAGGCGGAATGATACTGCCCTGCAAAAATATTGCGGGACAATCCGCGTGTCTTGATCTCAATCTGACGTACTTTTTTTAGTAGCTCATTAGTCTCCATATTCTTTAGCTGTTAGCCATTAGCGAAAGCTAATAGCTCGATTAATAAACAGAAAAGCCAATAGCTAAAGGCTATCAGCTACAAGCTAAAATTAAGGAACCTCAATTTTATTTAAAATTTCGCTGATGATCTCATCAGAATTTGTATTGTTCGCTTCTGCTTCGTAAGTCAGACCGATACGGTGACGCAATACATCGTGGCACACGGCACGGATATCTTCCGGAATCACGTAACCTCTACGCTTGATAAAGGCATAGGCACGTGAAGCCAATGCAAGACTGATAGACGCACGCGGAGATGCACCGAAGCCGATCATTCCTTTGAGTGATGTCAATCCATTCTCTTCTGGGAAACGTGTGGCAAATACAATGTCTACTATATATTTTTCAATCTTCTCGTCCAAATAAACGTCACGAACGACTTCGCGGGCACTGATGATTTCTTCCGCTTTCATCACAGGCTCCAACTTGCCGTAATCGCCTGAAAGATTGTTGCGAAGAATCAATTTTTCTTCTTCCTTTTTCGGATAGTTGATTACCACTTTCAGCATGAAACGGTCTACCTGCGCTTCGGGAAGCGGGTACGTACCTTCCTGTTCTATCGGGTTCTGCGTAGCCATTACAAGGAAAGGCGACGGCAGTTTGTACGTCTTTTCACCGATAGTTACCTGACGTTCCTGCATGGCTTCGAGCAAGGCACTCTGTACCTTTGCCGGAGCACGGTTTATTTCATCGGCCAATACAAAGTTTGAAAACACAGGTCCGTGTTTTACCAGAAATTCTTCTGTCTTCTGGCTGTAGATCATTGTACCTACAACGTCGGCAGGAAGCAAATCGGGTGTAAACTGTATACGGTGATATTTTGCGTCTATAAGTGATGCCAATGACTTTATCGCTAAAGTCTTTGCCAATCCGGGTACCCCTTCGAGCAGGATGTGCCCATCGGCAAGCAACCCGATCAACAGAGATTCTACCAGATGCTTCTGCCCTACAATGACTTTATCCATACCCATTGTAAGCGCTTCTACAAACGAACTTTTACTTTGTATTCTTTCGGTTAATTCCCGAATATCTACTTGCGCCATATTTCTTTTTATTAAGCGTTTATATTTTGTTTGATTTTCCTATTTAGTAAGCAGGACAAAAATAGAAATGTTAAATCTGAAATGCGACTATTCGGCGTTAAAAAAAATTAAGTACAGCGAAGTATTTAAGCCAATTTCTATAAATAAAATAAAAGAAAGCTATCTGATGTATGATAATATTTTATAGCTTTATCTCCGGCTTAACAAAATATAACGGAAAAACACTGCTATGAACGGACTCAGACCGAACGAACAAAGAGGTAAAACAGCAATAGCACTGATATGGGCAATATTCGGCATCGCCGGCTTTGCCGTACTTTTCAGGAGCATTGACCTATGCGTCTATTACATATACATGAATGGAGGAGAAACACCTGATACACTAATTAATATTTACGATTTTGGGATAAAAAGCGCCAGCTATCTGACTATTGTTGCTTACATCATATCCATCATAACCTTTATCCGCTGGTTTAGGCGTGCATACTACAATATGAGTACAATACAGGCTATGGAATATGGAGACGGATGGGCTGCCGGAGCGTGGTTCGTTCCAATAATGAATTTGTTTGTACCATACAAGATGATGAAAGAACTATACGAAGATACCGACCGATACCTGCTGTTTGAAAATTCCGAATCTTACACAAAAAGTCTAAATATCAGCCATGTAGAGTTGTGGTGGACACTATGGATAATAAGCCGGATATTAGGAAATATAATCGGCAGAATAATTGAACTGATAGCTTCATCGAATATAGTTCTCAGTGTTGTTATTGCCATAATAAACTTAATTATATTAATGGCTCTTTGTATAGTCACGGTGAATGTCATACATCGTTACGCCGAAGCTGAAAAAATACTCTACAATATGCAACAGGAAGGTTCTGAAACTGAAAAAGAAGAATCACTGAGTTACTAATTTACATCATTATGGAAAGAAACAGACTTCAACATCCTTTATTTATATTATCTGTAATCGTTTTGTTATGCAACGATTTCTATCTGAAACAAGCGTATGGTAATGCTATTACAGGGAAACTGTCCGATTTCGCGGGATTATTTGCTTTCTCGTTCTTTTTCAGCTGTTTATTTCCAAACTGGAAAAAGCATATACACATACTCACTGCCATATTGTTTGTCTGGTGGAAAAGCAGTTTTTCACAGTTTTTTATAGACGGGGCAAACTGGGCAGGCATCCCGATGGGACGGGTGATAGATTTCAGCGATAATATGGCTCTGATAAGTATACTGATTTCTTACTTTATACTCAAATTGGATATAGAGTATAAGAACATTAAACCTGCCCTGCTTTATTGTATCACATTTGTTTCCTCTTTCGCTTTTATTGCGACAACACTACCTCCTAAGTCTATAGTCCAATACAGTTCGGTAGATAAAGAATACCATTTTGATATACCGGCAAAGGAATTGATAATGAGACTAAATGAAGTGCAGATGAAAGAGATAAAAAAGCGAAAGAATATAAGTATATATGAATACGATACTATTGCCAAAGTTCTGTATTACAAGCATCCGGATAACAATATAAAAGACACTTTGATATATTTTCTCAATCCTGATTCTATAAAAGATACCGACACTATCAATTTAAGGTACTATATGGGAGACATTCAGATTTTTAATACTGCCAATAATGAATCAGTATTGAAACTCATCAATATAGCAAACTCTGTCAAATTTGACAAGTTTTTAGAGATAGATTCAGCCTATATCAATCCAAAAGAAAGAATGTGGAAGTATAGATATCTTTATGATCCGATAAGAAGAGATGCTATAATTCCTGCCGACACAACAAATACAAGTAAGATACAGAAGAAGGCTATAAAAGAATTTGAAAAACGTATTATAAAGAAAATCAAATAACTTACTCATACTTCTCTGCGTATAAGTGATGAACGATACCGTCTACCAGTCCTACTTTGGGCACATAGGTTTCATTCACTTTACAGATTTTACCGATGGTAAGGAATATCTTTAGTGCCGGAACAATAACATCGGCACGATAGGTATTAAGCTTGAAGTTGCGGATACGTTCTTCATAACTCAGACCTAGCAACGAATCGTAGAGCACTTTCATTTCAGGATAATTGATAGGTTCTTTCTCTCTCTTGCCAAGCATTTTATGCACCTTGTTTATATTCCCACCCGAAGCAATGATACTAAGCGGCGCATGCTCTTTATAGATTTCTTTCAGCCACGATCTGAAGCGTTTCTCCTCTCCTTCTTTCACAGCATCTACAAGCATACGCACCGTACCCAACTGAAAAGAGTTTGAGGTTATTTTATGCTGATCGCTGTACAGGACTACTTCGGTACTGCCACCTCCGACATCTACATACAGATAGTTACGCTTTTTGTCGATAAAGTCATTTAGTCCTCCGGCTTCGTAGATAATGTCGGCTTCTTCCTGTCCGGTTATAATGTCTATCTTTATCCCGCTTTCTTCCAGTATGGAGGCAGTTATGGCATTCCCGTTCTTCGCATCGCGCATGGCACTGGTAGCACAGGCACGGTAATCCATTACACAATAGGCTTTCATTATATGAGAAAAACCTTTCATAGCTTCTATCAGCCGGCCTTTCTTTTCTTCGCTTATCCTGCCTTCGGTAAATACATCTTCTCCCAAGCGGATAGGAACTCTGAGGAAAGCGACCTTTTTGAAATCGGGCGCAGATTGTTCTCCTCCAATATTATTGATTAACAGCCGAATGGCATTAGAGCCTATATCTATAGCTGCAAAAACATCTGTATTCATATCTAATTACAGTTACAAGTGACAAGCAAGGGTGAACAACATCCACCCTTACTTCACTTCTTTATAAAAATCGTATAATGCTATCTGTGAACGGCATGTCGGATTATCTCCCCTTTCTACGTATGTATTACTACCGAATATAGCCAGATCGCGGGCTTTTTCGTTGTCTGACCATTGTATTTCAAAAACGTCCTTCATCGTCTGTTTTATTTTCTTATCCGTAATGGGGACACCTACCTCTACCCTGCGGTCGAGATTGCGTGTCATCCAGTCGGCACTCATCATGTATATCTGTTCATCGCCATCGTTGTGGAAAATAGCCATACGGGCGTGCTCGAGATATCGGTCTACGATACTGATTATCCGTATATTTTCACTCTGCCCTTTGAGCTGCGGTTGCAGGCAGCATGCTCCTCTGACAATGAGGCGAACTTCTACTCCTGACTGACTGGCCTTGTACAACAGATTGATAATATTTTCATCGGTCAGGCTGTTGAACTTTGCATATATATACGCCCTTTTACCATTCCGTGCATTCTTTATCTCATTCTTTATCAGCTCTTCAAATTGCGCCCTCATATAATAAGGGGCAACCATCAGCCGCTTGCACGAAAAATGCCTGTGCGTATTGATCAGAAAATCGAAAATAGCTTCGGCATCGGATACGATCTGAAGATTGGATGTAAACAGACCGAAGTCACCATATATACGGGCAGTAGATTCATTGAAATTTCCTGTACCCACATACACATAGCCTTTGTTTTTTCGCTCCACGAGTACGAGTTTGCTATGTACTTTTACGCCATTCACCCCGTGAATTACTTTTACACCCTCTTTTTGCAACAGCTCGGAATATTCCACATTCTGCTCTTCGTCGAAGCGGGCAAGCAGTTCCAGAAGCACAACGACCTTTTTGCCGTTCTTAGCAGCATTTATCAAGGCATTTATCACTTTAGAATGTTCGGCAGTACGATAGAGCGTTATATAAATACTCTCTACTTTCGGGTCAATAGCAGCTTCGCGTAAGAAGTCAACAAAATGGTTGAATGTATGATAGGGATAATTCAGAAAAATATCTTTCTTATTTATCACCCTCAATATGCTCGAAGATAGCTCTATATCGGGGTGTTGCAAAGGTTCCATATCTTTACTTTCCAGATCAGGGCGCACTTTCGGAAACTTCATCAGGTCGCGCATCAGGTGATAACGCCCTCCGGCATCAAGTTCTTCCTTATCTTTCAATTTCAGCTTCGATGATATAATATCGAGCAGGTCGTCCGGCATTTCCTTATCGTAGATGAGGCGTACAGGCTGCCCGTGTAAACGATTTTGTAGTCCCGTTTCCATTTTTTCTATCACGCTCTTCGATATATCGTCGTCTATTGTAAGCTGCGCATCGCGCATCAGCTTAAATGTATAAGCGCATATAGTTTTATAATTGAACATGAAGAATATTTCGTCGAGACAAAGACGAATAATATCATCAAGAAAGATAATATCGCTGCGATCTTTTGTCGAAGGCAGCACTACAAAACGCGGACAGGAACTACTTACCGGAATCTGTATAACAGCATAACGCGGATTGCTGTTTCTACCGGAACTCATTTTCACGGCATGATAGATATTGTTGTCCTGCAAAAAAGGCATTTCAGTAGTCTTACGGATAATGAGCGGAACAAGGCGCTGGCTGACTACAGAAGAGAAATATTCGCGGCAAAACTGTTTCTGCCTGCGAGTCAGCTGCTTTTCGTTAACGACATATATTCCGTGATGCTCCATTTCGGATAATATCTCGGCATAAGTCTGTACAAACTTCTTTTGTCCTGAATTTACCTGAGAATTTACCAGCGGAAGTAATTCTTTCGCGGTATATCCTCCCGAAAATTGAGGTGCTTTCTTGCCTTTTATCTGACTCACACGTACAATATTTGCAACACGCACTTTTATAAATTCGTCCTGATTATTTGAGAAAATACCTAAAAAGCGAAGCCGTTGCATCAGAGGCACGCTCTTGTCCTGCGCCTCCTGTAATACCCTTTCGTTGAAGGTTAGCCAGCTTAAATCTCTATTGTTAATCATCGTATATACAATAACATACTCTTGCGGATGATTGTTTTCATGCAAAGAGTAACAATCGTTGATAAAGTTACAGCTTTTTCACATTCAACAGCATTAGTATTAATATTTTATTACATATTTGACATCTACTATTATTTTGTATCAGAAACAGATACAAGTGGTTGAAAGGCAAAATTTTTCAGATACAGATCTTTGATAATACCATCCGATACACCGATAATAGGTGTTTCTATAACCAGAGCGCGGGCCAGCTTCATTATTTTGAGGTATATATCGATAGCAGGCAGGATCACATCGGCTCTGTTGAGATTTATGTTATACTTGATAAGTCTTTCTTCATAAGTCATTTTGCGCAGTTTGCAGGAAAAACTCACAAGCTCTTCGCGGCGAATACGTCCACAACGGCGAAGTAGTGAGTCAAGCTTATTTATATTTCCGCCCGAACCGATAAGAGATACTTTCGGGAAAATGCTGCTGTGTTCGGTCAGCCATTCTTTCATACGCAACCACTCCGATCGTTCTTCTTCCTGAGTCAATGTACGTATTGTTCCCAGTCTGAAGGCTTCGGTAGCAATTTCTCTGTCGTGATGGAAAATAACCATATCGGTACTTCCTCCTCCCACATCGGTATAAATATATGCACGATCTTCTTCAAGTAGTTCATCTACCCTGTTGGCAAGGATAAAACGGGCTTCATCTTTGCAGTCGATCACCTCTATACCTATACCGGAACGTGTTGTTACATAGTCGAGTATCTCCTCCCCATTAGAGGCTTCGCGAATAGCCGAAGTTGCGCAGGCACGCCACAATTCTACATCGTTTACCTGCATCAGTCCGGAAAAAGACTGCATCAGCGTAGCAAGCTTTTCTTTCTTGCCATCGCTGATATATCCGTTCGAGAATGTATCTTCTCCCAGCTTTAGCGGGATGCGTATAAGAGAATCTTTTTTAAAGACAGGTCGTCCGTGATAATCGAGTACATCTGTAATGAGCAGTCGTACCGAGTTGGAGCCTACATCTATAGCTCCGAGTCGTTTTTTATCCATTTTATTTGCATTTTATCATGCAAAATAAATGTACCCTGATTACAAAATGATTAAGGTATGGCTGAGATAGGGTTAAGTTTTTCTGTTGAAAACTTATAAATTGCACACCTTTTAAGGCGTGGATAAAAGATTATGAAAGAAAAAAATGAGTTTGGCTAAAGCCATCCTCATGCTATTAAATCTTCTACCCCACTTAAGGGTGAAGGCAATTTACCAAAACAGATGAATATCAATCCTGATCCTTTTCTATAAATACTTCTTCAAAGAGTGATTTCATCTTTGCTTTCACCTCTTCCATATCTACTTTGTGTCCCAGTTCTTTTTCCAGTGAGGTGACGCCTTTATCAGTGAAGCCACAGGGATTGATAAGTGAGAAGTAAGACAGATCGGTATTGATATTCAGAGCAAAACCGTGCATCGTAACAAAGCGGCTGCTACGTACCCCGATAGCCGCAATTTTTCGCGTACGGGCAGGAGTGGCTGTATCTATCCACACACCGGCTGCTCCCGGCAGGCGTTCGGCCTGAACATTATAGGATGCAAGAAAACGGATAAGAATTTCCTCCATGTTGCAGATATACTGTCGGAGTCCGATACCGAATGATTCTAAATCGAAGATCGGATATCCGACCAGTTGACCGGGACCGTGATATGTAACATCTCCTCCCCTGTCTATTTGGAAAAGCGATACTCCTTTTTGTTTCAGATAGTTTTCCTGATACAGCAAATTATTTTTATCTCCATGTTTGCCGATTGTGATAACATGGGGGTGTTGGCAAAACAAAAGGTGGCTTTGTGCCTGTAAACCTTTCTCCTTAAGGGAAAGGGCATCTGCGAATAGCTTATGCTGGTAGTCCCACGCAGCGGCGTATTCTATCGTACCGAGATCTTCGTATATCATTACAGTTGTACTTTTTATTTAACTTTTCCCGGATTCTTGTTCACATAGTCTTTCCAACTTGTAAACTTCTTCTCCTGAGAAGGGCTATTTGTTTGAAAATAATGGCAAACAGCAGCAGCCAGTCCGTCGGTTGCATCCATCTGAGGCAACATATTTTCGTCAGGGATATGAAGAAAATTCTGTAACATATATGCAACCTGCTCTTTTGCCGCGCGGCCGTTTCCGGTAATTGACATTTTTATTTTTAGCGGAGCATATTCAAAAATGGGAATATCCCGCGACAAAGCAGCAGCCATAGCTACTCCCTGTGCACGACCAAGCTTGAGCATACTCTGCACATTCTTGCCAAAAAAAGGAGCTTCGATAGCCAGTTCGTCGGGCAGATATTCGTCTATCAGACCGATTACCCGTTCAAAAATGCGGCGAAGTTTCAGATAATGGTCATCGTATTTGCTCAGTTGCAGGATACCCATAGCCATCAATTCCGGCTTATTGTTTACTACACGTAACACACCGTAGCCCATTACCTGCGTTCCGGGGTCGATACCTAATATAATCCGTTCTTTTTCTATCATTTTATAGTTCTATCTCTTCCAGTAATGTGACGAATCCGGCCACCTTGTTACCAAAACGTGCAGCCAGTTGCTGCTGCAATCCCAGTCCTTCGGTACTGTGCCAGTGATTAAGCGTGTCTACATTCTTTACCTTGAACTGTACAGAGTAACTTGTTCCGCCTTGCTCATGCTGTGCATGGATCCGCAGGAAACGTGGTTCGTGAAGGAATCCGCTGCCAATGGCTTTTATTATATAAACATCCTGCATAAAACGAATGTAATCGTCACAAACATCGTCTTCTACATGGAAGGTAGTATTAAAAATTATCATTTCGGGTCTGATTGTTTTATACAACAAAAGTACGAAAATTTTAGCGATGGAGAGATGTATTTTTCTCAGATTAGTTTATCTATAAGACGAGGGTAATGATGAATCATGAATGATGAATGATGAATTCACTGAATCGACGAAGTCAATGTAAGAACTGACTCGTGTGTCTGCCCGAATAGAAAGAGCAAGCAACCACGAGGGATTGCCCCTACAGGAAAAAGTAACAAACATAAAAACTGTGTAAATGTGTTACCTTTGTTACCTTTTCTTCGACGAGCATTGTTTTCTATCTATTTTATAATTATTTTTAGTGTTCACTTAAATCATAATATAGAATTTCACATGGATACTTCTCAAATCACCAAACCTGTGCGTGTAGCTTCGATAGATATTTTCCGGGCACTGACTATGTTTTTCATGATATTTGTCAACGACTTCTGGTCGGTAGAAGGTGTTCCCCATTGGTTGGAGCATGCGGCTGCTACCGAAGACATGCTGGGCTTTTCCGATCTGGTTTTCCCTTCATTCCTGTTCATTCTGGGAATGTCGATACCGTTGGCTATAGAGAGCCGTATGTACAAAGGAGATTCAAAAGGAGAGATATTAAAGCACATCATCATACGCTCGATAGCTTTGCTCGCAATGGGGCTTTTTACTGTAAATCTGGAATCGGGGGTAGGTGCTGAAACAGGGTTGAGTAAACCGCTATTCACGATAATTACCCTGTTCGGTTTTTTCCTTATCTGGAATCTGTATCCGAAAGCGGAAGGAAAGAAGAAACATATATATACCACACTGAAACTGATAGGTGCCGTAATACTGTTGGTACTGGCAATCATATACCGGGACGGGGATGGCGGCATTTTCCAGATACGCTGGTGGGGCATACTGGGACTTATCGGATGGACTTACCTGATCTGTGCGATTATTTACCTTTATCTGCCTAAAGACTGGAAATATATGGCTGTAGCAGGTTTATGTTTTATCGGGCTATGTATTGCGGGTTCTAGCCACTGGCTGGGGGTATTCGACAATGTGATACCGGGTAACGGCTGTTTCCATGCCTTTACGATGGGCGGTGTACTGCTCACCATGTTGCTGAAAAGACCTGATGCAGAGATGAGTAGGTATAAGAAAATGGGAATTGCCGTTGCAGCGGGAATCGTAATAATGATTGCGGGCTTCATTTCACATTCATTCTGGATCGTATCTAAAATACAGGCTACCCCTACATGGTTATTTTATTGTATGGGAATATCCATTCTGGCTTATATTTTTATCTACTGGCTGGCCGACATACAGGGAAAGGCTTCGTGGTTCAATATCATAAAACCTGCAGGCACAGCGACACTCACCTGTTACCTACTGCCATACCTGCTGTATTCTATATTTACGTTAGTACACCTGCAATTACCGGAAGTATTGACAATAAGCCCTGTCGGGTTAATCAAATGCGCTGTATTCTCCCTGTTGACAATCGGGCTGACTGCCTTACTGGTAAAAGCAGGTATTAAATTAAAGATTTAAATTATTTCCTATTTTCGAGATTAATAGTTTTCACATTCTGCATGAAGTTATCTCCCCAAATGAATTCGCTCTGTTTTGCTGAGTAGAAAACATCGCAAGAGGTTATCTGAAAACAGTTATTGATAATGGAGTTCTTTACATTGTTGAACACTATCACAGGCTCATTCGCCACAGGATATTTAGAGCGGACATTGTCGAGAACAATATTCCGGCTGTCAGTAAAAGCGAAAGGACTGCCTTTCTCTGACGAAAAGTCTACATTGTGGAAACGTATATTCGACGCTGTTTTCACAGTGAAGCCTTCGACCCCGGTCATGTTGATGTTCGAGAACGAGATTTCGTCTATAGGCATTTCTTCTATCCCTGTTATATAGCCGATCTTCCTGATATTGCTGCCTGTAACATCGCTTATATGTATATTGCGGAATATGGGTGTACGCTCGCTAACGGGTTCTACAGCCGATTCTTTGTCGTAAAACAGATCAAAGATAAAGGCGTTGCGCTGTATATCGTTCATCACGATATTGTTCACTCTGATTTCTTCTACGACACCGCCACGCCCACGTGATGCTTTCAGGCGTATACCGGCATCCGTACCGTTAAATACACAGTTCGAGATAGCGACTTTCTTTACGCCACCGGACATCTCACTGCCAATAACAACGCCTCCGTGACCTGCCAGCATTATGCAGTTGGTTATCGTCAGATTTTCGCATGGACGACCATAGTTGCGTCCATCCTCATCACGTCCCGACTTGATGGTTATACAATCGTCGCCGACACTGATAAAGCAGTCGGATATGCGCACGTTGCAGCAAGAAGAAGGATTGATGCCATCAGTATTGTGTCCTTTCGGATTTGCAGAAGGGTTATTGATAGTTACACCGTGTATTACCAGATCGTCACAGCCTTCAGGGTTGATCGTCCAGAAAGGAGAATTGATGATCGTAATGCCTTCTATAAGGATATTCTTACACTCAAGGAACTGGATAAACGGCGGACGAAAGAACTTACGCTCCAGTGTCTTTTCATAATAAGGAGAAACATTGATATCCTTATTCGCATCAAGCCACTTTTGTTGCAGGGAATTCGTCGACAAAGTTTTGCCATTAGTCTTTATCTCATCGATAAGCCGCCGCGATTCTGCCCACCATGTGTGCCCCTGTCCGTCGATAGTGCCGCGTCCTTTGATGGCGATATTCTCGGCATTGGCAGCATAAAACAATGGTGAAAGACTGTTCATAAAGACACCTTCCCAACGCATTCTCACAAAGGGGAGATAGTCTTCAAAGACAGTGGAAAATTTCAGAGTGGCTCCGGCTTCTATCTCTATGGTAATATTGCTTTCGAGATGTATAGCGGCAGTTAGGTATTGCCCTGCGGGAAAATAGATAGTACCCCCGCCTTCTTTAGCAGCCTGTTTTATTGTGTTATTGATGAGATCGGTACAAGCTTTATTCCCTGTAATATCTGCTCCGAGCAACTGTATATTATATGTTTTTGCCTGCATAAGTAAGATATAGAAAGAGAGTATTGTTAGTGTAAATAGTCGTTTCATGGTCATTATATATGTCTTATTTTATATTCCGGTACTTCTTATGCAATATTAATATATTTCGATTTATTGTTGGGGTGATATTTTGTCCTTTATAGGGTGACGAATTGGAATTAAAGCCTTCTCCCGCCCTAAAAAGTATAAGAATAAAGTTTTAACTTTATTTTTTATGAATTTTTCGGGTTATATTTATCTATAGAGAAAGTGATCGTAATAAGGCAAACTATGAAAAAAATATATTCAATACTGATATTGTTATTTTTTATTCTGTCATGTTTTGGGCAACAAGAGGAAAAAGAAGTAGTATTTACCAATCCTCATAAATATCCTCGATATGTGGGAGGAGAAGCGGCAATGTTCAAATTCATTGAGGAAAACCTGATCTATCCACCTTCTGCTTTAATCGAGAAAACAGAGAAGCGCGTTACTGTTCGTTTCCTGATCAGGGCTACCGGAGTAGTAGACAGTGTAAAAGTAATTAAAGGCATAAATCCGGAATACGATCAGGCAGCCTTAGATGTTGTAAAGAAAATGCCGGAATGGGAACCGGGAGGAATATACATAGACGGAAAAGCAAAGTTGATGGATATATGGTTTACATTACCAATAATATTTGACTCAACTAACCGGATAATCAAAAATGGAAATATATACCGGAATCCCGACCGCATGCCTTCGTTTCCTGAAGGGGAAACAGCCTTGTACAAGTTTATCAGGGAGAATCTGAAATATCCTGTTTGCAACTGTGATCCTGTTCAAGGCAGAGTTACAGCCAGATTTATAGTTACAGATAAAGGAGACATTACAGATATAACTATATTGAAAGGATTGGAAGACAGATTCGATAAAGAAACAATCAGGTTGATACAGAGTATGCCAAAATGGATACCTGCACAGCATGACGAAAAAGATGTGAATGCGTATTTCACTTTACCTGTGGTATTCAGGCTTTATTGATTATCAAATGAGAATAATATGCTAAAGAAAATATTAATATATCTGATATTTTTATTCGTTTCTATTGTAAGCTTTTCCCAAGATAAAGAGCAAATATTTATCACTACAGAACCCATGCCTTCTTTTCCGGGTGGAGAAGAAGCATTAATTGAATATATACATAAGAATCTGCATTATCCGGAAGAAGCGATCAAACTGAAAATTGAGGGAAAAGTAGTTGTGCAATATGCAATAGCCCCCAATGGTGAGGTAGTAAATATACGGATAAAAGAATCGCTGCACCCTGCCTGCGACAGTGTGGTTATTGCTCTTATAAAAGATATGCCAAAATGGGAACCGGTAAGTAATAAAATTTCATCTGATTTCACGATGCCTATATTCTTCCACTTAGCAGATTATGAATATGTAGATGGGGAACAAGTATGTAAGAATCCTACACAAAAACCGTCATTTGTCGGAGGCGAAGAAGCCATGTACAAGTTTATTCTGGAAAATCTGAAATGGCCTCTTTTTGAAGAACACCATGTAGGCGGAAAAGTAGTTATCAGATTTATAGTTACAAAAGACGGAAATGTAAAATCGCCTCAGGTTATACAAAGTGTATATCCACCACTGGATAAAGAGGCACTCCGTGTAGCCTCCCTCTTATCAGAATGGATTCCGGCAAAGTATAAAGATAAAGATGTGAGTGCTTACTTTGATTTGCCTGTGATATTCAGGATCAAAGAATAGAAAAAATACAAACATTTTTATAATTACCGACTATCTAATAAAAGCAAATAATGAAAAAAACATTTTTGATACTGACATTGCTATTTTCCATCTTGTCATGTTTCGGACAATATGGAGATCAGGAAATAGTATTTATAGAATATGAAAGACATCCCCAATATCCTGATGGCGAACCAGCGATGCACAAATTTATAGAAGATAATCTGACATATCCGCAACCTGCCCGCGACGCAGGCATAGAAGGACGAGTCATCATTCGCTTTTTGGTCAGAACGACCGGAGTTATAGATAGTATAAAGGTAATCAGAGGCATAGATCCCGAGTGTGATAAAGTAGCATTAGACATTGTGAAGAAGATGCCGAAATGGGAACCGGGAGGAATATTTATAAATAAAGAACGAGGTTTAGAACTGGAATTGAGAGACATATGGTTTACATTACCAATACGATTTGATCTGACTAACTGGATAATCAAAAATGAGGGTATATGCAAAACTCCCGACCGTTTGCCTTCATTTCCGGGAGGAGAAGAGGAGATGTATAAATATTTCAGAGAAAAAACGAAACCGAAACCACCCTGCCCTACGTGCACAATGGGATATTTGCCACAAGGAAGGGTCACTGTCCGGTTTATAGTTACCCGAACAGGAAAAATAAGAGATGTAAAAATCATAAAAGGGCTTGATCAGGCAAGTGATAAGATTGCGTTCAGAGCCGTAAAAGATATGCCTGACTGGACACCTGCACAACATAACGGCAAAGATGTGAATACATATTTTACTTTGCCTGTAGTATTCAGGCTTTATTGATAATCAAATAATAAGAATATGAGAACCTTTTTAATTATCCTGTCACTCGCTTGTTCCGTTAGTATTTTGTCTCAAATCAAAGAATTTACTCCTACCGAAAAACGGGAGATAGATATAAAAGAATTAGAAAGATTAGCTTTGGAAGAAAAGAAACTGGTTCCAGAAGAAAGGAAATATGAGGAAAAACCCTTCGTCTTGACTGGAATATTTCCGGAATTTATAGGAGGAAAGGAAGCACTTCAAAAATTCATGGACAAGAATCTGAAATACAAATACAAAAATGACACATTGGTTACAGAGACTGTCATCCGTTTTATAGTACATAAAACAGGTGAAATTCTTGAGCCGAAAATACTAAAGGGTGAAAATGCAACCTTTGCAAAGGCTGCCCTTAGTGCAGTAAACAAAATGCCAAAATGGAAACCGGGTAAACAGGGCGGAATCGCAGTTTCTGTGTATTATACAATATTATTCAGATATGACACTAAGAAATCAAAAGCGATATTACAGCACCCATACTTTTATCAAAAGCCTGAATAACAAGAGAGTCCGCAGGGAATATCTGCGAACTCTCTCTATAATTATTTCAAGGCTCGGATTAATATCCTCTGATCGCTTTAATTCCCGGAAGAACTTTTCCTTCGATGAACTCAAGCAATGCACCACCACCGGTAGATACATAAGATACCTGATCTGCCAAACCGAATTTGTTTACAGCAGCAACAGAGTCACCTCCGCCTACAAGCGAGAATGCTCCGGCTTTGGTTGCAGCAGCAACAGCTTCAGCAGTTTCTTTTGTTCCGGCTGCGAAGTTATCGAACTCGAATACTCCGACAGGACCGTTCCAAAGGATTGTTTTAGAAGCCATAAGTACATCGGCTATTTCTTTTTCGCCCTTAGGACCTACATCCAATCCCATCCATCCGTCAGGAATTGCATTGGCTTCTGTTATCTGAGTATTGGCATCGTTGCTGAACGCATCGGCTATTTTAGCATCGCTTGCGATAACAAGTGCTACACCATTTGCTTTAGCTTTAGCTACGATTTCGTTAGCAAGGTCGAGTTTATCGTCTTCTACCAGCGAGTTACCGATCTTACCGCCTGCTGCCTTGATAAATGTAAATGCCATACCTCCGCCTATAACGAGGTTGTTTACTTTATCCAACAGGTTTTCGATGATATCTATTTTAGAAGAAACTTTTGCGCCCCCGATAATAGCAGTGAACGGACGTGCAGTATCTTTCATTACTTTCTCTACTGCGTCGATTTCTTTCTGCATCAGGTAACCGAACATTTTGTGCTCAGCATCGAAATAATCTGCGATAAGCGCTGTAGAAGCATGTGCGCGGTGTGCTGTTCCGAACGCGTCGTTCACATATACATCTGCATAAGAAGCAAGTGTCTTTGTGAACTCTTTCTGGCTTTCTTTGATCGCTTTTTTTGCAGCGGCTTTTTCGTCATCGCTGGCATCGTCAGCCAGTCCGCGGGGTTTGCCTTCTTCTTCGGCATAGAAACGAAGATTTTCGAGCAGAAGGGCTTCTCCCGGTTGCAATGCAGCAGCTTTAACGCCTGCTTCTTCACCTACACAATCATTTGCAAATTGTACATCTACACCCAAAAGTTTCGATACATGGGCAAGGATGTGTTTCAAAGAGTATTTATCTTCCACGCCTTTAGGACGGCCAAGATGCGAAGCGATAATAGGGCTACCGCCATCGGTTATGATCTTTTTCAGAGTAGGCATTGCTGCACGGATACGGGTATCGTCTGTGATGTTGAAGTTTGCATCCAACGGCACATTGAAGTCAACTCTGACGAAAGCTTTCTTACCCGAAAAATTAAATTTGTCGATTGTAATCATGATTGTTTCAGTTTAATATATTAATATTATTGATTATCAATACTTTGTTTTGATTCCTCTCATTTCTGAAAGCGATGCAAAGATACTAAAATTATATGGAAGAAATTTGACTTAAAAATGAAAATATCGTGAAATCCGGTAGAATATGTATTTACGTCTACAGTTTGTCAAATGCAGTTTACAAAAAGAGTATTTTTGTCTGAGGTTTGCAACAGGAAAGGCATCAGCACATTATTCCGTTTCTTCATCATGGTGAATGTAATCGTATAACAAATGCATAACCGACAAGGCAATCATGGCTACAATAATTCCGCCGAATACGCCTCCCAGCATATGCACCGGTGATACTTCAGTCCGGATAATATCACTATCCTTTCCAAAAATGTTCAAAGCATTATCGACTGAAATAAAACGAGATAGGAAACCGCCTAAGAGAGCCAAAACAGTAACAAATATAATCTTAAATGATTTCCCTTCCGATCTCTGTTTCAGATATTCCAATGGTTTTTCAGCAAATGAACCCGACAATCGCGCAACAGCAATCAGAGCGAACAACACTATAAAACCATAAAGGCAGACTTTGAGTGCTACAAATAGAAATGTATCCATCATTAAAAAATAAAACAGTAAGCCTGTAAGCCGGGTTCTGTCCCTTAAATAAATCAAGGTGTCTGTCATTTATCTACGCCAGCCGTCACCGGACAGGCTCTAGCGACCTACCCCCCGGCATCGGGCGGGCAGCCCTACATGCGCCGGTATACATGGTCTTACAACTCGCAAGTAGTACAGCCCCGATACATTACTGCACGGGCGGTGAGCTCTTACCTCGCCTTTTCACCCTTACCCCGTTAGGGGCGGTCATTTTCTGTTACCTTAACTCTGCCCTCGCGAACAGCTTCCCATTAAGAAGTACGATGCCCTGTGTTGCCCGGACTTTCCTCTTCCCGCCATACGACGGTCAGCGACAAACCGGCCTACTGTAATTATGATGCAAAGATAATGCTTTTAAGTTATATCGAAAGGAACAACGCTAACCGTCTTTCATTACTATATGAACGAGATCGTTATAGAACTGTTGGTATTCTTTCTCATTCAAGTCTTTTTGCAGACTGAGAACTAACAGATTGTGCGGTTCATAGTCTTTGTTATACGCCGGATGAGCGTGCTTGTATTTATTCTGTTTATACCCAAGATTTTCGTAAAATGCCAATCTCTTCCTAGATACTTCATCTACTGGCAGATCTATTTCCAAAATGATAGTCTTCTTTTTCTCATCGGCAAAGACATCTAGTATCCTACTACCTATATTTTGTCCTCTAAATTCAGGATTTACAGCCAAATGTTCTATATAGATATAATCTTCAAAGTTCCAATATGAGATAAAGGACAGAAGCTTTTCATCCTCTATCCATGCCAATAAATGATAATGATCATTTCCGAAAGCTTCTGCCTGTTGTTTTGCATTCCTTTGCTCAAATACAGGGAAAGAGATGGCATATATCTCCCGAAAAGGGCTATACCATTTATCTTTTGTATTCTTTATTTCGTATGATGAATGCGATTTCATATAGTGTATTTAATACTATCAGAATGATTGAGAATCTTCGGGCAAATTCCGAACCCGATCAAGATAAACAGAGACTTTCCACTCTTCTTCCAGATTGTAGTTATATTCTAACGATCGTGCTACAAATAAGGAAGCGCTCTTGAACAATTCTATCATAATATATAATGAATCCCAACATTCATGGTAAGAGCTATTATTATATGTTTGTAGCAACAGTTTCCATTCTTCCGGTGAGACATATTTGGACAGGTATTTGCTATTCTTCCCTACACTCAGCGAGAAGTCAGTCTCTATGCCTACTTTCCACTCCATCATTCGCAACAAACTGGGGCGCAAGATAGTATCGAGATGGTAATTTGCATAAAGTATTTCTTTTCGCCACAGTCCCTTTGCCACATAGGTAGAAACCCACCAAAACTCGTTACAACAATCGGCAAAGAATTCTGCGGAAGGACGTTTCACATGATAATCTTCGTCTGACGGTTCGGGAAGGGCTGGGAATATACCGTCTTTATCCAGCAGGATTTTCACCAGCTTATCGCTTTTATAATATAGTTCTGATTCAGCTATAGGAATCAGTAGCAAGTCAATCCGTGTTCCGTCTGCAAACAGCATAAGGTATGAAAACCAGTTACCCAGTTCGGGCGGAAACAAAGACATCGCTTCGGGAGTCTGTAGTATAATGCGTTCTCCGAATACATTTATCCAGTGCTTGTCTGAAATAAAGGAATCCATATCGGTAACGATATACGACATATCATAATCCTGAAATATATCGCGAGGCACATTCTTATTCATACGGGAGCCTTCCATGCCTACAGCTCTCACCCTTTCATCGTTCTTTGCAAAGCCAAGAACCAGATCAAATATCTCCTGTTCTGTTCTCATTCCGGTCAGTATATTAGCTCTGTAAAGATAACTTTTTTAGGTGACAGCTGAGAACCACTCCTACTCCTCTTTATACATTTTATTAAATTTAGGGCGTATAAACAGACGCAACGATACATCATAATTGAGATAACTCCATACCCAGTCGATAAATACCGATACCTTATTCCGCATACCGACAATGGAAAGTATGTGTACCCACAGCCAAAGCCACCATGCAAATCGTCCTCCAAAACGAAATTTACCCAAATCGGCAACAGCAGCATTACGCCCGATAGTAGCCAACGACCCTTTGTCGGCATAAACAAATTTATCCCATGCTTTAGCCTCTGCTGTCTTATTCAGGTTCTTTGCCAACTGCTTTGCCATTTGCAAAGCAACCTGAGCAACCTGTGGGTGTCCTTTAGGGCTGTTGTCGGAAATAAGCAAAGCTGTGTCACCTAAAGCAAAAATATCTTCGTAACCGTTTACCTGATTAAACTCATTTACTGCAAGACGCCCTCTGTTGTATGCAGACTCGCCTAGTCCGGCAAGACTATTCGGTTTTACTCCTGCCACCCAGAATACATTACGGCTACGAAGCTTTGTTCCGTTACTGATTTCGACATAAGGCTTATCGAAGGATTTCACCGATATGTCCTGATGAATAATCACTCCCCGTCGCTTCAATGTTTCCGCTGCCTTTTCGGAAGCTTCTTCCGACATGGCAAACAACAGACGAGGTGATGCATCTACCAGATGTATTTCCATTTTCGAGAAATCGATTTCGGGATAATCTTTAGGCAGGATAGATTTTTTCATATCAGCTAAAGAGCCTGCCAGCTCTACCCCTGTAGCACCACCCCCAACGATAACGAATGACAGAATCTCTTTTAATTCCCCTTCATCTTTTGCACTTAATGCTTCTTCAAAGCTCAGTAATATCCTGTTTCGCAGTAATAAAGATTCCGATACGGATTTCAAAGCAAAAGTCGTTTCTTTGAGGCTTTCATTTCCGAAATAGTTTGTATCGCATCCTGTAGAAATAACCAGATAATCATAATTGATATCGCCAATATTGGTTTTTACAATACAGCGTTCCGCATCTACCGATTGTGCTTCACACATACGAAAATGGAAATTCTTATTCTTCTGAAAATTCTTTCTGTGCGGATAAGAAATCGAGCTCGGTTCGAGTCCGCCTGTTGCTACCTGATAGAACAAGGGCTGAAACTGATAGTAATTATTTTTATCCAACAGCACCACCTGATATTGCTTCTTATCTATCTTCTTCGCCAATTCGAGTCCGGCAAAACCACCTCCGATAATAACCAGCCGTTTCTTATATCCCGCTTCGGGTATGTTTGCTATATAATTCATATAAGTAGTAGTTTATGATTCTGTAAAATAAGAAACCACCTCCACCATAAGCACATATATGTACTGTTGGTGTCAGTGGTATAAGAATTAAAGTCTCAGACTCTTTATATCTCTATATTTTCAGCCTCGATTTATTCAGTATCTGCTTTAGCCGCTTTTTTAGATTCCCATTTTGCTTTCAGCACTTCATATACACCCGGAAGGATAGATACTACAACGATGATAATAACCACCTTATCCAGATTTTTCTCTACCCATGCGTTACTTCCTATTATAGCGCCTAATGCACAAAAGATAGTAACCCATGCTATACCTCCTATAACGTTGTACGAGAAGAAATGTTTATAGCTCATCTTACCCATACCTGCTACAAATGGCGCGAATGTGCGAACAATAGGAACAAAGCGTGCTAAGATAATTGTCTTTCCACCATGCTTTTCGTAGAACTTATTAGTCTTCTCCAGATACTCTTGTTTGAATATCTTGGAGTTTGGATTACTAAACAGTTTCTGTCCGAAGAATCGCCCTATAGTATAATTTACGGCATCGCCTATAATAGCTGCTACGATGAGTATTCCGACAAGGAAATAGATATGCAGCGGATTATCGGGGCGCACAGCTATGGCTCCCGCCAAAAACAACAAAGAATCACCCGGAAGGAATGGCGTAACCACCAACCCCGTTTCACAAAATATTATCAAAAACAGTATAGCATATACCCATACTCCATATTCGGTTACCAGCATATCGAGAGTGCCTCCGGTATCTCTTAGCAGATTGAGGAAAAAAGTCCAAACTTCGTGTAAAAATTCCATTTCTTAGTTCTGTATTTCTATTGTATATATAATAAGAATGATGGAAGCTAATCCCATCATTCATTTTTAAGTTTATTTGACTAGCAATCCGGCTGCTACTGCATCCCTCTTTTCTTTTCCGCCGAGCTGTTCTACCAAATTCAACGCAAAGTCGATAGTAAGTCCGGGACCACGTCCGGTTGTTATATTTCCGTCTACAACCACAGCTTTATCGGTTTGCAGATTGGCTCCATCCAGATATTTTTCAAATCCGGGATAGCATGTTGCATTTTTCCCTTTAAGGAGTCCAAGTCCTCCCAGTACCATCGGTGAAGCGCAAATAGCTGCGATTTTCTCTCCCTTGTTAACAAAAGCGAGCAATTCTTTCTTCATATTCTCATGCTCATTAAATTTGGTTGTACCGCCCGGCAAAACCAACATTTCAGCCTGAGAGAAATCTACCTGATCGAACATTAAATCAGCAGTAACGATAACCTGATGGCTACTCATCACTTGTTTACTATCTGTCAATGATACAGACTTAACATCGAATTCAGCACGGCGAAGAACATCTATAGTAGCCAAAGCTTCTATTTCTTCAAATCCGGTTGTAAGAAATATAAATATAGTCTTCATATCAATTTAATTTAGATTAAACTTATATGTGATTGTTCCTTTCTGATTGGTAACAGCCGAAACGGCATTGAACTTGGTACGCTTAGCTGCTCTGACAGCCTCATTTCTAAGATTGGTATTCGGTGTATTTGTTCCTTTGCCGATAGTAGCTTCCACCACATCGCCTTTGGCATTTACGAGGATATCTACAACAACAGTACCATAGTCATCTACCGAGTAATTAGGTTTTGCAAGGCCTCCGCTACCAAGACTACGGCCTCCCAGATCGAAAGATCCCCAGCCTCCTACTCCGGATGTTTTACCATAACTGGCATTACCGGTAGTTACTCCTTGTGTGCCTGTTCCTTCCGTATTTCCGCGACTACCGCTACCTGTACCATTACCGAACAATCCGGCCATCTGATTATTTATCTGTCCTTTCTTCTCTGCTTCCAGTTTTGCAATACGATCGGCTTCTGCTTTCTGGCGTTGCTCGGCTGCCTCCTGTTCTTTTTTCTCTTCGGCTTTGCGTTTTGCTTCTTTTATAGCTACCGTTTCTTCCATGTCCTGTGTAACAGGAGCTTTATTGGTATTGGTTACCACAGGTTTGGTTTCCTTTACGGTATTTTCCATCATCGGAAGCGGATCGGGCGATACATCCGGTGAAGTATTTTCACTTGCACCTACATCTTCGCCACTACCTCTGCCGAAAGGTTCATCGTCACCGAAAGCATCGGGCACATTGCCGAACATAACAGGCACACCTTCCAATTCGTCGGCGTGACGGGTTATCGGTGTCAGATCGAGCGTATAAAGCAGAAGAGCTACAATCACCAGCACATGAAAACCGATGGTCGCTCCTAAGCTTATCATTCTATCTTTTTGTGCCTCCATTCTTACAGTTATTATATTTGTTCGGGCGTCTCTTTCAGACAGTCTTTATATAGTTCTATTGTCTTTTCCAAGCCCAGATATAAAGCATCGCTTATTAGTGCATGTCCTATGGATACTTCATCCAGCCATGGAATGTTCTTATACAGGAAGTGCAAATTCTCAAGACTCAAATCGTGCCCTGCATTTACACCCAGGCCAAGTTTTTTAGCCAGTTTTGCTGCTTCCAGGAAAGGGGCTAAAGCTGCTTCCTTATTCTTAGCATAAGTAGCAGCATAAGGCTCGGTATATAGTTCTATACGGTCTGTACCTGTCTTTGCCGCGCATTCTATCATTTTAAGATCTGTACCTATAAATATGGATGTGCGCACCCCTACTGCCCTGAACTCGTCTACCAAATCTGACAAAAGCTGTTGATTTTCGACCGTATCCCATCCGGCATTGGACGTAATGGCATCCGGCGCGTCGGGAACAAGAGTTACCTGTGTAGGTCTGATTGTTGTAACCAGATCGACAAACTTTTGTGTAGGGTAGCCTTCGATATTAAATTCAGTACGAATTTTAGCTTTCAGGTCATGTACGTCTTTGAAACGAATATGCCTTTCATCAGGACGAGGATGTACAGTAATACCATCGGCTCCAAACTTTTCACAGTCCAGTGCAACTTTCACTACATCGGGAACATTCCCTCCCCTAGCATTGCGCAGTGTAGCTACTTTGTTAATATTTACGCTTAATTTGGTCATGAAAAACAATTAATAAAATACCAATCTGTATATAAATGCTAAAAACAATTCACATATCCGAACTTTTTAGCAACTTTGCAGAACGATACCAAGCTACAAATGTAATATGAATTGGCGAGATAGTGAATATCAGTTCCAAATTATTAACAGCTTTAGGTGTTATTTGTTTCGCAGAAAGTGAAATTATGCTAAAAAGAATGAATGATGAAAATAGCAGTCTTTGGTAGTAAGCATCAGAAAAAGGAACAGGTTGAAAAGCTGTTCAGTATTTTGCTGGATAATAATGTGGAATTGTATATTCAGGAGAAATTCTACATCTATCTGAGAGATACACTCAACCTGCAATACAGCTCGGCCAAAGTAATACGTAACGACCACTTCAGTGTAGACCTTGTTATCAGTATAGGTGGAGACGGTACTTTCCTGCGTACAACATCTATGATAGGGAAAAAGAATATACCCATATTGGGAATCAATGCAGGAAGACTTGGATTTCTTGCCGATGTGGGAGAAAAAGACCTGGAAGCCACTTTTACCGATATTTTTTCGGGCAATTACAGGATAGAGCACCGCAGCCAGCTGCATCTGACTACAGAACATAAGGATTATCACGGATTCAACTATGCCCTGAATGAAATAGCGATATTGAAACAGGACACAGCTTCGATGATAACCGTACATACATACATAGACGATGAGTTCCTTACTTCATACGAAGCTGATGGTCTGATAATAGCTACCCCGACCGGTTCTACGGCATACGCCCTTAGCGTGGGCGGGCCGGTAATGGTACCTACTGCCGCAAACTTCGTTATAGCTGCCGTAGCTCCTCACAGCCTGAGCAACAGGCCGTTGGTAGTGCCCGACAGTAGCATAATAACACTGGATATAGAAAGCCGCAACAACAGTTTCCTTATATCGCTGGACGGACGTTCCAATGTATTCAAAACAGGAACTAAACTGACCGTATCGAAAGCGGATTTCAGCCTGAACGTGATCAAGCGGAAAGAAAACACATTCTACAACACATTGCGAAACAAGCTGATGTGGGGTATAGACCCGAGACAGAGCTAAGAAGAATAATCCACTGATTCTTTAGTGTAGGGGCGGATATTTATCCGCCCGCTTTATCTTTGAATAAGAATTGGATATCAGAAAAATCCGACATCGGGCGAATGCTTATTCGCCCCTACATTCTTAATATAAAATCATGAAAAAAGTACCTCATGTATTATTTCTCCTACGGTAGGATGCGGAAATACAATCTTACGGAATTCTTCGACCGTGAAGCCTTTTTCTATAGCAATTCCGGCAATAACGATGAGTTCGGAAGCAGGATTCCCCAACATGTGACATCCGATAACTTTTTCGTCATAGTCCAGAATCAATTTGCATACACCATTCCCTAATTCATTTTCGGCGACAAAGCGACCTGAATATGCCATCGGCAGTTTCAATACTTTGCAGTATTCTCCTTTGGCTTCCATTTCTTCTTCTGTCTTGCCTACTCCGGCTATTTCGGGATTAGTATATACTACTCCGGGTATTGCTTTATAGCTCATCTGATCAGGGTTACCTATTATATGATTCACGGCGACTTCTCCCTCGCGCACAGCCGTATGTGCTAACAGTGAATAACCTGTAATATCTCCACAGGCATATATGTTAGGGTGAGTAGTACGCATATATTCATCAACCTTTACGCCATTGCGGAACGTTTCCACATTCAGTTTGTCCAGATTGAGATTAGCAGTAACCGGACGACGCCCTGTACTTAACAGTATCTGTGCAGCCGGAATGGAAGTTTGTTCTCCGTCTTTTTCAACAATGACTTTACCATCTTCTACAGCTACGACTTTAGTTTCAAGATAAAAATCTATTCCTTTCTTGGTATATTCTGCACGAAGCATTGCCGAAAGTTCTTTATCCATATTGCCAAGTATTTCAGGAAGCATTTCCACAACGCTTACCTTCACACCCAGACTATTGAAAAACGAAGCGAACTCTACTCCGATAACTCCGCCGCCAATAACAGCTAATGATTCCGGCAGTTCCTTATTATCCAATGCTTCGCGCGATGTCCAGTAGCCACTTTCTGCCAATCCTTTGATAGGTGGAACAATGGTTTCGGAACCGGTACATAAAAGAACTTTTGCTGCCGTGATCGTTTCCTCACCATAGTTAATAAGGATATTGCGTTCACCGTCTTCTCCTGTTACAATGGCTTCTTCGTTTACCACAGTTACTTCATGAGCTGCCAACTTCTGCTTAATTCCGGCAACCAGTTTACGTACTGTTTTTTGTTTTCGGGCTATGATCTTGCCCAAATCGAATGTTGTATCACCGGAAACAGTTACTCCGTATTTCCCTGCGTTCCGGATATTATCCAGTGTCTTGGCAGAATACAAAAGCGTCTTAGTGGGTATACAGCCTTCATTGAGGCAAACTCCGCCCAGTGCGGATTTTTCAAAAAGAATCGTTTTCAAACCATTGGCTGCGGCTCTCTCCGCTGCTGTATAGCCGGCAGGTCCTCCGCCGATAATGGCAATGTCGTACAATAGCATAGTCTACGTGTTTTATTATTTTAAGGTATTAAAAATTGTTGTTGATATGAATCGGTGACAAACTTGTCTACCCAGTCGCAGAAGTCAACCTGAGCAGCGTTAGTGCGTTGGGAATTCCTCCAGGCATCGAGTACAATTTCTGCATTATCGAGAATCTTATCTTCTATCGGTTTCAGTCTTTGCAGGATTCCTTTTCCGTCTGAAGATATGAGCGCTGCCAGATTCAGATAGTCGTTGCCCTCACCACGCGAGATAGGGAATAATTGTTTTTTCAGTGTCAGCGACCAATCGCATAGTTTTGCATTCCCTGTTTCGTCAGCCATCAGTATCTCCGGATATGAATTATCTTTATTCAGCCATACGGGAATAGCCACAGAGGTTAGCGATGATCCGAGAATTGTCCACATAGTAGTAAGATCGACTGATTCTCCTTCCTTTACGCCCTGAACCACTATAACAGATGATGTGGAATAACGGGGAATATAATCGCGAAAAGCCACAAAGACACGCTTATCGGCATTTTGCGGCATCTGGTCGTACAGATTCGTCTCAGTCATCCCGTGAGTCAGATATCGCGATACATCTCTCAGCAAAAACCTGTACGAAATAGCATCTGCCTGAGCAGCCTGAGCGAACAAGGGTTCTGCTGCCTGATAACGGCTTAGTCCTTTATCACGGTTTCTGTCGCCGGAAAAAGAATAATTGGTGCGGACAATATAGCCCATCGGGGCAATAGATGAATCGTTAGCATCATATTTTTTATACCTGAAATCGCCTGTCTCATAATAGGCGGCACCTCCGTTTGCATCTATCACACCAAAGTTAGCATTAACATATAGAGGCTTAGGCAGAGAATCGAGCAATCGTTCAAAATCGGCAAGTGTAGCACAACGCTGCAATGCCAGCTTCATAACAATACCTTCGCGTTCTTCCTTACCTACTTCTTCGAGATTGAGATTGTAGGATGCGGAATTCATGATGGCAAATCCGGCAGAGTTGTAACCACCCCAAACTTCTTTGCCTGTTTTATCTTTACTGTTTACAAGACCGATATAATCATATTTCCCGTCAGAAAAAGCCATCAGCTTATTCTGCAAGCTGCCTGTATCCCTGTGCTTATAGAGCAATGGACGCCCATCGGCTGTATAGTTCCCTGAAATAATGGCTGTGGTACATGCCGAGATCTGAAGTGAAAGGGCAAAAAGCAAAAGGAGTATGAATTGAATGTGTTTCATGCTATCAAAATCTTTGCATAAAGATAATGATTTATTATTCATTTTAGCCTTTTGCAAAAAGTGTGTCCAATATAATTGCTCGATTATTACTTACCGCGCGCAATTAATAAATTGCTTGCATTCCTTTTGCCCAAAGCCACAAAAGGAACCAAAAGGTCTTTTGCGCCCCGCTTCATAGAACGACCCGTTACAGGATACCCCGTCCATAAAGCTAACGGCGCCGGGCTGACGCCAGACAAGGTCTAATCAGCTCACTACGATTCCTTATAAATAAAAAGTCGAGGAGGCGCATTATTCATCTGAGACAGCTATTACAGCCAATTCTATTTCATTGCATCATACAGCCCTGCAAACCAGTATGAGAAGTCTTTTTCGGAACCGTCATCCATCTTCACCGGATATGTTTTTCGGAATGGGCGATCGAGTCTATATGCTACCGGATAACGAAATATGCTGCCCGAGTAACAGAATGTATGATACTCTCCGTTCTCGCCGCAAATATCCGCACCTTCGGGTAGGTCTTTGACAAAATTGCGGTCTATATGCCGACCTATAAAGGATTCATCAAGTATATCGGCCATAGTAGTAACAACAATGGTCTGCAAACCCGAAGCCAGAAAATCATCCATTATTTCCTCCGAAGATTTTCCCCCAAGGGGTTCTACCACAGTTATACCTAAAGGATTCAGTTTTTCTTCGCGATACGATTTCACATCGTGCAGAAATATATCTCCGAATATAAAATGGGTTACACCTTGTTCTTTGAAATGTGAAACAGCTTCTGACATTGCCTTCTCATAGTCTCCTATCAGTCCGTTAGACATCAGATTGACAATGTATAAAGGGATACCGAGACTATCGGCTTGTTTTTCGAGTAAGGAAACGGGAATAGCGTGCATTGTAGAACGGCGATTGTCGCGATTGACGGTAGTTAGAAGTGCAACAACCTCATATTCCTGCTCCTGCAATATTTTGTATAGAGCCAAAGCAGAATCTTTTCCGCCACTCCAATTAAAGACAGCTTTATTCTTCATAGATCATTTTCTTTGTCATACCGCCATCGACAACAACATTCTGTCCGTTGATAAAATTGTTTTCGGGCTGACAGAGAAAAAGGCATGTTCGTGCAATATCATCGGGAACCCCTACCCTGCCCGACGGATGCTGAGCGTGATCCACAGGGCGCAATTCGCCATAGTGTCCGGTGTCTATCCATCCCGGACTGATACAGTTTACTGTTATATGATATTTACTCAGCGATATAGCCAGAGCATGTGTCAGCGATACTATTCCACCTTTAGATGCTGCATAGGCTTCGGTATCGGGTTCACTCATCAGATAGCGGGTAGAAGCCATGTTTATGATTCGCCCATAGCTGTTCAAATGAGGATTTTCGGAACGGTGTGTTGCTAACAACTTAGCTGTAATAAAAACAGGCCGAAGGTTAATGTTTAATATCTTATCAAATTTATTTACAGAAGTTTCAAGGATAGAACCGAATCCTCCCACTCCGACGTTATTTATTATAATATCTATATTACCTTTCTTATCGAGAATACTATTGACCGTATTACCCAGTAATCCGGCATCGGAGATGTCGAGTTTGATAAAAGAGCACCTATATTCGTCGAGTTCATCGCTGAGTTTCTTTCCTGCCACTTCATCAATATCGCAGAAAATGACATCGACACCTGCCTTACACAAAGCTGTAACAATAGCCCTGCCTATACCATTTGCTCCTCCGGTAACGAAAGCGATTTTATCCTGCAACCCTGTCATCTGATTTGTTTAATATGTATCTATTTCCTTCAATATCTTATCCCATCGTTCTTCCGATATCTTAGCTCCTACTTCCTGAATAACCTCAGTAGCAAGCAAAGTACCTATATAGCCGCATTCTTCTAACGAAAGACCTTTTATCAGTCCATACACAAAGCCTGATGCGTACAAGTCTCCTGCTCCTGTAGAGTCGACACATACAGCATCCAGTGCAGGGACAAAAGCTTTCTCTTCGCCTTTTTGTACCCATGATCCTTTTGCCCCTGTTTTTACAACAGCGATCTCTGTTTGACTGGCAAGTACCGATATAGCCTGTTCGGGTTCTACTCCCAGCAGGGTTTTGGCTTCATGCTGATTTGCAAAAATAATATCTACATATTGCGGAATAATTTCAAGCAGGAAGTCCTTGCTCTCTTCTACCACATTGAAACTTGCCATATCGAGCACTACTTTTGCTCCGGCTTCTTTTGCCAGAATAATAGCTCTACGGATAAGATCATAGTTCTGTACAAGGTAACCCTCGATATAGAAATAATCGTATCCGGCAAAATCTTCTTTTTTCAGTTCGGCAGCTTCGAGTAGTGCTGCAGCTCCCAGATAAGTACCGAATGTACGTTCTCCGTCTTTAGAAATAAAAGTGGATGCCACACCCGATGGTATACTTACTTCGGTAAGGTGCGATTTTACCTTATATCTGTCCATATCATTGTGAAAGTAACGGGCAAAGGAGTCTTTTCCTATTTTTCCCAGAAAACCGGTTTCTACTCCCAGACGCGCAAGTCCGATAATTGTATTAGCGGCAGAACCTCCCGATACGATTTCTGTTTTCAACTTATTTATTTCGCTGCTGATAGTTTTGAACTTCATATCATCTATCAGTTGCATGCTACCTTTCGGCAGGTCAAGGAGTTCTAGTAGTCTGTCGTTTTCTATTATGGCTAAAACGTCCACAAGGGCATTGCCCATTCCAAGTACTTTTGTCATTCTTAGTTTAAAATTTTGCGTAAAGATATTGCATATTTCAGAAATATGCCCTACTTTTGCCTCACTTTTGAGAGAATAACACTCTTCCTTAGCTCAGTCGGTTAGAGCATCTGACTGTTAATCAGAGGGTCCTTGGTTCAAGTCCAAGAGGAAGAGCAGAAAGCAATTATTAATATAATAATTGCTTTTTTTATTGATAAATTATAAATCTAATCCGTACATAAGAAGCATTCAAGTATTTTGATATATATTTGCACCCGTAAAGAGAGATCAAGACAATAATTACCACAACTTATAATACAAATAAATAAATAATGATGAAATAGGCTTTCATCATCAATACTCACTCCACTTTAATAGATAAGGTCTGAAATAGTTTGTCGTCAACAACTCGACTATATATTTGTTATATATACATCCGAACTGTCGGACATTCAACAAACAGTATACAGATACGGATAATGCGAAAAAAGATTTATGTCGGAAACTGCTATAAAATTTGAAAACATATCGAAACAATACCGTCTGGGACTTGTAGGTACAGGCACCATCAGCCACGACCTCAACAGATGGTGGCACTTGGTAAGGGGTAAGGAAGACCCTTATCTCAGAATAGGGGAAACCAACGACCGGTCGGTAAAAGCAAACGATAAATATGTCTGGGCTCTGAAAGACATCACATTCGATGTGAAACAGGGCGACATTGTCGGTATAATAGGTAAAAACGGAGCAGGAAAATCCACATTACTGAAGATTCTGTCGCGTGTTACATCACCTACTACAGGCTTTATAAAGGCAAAAGGCAGGATATCATCGCTACTGGAGGTGGGAACAGGTTTTCACCCCGAACTCACTGGACGGGAGAATATCTACATGAACGGTTCGATAATGGGAATGACAAAAGCGGAAATTTCCCGCAAACTGGATGAAATAGTAGACTTTGCCGGAATAGAAAAATATATAGACACCCCCGTAAAGCGTTATTCATCGGGAATGACTGTACGTCTCGGCTTTGCGGTAGCTGCTCATCTTGAGCCGGAAATTCTGGTAGTAGATGAGGTGTTGGCCGTAGGGGACGCTGATTTTCAGAAAAAAGCAATCGGTAAGATGCAAGATATATCTGTGGGAGGCGGGCGAACAGTATTATTTGTCAGTCACAATATGACTGCGGTGAAGAATCTGTGCAAAACTGGCGTTGTACTGTCGAACGGAATGATAAAGTATACAGGAGATATTAATAATGCCGTAGATTATTATTTATCGGATGAAACGACAAAGGGTATCATCAATAATTACTGGTCTTACGAAGAAGCTCCCGGACTGGAAAAAATAAAGGTAAAAAGTGCCTATGTCCAATATGAAGGCTCACATCTGACAGTAAATACACCGTTCGATATCGTAACTGAGTTTTGGTGCTTGCAGGAAGGCTTTCCTGTAAATGTAAGTATGCACCTGTTTGATGCCAACGGATCGTGCGTATTTAATATCAGCACAGAAAATAAGCCTCTGAAAAAAGGCTTACACAAAGTAGCGTTTCACATTCCGGGACGCCTGATGAACGACGGAATATATTATGTAAGCAATATGTTTGTTTCGGCTTCCAAATCATACTTTTACCACAAACAGGCAAACAGTTTTGAGGTGTTGGAAGAAAGACATATATCGGGATGGCACGGAAAATGGAGCGGAGCGGTAAGGCCCACATTCATAAACAACGAATATAATCTGATAGAATCCATCGACTAAAACTAATAAACGCCCGGTAATCAAGTCGAGAAGGAAAAGCGGTGCATAATATTTAATACACAAAGATGAGAGCTGCTAATAAAAGCTTATCGGTAAAAAATTCTGCCATAGGTAAAGATGCCCAACTATATTACCGAAGTGATGTTATTGATTCATCACTGGGAGATAAGTGTGCAATCGGAGATATGTCGAGAATCAGGTCTTCCAATCTGCAAGACTTTGTTAAAATAGACAGAAGTACGCTTATTCATCACTCCGATATTGGGCGTTGCTCCTACATTGGAGCTTTCGGCATGGTATTCAAATCGAAAATAGGCAAGTATTGTTCCATATCATATGGCGTAACCATAGGCCCCCCCGAGCATAATTATAACAAAGTAACTACCCACCCTTTTTTGTACGATTCGTTTTATAATATGTTACCACAGGAATCCCTGCTGGAAAACACAAAGTTTGACGAAGACCTTACCATCGGAAACGATGTGTGGATCGGTTGTGGCGTGACAATACTAAGAGGTGTAACGGTAGGTCATGGAGCTGTAATTGGTGCCAATGCACTGGTGAACAAAGATGTTCCCCCGTATGCAATAGTTGCAGGTAATCCGGCCAGAATTATCAAATACAGATTTGAACCTGACATTATCGAGAAACTGCTCGATATATCATGGTGGGACTGGTCTGCCGAGAAAATCCGGAACAATCACAAATTCTTCACATCTGACGACATCAGAGACGAAATCAATAACATTGAAAATTTATGAACATCCTATTGGCGTCGGCAGGACGGAGAACTTATATGATCGAATATTTCAAAGATGCCCTGAAAGGTAAAGGGTTGGTTTTCGCATCGAACAGCATTCTGACTTATTCTATGCAACAAGCCGATGGATATGTTATCAGCCCTTCTATCTACAATAAGGATTATATAGGATTTCTGATCGGCTATTGTCTCGAAAATAAGATAAAGGCTATAATTTCCCTGTTCGACATTGACTTGCTGGTCTTGGCTAAACACGAAAAAGAATTTCAACGAAACGGAATAAAACTTTTGGTACCGGAAGAGCAAGTAGTCGACACATGTAATGACAAGTGGCTGACACACATATTCTTCAATTCGATAGGGCTTAACAGTCCTCAAAGCTACATATCGTTGCCCGAACTGGAAAAAGATATTGCCACAGGATTCATAGATTTCCCGTTGGTGCTCAAGCCGCGATGGGGATCAGGATCGATCGGGTTATATCATATCACTAATAAAGAGGAACTGACCGTATTGTACAACAAAGTTTATCGCGAGATTTTCGAATCGTATCTGAAGTTTGAATCGGAACAAGATCCATCGGCATGTATACTGATACAGAAAGAGATAAATGGGAAAGAATACGGGCTGGACATACTAAATGATCTGAACGGAAACTACGTGACCACAATAGTAAAACAGAAAGTAGCGATGCGGGCAGGGGAAACAGACATTGCGGAAATTGTTGACAATTCGATATTTTTAGATATCAGTAAAAAAATCTCAGGATCATTACGCCATATCGGTATTCTTAGTCTCGACTGCATTTTATCCGAAGATGGTACAATCTCAGTAATTGAAATGAACTGCCGATTTAGTGGACATTATCCGTTTTCTCATATTGCCGGAGTAAACTTTCCATTGCAGATTATAAAATGGCTCGAAGGCGGCTCGACAGAGCAAGACCTTGTTACTGCGACTGTTGGAACAGTAGGTTGTAAAGAACTTGTACCTGTTATTTTTGAAAAATGATAAACCCGGAAAATCCATTAGTCAGTATATGCTGCCTGACATATAATCACAAGGATTACATACACGATTGTATGAAAGGTTTTCTGATGCAAAAAACAACTTTTGCATTCGAGATACTGATACACGATGATGCTTCGACCGATGGCACTCAGGAAATCATCAGAGAGTACGAAGCTAAATATCCGGATATTATAAAGCCGATTTATCAGACCGAGAATCAATACTCGAAAGGTATCAACATATCTATCAGTTATAACCTTCCGCGAACCAAAGGAAAATATATTGCTTTTTGCGAAGGGGATGATTACTGGACTGACAAGGACAAGCTGCAAAAGCAGGTTGACTTTTTAGAAAATCATTCTGAATATAGTTTATGCAGTCACAGATTTAAAGTTTATAATATAGAAGAAGCCAAATATGAACCCGAATGGGAATATTATAAAGAGATATTTGCCAATAATCCTGATGGAATTTCTTTTACTTTAGAAGATAACTTTCTAAAACACTGGCTCACAAAAGTTTTAACTACCATTATAAGAAAAGAGAGTATAATTTCAGTAGATTTTTTACAGTTTACATACTTCAGGGATGTACACTTATTCTATTATACATTAAAAGAGGGTAAGGGTTTTTGCTTGAACTTTTTCGGAGGGGTTTACAACAGACATTTTGGCGGAGTACATAGCAAAATAGCAGGCAAAGCTAATACCAGTTACAATGTTTACAAAGACCTATATGTAAAGAACAGAGACGATGCGGTATTAAAACAGTTATTTCGGACAGGGTTAATGCAAAAAGTATATACTGATATCCTAAACCCTCAAATACAACTAAAACATTCTGTAAAAACTGCTTTTGAGCCATTTATATATGGAGGTGATGTAAAGACTACCTTCTATGCTCTCCGGCGCATATTCAGAGATCGGCTGTGGAGAATAAAACATTATTTTTCTAACAAAGAAAAATAATTGTACACGACTTCTTCGTCCGGCTCTTACCGGATAATCATCAGTTTATTTTCGGAACGATAATTTAAGAAAAGAGATCAACAATACCTTTGCTACAATATTTTCGCATATTTATTTGGCTATTTAAGAAATTAATCACTACATTTGCACCGTCAAAATTCTTCCTTAGCTCAGTCGGTTAGAGCATCTGACTGTTAATCAGAGGGTCCTTGGTTCAAGTCCAAGAGGAAGAGCAAAACAGAGGGTTACAATTTCTTGTAACCCTCTGTTTTTTTTTATAGAATACAACGATTTCTTATTTGCAATTATCTTACTTTCAACCTACCCCAATTATATCTAATGATCTACAATATAAAACTATGGAGAAAATAGTAAAACTTGCTGACATACTGTTGTCAATTTCAGGTCATACTTTTGTATTGTAGTTAAATTAAAAACATTAGAATATGAAAATTAAACCTTACTTAGCATTCAATGGCAATGCAGAAGAAGCACTCAACTTTTATGCCGGAGTGTTTAACGGAACTATTGGCGAAATCTGTCGTTATGGAGAATATCAGGAAATGGAAAGTCCGGCCGATTATAAGGATAAGATAATCCACTCCGACCTCGATTTTAATGGTTGCACTATCAGTATGGCCGATACATTGCCCGGTACAAAATCCGACTTTGGCTCTTTAGGACATATCATTACTGTATTTTGCGATACGGAAGAACAACTGAAAGGCATTTATACAAAATTATCTGCCGGTGGGCAAATTAAATGCGAACTTTGCCAGCCGGGTTATGCCAAACTATATGCTGAAGTTTTGGATAAGTTTGGCGTACTTTGGGCATTGATTATAGAATAGAATTCTTTAATTTAGCCAACCGCACAGTATTATTGTAAAAAAATGCTGGAAATGCCGTGAAATTTGCCCTTACATATTTGGATATAAACAATAAAACACCGTGGATAAAGACCTAAACCGGATTGACCGCATATCGGCACTATTGGTACAATTACAATCGCGACCGATTGTTAAGGCCTCTGATATGGCCGAACGTTTCAACGTAAGTTTGCGCACTATCTATCGTGATATGCGCACACTATCGGAAGCAGGGGTTCCTATATGCGGTAATTCGGGAATCGGTTATTCTCTGGTCGAAGGTTACAGGCTGCCCTCACTTATGTTTACCAAAGAGGAGGCTATGGCTTTCCTCACTGCCGAAAAGATTATCGAGCAACTTACCGATATTCAGAACAGTAATTATTTTAGTCAGGGAATGGATAAGATACGTGCTGCACTACGGGGTGTGGACAAGAAATATCTCCACGATATGGACGATACTATTGCCGTGTATAAAAGCCGGAATGCAGGTGAAAGTTTACCCAATCTGATGCAAATAATATTGAGCAGCATTAATGATAAACTGATCATAGAGATTGAGTATACCAATGCCGGGGATAGTAAGAGTAAACGGGCAACGGAAGCTGTCGGCATCAGCTATTCACATCCCCGCTGGTATCTGGCAGCATGGTGTCATTTACGGGGAGAATACCGGATGTTCAGGCTCGACCGCATCAGCAATATAAAAACAACAGGTAACAAACATACAAAAGTACATCCGCCGTTAGGATCACTTCTTGGATGCGACACCCCTGAATGTTTGATAGAAGTTGTTTTGCATACAAGCAAAGAGTTATCCCGCCATTTTGCCGACAGATGTCATTATATGGGACTGACGAAAGAAAAAGAGCTTGCCAACGGTCAGATTGAACAGACCTATATGGCTTACTCTCTCGAAGGGCTGGCAAGATGGGTATTGGCAAATGCCGATACAACAACAGTGGTGAAACCTGTTGAAATAAAAAGTATTATGAAACAAATCATTAAAAATTTAGACTTATGAAAACAATTAGCACAGAAATAAAGAATCTTGAACCGATTAAAACGATTGCAATTTCACACGTTGGTGATTATTCGGGTATTGGAGAAGCATTTGAGAAATTGGCTGTATGGGCAGGAGAAAACAATCTGTGGGCTGCCTCTCCTAAAATGGCGGGTGTATATCACGATCATCCGGCAGAAGTGCCGGCAGATAAACTCCGTTCGGAGGCTTGCCTCGAAGATCTTTCAGGGATTGAGCCCGGAGAAGGTATGAAACACTATACAATAAGTGGTGGTAAATATTTTGTGATGCAGGTAGAGGTTACTATGGCCGAATATAATGAGGCGTGGAACAATGTCTATGGCATCCTCCACGAACAAGGCTACGAGATCGATACACGCGATCATTACGAGTTGTATATAAGTTGTGCAGGAGATACTCAGGATGCCGACGCGCCTTGGATAGTAGATCTACGCATTCCTGTGAAATAAACAAACCAATTTACTGATTGTCAATCAGGGGATACTTGGTGCAAGTCCGAGAAGAAGAGCAAAAGAACGGATGTGAAAGTTTCACATCCGTTTTTTTATTAGATCAGAGGCGAGCCTTCAGAGGGACGATACGGGAAGGGACATCAGCACTATCCGCCCTGAGTTTTCCGAAACAACTCTTTCTTCATATACAATTTGCCCCGTCACCGATATATTTTGCTGCTGCAAAAATACATCATGCCCCTGCTCGCGATCTCTTTCCGCAATAATAAGCAGTGATGCGGCATCTGCTGACGGCAGGCAAACCTCCTGCACCCAATCCTTATCCGTGATCAGTGTCACATAGCCTCCTGCGTCTTTGTAGCAGATAAAGACTTCGGTAGACTTCGGGGATATTATCGTCAGTTTATACTTTACGTTAAATACCTTTCTGTCTTTTTTCATGCAACCGGCTAAACAACATACAAGTAAGCCTGTAAAAAGCGCCCTATAGCTTACCGGCATTGTCTCCCGATTTTGCAGACAGCCCCCATTTGTTGATAGCGACAAACTTTATTCTTTCATAAGTATGCCCTTTTCCTCTTTTCAGTGAATTCGTTACAGTATTGATGTGTATGCCTAACAGCGCGGCAACTTCTTTTTTCCAACCATGCGGTAGAAATTCGGGGAGTTCTGTTTTTTGTATTATAGTTGTCTTTGCCATACATTTTTATTTAAAAAATTATATCTTTACGGCGATGTGAATATTCACAATTACAAATATACACAAATGAGAATATAAAAACAATTAAAAAGCGAACAAAATACTCATTTGAATATTTATTACACATATGGATACTATAAACGATCGGGTAGAAAGAATTATACGTGAGCTTTATTCGAGCAACAAAAGGGCTTTTTCTATGGCTATAGGAGTGACTCCTACAGTCACCGAGAATATTGTAGGAAAAAGACGAAGCCGTCCTTCATATGAACTGACCAGTAAAATCATATCCTCAATAGAGAACCTCAACGTAGAATGGCTTATTACGGGCAATGGTGAAATGATCGTGGAAAAGCCTGTTGTGTCTGACATGCAGCCAATGTACGAAAAGGACGTGGCAAAGCCTTTCTTCGATTCGGCTAATATTTCACTAAATGAGCCGGATGCTTTCAGTATTGCCATCAAAGACAGCAGTTGCAGAAAAGTAACTATTCCGTTTACGGGAGATTATGATTTTTCGCTGCGGGTTCATGGCGACAGTATGGAAAATACAGCTAATCCGAAAAAAAGTATCAACGATCAGGATGTAGTCATCTGCAAATTGTGGAACGGGCAGTCGCATATCCATTGGGGCGAAGTGTATGCCCTCGTTACATCGGGAGGATGTATCGTAAAGAAAGTAATGCCATCGAAAACGGAGGGCAACATCGAATGTATTTCGTTCAACGAAAATAATTATATGCCTTACGACCTGTCGTTGACGGAAATATATGACTGGGCTATAGTGACCGGTGTGGTATCGGTCTCCATCTGGTAATCGTTACAGACTGTACATCCAGTTATTCAGTATATCGGCTATATCTATATCGCAACGTCCGGCTATATCATAATAGGTTTCGGCTACAAATTCCCTGTCTTCTGTATCAAGATGAATGCCTTTCAATTTATCGAGACTCTGCTTTGCACGTGCTGCCAGTTGTTCTTTTGTTTGTGAGCCTTTCAGGAATGTATCTATATCGTCCAGCATGGTAGTTTTCAACTTCTCATGATCTCTTTTGTTTACAAGTCTTTTTTCGAGCATCCAGTCGAGACGGGATTCTACACTGGCTCTTAATTCTTCGTAGCTTAGCGGTTCGGGTTGCTTCAGATTATCTGCAAAAAATTTATCGGCTCCGGTTTCAATATTTATTTTACCTATTTTTGCCAACCCTGAATAGAGATTTCCAATACCCATTATTATTGAATTATCTAAATCTCGTCCACTAAAGGAATTCAATCCTTCCGAGATTTTTTGACGGATAAGGATTGTATCGGTAAGATTTTGTGCAATAAAGTCAATGTCATCATTTATCGTCCGGGCTATTGAGTCCATGCCTTTGAGGGAAATGTTTTTATTATCGGCTTCGTTCGTCACAAAAGTTTTAACCTTGTCGCGCAGATTACTAAACCGGTCTTCGGTGGTAAGGCGTGAATCGTACCAATCCCAAATCTCCTTAACGGGAATACAGTATTCTTTTATATCGTATATGTTTCTCACCTGATTGGATACGGCGATAGTCGAATAAGTTTCCGATATAAGAACACATAGTTTTTCGGTGATCTTTATACTATCCATCTCTTTCATTGCCACTGCTGCCATTACGCTTATTTGTTCACAGGTAAGCCCGTCACTCGACAGATAGGTATCGCAATCGGCATTCAGACGGTCTAATATCAGGTTGTATTCTTTATCTGACAGTTTTCCTTCCTTTAGCAAACCTCCCAGTTCGGAGGTATTCTGCTCTTTCCTGTTCTTTACATTTATGTCCGATTGTGGATTGTTGCCGACAAAATTACAGGCTATCATAGCATAGGAGAATATGATGATAGCAACTACAGATATAGTTTTTCTCATTAGTGCGTCTATTATAATATGGTTTCAAATATAAATAACTTAGCTGATAATAACTATTGTGAAATAAAAATATGTTTATCTATAGAATATCAATGTGCCAATAAGCAAACAACGTTCACCGAAGTGAAGACGAGGTAAATATGCTGATATGCCAATGAAAGCGGTCTTTGAAATAACATTCAGCGGAGCTAATTTATAAATCGGCGGAGCTAATTGATGATGAGTGTACTAGTTCTCAGTCTACTAGTGTACTAGAAAAAAGAGCAATTTATACTAGTAGGCTAGTAAACTATAAACTAATAAACTTGTCAGGTCTGTCAGGTTTTAGTTAAAATGTACCTCACCCCAGCCCTCTCCAAGAGGAGAGGGAGCAGCAAAGCCCCGAAAAAGGGGGATTAAACTTGTAGGGGCGAATAAACATTCGCCCGCAGATTAGACAACCGGGCGAATGTTTATTCGCCCCTACAAAAGACTGAAAAACTTGTAAGGTCTGTAAGCTTTTAGTTAAAAAAGCGGAAGTGGGAATATCCTTACAAGGAAAAGTAACAAAGAAAAAAATAATGACAGATGTGTTACCTTTGTTACCTTTTGTAAAATATAGCTGTAAATATGTACATTTGATCTTTGAAACTAAAATACATTTATATATGAAAAGAATATACATCTTCAACTCTATTTCTTTAGTTGTGTTGTCCTGCCTGCTTCTCTCTTGTGGAAGTGCAACTCCTCAGAAAGATAACTGGAATGACTTGCTCGACAAAGACCTCTCGAAATGGGATATGTATCTCAGCTACGAGATGAAAAACGGCTACAACGGGGCGGTTCCTTTAGATGCTAATGGCGATACAATCCGTCCTGTAGGTTATAACAACAACTATAAAAATGTTTTTACAGTCACAGAAGAGAATGGCGAACCTATACTGAAAGTCAGCGGAGAAGTGTATGGCTGTGTATTCACTAAAGAAAGTTACAGAAATTACCACCTAAAGCTGAAAATGAAGTGGGGTGACAAGAAATGGGAACCCCGACTGGAAAAAGCGCTTGACTCGGGCATATTGTATCATTCGGTAGGTGAATGCGGTGCAGATTACTGGCGCACATGGATGACCAGCCACGAGTTTCAGTTGATAGAAACAAGTGACGAAGGCAGTAGCGGTGACTACTGGTGCATAGGGGCAACACAAATGGACGTAAGGGCAAAGAAGGATTCAACAGGTGTGAAATTTGATACAAATACTGCTACAATACCAATGGGATCGGGCTCCGAAAACGGATATTATTGTGCAGCCAGCGGAACTGTTGAGAAGCCTAAAGGAGAATGGAACGACATAGAGCTTATCTGCTACGAAGGTAAGAGCCTGCACATAGTGAACGGTAAAGTGGTGATGGCTTTGTCGAATCTCCGTCATCTGGAAAACGGTACAATGAAACCGCTGGTTGAAGGAAAGATACAGCTGCAAAGTGAGGCGGGAGAGGTATTTTACAAGGATATAAAAATACAGCCGATAGCCCAACTTCCGGCTGAATATAACGGGTATTTTTAAACATTATCCGTTCCTAATGCGTTTCCTTTCAAAGAACGAACTATCTTTGTGCTTAATATTTTCATTTGAAAAAGGCACAGGCTATATATTAAATGGGTATGATAGAAAAGATAAAAGATTTTGTAAAAAAGCTTCTGCGCTTTCTTTCTTATGACATCTGGCGGATAAACAAAAAGGACAGATCATCGAGAAAGATCGGGCTTTACAATGTTATAAAAACTTTTATACTTGCTATACGCAATATCGACGGTTCGCAGTTATTCACGAGAGCATCAGCATTGACATACAGCACGTTACTATCCATAGTGCCATTATTTGCCGTATTGTTTGCCATTGCTCGGGGTTTCGGATTCCAGAATATTGTTAAGACACAGCTATTCAGCTATTTTGCAGGACAGGAGGAAATGCTGAATAAGGCAATGGCTTTTATCGATAAGTCGATAGAATATGCACAAGGCGGTGTATTTCTGGGGATTGGTGTAATATTATTACTATATACTGTTATCAACCTGCTCTCCAATATCGAAGATAACTTCAACAATATCTGGCAGATAAAGAAAGGACGAACATACTTCCGTATGTTTACCGATTATCTTGCACTGATTATTATCGCTCCGGTATTCCTTATCTGTAATGCAGGGTTAACGATTATATTGAGTACTACAGCCGAACAGCAGTATCTGCTTGGGTTGGTAATAAGTCCTTTTATGAAGGTGATCCCATACCTGCTCACAATATTGTTATTCACTCTTCTGTATATTTACATTCCAAATACAAAAGTAAAGTTCAGGAGTGCGTTATTGGGTGGAGTGTTTACAGGTATCTGTTTCCAGATATTCCAGATGCTGTATATCAACGGACAGATATGGATAGCAAAATACAATGCCATTTATGGTAGTTTTGCTGCCTTACCGTTGTTGTTGTTATGGTTGCAACTTACATGGTTTCTTGTCCTGTTCGGCGTACAGTTGTCTTTTGCATTCCAGAATGTGAACAAGTTTAGTTTCGAGCATGAGACATCCAATATCAGCCGCCGTTATAAAGACTTTATCGCCCTGCTGATAATGACACTTATCGTAAAGCGATTCGAGAAAGGGCTGCCACCATATACAGCCGATGAGCTGTCAGAGAACTATAAGATTCCAACTAAGCTGACGGGAGATACGCTTTTCTATCTGCAACAGATAGGAATAATAGTGGAGACTCCTACAGATGATGCTTTAGTTCCGGCATATATACCGGCTTTGGACATCAATCATATTTCGGTAAGCTATCTGTTTGAGAAAATAGACAAGTATGGTTCGGAAGATTTTATAATAGATACTGACATTCAGTTCAGAAGCGAATGGGAAACCATACTTGCCATCAGGGAGCCGTCGGAATACGGGCTCAAATTACTTAAAGATTTATAACCACATGTACTTCGGCTATTATAGATGAAACAAGGTGTACACAATCTGACGGAAGGGAAAATATTTTCAACCCTTATACGCCTTGCTCTGCCACTAATGGGAACAAGTTTCCTGCAAATGGCTTATACACTGCTGGCAATGTCGTGGGTAGGTCGGCTGGGTACAGTTTCGCATCCTGAGATAGCGACCAAGTCGGAAGCTGCTATCGGAGCTATCGGTATGTTACTATGGCTGACGGCATCTGTCGCTTACCTGGCAATGATCGGATCAGAAGTCGCTGTAGGACAGTCTATAGGAGCAAAAAAAATGAAGCGGGCAGCTATCTATGCCTCCCACTCTACTACAGTATCTATCTGTCTGGCAGTACTGTGGGTAGCCATCCTGTTTATATTTGCCTACCCTATCCTTTCGTTCTTTAAACTGGAAGCCGACATTACAGCCGATGCAGCATTATATCTGCGCATACTTACTATCAGCCTGCCGTTCCAATTCCTGTCGTATAACTTCACAGGGATATACAATGGTGCAGGACGCAGTATAGTTCCTTTCAGGAACAATGCGGCAGGTCTTGTACTGAATATGATACTCGACCCGATATTGATGTTCGGCATGGGAATGGGACTGCATGGAGCAGCAATAGGTACAGTCGCGGCGCAGTTGTTTGTATTCTCACTGTTCTTCTACCAGATCAAGTTCGGCAACCGTATACTGGGGAATTTCAAGTTCTTTATCAAGCCGAAAGGTATTTACCTGAAACGCATCTTCTTCTTAGGAACGCCTGTATCTATCATGAACTCGCTGTACGCCATCATCAATATGAATCTGGCGCGGGTAGCATCTATTCACGGAGGACATCTGGGTATGATGGCACAAACAACAGGCGGACAGATAGAAGCTGTGACATGGAACACATCGCAGGGATTCTCTACTGCACTAAGTGCCTTCGTCGCACAAAACTATGCAGCAAACAAGATAGAGAGAGGGAAAAAGGCATACATCTATACCATCAGGGTAATGCTCACGGTGGGCGTCATTGTCAGCATCTGCTTTGTACTGTTCGGCGCACAGATATTCGGTATCATAGTGCCGGAAGAGAATGCGATGAAAGCCGGTGCCGAATATTTGTTTGTGATGGGACTGGTACAGATATTCATGATGTTCGAGCTTACTACACAAGGTATGTTCAACGGTATCGGGCGTACTATAGAGCCGGCAGTCATAAGTATCACATTCAATGCTCTGCGTATCCCGCTGGCATACTATCTGGCATCGCAGATGGGCATTACGGGCGTATGGTGGGCTATCGCCATCTCTACGGTCTGCAAGGGTATTATATTACCTACATGGTTTGCAATCGTGTATAAGCGGATAGAGAAGAAACGACCGAAGATAGGATAATAAACAGAAAGAGGCGAAACATTTTCACCTCTTTCTTTTAATTTATCTATATGTTTGTTGAGGCCTATGTCTCAACAGGCGTTCTTTGGCAATCATTTCATACATCGTGCCCGGCCGGCCGTAATTGCAGAAGGGATAAATACTGATTCCTCCGCGCGGAGTGAACAATCCGATTACCTCTATATATTTAGGCTCCATCAGATTCACCAGATCTTTCATAATGATGTTTACACAATCTTCGTGGAAAGCTCCATGATTGCGGAAACTAAAGAGGTATAATTTCAGGCTTTTGCTTTCTACCATTTTCACATCGGGCAAATAATTGACATGTATGGTGGCAAAATCGGGCTGTCCGGTTATAGGACACAGACTTGTAAACTCAGGACAATTAAAGGTTACCCAATAATCGTTCCCCTGATGCTTATTTTCAAATGCTTCGAGCACCTCAGGAGCATAATCATCTTTATACTCTGTTTTTGCGCCAAGATGGCTAAGACCTTCTATTTTCATGTTATTTTTCCTTATTTAAGTAACTCTCTAAACCTTGCTTACGCAACTTACAGGCGGGACAATGTCCACAACCATCAGCAATAATACCATTGTAGCAGGTAAGGGTTTGTGTACGAACTATATCGAAAACCCGTAGTTCGTCAGCCAGTTGCCATACAGCAGCTTTGTCGCGCCACATCAATGGGGTATGGATCTGAAAATGTTCGTCCATCGCCAAATTGATTGAAGCATTGGCCGAGAGAATGAATGTATCTCTACAGTCGGGGTAACCACTATAATCTGCTTCCGAAACACCTGTCACAATATGACGAATGCCATGTGAACGGGCTATAACAGCTGCAAATGTCAGGAAAAGCAAATTGCGTCCGGGTACGAAAGTATTAGGATACGAATCTGCCGGTTTTTCCTGATCCATTACAATATCGCTCGTCAACGAGTTTACCGATAACTGGCTGATAATAGATGCGTCCAATAATTGAAAAGGTACATTTGCCTTATCTGCAATCGCCTTTGCCACCTCTACCTCTTTAGAGTGGCGTTGACCATAAGTAAAGCATAGTGTGCGAACGGAAGAAAATTTTTCCAGTGCCCAGTACAGGCAGGTAGTAGAGTCTTGTCCTCCGGAAAACAAGACCAAAGCGGGTTCTTTTTTTATCATTATAATCTTTGTTTTTTACGTGGTTGATCCTAAGATACACGGAAAAGGAAGCCTTCTCGATACAAAAGTAGGTATTTTAATAGTTTCTGGCTAAAAAAATTTTCTAAAAAAGAATAATTATTATACTTTTGCATTCACCAAACGACTTCGTAGCTCAGTTGGTAGAGCAACTGACTCTTAATCAGTGGGTCGAGGGTTCGAGCCCCTCCGAGGTCACCAAAGTCAAAGTATAGACTAAGACAAATTAAAGAAAAGCCATCTGAGAATTAGATTTCAGGTGGCTTTTTATTGTTTTGGTATTATCAAAAAATGGGAATTTATAAACGATCACATCATATCATATACTCCTTTAGTAAGGATTTTAGTATCAGAATTAAGTTTATTGTCAGGAATAACTTCTATCCAGTCGCCGTTTCTTTCTCCTGTTTTGACTAAAGTTTTGCGGAAAGCATAAATACCTTCTTTTTCAGATTCCAGAACCAAGAGGAAGTTATTGCCTTCTTCTGTTGTTACAGCATCGAAGGGTACACTTAAAGCATTTCGGGAATCTGCTACAAGCTGAGCTTCCACAAACATACCTGTCAATAGTTTTTGCTTTGTATCTATATCTAATGAGGCATAAACATTTATAACACGGTCGTTTCCTCCAACTGATTTTCCAATCTGTGACACATTTGCTTCAAACTCCTCAGAACCAACCTGCGGAACGGTAAACTTTATTTTTTGTCCCTTTTTCAGATTGAATATATCTTTTTCAAATACAGCCAGTTCAAGATGCATGGCCTGTGTTTCTACAATCTCCAGGATAACATCGACAGGGGAAATAGCCATGCCTATATTCGCATTGATTGCCGTAATATCTCCCGAGATAGGAGAATAGACGGTAATATAAGATGAGAATTTGCCCTGCTCTACCTGCGATGGGTCGATGCGGAGCATATTCAGCTTTTGACGGAGGCTTTCATAAGTTGCTTTCGCTCGTTTGTAGCTGCTCTCTGCCTCAAGGTACTTCTTTTGGGAAGATATCTTTTCATCAAATAAGGTCTTTTGTCTTTCATATTCCGATTTCAGATATTCCATCTGTCCGGCTATTTCCAGATATGACTGCTGCAAGTCAATATATTCAGGACTTTCAAGAGTCAGAAGAGGTTGTCCTTTAGAGACCTTATCACCTACCAGCAAAGAAATAGACTTTACATATCCTCCAACAAATGAAGTTACTTTCGCTCTGTTTTTGGGTGGCACATCTATTTTACCCGATGCTTTTATAGTATTGTCAAATTCTCTTTCCTGTAAAGGACTAATCTCCATTTTCATAGAGTTGAATTGCTCTTGTGTAATCTCAACTAAAGAGGCATCTTCCTGTTCGGTGTTTTCCCCTCCCGAAGGTTTGTTCTCTCCTCCACAAGAACCCAAAAAGCTAATAGCCAACGCAAATAGTATATAATAAGAATATCTTTTCATCGCTTATTCGTTAAAATTGAAGTAATGTAACTTTAAATAGGACTTATTGTAAGAAAGAACATTATCCAGATAATCAGATTCTATGCTGATAGCATTCTCCATACTCTGAATGTATTGAAAAAAGTCTATTTCGCCGTTTTTGTAACTCATATCGGCGGTCTTTATAATTTCTTTCGAGAGCTTTTGACCGTTCTCTGTATAGTATTTGATCATCTCCTTATGTTGGTTCAGTTCGGCCTGTTTTTGCATATAGAAACTTTCCATCTGTATTTCACGGTTACTACGCATAGCCTCCCAGCTTTGTTGTTCGAGTTTTGCCGTCTTTTTCTTCGATATATTCCCACTAAAGAATAACGGGATAGCTACTCCTATCTGGAAACCATTTTGCCTGTATCCCAAGCCCTTATTTGTTCCTGTGAATAATTCAATACTCAAGTCGGGCAGCCAGTTCTGATTCTGTAATTTCAACTGGGAAGAATAAGTGTTGCTGATAGTCTCCATATAATTTCTTTGCAGCTCCTTGCCTATACTGACATTATCGAGGTACAACAGATTCAGGTGATTGTTAGACACCTGAAAGTCTTCCTCACTTTGCACCAGTGATTTCAGTTGTTGATATAAAGCCTGTCTCTGGCTTTTTAATTGAATCAGTGTAGTATAAATCTGTTTTGCTTTAGCTTCTGCCGTAATCTTCTCCAGATAATTGGATTCACCTAACTCAAACTTACGGCTTCCTGCCTTCGAAAAAGCTGAATAAAGGCTATCCAGTTGTGTATATAGTTTCTCTTTATTTTGAGTATAAACAATCTGCTCATACACAAGAGAAATAGCAAGTACAAGCTTGTTCTTTTGAATTTCATATAATGCCTTATTTTGCTCCCATTGAGACTTATATACTTTCTTTTGAGCGCCATAAACAGTAGGGAATGAAAATGTCTGCTCAACACCAAATACTCTTAACGCCTTGTCATTGGGTGCAACATTATTTTCATCATATCCGTAATAAACAGTCGTCTTGTCAAAATCAAAGGCTGTATTAATATTTGCTTTTGAAGCCTGTGTCTGTAATTGATACGAGCTAAGTTCCTTATTGTTGGCAAGAGCCGCCTCTATCAGTCTGTCCAGTTCGGGGTTGTTTTGTGAACAGACAACCGGACTAAACGCCAATAATAAGACGAACCATATATTTTTAAATATCTTCTTCATCCTGAGTCAAATTTTTGTCAAACATTTTAAATAAGATAGGCAAAACCACCATTGTAAGCAGTGTAGCGGTAAACAAGCCTCCAATGACCACCGTCGCCAGAGGACGCTGTACTTCTGCTCCTGCCGAAGATGAAATCGCCATAGGAAGAAAACCGAGTGCAGCAGCAGCGGCAGTTAGTGTAACAGGACGAAGCCTATCGGTAGTGCCTTTTAGTATCAGTTCATCCACGTTTTTCATCCCTCTGTGCTTTAGTTCTTTCAGGTGTTCTACCAATACAATTCCGTTCAGCACAGCAATACCAAACAGGGCAATAAAACCTACTCCTGCCGAAATACTAAATGGCATTCCTCTCATCCAAAGGAGCAACACACCTCCTACAGCAGAAAGAGGTATCGCCGTGAAAACAAGCATCGTCTCTCTCATTGAGCCAAAAGCAAAATACAGGAGAATAAATATGAGGCACAACGCAACGGGAACAGCTATCATCAGGCGGTCTTTCGCATTCTGCAAGTTCTCGAACTGCCCGCCGTAAGTCACATAGTATCCCGGAGGAAGGCCTTATGTTTGTAATTGCTAAGGCTTATAGTTTTGTATAAAACATA
>JBEBPN010000028.1:0-57910 GCA_040395895.1 Dysgonomonas hofstadii
AAGGTTATTTAACAATGATCGGCGATTTTATTTAAATTTATATATTATTCTTTACGGCTCATTTTAGCTTTATTTACAGCCTGAAAAAACGAAAGCCCCTGCTTTGGGCAGAGGCTTTCAGTATATTGTAGATGCAAGAAATTATGCTTCGTCGGTGTCGACCACTTTCCATACCAGAGCCGCCAAGGCAGCACCTACAAATGGCCCTACAATGAATATCCATAGCTGAGAAAGAGCAGCAGCTCCATCGAAGATAGCAGGACCGATACTACGAGCCGGGTTTACAGATGTTCCTGTAAGAGGTATACATACAATGTGAACCAATACAAGGCTGAGACCGATAGCCAGACCAGCGAAGTTGCCTGCACCACCTTTAGATGTAGTACCTAAAACAACCAAAACAAAAACAAATGTAAATATGATTTCAGCTAATAGACCGCCTGTCAGGGTTACTCCCGGTTGTAATCCGTTAGCTCCTGTAGTTGTTGCAAAAGCTCCTTGCTGAGCAATATACGACGCTGAACCTGTATCTATAGATGATACGATAGCAAACAAGATAGCCGAGCCTATTATAGCTCCTATTACCTGAAACAGCATGTACATTCCGGCATCTTTAGCAGACATTCTCTTTGACAAGAAAACACCCAGTGTTATCGCCGGATTGATATGACATCCTGATACTTTACCTACGGTGTATGCCATAGCTACAACAGAAAGACCAAAGCCAAAGGCAACAGTCAATACCTGTGCAGTAGAACCTACTCCCCAATTAAAAATAGCGCTACCGCACCCCATAAGAACCAGAACCATGGTTCCAATCATTTCCGCTAAATACTTTTTCATTGAATCATTATATTTAATTAAACATCTTGTCTAGTTTGTCCAAATTTGCGTTATATATGTTAAGCAAAGGCGAAGTTATATATAAATTTGGATAAAGTTTAAAAAAAAGCATATTTTTTGCATACGGCTTGTATTCCGGGCATGCTGCTCCTTGTTAGAGTGATGAGTTTGAAGATAAATTATCTATAAGATATCAATGTGCAATGATAGCGATCTTTGAAGAAATGAACAGGCGGTAGGAAAAGTAGTGAGAAGCAAAAACAATGCAAAAACGTTACCTTCGTTACATTTTAGTTAAAATTACTGATCTGTCATGCTGAGGAACGAAGCATCTCTTGTGGATGGTGAATAATACAAGAGGCTCTTCCTGTTGGTCAGAGTGACAAGAAGGAAAAGTAACAAGAATTGAAAAATGATATAAAACCGTTACTTTGACTCCGCTTCGCTCTGTCGATCGTTGATTCGTTACATTTTAGTTAAAATTCTTCTGGTGCCCGATATTATTCACTATTTGCCGGATAAAGCTTTTTCGGTAGTTATATGTATGAAACAGAAATAAAATCTATATTTTTGTATCCTTAAAAAGATATAAAAGAACATAGCTATGATGGAATTGAAGATTGTCGCTGCGATTGTAGTAAAAGCTGCATATCAGGATGAATTAGAGAAAGTTTTTCGTACAGTGGTAGATGCAACCCGTAAAGAAGCGGGTAATGTTTCATACGATTTGCATCAGGATTGTCAGAATCCGTTGAAATATACTATTCTGGAAGTATGGAAATCGCAGGCAGCTATCGACGAGCATAATGCCAGTGCACACTTTAAGGCTTTTGTGGAAGCGGTAGAAGGAAAAGTAGACAGTCTGACAGTAGATGTAATTAAACAAATATATTAAAAATAATGAACTGATGACTTAATATGCCGATGTGCCAATGAGATATTCTTATTTTATAATTGGCATATTAATGAATTGGCATATTAGCACATTAAATTTAGAATTATGTACAGAACTCATACGTGCGGAGAACTTAATATAGCAGATGCAGGCAAAGAAGTAACGCTTGCCGGTTGGGTACAGGCTGTCCGCAAACTGGGTGGCGGTGTTACTTTTGTAGACCTTCGCGACCGGTACGGAATTACCCAGCTGTCTTTCAGCAAGGATATCAATAACGAACTATACGAACAGTCGAACAAACTGGGACGCGAATATGTATTGCAGGTGACCGGAAAGGTAGAGGAGCGATCGAATAAGAATATGAACCGCTCGACCGGAGAGATCGAGATTATAGTAAACAAACTGGTGATACTGAATACATCAGAAGTACCACCGTTTACGATCGAAGATAATACCGATGGTGGAGACGATGTGCGGATGAAATACCGTTATCTGGACTTACGCCGCGATGCAGTTCGTCACAATCTGGAGCTTCGCCACCGCATAGCATTCGAGACACGCCGTTATCTGGACGAGCGTCAATTCCTTGAAGTAGAAACACCTGTACTTATCGGTTCCACACCGGAAGGCGCTCGCGACTTTGTTGTGCCTTCGCGTATGAATCCGGGTGAGTTCTATGCCTTGCCGCAATCGCCGCAGCTGTTCAAACAACTACTGATGGTATCGGGTTTCGACCGTTACTTTCAGATTGTAAAGTGTTTCCGCGATGAGGACTTACGCGCCGACCGTCAGCCTGAATTTACACAGATCGACTGCGAAATGTCGTATGTGAATCAGGAAGACGTGCTGAATATGTTTGAAGGAATGACAAAACACCTTTTCAAGAAAGTGAAAGGAATAGACATTCCCGATTTCCCGCGCATGACTTATGCTCACGCTATTAAATATTATGGTTCGGATAAGCCTGATACACGTTTCGGTATGGAATTCGTAGAGATAAAAGACCTGACCGGAGGAAAGGATTTTGTTGTATTCGATTCGTCTGAATATGTAGGCGCTATCTGTGCCAAAGGTGCGGCATCGTATACGCGTAAGCAACTGGATGCTCTTACCGATTTTGTAAAACGTCCGCAGATAGGAGCGAAGGGGCTTGTATATGTCCGTTACGAAGCCGACGGATCGTTAAAGTCATCAGTAGATAAGTTCTATACTCCTGAGGATTTGGAGAAATGGGCAGAACGTTGTCAGGCACAGCCGGGCGACCTTATCCTTATTATATGCGGAGAAACCGAAAAGGCTCAGAAGCAACTGGGAGAACTTCGTCTCGAAGTAGGTTCTCAGCTCGGTTTGCGCAATAAGGATGTGTTCAACTGCTTGTGGGTAGTGGATTTCCCATTGCTTGAGAAAGATGAAGAGCTTGGACGCTACTTTGCGAAGCACCATCCATTTACCAGCCCCAAGGAAGAAGATATTCCGTTGCTGGATACCGATCCGGGTGTTGTACGCGCCAATGCCTACGATATGGTGATCAACGGGGTTGAAGTAGGAGGTGGCTCGGTACGTATCCACAACAGCCAGTTGCAGAACAAGATGTTTCAGGTACTTGGTTTTACAGAGGAAAAAGCGCAGGCACAGTTCGGCTTCCTGATGAATGCTTTCAAATACGGAGCACCGCCGCATGCAGGTCTGGCTTTTGGTCTCGACCGCCTTGTATCGTTGTTTGCAGGCCTCGATAGTATTCGCGACTGTATTGCTTTCCCTAAGAATAATTCGGGGCGCGATGTTATGATAGATGCTCCTGCGGTACTCGATCAGGCACAACTGGACGAACTGAATCTGAGGGTAGAGATACAGGAATAGAATAACAAATTCATATATTAAATATTATTAACGTCCTGACTTTTTTAGCCGGGACGTTGTTCTTTCAGAAATACTTTATCTTTATGGCGCTGGAAGACTAAATAATATTTGAATAATGAAAAGATTTATGAGAATACTGATAATTGTATTTATCAGTATTATAGTTCTGTTTTTGTCAGTATATGCCTACTTCGGAGGATTCAGAACTGTAGAGTTTGAAGAGAAAAATACAGGAGGTGAAATATTTGTCTATGAGAATGTGACAGGCAGCTATAGACAAAGCCCTGTAGTAATGGACAGTATCTATTATGCCCTACTTAACGATTTTGGAATAGAAACAACAAAGGGAGCAGGTATTTATTACGATAATCCGCAACTGGTAGAAGAGGAGAATCTCCGGTCTGAGATTGGCTGCTTGCTCGATACGCCTGCCGATAGTATTTTGATGGCAAAACTATCCGACAGGTTTAAGGTGAAAGTATTGCCGGAAGGGCGATATGTAGTGGGAGAGTTTCCAAACAAAGGCTCGTTTTCTGTTATTGTAGGCGTTCTGAAAGTATATACTGCTCTGGATAAGTTTATTAGTGAGAGAAGATATAGGATGAATAGCTCTGTAACAGAGATATATGATGTGCCGTCAAAGAAAATCATATACCGGCAGAAAATGATGGCTGATCAGCCGTCAATCGACGAGTAATTCCGGTCTGTATTCAAAGTGCATCGTATCGTAATGATACCATTTGCCACCCCATATAAAGCCGTGCTTCTCGAATATATCGACTATCAACTGAGGAATACGGTTTTTGTATTTCAGTGTAGCATCTTCATTAGTGCAGCGACAATCCCACTGCCAGTAGTTAGAGTATTTCACATTGAGGTCTATTGCCGTACCGAAGCTGTGGGCGCTGAGGCGGTCGGCTCCTCTGACTTTGCGCCAGTTGAATGTTCCTGCGCTATGGAGGTACTCTTTCAGTTCGGGGTGCTTATCCAGTTCGTCCGATACCTTCTGTAACTGCTTATCTACTCCGTTTATGCTGGTAACCCTTAGTTTCTGATTTATTAGATTGGGACACCATGTGATAGTTACAAGATGCTTCTGTACTTCGGCAGAGGTTGCACCATACATACTTTTCAGAAGGGTTTCGCTGCGTATTCGTCCCGGATCATAATTTTGAGGGATATCCTTTACTTCACCCTTTAGATAGGGATAGGCAAAGATATCTTCGATGGCATCGCTGTTTATCAGCTCTTTATGGGGCTTGTCTGTTGGTGTATTGTATTGTATGATCTTATCTCCGTTTACGATAATACTCGTTTTATCATAAGCCTTTATTGTAACAGGGTAGGCTTTCAGCAACCTGTTCATGTCTGCGGGGTATTCCTGTTGCTGTGCGTTCAGTCCGCTGATGACAAGAATGGAAATAAGTAGATATAAGAGTCTGTATTTCATATATGAGGTATATGTAAAGCTATAAAAAAAGGATATACCGCAAAGATATATCCTTTCTTTTATATTGATGTCTGTTTTATCAACGAATAACTTCTCCTTTTATATGTACTTTATAAATGGAATCAGGTACATTCGTGAAAACAGTAACTTCCTTGTTGAAAGTTCCCGGACGACCGGTTGCCGAATAAGTTACTTTGATAGTACCTTCTTTACCCGGAAGTATAGGTTCTTTTGTATAATCAGGAGTTGTGCATCCGCAAGTTGTACGTACCTTCTGTATGATAAGAGGTGCACTACCTGTATTCTTTACTTTAAATTCGCAACTAACAGTTCCGACTTTTTCTTCTACTTTACCAAAGTCATGCGTAGATTTGGCAAATGTAAGTTCTGGTGCTTTGCCGCCTTTCTGAGCAAAGGTTAAGCCTGTCGATAATATTAATGCAAACAGAATAAATCCAATCTTTTTCATATCCTAAATCTCTAATTATATACTAAATAATAAATGTTGTATCTGTTCCTAATTTGTAAGATAACTCGGGGCAAAGTTAGTAATAAAAATGATACTTGTTAAAAATTATACAATATTTTATATTTGAATGACCTTGTGTATATAATCGTTAAATATATACCCAGAGCAAAACAGGCTTCTTCGATTCCTTCATCAGTTGGTCTATCTTACGCATCATATTGTCGCTAAGTACAGGGCATCCCTGACTCCATCCAAGTGGCAGATGTTCCGGATATATTTCTTTGTCTGAGACTGGAGTATGTGAGTGCAATACTACCCAGCGTCTGAAAGCATTGCTGTTCGATTTGTCCAGTCCGTGCAGTTTGTAATGGACATTGATTCCCCATTGACTGTAGGATCTTTCACCTACCTTATACCGTCCGGGTGAGGAACAATAACTTCCTTCTATATTGCTGAAAACAGGTGTTTTCTGAGTACTTCGTTGTCCGTAACCATGACAGCAAAGACCAGCGTATTTAATGGTGTCTTTAGCAAAGTCCCATACGAAAAAGCGGTTCTTGCCGGAATGAATACTAAAATCGACGAGGAAGCAATACTGTAGGCTGAGACCTTTTGCTTTACTATAAGCTTTGGCAGAGTCTGCTTTTGCCTTCAATCGGGCAAAAGCAGCCTGCTGTTCTATTTGTTCATTGTTCTGTCCATTGGCATTACCACACATAATAAAAGATGCAGAGGCAAAGAAGCATAATGTACAGATGAGCCATGCGGATATTCTCATGCTACTTTTCTTTTACAGTAACTTTTATACCTTGTGTATGCGATACATATTGCGGAGCATACAAACACTGAATAGTAGTAATACCATTTGAATATTCACCCGTGCGGTTTACAAACACCGGATATTCGAGCACATAAGTGCCTTTTGGCAGACGGTCGAAATAGAAGTTTGTAGAAGCATCTTTCGGCATCTGGTAATATATCAGTCCGTTAGCCCATTTAGTGCCCGATGTGGTTTGTTCCGGCTCGAAGCATGGAGCACGCATATCTTTGAGCTGTACAAATTCCATGTCTTTATTTACCCTCACAGTCAGCCGTACAATAACTTTGTCACCTACTGCCAGAGGACTGCTTTCTGTGATCTGGCTAAGGTTCTTCTCTGTAGAAGCCATATTCTCTTTAAAGAGTTGTTTCTCTACATTCAGATCCCCCTTCTGAGAGGTTATCTTATCCAGATTCTCGTAATATTGCCAGTAAAGCGCACCATAAGCAGGATCGGCACTTTGGGTGGTAACTTCTATTTTACCCATTTCTTTGTTTATCTCAGATTTATTCCACGTCGTTTTGAAATAGCCTGTTCCTGTTTCTTTGTTTTCCGGCTCTACTTTCTGGTTACCTACAGTAATGACTGTAGCTGTTGTTTCACCTGAGAACCAATCGGAACCTGAGCTCAGTAATGCACTAATAGCATCTATCGACGCATGGCTCGATTCCCATACCTGAGTTTGTTTCTGCATCAGCAGCCAGCGTTTCATTGCATTCATTTCCTGCTCTGTGGCTCCATTTTCTTGCAGAGATTCCATCAGGAATGTATGTACACTGATAGCCGACATCGACATAAATACATTGCTACGGTTGTTTGGCCAGTACATGCCCAGCTTCTTATCGTTAACGGCGTGTTCTTTAAGCGATTTCACTATTTTGTCTGCCGTCAGTTTGTCTCCGTTGCGTTTCAGTATAACAGCCAGTATAGAACGTTCGTACAGATTCAGCTTTGTCCAGTTCTTTGTCGCTACATCTGTGTAGAAACGTTCAGCAGCACGTGCTTCCTGATCTATTGGTATGTCGCGGTAAGATGAGCGTACATAAGCGAACTCTAACTGATTGGTAGATACGGAAGTGGTTTTTTGCCAGTCCTTGTTATATTTCTTCAGATTTTTGAAGTCTTCGGATATCTGTTTGTCAATGTATTTCAACGCACTCATCTGCATTCTCTTTATCTGTTCCGGATATTCTACCTGTCCTACTTTTTGCAGGTTGGCATATCCGTAAAGAATATATTGAGTAATGCTGCGGCTAGGATACAATCCTTTATACCATGTCCAGCCTCCTTCGTTTGCCATCAGTTCCGATAGTTTTCTGGTAGCAGCATCGGTTTGCTGTTTTGTATTGTTCAGATCGAACAATAGGGACAGGCGTTGCATTTGCTCCGTTTCGTTTTTAGCATCCAGTACCCAAGGCGTTTCTTCGAGCAGAACGTTTTTCAGTTCTTCGTTCTTTTGCAGATTAGAAACCAATGTTTGTTTGTCTCCGCCCTGTTTTTGCCAAGCCTGAATCATAGCGGCTACTTTTGGATATTGGCGGACAATAGACGAACCCAATGTATTTACATAATAGCTTGCAAACCAGTTTACAGCATTTTCGTTCGACGGATTACTCATCGTAGGCAATGCCTGCACTGCATACCATGCCGGATTGGAAGCATATTCGAGTGTCAGCCTGTAATTGCCGATAGTAGACGAATTGCTGTTATACAGCTTATCGAAAGTGAAGGTACTTGTGCCTTTATCAGTTACATCTATCGGCATGCTTTCCGTTACCAGCATACGGTTCGGCAATACGGCAAGCACATGTTGTTCCCCGTCGCTAAACGAAGCATTCTGTGCAACGATGCGGCAACCTAATAGTTCTATATCGGTAGGCACGTCGAATGTCCATGCAGCCGATGTGGAAGCGTCTTTTGCAAGAGAGAATGTTTGCTGTTGATTGGCTACAGCCAGATCGATAACTTTATCGGACAGCAGATCGAAGAACTCGATACGGACATCGCCCGATACAGCACCTTCCGATAGATTGGATATCTTAGTCGAAATACTGGTCTTATCACCCTGACGGACAAAGCGCGGCATATTCGGTGTCACCATCAGTTCTTTGCGGGTAACTACCATTTGTTCCAATACGCCTACTCTTGCTTCTTTATCGTGGGCAAATGCTCTGAATCGCCATGTCGTATTACTTTCAGGTACGGTAAAGGAGATCAGTGTTTCGCCTTTTTCGTTTGTTCTCAGTTGAGGGAAGAAGAATGCCGTTTCGTTGAAGTTCTGACGAATTTGTGGAGATGTTTCACCTCCTCCGCTGGCTGTACTTGCCTCCTCCTCACGGGTTATTGCTGGCGGAGCATATGCTAGAACACTACCTTCTTCTGGCATTGCCTGATCCATTGCTACTTCTTTTTTCAGTGTAGCTGCACCTCGTATCCTGACTGAGCCATTTCCCATAGCTGATTCTTGTACCATTACACCGGGAACACGTCCGGATAAGGCCTTATAAATTGTACCATAACCAAGTGTATACCCGAACCAGTTTATCTGATCGAAAGTTCTTTCAGGTATTTTGTTAGTCTTGGATTTGTAGTTCAGATTGAACCAACGTGGACCATCATTATACCAAGGGAAATTATAAAACACCGGATAGAGATAACGCTCACCCTTGTATGGGCGATCGAGTGACCATGCCATATAAGGATGTAATTTATCGAGTGAGGTATCGTACATAGAAGCCAGCAATTCGGCAAGCACCGGAGAGTCGGTTGTGTCTTTTACGCTTACTGTCCATGTCTCAGCCTGTCCCGGACGGAGTTTGTCGCGGAATACTTCCAGTTTTACTTTCAGATTGGTATCTTGTTTCTCAATTTCTTTTGTCAGGTAGAAGCTCTGGTTGTAGATTTCACCATCCTTTACAGAAGTGAAGGACATATTTATCTTATCGCCATACTCGGCTTTATACGGTATAGTGAACAGTTCATTGCGGTCACTCAGCTTGATAATTTTGCGTTCAAAGACTTTATCATTATCCGACAGTTGGTATAGTACATACATTTCCTTGTCGGTAGTACCGAATATTACTTCTACAGGCTTGTTATCCTTGCCGAAAATGAGGTTCTTCTGCACCAGCCATTTACTTGTTTTTATAGGTGGTTTCTTGTCGGCATAAGAGAATATGATGAAGTTTTTCTTTTCGCTCACTTCATTCTTTTTATCGTCTAATGCTTTTACCTGTATCTGATATTTGCCCGATGCCAGCGATTTAATCTTATTCTTTAGCTCTGTCTGTTCGCCTGTTTTGAAAGAACCTTCCTGTACTTTATTTTGCACAGAGTCGAGTTCATTCAGCATATAGATGGCATACGTTCCCGACGACTCTATATTCTGAGCCTGCAAGTTACGAGCGTCTATACTCAGCTTGTAATCCTGACTTTTTTCTATCTGTTCCGGCAGGTCTATGTTTATTACCATAGATACATTACCTACCACGAGGTCGTAACTGTTCGACTGTGTTTCGCCGTTTATATCGGTTACTGTTGCCGTAACACTGAATGTATATATTTGTCGGTCGTTTGCCATACGAAGAAGCGCTCTGTTGCCATCTCCTGCCTGTGGCGTGAAGGTGATTTCGAACGAGCCGTCATCATTAGTTTTCACAGTACCATCGGCAAATTGTGATCTTTCACCCGATCTCCACCAGAAGTTGAACTGTTCGCGCATGATGCTGTATTTTACATCTGCATCCTGCAAACTTATTCCGGAGAAGTTTTTTGCATAACCTTTCAGCTTTACTTCTTCGCCAAAGGTATATGTTTTATCTACTTTATCGAATGTGATCTCGAATGTAGGGCGTTTATATTCCTCCACGCTAAAATAGCATGATACTTTATCAACAGCTATACGATATGATCCTAACAAACCGGATTGCGGTATGATAAATTCGCCGGATATAGAGCCGAACTCATTGGTTATGATTTCTTTTTTAGCAACAACTTCATTGTTTGCATCATAGAGCTGGGCTGTATAAGCTTTATTAGCCAATGGTTTGGAATCTGGGCCAATGACAATAGCTTTAAAATATGCAGTTTGTCCTGGTCTGTAAATACTTCTGTCGTTGAATACGGAGATTGCCGGCTGGGTATCCGTTTTAGTCTGTACACCAGTCCATCTGTAGTTGTTCCCATTCAGGTTCATTGCACTCAGGCACGAATCGTTACCCAATGCAACTTTGTATGAAGCCACATAATAACTGTTAAAGTCATCGAGGTGTAATTTGTCTTTATAGACAGCCAGTCCCACTTCATTGGTTTTGAGTGTTTCTATGAGTCCGGTCTTTTTGATCTTCCTATCACCCTCTTGCGGGTAGATACTGATGCTTACGTCTTTCATCGGTTTGCCCGAAATGCGGTCTACTACAAATATCTCATATTCGTGCAATCCGCTGTTGCGTGAGAAAGATATAAGGTGCGATACAACAAAGTCGTAACGGTTGTCTCTGGTCGAAGAATTCTTAGGCGGGTTATCTAAAGCCGTTTTCGATAATGTACTGAAACAGTATTTTCCTACGGGCAGATTACCCAGATCGACCGACAGGGTATCTTCGTAATATGTCATTGCCGATACAAGGTTCAGAGGATATTCTTTTACAATGTTGTATCTGCCTTTCTCTACCTTGTACAGTGTGAATTTAGGTTTTGTGCTTAATGCCTGAATATTTTTATGGATAATATTCAGCTTTGTCAGACTGTCGGGATATTGCAGACTGTTTCCCACTGTATTGAGTACAGGAGTCTCCATCTGATCCTTCTTCGCTCTCAGCAGGCTTGCTCCGTAAGAGGTCGGATATTTGTCGATGCCTTTGTTTAGCCAGTCGTATATGGCTTTGTTTACTTCCCGGCCGCTAAGATTGGGTAGCCCGTAATTGTATGCGTCAGTGATTTTATCTATTATTTCAGTCGATACTTCACTGCTCTCGTACTTTTTATACAGATTGGTATAAGTCTCCAATCTTTTTTCACCGGAGAAAGAACGGGAGTACCTGCTCAGGTATTCAATCCTGTCTATATCGGTCAGTGCAGCTGTCGATCTCAGATCGCGGGAAAGCAATTCTTTCAGAAACTGCTGATAATAAAGGAATACAGGCTGACTTTTTGCTGCATCGGTACTTATATTCAGCTTGATATATTCATCGGCAGGAGCAGTCAGCTGTTCTATGCTAAAGCCTGTAGAAGAAAGATCGAACTCCTGATTCTCGATACTTTGTATGCTTTCTGCTATATATGTAGCACGCTGCATCAGAAAATCGTAAAGGGTAGGGTAGTACTTCTGTCCGTCGGTTCCCAGCAGGATGATGTCACTGTAATCTTTTGTCGTCTTTCCTTTCAGTGCAGTTGCATCTTTTATAGAGAGGTCTATATTTTCGATGATCTTATTTTTAAAAATATTGCTGCTCCATTCCTTCATGTCTTCGGGAACTAAATCAGCCAGATTAGTGCGCTGACGGATACTCCACTGATCGTTCTGATAATAATTTACATACAATTCGGCCAGCATAGAATGCAACAGAGATTTTTCAGCAATATCACTTGTCTGTTTTGCAAGTGAATCCAGATCGTGGAACAGACCTTCATTGTCACTGCTGTCTATATCCCTCTTATACTTATTCTTATAGATAAGTGCTTTAATCACTTGCGTATTGTTTTTATCAGAGATAGCCTTTTGCAGTATGAGGTCTACCTGCTTTGTCGCAGATTTAGGAAGACTCTGCTTTTCATACTGGGTTACCAGTTTCCAGTCATTGTCGTATTTGTTATTCGATACTTGTGCAGACATGGTAATGCTAAATAATAATATTAAACTAATTAAAATTTGCTTTTTCATATGCTTGTGTTCTTTTATATTGTACGATATTGTATAGATGATTTTTGTTGACGATTTGCATTATTCAGAACGTTAAATTTACTAAAAATGCAAATTATCTGGTGATGTACATTCCCAACCATACGGCGGCAACGCCTATTACACAGCTTAATACGACATAAGTGATTGCAATAGGTGTTTGATTATTATTTACCAGCGTAATGGTTTCGCTGGCAAAGGTGGAAAAAGTGGTAAAACCGCCGCAAAAGCCTGTGATGAGGAGGAAACGCAGATTGTTGGACGGTATCATGTTGGCAAAAAGCCCGATACAGAAACAGCCTAATATGTTTACGATAAAAGTAGCTACAGGGAACGGAAAAGGTTCGGATCGGGTAACGAAAACCGAAGTGAGAAACCGTAAAATACTGCCCACTGCACCTCCTGTTCCGACTAATAGTATCTGTTTTAACATTTTTCAAATTTACAAGATTATTTCCATACAAACCGAAGTTTGCCTTATATTATTTAAATTAAACCATAGTTTTCAGGCGATTGTTCAGCATGAGGGCATATCTTTATTACTTTTGTATTCGGAAGATAGCGCTATAGAAGTGATCGATAACAAAGACATATTCCTTAACAAGCTTGGTGAGAATAAATTCATCGAGATATTCCGTCTGGAAGAGATGGGAGACGATACTGTTTTCGACAATTATCAGCGTTACGATTTCTACCAGCTTCTCTGGTTTACCAAAACAGATGGAAATAAAATATACTTTCTTGATTTTGAAGAATACATTCTGGAAGAAAATCAGGTGGTACTGATATTTCCCGGACAAATAGACCGGTTGGATGTAGAGGGCAAAGAAGGTTTCCTGTATGCCATACATAACGATATATTGTTCAATATCAATCAACATCTGAAATCCGATTATCTGAACGGATATACAGCAAGTACTTTCCTTAAGCTTGACAATAGTACTGTCGGTATGCTTAGACGCTTGAATGAGCTCATCTTGCAGGAATATGACGGAGATAACAGGCTTGTACTGATGGAGTCATATATGGAAGCGTTTCTTTTTCATATCTCAGCCCTTTTTGAGAATACGGATGCTGTGGATAATAAAAGCGATTCGCTTGTAGCCGAACTTATGAAGCAGATAGACCGGAATTTTATTACCGAACGCGAAACCGATTTTTATGCTCATCATTTCGGGATGACTAACCGGACAATAAACGAAGCCTGTAAGAGAGGAACGGGTAAAACCGTAAAGCAACATATTCAGGAAAAGCTCATACTGGAAATAAAGAAAGAGATCAGGCTCAGAAAAAAAAGCCTGAAGGAAATAGCTTTCGATCTGGGATTCAACGAACCTGCTTATTTTACCCGATTCTTTAAACTGCATACAGGACTGACTCCGACCGAATTCAGAGATAATTAGGGCTCTAGCCTAATTTTTGTGGAGAAAAATTATCGGATAACTAGGTAGGGGCGTAATATTTTACGCCCGCTATGTACACAGATGTGCATACTTTGTTATATGTCAATGCTTTGCTTAGTGAATATTCCTTCTATATGTCAATGATTATCTGAGTGCGGGCGTAAAATATTACGCCCCTACACGCCCCTTCCATAACTTTTCGGGAAGATTCATCGTTAGCCCATTTGTGCAAGTAAACAGCCCATAATTGTAAGAAACCTGCCCAACATCTTTCCTACTTTTGTCCACCAAAAAAAGAAAAAGTATGAAAGGTTTTAGTTTTATCCAATGGATTGTTATTATTATTCTGGCTTTGCTTACGGCGCTCGAGCCATTAAGTATAGACCTGTACCTGCCCGGATTTATCATGATATCCGAAGCATTTTCTACATCGGTGGCTTCCGTGCAAATTTCATTATCAACCTTCTTGGCCGGATTCGCTGTCGGTCAGCTGATATGGGGGCCTTTAGCCGATAAGTTCGGACGAAAGAAGCCGATATTGGTCTCTCTGGTTATATTTACGCTGGCGTCTGTTGCCTGTATTTATGTACAAACGGTGGAGCAACTGTGTGTTGTACGTTTTCTACAAGCTATCGGAGGTTGTGCAGGGGTGGTAATTTCCCGTGCTATAGTGACCGACTATTTCGATAAGTCTAAAACACTCAAGATATATGCTTTGCTTGCTCTTATTATGGGTATTGCACCAATATTGGCACCGAGTATCGGAAATGGTATCTTGCAGTTGTCCAACTGGAAAGCCTTGTTCGGAGCAATGGCTGGTCTGGGCGTATTTCTGTTCCTGTTCACCCTGTTTGCTTTGCCCGAAACACATAAAAAAGGTGTGGATCAGGTGAAAACTAATGTGGTAAAGGATTATTGGAGTATCCTGAAAAACAGAAAGTTCGTCATCTATTCCCTTATTGCAGGTATTGTGAACGGTGCGTTGATGATATATGTGGCTAACGGTCCTTTCCTTATCATGGAAAAAGGAGGATTTTCGAGCGGTACATTCAGTATTATATTTTCCATTAATGCCTTCGGGCTGATGGTGAGTTCATTTCTCACCAGTGTATTCCAGAAATATATCGCTACAAATAAGCTTGTAAAATATGCTTTGCTGTTTATGTCCGTAGCTGGTCTTGCATTGCTGGCAGCTATGTATATGGGGGTGAACATGACAGGTATACTGATCGTCCTGTTCTTCTATATATTCCCTATCGGCGTGCTGTTCCCTACAACTACGGAATTGGCTATAACGCCTTTTGCCGATACCAATAACAGCGGTACGGCTTCAGCGTTGTTCGGATCTATACAGTTGGCCGTAGCTTTTATCTGTACTATTGTATCCAGCTTTATAAACGACGGAACAATCGTTGCTGTCGGCCTGGCTTTCTTCCTGTGTAGTTTGTTGGCATTCATCGTTGTATTCAGTAGGATAAATGTAAGAGAAGAATATACTGTTACTCCATAGAATTGATGTATAAGAAATGGATAGTTTTATCTATAATATTTCAATAAGCCAATGAGTAGATGTGCCAATATGCCAATGATAGTAGTCTTTGAATTAATAAATCGGCGGAGCCAATGAAGTGTACTAGTTTTAAGTGTACTGGTATACTAGAAAAAGAGGAACTTGAACTAGCAAGTTAGTAGACTAAAAACTAATAGACCTGTAAGGTTTTAGTTAAAATGAGTGTTTGTAGGGGCGAATTATCATTTGCCCCTTGTCAATATTGTTATTGCGTGCGTAAAATATTACGGCCCTACCGGCATTTATCAGGTTAGTATTCCTTAGCTTAATGACATTGGGGCTGTCCCTACAGAAAAAGTAACAATGCAAATATTATGACATATGTGTTACATTTGCCTCGCCTTCGCTTCGGCGATCGTTGATTGTTACCTTTTATGTTGACTGTAATATACGCTTTCTGAAACTTCTACATGCAAATGGGATAAGATGTCATTAAAGCAATTATCTTTGCATCCTGAAAGAAATTGAAACAAATCAGGATATATTAATGCAAAACAGGCTTTATTTAACGATCATATTCCTGTTCATAGTAACCTTGTCGGCGCAGGCTCAGTTTGCGATTCGATATCAGGTAGTTCCTCCCAAACCGGCAGACTCTCTGGATATAGCATATTATTCTAAGAAGAAAGGTCTGGCAGCAGCTACACAGAATTTTTCCATCAATATGGGATTGTGGGCATTCAACCGCTATGTGGCTAAGCAGGAGTATGCTTATATAAATATAAAAACCATAAGAAAGAACTTGACACATAGGTGGGTTTGGGACAATGACGATATGGGGAACAACATGTTCCTGCATCCGTATCATGGTAACCTTTATTTTAATTCAGCCCGTTCCAGAGGTTATAATTACTGGGAGTCGGGACTATTTACATTGGGTGGAAGTGCCATGTGGGAGTTGTTTATGGAAAATGAATACCCATCTGTCAACGATATTATGGCTACGCCTATCGGAGGATTGGCGCTTGGCGAAGTATTTTACCGTACTTCAGATTTGGTACTCGACGACCGCAGGGTAGGAATGAACCGTCTCGGACGTGAGCTTGCTGGATTTATTATTGCCCCTACGCGTGGGCTGACCCGTGTGCTGAATGGCGATGCGTGGCGTACCCGTTCTACTTCGGGTAAACAGTTTGGGGTACCCGATGTCAGTGTGGAAATATCTGCCGGAGTCAGAGCATTGGAGCTGAAAGGTGAGATTCTCGATAAGGGGGTAGGTGCAGCTATGGATATCAATATAGAGTATGGTGACCGTTTTGCTTCGGAGAACAAAAAGCCGTATGACTATTTTACATTTCGCAGCAATCTTAACGGACACGGCTCTCAGCCTATGTTGAGTCAGTTGAATATATTGGGACGGTTATATGTAACGGACTTGGTAGATACTAAGAAAGATTTTCTTAGTTTGGGATTCTATCAGCATTTCGATTACTATGATTCCGATACAATTTCAGATGTATCTAATAAAATTCCGTACAAATTTTGTACTCCGGCTTCGGCAGGAGTAGGGCTGATATATCAGAGTAAACGTGTACGGAATATTAGTTTCGATGCTTTTTTGCATGCCAATCTAGTCTTTTTGGGTGGGGCACTTAGTGATCATTATGTGGTGGATATGCGTAATTATAATCTTGCCAGCGGATTCAGTACAAAAACGGGGTTCAATCTGGCGTATAAAGACAAGATAAGCGTTTCCGGTAATTATGAAATCTATCGTATGTTTACATGGAAAGGCTATCCGCAGGACGTAGACTGGGACAATATAAATGTGCATGAATTTGACTATCAGGGCGACCGTTCACAGGCCATCCTGCATGCTATCAGCCTGCGTGCCGATCTTAAGTTACACAATCATCTGTTCCTTACCGGAATAGGATATAGCTATACGCGTGATACCAACTACAGGTACTTCGATGATGTATTTTCCAGTACATACGAAGGCCGCCTTATGTTAACTTATAAATTTTGACTGTATGATAATTTCAGAAGCTCCTTATAATGAGGTATTGGCCATTCGCCAGCAAGTGATGTATCCCGATAAAGATACAGAGTACGTAAAACTGTCTGACGATAATATGGGGCTACATATAGGGGTATACGAAAACGATGTGCTGGTTTCCGTTATGTCTGTTTTCCTGCATGGACGCGAAGTACAGTTTCGTAAACTGGCTACCCTTCAGCAGGAACAAGGTAAAGGTTACGCTTCGGCTTTGATGCAGTGGCTGATAGATTATGCCAACGATATGAAGTTTGACCGCCTGTGGTGCAATGCCCGTGCCAATGCTACGGATTTCTATAAGAAATTTGGCTATGTGGAGACTGACGAACGTTTCTCCCGAGACGAATACGATTATGTGATTGTGGAGAAACTGTTTACACATAAGGATTGATTTTCCCTTCTGCCTAAAACTTTTACGATTGCCGGTTTGTTCATCTATTATACATAATATAACAGACATATGGAAAAAAGAAGAATAGGTAAATCGGACCTTGAAGTATATCCTTTCTCGTTAGGTGGAAATGTATTTGGCTGGACTGCCGATGAAAAAGCCTCGTTTGAAATACTGGATGCTTACGTCGACGCAGGTTTCAACTTTATAGATACTGCTAATATCTATTCCGCTTGGGTACCCGGAAACAGGGGAGGCGAGTCGGAAACCATTATAGGTAATTGGCTAAAGAAGTCGGGAAAAAGGGATGACCTTATTATTGCAACAAAGGTTGGAGCCCCAATATCACCCGATAACAAAGGTTTGAAGAAAAGTTATATACTAAAACAGGTTGAAGATTCGCTTCGCCGTTTGCAGACCGATCACATAGACCTCTATTTTACTCATTATGACGATCTGACGTTTCCGGTCGAAGAACCGCTTGAAGCTTATGCTCAACTTGTAAAAGAGGGCAAGGTACGTTATATCGGAGCTTCCAATATGAGTGCATTCAGAATAGAAGAATCCATAGATAAAAGCCGTGAGAATGGCTGGCCTGAATATATTTGCATCCAACCCGAATACAATCTTTACGATCGCATGCAATATGAAGTGGAGTATGAACCGATGGTGGAAGAGTACGGATTGGGAGTAGTTACATACTATTCGCTTGCCAGCGGTTTCCTTACAGGTAAATACCGTTTCGACGAGCCGGTGAGCGGTAACCGTTCCGATGCGGTTAAAAGTTATATAAACAGCAGGGGACGGCACATAATAGAGACATTGACCGAAGTGGCTGATTTATTGGATGCAACACCTGCACAGATAGCTCTGGCATGGCTGATAGCCCGTCCTTCGGTTACAGCGCCTATTGCAAGTGTATCCAAAGCATCGCAGCTGGATATACTGAAAGCAGTAGATATCAAATTGGATAGTGAGACAGTATCACGCCTCAATAACGCAGCTAAATATTAGTTGATAGTTTTGAATATACAACAAAAGGGATGCAAATAGCATCCCTTTTGTTGTACATTATATCTATTGCCTTCTTATCTGCTGCTGGCAGCTATTTTAGCCAGTAATCGCAGAATTTCTATATACAGCCATACTAACGTTACCATCAGTCCGAAAGCACCATACCATTCCATATATTTAGGAGCCTGATATGCTGCACCTTGTTCGATGAAGTCGAAATCGATGATGAGGTTCAGCGCTGCTATTATTACTACAAATACGCTGATGCCTATTCCCAGAGGAGTAGACGCGTATGCAGGGGATGAAACTCCGAAGAATGACAGGATAAAGCTACCCAGATAGAAAACTGCAATAGCCGCCGTTGCTATGAAGATAATGCTCTTGAATCTCTCTGTAGCCCGTATGATACCAAAACGGTACAGTAACAACATTACAGTAGCTACCAGAAATGTAAGGCTGATGGCCTGTAATGCAATACCCGGATAATATGAATTCAGGATAGCAGATATACCTCCCAGTGCAAGCCCTTCCAATACCGCATATACCGGCGACAGGTAAGGAGCAAGTGTCTTCTTTATACAGATGGAGATACACATAATAAGCGCACCGACAAGTCCTACCCAGAACAAAGGCATAACCAGTGCCGAATATGTAATGCTTGTGTACATATTCCATGTAATGACAGTGCCGAATGCAACAAGCAGAAGAAGGATGCCTGTTTTTCCGATTGCGCCATTTACGGTCATTGCCTGACTGCTGTCTACAGCTCGTCCTGCTTTCTCGTATGTACTATCTCCAAAAGATGGATTTCCCGATTTAAAAAGTGCCATTTTGTAGTCGTATTTTAATTGATTTGCTCCGGCAAATATACAGATAACTTTTTTATTTGAAACTTTCGTAACTAAATTTCCCTTAAATGACTTTTGTCTATTATTTTTGTAGAGCCTAAACTAAGATAAGTCTTATTGCGGTATAATATTAAAAGAAAAAGTTACTACGGCTACAAGAGAACTTCTCCTTGTTGAGTTAAACAATAATAAGCCGGAAGACGTTCACTACTATGATTATATAAAAATAGGATAGAACGCAAACTAACACTAAACGATCAGCAGTTATGAAAAATGGCGTAATGATGCAGTATTTTGAATGGAATCTGCCAAATGACGGTAATCTGTGGAAACAACTCAAGGCAGATGCCCTGCATTTACATAAAACAGGCATTACAGCAGTTTGGATTCCCCCTGCTTACAAAGCAGACGAACAACAAGACGAAGGATATGCAACATACGATCTCTACGATCTGGGCGAGTTTGAACAGAACAATACAATCAGGACAAAGTACGGAACTAAGCAAGAACTAAAAGAAGCTATAGACGAGCTGCATAAGTATCAGATATCGGTATATCTCGATGCTGTTATGAATCATAAAGCTGAAGGCGACTATACCGAACGCTTTATGGTGAAAGAAGTAGATCCGAAAGACCGCACAAAAGATATCAGCGACGAGTTTGAGATACAGGCATGGACAGGTTACCTCTTCAAAGGGCGTGGCAATAAGTACTCCGATTTTAAGTGGCACTGGCAGCATTTTTCGGGAGTGGGATTCGATGATGCCAAGAAGCGTAGCGGTATCTTTCGTGTAGTGGGAGATAATAAGAACTGGAGCAGTGGTGTCGATTCCGAGAACGGAAATTATGACTTCCTGCTATGTAACGATCTTGATCTTGATCATCCCGAGGTTGTAGCAGAATTGAACCGCTGGGGTATCTGGGTATCGGAAGAACTGAATCTCGATGGTATGCGTCTCGATGCAATCAAGCACATGAAGGATACTTTTATCAAACAGTTTCTGGATGCTGTAAGAGCAAAGCGAGGAAAGAAATTTTATGCTGTCGGTGAATATTGGAACGGTGATCTGTTGACACTGAATAGCTATCTGGAAGCAGTGGACAATAGTGTCGACCTGTTCGATGTACCTCTTCATTTCAATCTGTACGAAGCTTCAGTGAAAGGTAAAGAGTATAATATGCAAAATCTGCTGAAAAATTCACTGTCGGTAGTTCACCCCGAACTGGGGGTTACCTTTGTTGACAATCACGATTCGCAAGAGGGCAGTTCTCTGCAATCGCAAATACAGGATTGGTTCAAGCCGTCGGCGTACGCGCTGATAATGTTGATGAAAGACGGCTATCCTTGTGTATTCTATGGCGACTATTACGGAATAAAAGGTGAAAAATCACCTCATACGGAAATTATAGACTCACTATTGGATATACGTCGTAAATATGCCTATGGTGAGCAGGTGAACTACTTTGATCATCCGGCTACAGTCGGACTTGTGCGGATGGGAGATAAAGATCATCCCGGTTCGGGACTTGCACTCCTTATCTCTAACGGGGAAGACGGACACAAGGTAATGAATGTGGGAAAGAACAGGGCAGGAGAAGTATGGTATGAGTGCACGGGCGATATAAAGGAAACTGTGACTATAGATGCCGATGGCAACGGTAATTTCCTTGTAGATGGTAAGAACCTTGCTGTTTGGATAAAGAAATAATCATAGTAGGGGCGAATTATCATTCGCCCGAAATCAAGATATATAGTGGGCGAAAGATTTTTCGCCCCTACATCCATAAGAAAATAAAAAGGACGGGGAATATTCCCTGTCCTTTTACTATATAATAAAGTTTCTACTTATTAGTGTCCACCGCATCCGCAACCTGAGCCGCATCCGCCTGCCATTTCTTTTTCGCCATGGCTGCCGCAACCGCAAGAATCTCCTTCTTCGTCACCGCATCCGCATCCCGAACCACAACCGCATCCGCCTTTAGGGGCAAACAGAGCAGCTATTTCTTCAGGAGTAGACTCTCTTACCGAAAGAACTTTACCGCTGAAGTTCAATGTTTCTCCTGCTAACGGATGATTGAAATCCATTTTTATAATATCGTCCTTCACTTCCACTACAGAACCATTCAGGCGGTTGCCGTTAGTATCCATCATCGGAACAATATTACCTTCAAAGATAACTTCTTCGTTCAGTACACCGTCTTGCTCAAATATATTGCGTGGCAGGTCTACTACAGCTTCATCGTCGTATTCGCCGTATGCCTGCTCCGGAGTAAGTACAAAATTGAAAGAATCACCTTCCGCCAATCCGTCAAGGTTTTTCTCAAAAGCCTCAAGCATCGAGTTTGTACCATAAATAAATTCGAGCGGAGTTTCGGCAGTTGCTCTTTCCATCAGCTCGCGTTCCTCACCTTCGCCCACATTCAGGTCGTAAGACAGAGCAACGAACTTATTTGTTGAAATTTTCATTTTAAAGTATTTGTTTGTTTAAATTAATAACCCGAGTCCATCGAGACTCATTTTTCTTTCTATCTATTGACAATAATCGTGCCTAATTTCGCTTAAAACAAACTCAGGAACGTATTTGTTTTGTATCCAATGCCTTTTTAAGATTATCCAACGCTTTTTGTATATTCGCCAACGGTGTACCTATATTCATTCGCATATAACCCTCACCGCCTTGTCCGAACATCGTTCCGTCGTTAAGTGCCAATTTGGCATCATTTACAAAAAATGAAACGAGTTCTTTTTGCGACAGGTTCAATTCCCTGCAATCGAGCCAGATCAGGAAAGAGGCTTCCGGTATCATTGCTTTTATCTGGGGAATGTTTGATTTCAGATATTCGTCTACAAAAGTAATGTTTTTCCGGATATAATCCTTTGCTTCCGTCAACCATTCGTCGCCATTGTCATACGCAGTCTGTGCAGCCAGATAAGCAAAAATATGCCCTTCTTCGAGTTCGCTGCTCGACAGGTAAGCATGAAATTTTTCCCTTAATTCCTTGTTCGGGATAATGGAGAAAGAGCTGACAATGCCGGCAATATTGAATGTCTTGCTCGGTGCCATAAAGGTAATACTGTTCTGAGCAGCCTTGTCCGACACACTGGCAAACGGAATATGCTTATGCGGTGCAAAAGCCAGATCGGAATGTATTTCGTCCGATATGACCAGTATGTTATTATCATAACAGATTTCTGCAATGTCCGCCAGTTCCTGATGCGTCCATACCCGTCCACCCGGATTGTGAGGATTGCAGAGTATAAGTATGCGGCATGCCGGATCTATCAGTTTTTTCAGTCCTTCTATATCCATCTTGTATTGTCCGGCTTCGAGTATAAGCGGATTGTCTACCACTGTGCGGTGATGCAGGTTTGGTATTATACGGAATGGATGATAAACAGGCGGCTGTATAATAACCTTATGGTCTCTCGATGAAAAGCAATCTACGACAAAAGCGATTCCTTTTACTATACCGGGAATAAAAGTGATCCATTCCTGCTGTATTTCCCAGTCGTGGTGACGACCTACCCAGTTGATAATAGCGTCGTAGTATGCCTGTGATGCACACGTGTACCCGAAAATACCATGTTTGGCACGTTCTATGATTGCTTCTGTTACAGCCGGAGGCGATTTGAAATCCATATCGGCCACCCACAAAGGGATCAGATCGGGGTTTCCGTAACGAGGTTCGAGGGCATCGGTTTTCAGGGCGTTTGTACCCCTGCGGTCTACTATTTCGTCAAAATTATATTTAGGCATGTTATCAGAGTTTTGTTATACGGGTGCAAAGATAGTTCATTCGTTGCAAGTAGTAGGGTATATGTAGAATTTTTACTGTTAAATATATATTCATGTAAGTTTGACATAAGAGATGATTTGCGATTTATCGAATTTCAATGAGTATAATTAATAACTTGTGTACTTTGTGATTTTCTTCTTTGTGTTCTTAGTGGTAAAAACTAAAATTCAAAATTTAACCACAAAGATCACAAAGTTTTACACAAAGGGCACAAAAAGTATATAACTGATTGATAATTATATATTCTTATATCTAACTTACGTTATATTGAGGATATAAGATATTATCAGACTTATAAAGAATATAGATGTTAACATAACTAATATCTATTTGACTTATTCTTCTGCAGGTGTTATATTTGTATAAATAAAATAATAACCTAAAAAACAATTAACTATGTCAGTATTAGTAGGAAAAAAAGCTCCGGCATTCCAAGCCAATGCCGTTATCAACGGAAATGAAATAGTAGAAGGTTTCTCTTTGAAGAAATTTGAAGGAAAGAAATATGTAGTGTTCTTCTTCTATCCTGCCGACTTTACATTTGTTTGTCCGACAGAGATCATTGCTTTCCAAGAGCGTATGGCTGATTTTGATGCGCGCAACGTTGCAGTTGTGGGTGCATCTACAGATTCGGCTAATTCGCACTGGAAGTGGCTGCAAACTGAACAAAAAGAAGGCGGTATAAAAGGTGTGAAATACCCGTTGGTTTCCGATCAGTCGCTTATGATCTCTACTGCATACGATGTATTGGCAGGAGGATTCGACTACAATGATGAGGGTGAAGATGTATTCAACGGTACACCACAAGCTTATCGTGGTCTTTTCCTTATCGACAAAGACGGCGTTGTCCGTCATCAGGTAGTAAACGATATGCCTCTGGGACGTAGTGTAGATGAAGTTATCCGTGTGATAGACGCATTGCAATTTACCGAAGAATACGGTGAAGTATGTCCTGCAAACTGGAAAAAGGGTGATAAAGCGTTGAAAGCAACTCAGGAAGGTATTTCTGATTACTTATCACATAAACATTGAAATTTATCTCATAATTGGGTGCAAATATTATAGATTAATTTAGTTCATGGAAACCGCAGTCTTTTCGATTGCGGTTTTTTATTTTTTTATGCAATCTTTATCTATAAGATAAGAAGAATTATAAGTTATGAATTATGAATTATGAATTATAATTTATAATTTATAAATGTAGGGGTAAATAATTATTGACTCCGTCGATTTTACAATTCGCCTCTACGGACAGAAAAAGTACTAAAGAATAAAAACAATGGAAAACTATTACCTTCGTTACATTTTAGTTAAAATTATTGATCTGTCATGCTGAGGAACGAAGCATCTCTTGAAAATGAAAAATTAATAATATGGTGACAGGAGACTCTTCCCTACGGTCAGAGTGACAAGGTGAAAAGTAATGAAGATTGAAAACAATGCAAAACCGTTACTTTCGTTACTTTTTAGTTAAAATTATTCGATTTTCAATCGTCAAGTTTTTGATAACTGTTGACTGCTGACTGTTAACTGGTAAAAGTATTACCTTTGCATCGTTAAAAAAAATAAGAATGATTCTCTACTTTAATCCCGGTCATGAGACCGCCGTACAAAACGCATCGCCCTATTACACGGCTCCGGCTAATGTAGTGGCTATGCAACATGAACTGGCTTATCTGCCGGCATGGTATGGCAAGCCTGACGATGTTGTTTTGGTAAATGAACAAGAAGAGGATGTTTATTTTTCTTTTTTGAGAGCAAATTTCCCGGTTATTCCTTTGCCTGTATCGAAAGAAAGTCTGTATAAGTACAGGGATGAGAATATTGGGCTGTGGGGAGTATCGCCGCAAGCGGTACATTATTTTGCAGAATTGAATGAAGAGCTTGAACTCGATCTGGGAATCCCCTTGTGGAGAGACGAATATACTTATCTGCACAGCAGGCAGGCAGCACGCGATTGCCTGATAAGTATGAGGGAACGGATACCATTTATTCAAGATGGTGTCATACCTCAGTTTTATACCGGTCTGGATGAAATAGAAGCAGCCGTAAATAATTCAGAAAGCCAGCTGCTGGCAAAAGCTCCGTATTCATCATCGGGCAGAGGACTACTATGGTTACCTGTTAACGGACTTACACGTACCGAACGACAGATATTGCACGGTATATTGAAAAAGCAGGGTAGTGTATCGGTAGAACCCGTACTGAAGAAGCAAACTGATTTTGCGATGGAATTTCTTTCCGACGGGCAAGGCGGAATAGCGTTCGCAGGTTATTCGCTCTTTTATACCAATACTAAAGGCGGTTATGAATCCAATTATCTGGGGACTCAGGATAGTATAGAGAAACGGCTGTCTGAGCAGATAGACTTGTCGCTGCTGAATGATGTAAAGGCAAGTCTTATAGCCATACTGCGAGATAAATATGCAGGATTGTACAATGGCTGTATAGGTGTGGATATGATGATATATAAAGATGGAGACAGCTATAAGATTCATCCATGCCTTGAGATCAATATGCGCTACAACATGGGGTATTTGTCTCTTCGTCTTTATGAGAATTATCTGGTGCAGGGAGTAGAAGGGCGTTTCTATCTCGATTTTAGTGCGCGTGAGGGCGATATATTCAATAGACACAAGCAAATGCAGGAACAATATCCGGCACAGTTTACCAATGGAAGGTTAAGCTCCGGTTATCTGGCTCTGTGTCCGGTAAATGAAGAAAACCGTTACAGAGCGTATATACTGGTCAGATAAGACATCGTTACAGGCTTCTCCTTCTGAATTCGGCACATACTATGGCTGTAGCTATGGCTACGTTCAACGATTCGGAAGTCGGGTTTCCGACAGGATAATTGGGTATATAGAGCTTTCGGGTTATCAGGCGCTCTACTTGCGGACGTATACCGTTACCCTCATTACCCATTACTATTATTCCGTTGGGGGTTATCTCCTGTTCGTACATGTTTTTGCCATCGAGCAACGTGCCGTATATCGGCAGATGCTTTTTTTCGGAGAGGAATTCCGGCAGATCGACATACTGGACGCTAACCCGTGCCAACGCTCCCATAGTAGCCTGTACCACTTTGGGGTTGTATATATCGGCTGTGTCATGCGAGCAAAAGATGTGACGAATGCCGTACCAGTCGGCAAGGCGTATGATAGTTCCCAGATTACCGGGATCTTGTATGCCATCCAGAGCAAGAGATAGCAGGTTGTCTATATTGAGATTACTCTCAGACTTAGGCTGATAGAATACGGCTAATACCTGCTGAGGATTTTGAAGAAAGCTGGCTTGTTCCAGTTGGCTCGCGCTTACTTCTATGACTTCCTCTATGTCGGATATATCCGTTTCGGACAAGAAATCGGCAGTGGCAACCAGTAACTGGCATTTGAGGTATGGCAACAGGTCGTTTACCATCTTGTTGCCTTCAGCTACGAAAGTACCGTGCTCCGTACGGAACTTTTTGTCCTTTAGCGACCGTATATATTTGAGTTTGTTCTTGCTCAGGCTCATCCGGCTCTATTTAGATATGACTTCGAGTCTGTTACCTTCTGGGTCAAGTGTTTCAAACTCGTAATAGCCGTCGCCTGTCGTGCGTGGGCCTCTGAGGATGGGATATCCGGCATCTTGCAGTTCTTTCAGTTTAGTATCTACTTCTTCGGGAGTATCTACAAGAAAAGCCAGATGGATATAGCCTTTGTATTGGGTAATGTTGTCGTTCAGGTTGTCGGCTATATCGTGCCGGTGCATGATTTCTAACTGGCTTCCCGAACCGAAAGTAAGGAAGTAACTGGAAAATCCGGTAGTGGAGTTTATATACAATTCGTTCGATGTTGCACCGAAGTGTCTTATGTAGTACTCTTTTACTTTTTCCAGATCGGTTACCCATAGGGCTGTATGATGAAGTCTCATAATGATATACTTTTCTAGTGGTTTAAGATTCTTTTTGTAACAAAACTACAAAAAGAAACAATTAAAACCCTAAATTTGTCCTTCATTTCATATCCGAAAGGTTTATAATTGTGAAAACAGGATATGAGATCAGTGTGTTTGTTACTATTGTTGCATATTTTGCACATCCTTGTTTATAATTAATATACGTTTAGGTTGGTTCAATGAAGTTTAGATTGTTCGCATCTTTTTGTTTTGTATCCTGCTTGATATTGCTGATTTCATCCTGTAGTACTACAAAGTTTGTACCCGATGGTGAATATCTGCTTGCAAGTGCAACAGTAAAGAGCGATAAGAAGGTAATTCCTTCTTACGAAATGGAAACCTATATAAAGCAAAAGCCTAACTTTAAGACATTCACCCTTTTCAAACTGCCACTCTTCATTTATAATCTGTCAGGAGAAGATACCACCAAATGGATAAACCGTACCCTACGCAATGCCGGAGATGCCCCTATACTGTACGATAGTACTATGCTCCAACAGTCGGTGACTACTCTTCAGCGTATGATGAAGAACAAAGGTTATCAGAATGCAAAGGTTATACCGGAAGTGGAGCTTGAAAACAAAAAGGCTAAAGTGACTTATAATATAAAGGCCGGAGAGCCATACAGGATAAGGAATTATACAATAGATGTAAACGACAGTATCATATCCAATCCGGAGCTTTTCATGAGATTATCGAGGTCTACGAATAAGAACCTGCGGAGGATTCCACTCAATATAGATACGTTGTTGAGATGGAACACATTGGTGAAAACCGGATCTACACTTGATCTGGATATGCTGGAAGAAGAGCGGAAAAGGATATCTTCCATATTCAGACGTACGGGATACTATGCGTTCAATACCGAGTATATAGAGTTTGAGGGTGATTCTACTTTAGGAAAGAATCAGGTCGATCTGGATTTGATTATACTACCTTTTACCCAGCGGGGACAAGGAGGGCAAACTATAGAGACACCCCATCGCCGTTATGTGATAAAGGAGGTTGAGTTATATGTCGATTATAATCCGCTGGAGGACGGAGACATTAGTAACTATAAGGAATCGTCGGTATATACAAGGGATGGCTATAAGATTATATACGGGCCGCGTGGCGAGTATATAAAGCCTCATATCTTACTCAATAATTGTTATATAACCCCCGGAACATATTACAATGAGAATATGACCTCTGTTACCTATAGTGCCTTGTCGCAGTTACAGATATTGAAGAATGTGAATATCAGCTATACGGAGTTCTGGGAGAACGATTCGACGAAATTGCGTTGTACAATAACGTGTGTGCCAGATAAGAAACAGGGTGTATCTGCCGGAGTGGAAGGTACTAACTCTGGAGGGTTCTTTGGCGTAGGTGGTGAACTCGGCTATCTGCATCGTAATACATTCAGAGGAGCAGAGCAGTTCAGTGTTAAGCTGAAAGCGGCATATGAAGCGATCACACCCAGCTTTACCAGTTTCTCAGAGAACTACTTTGAGATAGGAGGGGAGACCTCACTGACTTTCCCTCGTTTCATGTTTCCATTTCTGGCAAAAGATTTCAGGAGGAGTATACATGCTTCTACCCAGTTTAGTACGAGTTACACCTATCAGCGAAGGCCTGATTTCTTTACTCGAACAGTATTGTCTGCCGGTGTCAAATATATATGGCAGGACAGGAATCTGTCTCTGAACAGACATATCTTCGACCTGATAGATATTAGCTATGTACATCTGCCGCCTAATAGCCTCAATATGGATTTCTATAATAACCTTTCGGTTCCAGCTCGTCGATATAGCTTTACCGACCACTTTATTATGGGTATGGGTTATACATTTTCGCGTACAAATCTGGCTAGTCCTACCAGACGCAACAGGCCGATATACTCGTTGAGAGCATCGGTTGAAACAGCCGGAAACGTTCTGGCATTGGCTGCGGCTATTGCTAATACCAAGCCGGATGCGGAAGGTTCTAAACAGATATTCGGCACTAACTACGCTCAGTATGTGCGGGGAACGGTGGACTACAGTAAGACATATCAGGTGGATGATAAGAACTCCATAGCGTGGCATGCCGGAGCTGGTATTGCTTATCCTTATGGAAACAACCAGCAGATACCTATTCAGAAGCGTTTCTTCTCGGGTGGGGCAAACAGTGTCAGGGGCTGGGCAGTCCGCGAACTGGGTCCCGGATCATACTACTTCAGAGGTAGTGGTGAAGGCAATGATAAGGACAATTTCTACTACCATTCCGGAGATATAAGGTTTGATGCCAGTATAGAGTATCGCAGCAAGCTGTTTTGGGTGATAGAAATGGGTGCTTTTATAGATGCAGGTAATATCTGGACTATGCAGGAGTACGAAGGTCAGGAAGGAGGTAGTTTCAAGTTCAATGAGTTCTACAAAGAGATTGCTCTGGCTTGGGGCTTGGGGCTTCGTCTCGACTTCAAATATGTGCTGATCCGCCTCGATTGCGGTTGGAAGGCTTATGACCCGTCCAAAGACCCGAACGTAAAGAGATGGCCTATTGTGGAGCCATACAAGATAAAGAAGAATACGGCATGGCACATTGCTGTGGGGTATCCGTTCTAATAAAACAAGGGGAATATTCATCATCAGAAGTATTCCCCTATCTATATCTTACAAGCTTTCCAGCATTCTTTTAATAACAGTTTGAGCCGATATTTCACGATTGGCAGCTTCCTGTATCACAATCGATTGAGGGCTTTCGATAACATCGTCGCTCACTATCATATTGCGGCGTACAGGCAGACAGTGCATAAAGTAAGCGTTGTTAGTCAGCGCCATCTTCTTTGTTGTCACAGTCCATGACATATCCTTGCTTAAAATCTTGCCGTAGTTAGGATCTGCGTATGCAGCCCAGTTCTTGGCATATACGAAGTCGGCACCGGCAAGGGCTTTATCCTGATCGTGTTCTACCTTTGCCCCGCGTACAAACTTCGGATCGAGATCATAACCTTCGGGGTGTGTGATAACGAAGTCTACATCGGCCTCATTCATAAAGTCGGCAAATGAGTTCGGTACAGCTTGTGGCAAAGCTTTCGGATGAGGTGCCCATGTAAGTACCACCTTAGGGCGTGCAGTCTTTTTGTATTCTTCTATTGTTATCAGGTCGGCAAATGCCTGTAGCGGATGTCCTGTTGCAGCTTCCATGCTGAATACAGGCTTTCCTGAATATTTTATGAACTGATTCAGTATCTTCTCCTGATAGTCGTCTTCTTTGTTTTCAAACTGGGCGAAGGCACGTACACCAATAATGTCGCAGTAGCTGCCCATCACAGGGATAGCTTCGAGTATATGTTCCGATTTGTCTCCATCCATGATAACGCCGCGCTCGGTCTCCAGTTTCCATGCACCCTGATTTATATCGAGTACCATTGTATTCATACCGAGATTCATACCTGCTTTTTGTGTGCTTAGTCGCGTACGCAGACTCGAATTGAAAAACACCATCAACAAGGTTTTGTTCTCGCCTAGCGACTTGTAAGCAAAGCGGTTTTTCTTGATTTCAAGAGCTTCTTTTACGGCAGCGTTCAGATCGCCGAGATCTTTGACATTAGTATATGTTCTCATTACAAAAATATTTTTATGCGTTTGTTCAAAAAGGTAATAAAGATAGCTAATAGAATCGAAACGGCAGCAATAATAGGGTATTTATAGATGTTATCGGTTTCCGATAGGGGAATTATCATTGTTATTACCAATATATGTACATAATAGATCCCCGAAGCCAGTTTTCCAACATACTCGTTAGTATTTCCTCCCTGTTTAGCTCCCTTTACGATGTATATAAATAAGGCTGGACACAGTATAATAAGAGCTGTAGACAGATTTCTGTACATTTCTATGCCATAGTCCAGATACGACTGGGTAAAGAGAGCAACAAATCCGGCAACCAGCAGCAGATAGATATATACGGGTTTTATATTTTCTGCAACTCTCTTCTTTCGTATATAGTAGCCGATTGCGATAAACGGATAGCCGAAAAAGATACCATTGCAAAACAGCCTGTGTGATAAGCCGTAGGATTCCAGTATATACCCGATGACGTAAAGTACCAGAGCGCTTAGCAATATGATATTGTCATTCTTTATAAAAGAGTGCGCAGCCTTCAGCATAAGTATACCCATTACGAGTGCCGGCAGAAACCACAGATGGTAATATCCGAGTATGGAAAACGTAATCAGCGAACGTGGAGCTACAGTGCCTATATAAGTGGGTAGGTATATAGCCGTCCAGACAATATATACTATCACTAAACGGGACAGGTAATTTCCCAGATCTTTCCTGTTATCGAGCTTTTCGTATATAAAGTAACCACTGATAATGAAGAAACAGGGTACGGCTATACGCGCTATTCCATTCGAAATGAACCATCCGGTGAGGGAATCCTCACTGAACAACGGCTGCGAATGTAATGTAATGACCAGCAGACTAAGAAAAATCTTAAAGTAGTCGAGCCTTATGATATGTTCGTTACTCATCAGAGATATTCCTCTTCTCCTTTTTCCGGTCGTAGACCTTTTTGCTTTTATGTACGGATGTTATCCTTTTCCATCCGGCAGATTGAGACAACTCATTCTCTCTGTCAGCCTTTTTTACAGCTTTTATAAAATCTTCTATTGTAATTTTTCCTGTGGGTTTCTTCTTTTTTTTCATCCTCTTGTTTGTCCGTTTCCTTCTATGATCCATTTGTAGGTGCACAGTTCATCCAGAGCCATTGGCCCTCGTGCGTGCATCTTCTGGGTGCTTATGCCTATTTCGGCTCCCATGCCGAATTGCGCCCCGTCTGTAAATGCTGTAGACGCATTGGCATAGATACAGGCTGCATCTACCATTTTCTCGAAAATAGAGATTGCCTCCCTGTTTTCGCTGACTATAGCTTCGCTATGCTTAGAACTATATTGAGATATATGGCTGATAGCCTCTTCTATATTCCCTACAGTCTTGATCGACATTTTATAATCCAGAAATTCAGTGCCGAAACTCGTTTCGTCTGCCTTTTTCAGTAGGTCGTATGAGTAATACGGAAACAATGCTTCATAAGCCTGTTTATCGGCATATATCACTACATCTTTCTTTTCCAGATCTTCGCACAGGAAGTGCAGATCTTCTAATCTGTCTTTATCTATAACGAGGCAATCCAGCGAATTGCATACGCTCACTTTACGTGTTTTAGCGTTTAGTATAATTTTTCGCCCTTTGTCGAGGTCTCCGTCTTTATGGAAATACGTATGGCATACACCTGCTCCTGTTTCTATAACCGGTATGCGGGAGTTTTCGCGTACATAGTTTATCAGTTCCTGCCCTCCGCGCGGAATAATCAGGTCTACATAGTCGCGTGCATTCAATAGCTCTTCGGTAGCCGCACGGTCGTTAGCTAACAGTGTACATACATTCGGATTTACACCGTTTTCGTCCAGCACATTCCTTATGAGGTCTATAATGGCTTCATTGGAATAACGGGCATCCGATCCGCCTTTCAGTATACAGGCATTCCCCGATTTGAGGCATAATGAAAACACATCGAAGCTTACATTCGGGCGGGCTTCGTAAATAATGCCGATAACTCCGAACGGAACGGTAACTTTAGATAGTTGCAGTCCGTTATCCAGTGTTTTTTGCATTAGTGTTTTTCCTGTCGGAGAGGGTAGGGTGGCCACCTTACGGATATCTTTTACAATATCTTTAATACGCTCTTCGTTGAGCAGCAGGCGGTCGTATTTTGGGTTACTTGTATCCATCCGTTGCAGGTCTTTCTGATTCTCGGCAAGGATGTAATACATCTTAGACTCGGTTTCTTTGGCAATAGCTTCCAGTATTGCATCGATCTCTGTTTTTTCCAGCAGGTTCAGGCTTCTGCCTGCTTCTCTGACTTGCCGGAACATACTCTGGTGATAGTCGTCCATATTTAAATTTCATATTTAATATACGATAAAAATAGGCATTATTGCTTTATTCTTTCGTATCTTTCTTTATACATCTTTTCAATAACGGGAAGGTTTTTCTTATACTCTTCCAGATTCCACTTGAGGCCGTCTTCTTTTAGATCATCCTCGATAGCTCCTAATCCTATTTCTTCCCTTAACTTATCTACATTGTCGGGATCGCGTAAAGGTATGAGATAAGATTTAGTTGGGTCATCAGAGATAATCTTCTGGGTTCCGTATATCTGTTTCTCTCCTTTGTTCATTAATATCCGATCCACTAAGAATGCATAATGCCAAGGTTCCGCATTTCCTAATTTAACAGCGTCTTTCAATATAGGCAAATATTTATCCTGAAGAATTGAATCATCGGAATGCTGTATACATAAAAATAGTGTCTCATTTCCATCTTCGCCTAATTTATCTTTTCCCAACCATCCATGCTCATCTAAAAAGTGCTGTATTCTGACTGAATTCAGGCTATCGATACTTTTCATATATTCTCTTATTTTAAGAGATATGGCATCCGATCTTCCGTATTTTTTGTAAGACTCTAGGAGTAGTAACCTGATGCTTTGATCTTCTTTTTGTAAATTGAGCAATTCTTTTCTTAGAGAGGCATACTCATCTTTTTGTAGCGAATCGATCCTGGATATAATATCTTTCCATTCGGGCAATGAATGTAATATATCGAATCTGTTATCTTCCTTTATTTCTTCAAGTAATTCTCCCTGAAAAATGAGGGCATTGATAGATTTTATAGACTCAGCATTATTCCCAATTCTGATATTATCTATTGCCTTCTGGTATTCGGGGTTTTCTTCGATGCAATAAGCAGGATAGATATTTATATATTCATCAGATAATATCTTCGGATTGTTTTTCAAATACAAGAAGCATGTGTTTATCAGCGTTTGATAGTCCTGACCGTACAAAGGCTGTGAGCAAAACATGCTTATAATAATTAATACTGAATATAATCCTTTTAAAATCATAACAAACAAGGTATGTCTGATGTTTTATTTTTCAATATATAAATAGTCGTAATGAATAATTGCTTTCTTATTGTTCTTCCCGATTATTTCTTTTGCCTTTTCACTGCTGTATGCCGTTTTTCCTATTCCTATCTGTTTTCCCGCTTCGTCGATAATGCGTACGATATCGTCAGCTTCAAAATTGCCGGTAATGTTTGTAACACCCACAGGCAACAGGCTCACGGCTTTGTCGCTCAATAGTACTTCACGTGCACATTGGTTTACATGTATCTCTCCTTTGGTAAAACCTTCGGAGTGTGCAATCCATTTTTTTACACTATTGGTACCTTTAGTTGCAGGAATGAAGCGGGTAGATGCTTCCTCTTTTCCTTTTATGAGGTCTATCAGTATATTTTCCCTGCGTCCGTTGGCTATAATCACTTCTATACCCTCTTCGGCTGCCTTACGGGCAACATTGTATTTCGTTGTCATACCTCCGCGCCCTGTAGCAGATTTCGACGACTGTATCGAGTTTTCTATATTATCTTTGTGTATGTCTATCGTCCTGAACAGCTTTGCATCGGGCTTTTTAGGATCGTCGCTGAATATACCGTCTATATTGCTTAGGATGATCAGTTTCTTTCCACCCATCATCGCAGCTACCAGTCCCGACAATTCGTCGTTATCGGTAAACATCAGCTCGTTGACGGAAATAGCATCGTTTTCGTTTACTATAGGTATCACTTTATTGTCGAGCATCACACCCATACAGTTCCGCTGGTTGAGATAATGGCGGCGTGTGGCAAAGTCTTCCTTTGTTACCAGTATTTGCCCGCAAGTGATTCCATGCTGATGAAACAGGTCAGAATAACGGTTGATAAGCTTTACCTGTCCTACTGATGAATAAAGTTGGCGTGACGAAATCGTGTCCAGCTTTGCTTTGGCTTTGATCTCTGTTTTGCCCGAAGCCACAGCCCCCGAAGATACAAGTATCACTTCGGTATTGCCCTTATGCAACTCAGCAATCTGATCTACCAATGCCGACATACGGGTTACGTCCAGTGTGCCGTCTTTACGGGTGAGTATCTGGCTTCCTATCTTTACTATTATCCGTTCTTTCATTTATTATGAATACAATATTAATCTGCCGTTTTTATTTTAACTAAAAAGTAACGAATGTAACGTTTTCGCGTTATTTTTGATCTTCATTACTCTTTTTAGTTGCCACGACTTAAAAGTCGTGGATTATAAGATTATCTGAAAATGACTTTAGTCAAAGTATTCGGCTAAAGCCTTTCGTTTTATCCTTTTATCCTCTTACTAAAGCAGGAGGCGATTGGAATTTTAACTAAAAGGTAACGAATGTAACGATTTTGCATTGTTTTTATTCTTTATTACTTTTCTATCTGTAACCTTTTGTTAGAAAGGTTCAGATGAGTTTTAATAACTCTGCTGTATAGATAAAAATATCAGTAAAAAATAATAACAGGTTCAAATTACGAATTACATCATTGACCTAAAAAGCAAAGTTATAATTTTATTTCCGGTAAAATAATGTATAAATGTAGAAAATAGCGATAAATAGCTCTTATATTATATCAATATGAAACAAAGCTGTTTATCTTGCCTCAGATTTGATAAATGGTCGGGACGTGAAAATATGTATTGTTTGTCCAATGACCATAAATACAAAAAACAGGAATGGCATATACCATACTATATAATCGAGGAAAGTATGTATATAAGCATGCTGATTGAATATAATGAACCACGATGCCGGACTGAGTACCGAAAAACCGGTCGTTATCAGTAATGCTTTATTCTTTTCGCTAGCCGCCGGAGTCAGCCGTTTGTTTACTTTCCATATAAGTACGCTACAGATAGCTAAAATAATGAAGAAAAGCACAAACGGGAACCGGAAACTGCCTTCGGGCATAAAACCCCAGTTGAAAGCATTGCCTCCGAAATAATTTCTTATGATGAATGACACCAGTCCTTCCGGTTCGGTGATGCCTTCCTCATTGATAATAAAGGTACTTCTTTTTACAAAAGAATATATGATATGCTTTATACCGGCCTCGAATGTTCCGAGATAGAACTTTATCTGCACAGTCAGTACCAGCATATTGGCGGCTATAGCAAGCCCCATCGCTACTCCCGATTTTATGACAGGTTTTACAAGTTCTTTTATCTTTTTGTGTTCCAGTACACTATAATATATCATCGGACACAAGGCCGAAAATACTGTTGTGGTAATAAACTCGAAACCTGTGAAGATACCTTTGGCGAATACGGCAAGGAACAGTATCGCGAGCATTTTCTTCTCTGTGTACTTTTCGGGATTTGATTGTCTTTTTTCATAGAACAACAGCATACTGATAAATGGTATGTAGAAACTCCACAAAGCCCACCAGAGGTTATATGCAAAGCTGTTTATCCAGTTAGAAAAGAAGATGAGGATGAAAGTGACGACAGCACTTGTCAGATTAAAATTACGGCATATCCATCCGAAAAACAAAGTGAAGCATAATGCAGTTAGCAAGCCATTGATAATCCTGAATATCAATACTTTCGTTATGGGCTTTACAGGGGATATTTCCTGAACGATACTGTACACAATGGCTTGTCCTCCGGTCTGGCTCATATACGCATTATACAGATCGGGGATAGAGTCTTCATTCACATAATATGTGTATTGCATCAGTGATTGTTCCAGATAGTTGGGTTCGGCTTCCGATATATAGAGGTTTCTTCCCGGCAAGCCTCCGTACGAAAAGATACCATCCTGTTGGGAACGCAATAGCCTACCCATTATCAGGGCTTCATCTCCTAGATCTTTTTGATGCGAAACTTGAAATATATTAGTAGAATAACTAACTGTTAAAATGATAAAAGAAAGAATCAGAAATATCTTCTTTTTTAAGTTGTCCATAAGGCAGTTATAATTTATGTTATATTAATCCTTCGGGCAGATTCAGATATAATATTTTTTTCTTAGGGTCTATCTTTTCTATAAAGTCCTCTGTGGCAGGTATAATTAATTCGTCATCTCCATCCTTTATGAGGAAAAGAGTATTGAGTGTTTTGTCATCTATGGCTTCTATTGTACCCAGTTCTCCGGCAAGCTTATCCATTACCGTGAATCCGATAAAGAAGTTCCATGAATATTCTATATTGTCTTCGCTATCTTCCTCTTCATAATATTTGCGGGGAAAGTAAACGTCGAGACCTGCCATTTGTAAGGCTTTACGGTCGCTGTCTATATCCTCAAAAGTAATAAGTGCGGTTTCGCTACCTTTAAAGCGGTATTCTTTGATAAAGAACGGTACTAATATATTATCGATGCGGCAAATCAGATACGGACAGTCTACGCGGTCGAATACATCGTTCTCGAAGGCAAAGCTTATTTCGCCTTTTATACCGTGCGGTTTGACAAGTTTCCCTATTTTAAAAACTTCACTCTCCTTTATCATGTCCGTTGCTGAACCTTACTTCTTCTTTTGCTGTTGGTTTTTCTTACCGTTATTATTGTTGCTGTTATTGTTGTTGCGTTGTCCCAGATCTTTCATTTCAGGCAACTTTATATTTGAATTGCGTATATCCACTTTACGATCCGACAAGTCGTACAAATCCAGGAATATTTTCTGATCGTCAACGTCTTTATTCCACTGTATATACGATTTCTTCATATGTGTGGCAACCAACAATGTAAACTGCTCACGCTCTTTCTGGTCTTCTATAGAATTTATCATTTTGGCCATTTTCTCCAATGTTTTTCCATAATGACGGTATTCCATATCCGGACGGCTGTATTCTATTTTAGACGGCTTTGAAAAAAGGTCTTCCTTTTTTACTATTTCGTATGGATAATCTATATCCAGTTTGAAGTCGGACATGATAGCCAGATGATCCCACAATATGTGTTTGAAATCGTTCACATCGCGCAGATGAGGAAACATATTTCCCATAATGTTGATAATTGTGTTTGCGCAGCGTTTACGTTCTTCACGATCAGGTATGCTCAGACAGTAATCGACCATATTTTGCATATTTCTTCCATACTCGGGAAGAGCCAGTTTTTTTAATTGGGTATTATATTCCATTTTTAATATTGGGTTATAGCTTTTATATATTTCTGATACGGGCTAAAAAATCTATTTGTCGTAACTTGTAGTCTATTGGTAATTCCATATTTAGCCCTTAATAGGACGACAAAGATAGTAATTTTTTAGTTGAAGGCTTTAGTATCAGCTATAAAATATTGTGTAAGTTGGTGTTTTGTATATTTTATCCTTTCGGGAAACAGGCAGGATAAAGATAAAACAGGAGATATCCGGTGAGAATATCTCCTGTTCTGTTTTTTAGTTCAATGCTATATTTTCATGTTCAGCTTCCGTTTTTTCGGGTGCTGCCAATGTTTTCTTATACAGATCGGTATCGTTCAGCGTTTCTATGGCCTTAGCCAGTTCTTTATCGTTTTTCAGCGTATAAATATATTCACCTTTCTGATAGTAGTATCGTCTGATGATCTCTGTATTTACCAGTTTCTTTATATCGTCCTTGAAGGTTTCGAGGTCTCTGTCGAGGTTAGGCACCAGTTTTGCTTCCAATGCCTTAAATTCATCTCCAGCAGATTTCATATATCCTTCAAACTCCATGACTTCTTTGAGTGAAGCCATCGATTTTTCGCTCATACGGTCGTATTGAAAATCTTTCGATTTAACGTATGCTTTGAATGCTTCATAATCTTCATCTGATATAGTGAATGTTTCGGGTGAGCTTATCGATTTATGCTTGGTGGTCCAGTCGGTAACCCAGTCGAAAACGATGTATTGGTTTGCGAGGTAATAGGTGATAGTCGGAACCTTTTCTTCCTCGAATGTGATATCCGGCGATACACCTCCACCATCTCTTACCTGGCGTCCTACCTCTGTATGGAATACAGTGGTCAGACTGTCAGGGATGCGTCCTACGCTACCGTCAGCGTTACGGTGCGAATAGTCTATAGCCTGTATACATCTGCCGCTTGGTATATAATATTTTGATGTGGTAACCTTGATCCCTCCTCCGTATGGAAGTTCACGGGGTGACTGTACCAGTCCTTTTCCGAATGTGCGTTCACCTATCAGCACAGCTCTGTCCATATCCTGTAACGATCCTGCAACGATTTCAGCCGCAGATGCCGAACCTCTGTCTACAAGTACAACAATCGGAATATCAGTATCAGTCGGTTCCAGTGTGGTGCGGTATGTTCTGTCCAGTTGTTTTAGTTTTCCTTTGGTGGATAGTACAACTTTTCCTTTCGGCACAAACATGTTTACGATCTGTACAGCCTCTTCGAGTATACCTCCGCCATTCTGGCGCAAGTCGAAGACCAAAGATGTAATACCTTGTTTCTTCAGATCGAGGAAAGCATTCTTCACATCCATCGCACTTTTATCGGTAAAGCTGTTGAAGTTTATATATCCCGTCTTGGCATCTACCAGTCCGTAATAAGGTATAGGGTCTATCGTGATCTTTTCGCGTACAACCTTTACCAAGATCGGTTTTTTCTCTCCGGGACGCTCTACTTTCACCTGTATAGTCGTTCCGGGTTGTCCTTTTAGATTGGAACTTACAAAGTTGCTGAGTGTACGCCCGAAAGCTTCACCCTCTATCTTTTCGCAGGTAGTCATGTCTTTTCCGTCTATTTCGAGAATGTAGTCTCCAGCTTTCAGTCCGGCTTTATCTGCCGGTTTTCCTTCAAATGGCTCTGTGATAGCCACCTTGTTATCCTTAAAGGCTATTCCGGCACCGATGCCTGCGTATTCTCCGGTAATCTGTGTGCTGAAATCCTTCATGTCGTCCTTGTTGAAATAGGTAGTATAAGGATCGAGCGTGTTCAGCATATTATCTATTCCGCTTCGTACACTTTTATTGATATCGATACTGTCTACATAGAACATATCCATCTCGCGTACAACAGAGTTGAATATTTCTATATTCTTGTTTATATCAAAGTAGCGTTGCTGTTGTTTGGCTTTTTCAGGATTTTCCTGAGCGTGGATAGAGAAACTTCCGCATAGCAGAAGAAGTGCAAAAAATGCAAAATATTTATTATTCATCGGATTGGTAATCTAATAATATATTATATCGTAATAAATCAACACAAAGGAATGCTTTTTTTTAGAAATAGCGAAATTTGGCATGGTTATATATATCTTATTTTTAACAAAAAACGTGAAATATTGTATCATGTCGCAGATTAGACAAAAGAACCCCCTCGTTAAAACGCAAAAATTATGATTACAGGGTTGTGTTTTTATCACTATTAAGGTTATATTTGCATGAATTAATTAAAAATCCATTGTAAAAGATGAAAGGTATTATCCTTGCAGGAGGAAGTGCAACACGACTTTACCCCCTATCCAAAGCTATATCGAAGCAGATTATGCCGGTATACGACAAACCCATGATTTATTACCCCTTGTCTACACTGATGCTGGCCGGAATACGCGAAGTGCTGATTATATCTACTCCGCGCGATCTGCCGATGTTTGAGGACTTGTTCGGTTCGGGTGAAGAACTGGGGATGAAGTTTGAGTATATAGTGCAGGAAGTGCCTAACGGTCTGGCTCAGGCATTCGTTCTGGGTGAGAAATTCCTCAATGGTGAACCCGGTTGTCTCATTTTGGGTGATAATATGTTTTACGGACAGGGATTTTCTAAAATGCTGAAGGAAGCCGCCTCGTTGAATAACGGTGCCTGTATATTCGGCTATTATGTGAAAGACCCGCGTGCATATGGAGTAGTTGAATTCGATGCGAATGGTAAAGTATTATCATTGGAAGAAAAACCGTCTGTACCAAAATCGAATTATGCTGTTCCCGGACTTTACTTCTACGATAGCAGCGTAACGGCAAAAGCCAAAGCCTTAAAACCTTCGGCTCGTGGCGAGTATGAAATAACAGACCTCAATAAATGCTACCTCGAAGAAGGAACATTGCAGGTGCAGTTGTTCGGGCGCGGATTTGCATGGCTCGATACGGGTAACTGCGACAGTCTGCTTGAAGCCGGTAACTATGTAGAGACTATTCAGAACCGTCAGGGCTTCTACATCTCTTGTATCGAAGAAATAGCATGGAGAAACAGATGGATTGATGATAGACAACTTCGCGCATTAGGAGAACGTCTCGATAAAACTGCATACGGACAATATATTCTGAGCTTACTAGATTGATTATTATATGGCAAAAAAGTATAACGAACTGGATGATAACGATTATGAGGATAAGTCCTTTGAATCGGACGGACAGACGGTAAATTATAAAACATCGGTTGTAGACCCTGTCGATCAGCAATTTATTAATCTTAATGAAGCAGATAGAGAATTTATAGATTATTGTCTGGGTGATAGTGACGATTTGCTAAAAACGTTGGGAGATAAAGATCTCACAAATTATACCACTAAAGATCTGGATGAATTACTTTATCGTTGGAACAAAAAGACCTATGATTTTAAATATATTGAAGAAAATCAGTTTGTGAATGCGATAGGCGCTGCTTTCGGAAATTATCTGAATAAGGAATTTGGTACTATCTGGACTGTTATTAGTGATGAATACGGAACAGATTATGCCTGTATTTCTAAAGGGGAGTATAATTTTCAGTTGTTTCCTTTCAGTTCGGCATGGAAAGCGATAGAGCAGGACAGAGAAGATTCTCTGAATGCCATTGTTCTGATAGTGAGGGAGAAAATTGAAGAATGGAAAAAATAATAACCGATATAAATGAAATTTACAGAACAAAGCATAAAGGGAGTGTGGGTAATAGAGCCCAGAGTATTCACCGATGAGCGTGGATACTTCATGGAATCATTTAAAAAAGAAGCTTTTGAACAACATATAGGTAAGATAGATTTTGTTCAGGATAATGAATCCAAATCGACACGCGGTGTTTTGCGCGGGCTGCATTATCAGACGGGAGAATATGCTCAGGCAAAGCTCGTGAGAGCGCTGAAAGGGAGTGTACTCGATGTAATTGTAGACCTTCGTAAATCTTCTCCCACATTCGGACAAAGCCTCTCTATAGAGCTGACAGAAGATAATAAGAAGCAGTTTTTCGTTCCCAGAGGATTTGCACATGGATTTTTAGTTTTAAGTCCGGAAGCAATATTCTCGTACAAAGTAGACAATGTATATGCACCTCAGCATGAAGCGTCCCTGTTGTGGAGCGACCCGACTATAAATATAGATTGGGGAATAAGCGAAGATGAATTGATATTGTCAGCAAAAGATAAAGCCGGAAAGATTTTTTCAGAGACTGCAATTTTTGAATAATCATATTGGATGGCTAAAAAGACTGTTCGCAAGCCGCGAAAGAAAGTAACCCGTAAGAAGAAAACAGATCAACAGAATCGGAAAAAATATATCCTGATTCTTGCTGTAGTTCTATGCTTAAGTCTTTTTGCCTTTTTTATCATCAAAGACTACTTCGGGGAATCGGAAACTTTCGACTCCAATAAATATTTTGTGAAAGGCATAGATGTTTCGCACCACAATCCGATACTGAACTGGGAAAGCGTACTCGACCAGAATATTACATTCGCCTACCTGAAAGCTACAGAGGGTACGACACACGAAGACCGGAATTATCCCTACAACTATGATCTGGCGCGTAAAGCCAATATCAAGACAGGCTCATACCACTTCTATACCTTTGGTCTGTCGGGTAAAGAACAGGCACAACATTTCCTGAAAAAAGCGAAATTCCAACAGGGAGATATGATCCCTGCCATAGATGTAGAGCATTCTCCTGCAAATCCGTATAGCAAGGATGCCAAATATGTGGAAGGAGTAATCACAGAATTGAAGGTACTTGAAAACGAACTATACGAACGTTTCGGCGTGCATCCTGTAATATATACGAATAAGGATTGTTATAAGCTGTATATAAAAGGGAATTTTGCAGATAATATTATTTGGATGTGCGACCTGCATAATGAGCCCTCAAAAGATTTAAAGAACTGGAGAATCTGGCAAATTTCGCATAAAGGAGAATTGCCCGGAGTCGACGGTCATGTAGACCTCAATTACTACCGCTATTCATACGAGGAGTTTAAGGAACTGTTATTGCCCTGATTTTTTTCATAGAACCTGATCTTCCCATTATTATTTTATCAATAATACGACTCATACATCTGAAACAACGGTTCGGTAACTTTTATTTAATTGTATTAGCCGCATCTCATTCCTTTGTAGGAAATTATTCACCTAAAAAACAAAGAAATGAACACATTAAATTTATTTTTAGTATCGATGATGCTACTTGTTACTAACTGCATATTTTCGCAGACAGCAGTTCCTTCAACGTATTTGGAGTCTCTTCCGGCTATTGAACTCGACAGATCACAGGCTAGTTCTTATCATATGATAACAGACTACTACGATTTTGACTTGGAGGGTAAATTTTTGATGAAAAAGAGGATAGCTGGAGACTTAACTTGTAAAAACGATTCTGTGCAATGGAAAAATGTTTATTTTTCCAATTCCAAAAATCTTGATGACGCATTTCCGGAAGGCGAAAAGGTCAATCACATGGAGAATTTCAAATATCATCAGAGATCTGATATTATACCTGCTGATTTTTTCATAAAGAATTTACCGGAGGCAGATCCACTGACTATGAATTTGATATGGGATGTCTTAGCTTTTGAGGTATTTGCATACGACCATTGGGATTCTTTAAAATTAAATACCGAATACAGAGCTGTAAATGGAAATAATGAACTGGAAATAGCTTATGGAACATTTGAGAATAAAGACATAAGAATTACTTGGTTGGGCACGACAAAGATCAATAATGAAATATGTGCGATTCTGAAATATTCGGTTATGAATAATCCCTTAAATTTGAAATATGAAAATATGAAAATATGAAAATCAAAGGCAGAAGCCATTATTGGGGCGAGGTTTATGTTTCTCTTTCCGATAAGCAAATTGAATATGTTAATCTGACTGAAGATGTGCTTATGGAAATAAAAGAAGAAGGGAAATCTAAAAGTGATGTACAGTATACAGTAAGATATATAACCATGTCGAAACTCGATTGAGATTGCGTTAAATAATTCGTTGGATTATTTACTGCGCGTAATCACAGATTACTTGTATTCCTTTTGCCCAAAGCCGCAAAAGGAACCAAAAAGTCTTTTGCGCCACGCTTCATAGGCCGACCCGTTACAGGGCTCAAAGGCTAAACGAAAAAACTCGCTCATAGCTTTGCGCAATACGCATCGGTTAATAAGCTCAAACACGTTTTCGTTTCACGCCTTTTTCTCCCTACGGGTACCCGTCCATAAAGCTAACGGCGCTGGCTAAAGCCTGACAAGGCCTTGTCATCGCATCGCGATCCCGTGCATTAGTTCCGCAGTCGGGGCACCCACCCGGAGCAGACGGCGTAAAAAGGGATGGGGCGATAGCCCGTTTGTCCCTTTTAGCCGACAAGCCGTTTGGTGGGTCGGCGAGGAACGAAGCACTAGACTTTTTGTTTACTTTTGCGGCAATGGCAAAAGTGAAAACAAGCACGGGAGTGCGCGTTAGTAATGAGCTAAGCTTATAAAAGTTTAACTCAGATATAAGTTAAGCACAGAAATAAAAGGAACGATTAAATCCAATCACTGATTTTCTTCAATAATTAATTATTAGATTTGTAGATAATGAAAAAGAATACGATCATTACTATCATACTGGTACTAATAATCAGTATAGCAGTTACTCTCATTTTCAAATGGTGGATCGCCGATAATTTGTTTCATCCGGCTACCATCCTGTTCACAGTGACTTTCTTTCTGCAACTTTATACAGGTCTGATTATCGGCAGGAGATTCTTTGCTCACTTTATGGATAAGCCTGTCCGGCAAATAAAAAGGCTGATCATCCCTTATTTTATCTTGTGTTTGGTTATCATATTATCGGTATGTATGGTAATTATCGGGTTGTCGCTTTATATATATTATCTCATCATGGGAATCGATACCTCCGGTTTTCTGTCCATGCTGTTCAGAACCGAGTACCCGAATGCACTTAAATATTCTTTTTTCTTTGTACTGCCGGCCTCAGTGTTCTTTTTTTATACAATATGGAGACAAGCTATCGATAACGAACAGCGGCTGCGCGAAGAGAATCTGAAATATCAATATAGAACGCTGAAAGCGCAGGTCAATCCTCATTTTTTGTTCAACAGCCTGAATACACTTTCCGAGATTGTATATGAAGATGCGCAAAAAGCTGACAATTATATACAAAAATTATCGGGAATCTACAGATATATATTAGATAATGAAGAAACTGACTCAATATCTTTAAGTAAAGAGATCGAGTTTGTAAACAGGTATTTTGAATTACAAAAAGAGCGCGACGGCAATAAGATAGTATTGAGCATAGATATTCCCGATGCCGGAAAATATCAAATAATCCCCGTATCGTTGCAGATATTGGTTGAGAATGCTTTCAAACATAACTCGATGTCTGAGAACAGACCTCTGAAAATAAGTATTTATAAGGAGGACACGGTTGTTGTCGTTATAAATAATATACAGCGAAAAAACACACTGGATAATTCTTATGGCATAGGTTTGAACAATTTGAAAGAGAGGGTTAAACTGATTACCGGCAGGGAAATGGCCGTAAATCAGGAGAATAATAAATTCACAGTGAAAATTCCTATTATTAGCATTTAAGATGAAAGTATTGATAATAGAAGACGAACGTCCGGCTTCTCAAAAGCTAATGCGTTTGCTGAAAGAGGCCGATTCGCAAATAGAGGTGCTGGATGTACTCCATTCCGTAGAACAGTCGGTCAACTGGTTATCGGAAAACCAAAATCCCGAACTGATATTTATGGATATTCAGCTTGAAGATGGCTTGTGCTTTGAAATTTTTGAGAAAGTCAGAATAGAAACTCCTGTTATTTTTACTACTGCTTTCGATGAATATGCTTTGCGCGCTTTCAAGGTAAATAGTATAGACTATCTATTGAAGCCGATCAATCAGAATGAGCTGAGGAGTGCTATTGATAAATTTAAAACAGTACACAGGCCGAAACAAGAGTACTCCAAATACGAATCAATGATCGGACAATTACCCTTCCGGCATAAAGAGCGCTTTCTGATAAAGATAGGTGAACATTATAAATCGGTTCCTACATCAGATGTTTCCTGTTTCTATATTCTCGAGCGATCTGTATTTCTTTTTTCAAGTTCGGGTAAAAGCTATCCTGTCGATTACTCGTTAGATAAGATAGAGCAGCTCGTTGATTCAAAATTATTCTTTCGGGTTAGCCGGAATTTTATAGTCAATTATTATGCTATCCGCGATATGATAGCCTACTCGTCTAATAGAATAAAGATAGTCCTTACTGACTGGCAGGAGAAAGAAGATATTCTGGTCAGCAGAGAGCGTGTATCCGACTTTAAAAAGTGGATGGACAGGTAGTAGGGCAAACACATGAAAAAATATTGGATCGTATTCAGAGGCTTGTAGGGGCGGAATATCTTCCGCCCGTAGACCATTTCTATTCTATTTCGGGCGGAAGATATTCCGCCCCTACAAACGGTTAAAGTAATTATGTTTATTTTCATGTGTTTACCCTAGACCAATAACGCCCATTATATTCTTCGACCAAATTTTGTCTATCTTTGCCAGAATCTCGTATATTTGTCGATCGGCTGATGCTATCAGCATTAGCCGGATCATTATATCATATTAGTACAAGCATAACCAGATAGATGAAAAGTAAAATCGTTATATCTCTTTTAGTTACCTTACTGTTTTCTTCATGCTTTGAGGAAGATGCCCAACAGCCCAATACGAAGAGGGGGAACTTTGAAGCCCTGTGGAAGATAATGGATGAACATTACTGTTTTTTTGAATACAAAAATGTAGACTGGAACGAAGTGCACGAACGCTATTCGGTACGTATAAGCGAGAATATGAATAACGATGCGTTTTTTGGCGTTATGGGCGAAATGCTGGCAGAGGTGAAAGACGGTCATGTCAATCTTGTGGCTAATCATGATGTAGCCCGTTACTGGAAATGGTTTGAAGACTATCCCGACAATTTTGATGAAAAGATACAAAAGAATTATCTCGGTACCGATTACGGTATTGCCGGAGGCCTGAAATATAAAATACTGGACGATAACATCGGATATGTCTATTACGGTAGCTTTTCGAGTGGAATAGGAGAGGGCAACCTCAATCAGGTGCTCGACCGTATGGCTATCTGCGATGGCATTATCCTCGATCTCAGAGATAATGGCGGAGGATACATGTCTAACAGTGAAAAGCTGGCATCGCATTTCATGAATAAGAAAACGCTGGTGAGCCATGTCGTGCACAAGACTGGCAAAGGACATAACGATTTTTCCGAGCCATACGAAATATATGTAGAACCATCCAGTGGCGTCAGGTATCAGAAAAAAGTAGCCGTGCTTACCAATCGCAGCTGCTTTAGTGCAGCCAACGATTTTGTAAATGCTATGCGGTATGCACCAAATGCAATCCTTATAGGTGACAAGACAGGAGGCGGTAGCGGCCTGCCTTTCACATCCGAAATACCCAATAGCTGGTCTGTCCGTTTTTCGGCTTCACCGTTTCTGGATGCAGAAAAGAATCAGATAGAATTCGGTATAGACCCCGATATAAAAGTAGATATGACAAGCGAAGATATGGCTAAGGGCTTGGATACCATCATCGAAAAAGCACGGGAGGTGTTGAAGAATAAATGATTTTCTGTCATTTTGAAATTAAAAATACTTAAAATAGAGGTTTGTCTGTGTTTTTATTCTTGTTAATATGCTTTTAAACATGTTATTTAATCATAATGATTATTGCTAAATAAGCACTCCGTGCAATTCCTTTTTCATACCTTTGCCATATATAACTAAGAAAAAGTATTTAAGGATATACTATTAAATCATAACTACCTCTGGTTATCATGCTTACATAAGCAATAAAAAGGTCTGTGACCTTAACTAAGATTAGTTTATAATTTCTTAAAACTGTAGCACTATGCCTAAAGTTACTAAAGAAGCTGCTCTGAAATACCATAGTTCGGGCAGACCCGGTAAAATTGAAGTTGTTCCTACCAAACCACACAGTACTCAAAACGACTTATCGCTGGCATACTCTCCGGGAGTAGCCGAGCCTTGTCTCGAGATAGAAAAAGATCCTCAGCTGGCGTACGATTACACTACTAAGGGTAATCTTGTGGCTGTTATCTCGAACGGTACTGCGGTACTCGGGTTGGGCGATATCGGTGCTCTGGCGGGCAAACCGGTGATGGAAGGTAAAGGTCTGTTGTTTAAGATATATGCAGGGATTGATGTATTCGACATAGAAGTGGATGAAAAAGACCCTGAAAAGTTTATACAGACGGTAAAAGCAATTTCTCCTACATTCGGTGGCATCAATCTGGAAGATATAAAAGCACCGGAATGTTTTGAAATAGAAAGACGGCTGAAAGAAGAGCTCGATATACCTGTGATGCACGACGATCAGCACGGTACAGCTATTATATCTGCTGCCGCCTTGCTGAATGCGTTGGATATCGCCAAGAAAGACATTGCTAAAGTCAGGCTGGTAGTCAACGGAGCCGGAGCTTCGGCTGTAGCCTGTACCAAACTGTATATGAAGTTCGGGTTGAGGAAAGAAAACATTATTATGTGCGACAGTAAGGGTGTGCTTTCTACCAAACGGCAAGACCTGAACGAGACAAAGAAATATTTTGCAGCAGATACCGACCTTGCTACACTGGACGATGCTATAGAAGGTGCAGATGTCTTTGTAGGACTTTCTTCTGCAAACGTACTGACTAAGGAAATGGTACGCAAAATGAACAACGATCCGATTGTCTTTGCTTTAGCCAATCCGAATCCGGAGATTTCGTATGATGAAGCGATGGCATCACGCGAGGATATTATTTTTGCCACAGGACGCTCCGATTATCCTAATCAGGTGAATAACGTGCTCGGTTTCCCTTATATTTTCAGGGGGGCGCTCGATGTGAGGGCAACTTCTATAAATGAAGAAATGAAACTGGCTGCATCGCGTGCAATAGCCGATCTGGCAAAAGATATCGTTCCCGATGTGATAAATACAGCCTATGAAATAAAGAAACTAAGCTTCGGACGCGATTATATCATACCTAAGCCTCTCGATCCGCGTTTGCTGACAGTAGTGTCTATCGCAGTGGCAAAAGCAGCGATTGCAAGCGGAGTAGCCCGTAAAGAAATTACAGACTGGGAAGCATACGAAAACAGACTTGACGAAATGTTGGGATACAGCAATAAGCTTATCCATCGCCTGAATGCTCTGGCTAAGAGTGAACCTAAACGTGTGGTATACTGTGAAGGTAATCATATAAATATGATCAAGGCGGCTGTTATTTCACAAAAAGACGGCCTGTGCCATCCTATTCTGCTGGGTAGCGAAGAACGCATCAGGAATATTGCCCGCGAAAACGGTATCGACCTGAACGGAGTTGAGATAATAGATCACCGCAATATATCGGAAGATGTACGCCGTGCCCGCTATGCTACTATCCTGAGCGATAAGAAGTCGCGGGAAGGTATCCGCTATCAGGAAGCATTCGAGAAAATGAGCGACCGCAACTATTTTGGTATGATGATGGTAGAAACAGGCGATGCCGATGCGGTTATCACCGGAGTGTACAGTCACTACCGTGAGTTTGCACGCACAGCGCTCGAAGTTATCGGACTGAAGCCTCAGTACAGTCATTTTGCAGCTATGCACATCGTACAGACTAAGAAAGGCCCTTATTTCCTTGCCGATACGCTGATCAACCGCTGGCCTGACGAGGATGTCCTGATAGAGATCGTAAAACTGTCGCACGATACGGTACGCTATTTCGCTACCGAGCCTGTAATGGCTATGCTGTCGTTCTCCAACTATGGTGCCGATGTAGATGGTGGTCCGAAAAGTATTTCCAACGCCATCAAATATTTCCACGAGAATTATCCGAAATTCGTTATCGATGGCGAAATGCAGCTTAATTTTGCCATGAATAAGGATTTGAGAGACCGTACATTCCCATTCAATACGTTGAAAGGCAAAGATGTGAATACATTGATATTCCCTAATCTGAGTTCGGCTAATATATCCAGTAAATTGTTGATGGAGCTCGGTATTGCCGGCGAAAGTATCGGCCCTATACAGATGGGACTGCGCAAGCCTGTACACTTTACCGATATAGAAAGCTCGGTCAGAGATATAATAAACCTTACGGCTGTAGCGGTAGTAGATGCCATAGCCAGTAAAGATGTTAATAAATAATTTAGAATGTAATGGGAAAAACGGTCGGGTAAGAATAATACTTCCCGGCCGTTTTTTATTAAATGCTGTGAGTTCTATATAAGTGTATAGATAATCAGTTATAATTTGCCTTTGTGGACTTCGTGTAAAACTTTGTGCCCTTTGCGGTAAAAGTATTTGTTAAACCACTAAGAATACAAAGTTCACGAAGATATATGATGTGAGCAGATACGATACACTTTTATCAGGCTCACGTTAAATTAATCCTCTGGCCTTAAATTCGAGATATTTATTGATAGAATTGATCGTCAGGTTTTCAGGTTTGGATAGTATCGTATGAATACCATGCCTGTTCAGCTCTTTTACTATGAGGAATTTGTCGTTCGACAGCTTCTCTGCCATTCCCTTACGGAATGTTTCCTCTATATTTGCCGGTTGCGAATCGAGCACCTCATTAAATTCCGAGTTGAGGAAAAATGCAACCAATACCAGATGATCTTTAGCCATACGTCCCAGATGCCTTAACTGGCGGCGCATACCGTTCACCGTCTCAAAGTTTGTATACAGAATGATAAGGCTTCGTTGCGTCAGTTTCCTTCTCACCGTCACATACAGGCGTTCATAGTCCGATTCCTTAAAGTCGGTTCGCTGTGCATACAGCGTTTCCAGTATCTTGTTTCGCTGGCGGCGTTGTTTATCGGCAGGCAGTAGCTCGTCTATATCTTTCGAGAAAGTGATCAGTCCGGCCTTATCTCCTTTATTCAGTGCCGTACTGCATACCATCAGGGTAGAATTGATCGCATAATCGAGCAATGTCATTTCGTTGAACGGCATCTTCATCGTCCGCCCTTTGTCGATAAGGCAATACACAGGCTGCGATTTCTCTTCCTGATATGTATTTACCATCAGCTGGTTCATACGCGCTGTTGCCTTATAGTTGATGGTACGCGGGTCATCGCCAAATGTATAGTGCTTTATCTGATCGAACTCGGTAGCATGCCCGATGCGTCTTATCTTCTTTATTCCGTAATCCGTCAGGCGGTGCGATGCGGCGAGCAGTTCGTATTTGTGCATTTCTATGAACGACGGGTAAACAGCCACATTTTTATGATTATCGAATATATAGCGTTTGCTTATAAATCCGAATATCCCTGCTGCATAGATGTTCAATGCACCGAACTGGTAAACACCCCTCTGGGTAGGGCGCAGGTCGTAATAGAATGTTTCGGTAGCATCGTTGCCTACCGAAGCTTTGAATGTAAGGTCCCTTTTCTGGAACTGGAACGGAACTTCTTCTATGATCTTTATATTTACCTTGTATGGGTATCGGTTAGATACGTCTATAGAAATAGTATTCACATCCCCGTTTGAGAGCCGCTCGGGGCAATTCCGCGATGCGATGATTCCTTTCTTTTGCCGGTATGCCGATAAGATATCGAGCAGGAGAAACACTCCGAATACCCCGAAGAGAATCTGCATTATGTAATAATACTCATCGAAAATAAAGCATGCGAAGAAGCCCATCACACATAGAGCCAGTGTGACGAAAAAACGGTTTGTAAGATACAGACTCTTAAAGAACCGGACTATCGGGGAACTTCCGCTTTGTCTATTAGTTGACATATAATTGTATCGGTAGATGTACCGTCCATTTCTTTTTCGGGTGTTAATATAACTCTGTGGCGCAGCACAGGCACAGCCATTTCCTTGATGTCGTCAGGCGTGATAAAGTCGCGCCCTCTGATGGCAGCCAGCGCTTTGGCCGAATTGAGTATTGCCAGTGATGCACGTGGCGATGCGCCCAGTGTAATCCAAGGGCTTTGACGTGTGGCAGCTACTATCTGGGCGATATATTCCAGCAGGTGATGCTCTACTAGTACCTTATCTACTGCACTCCTCAATTCTTTTAACTTGCTTGCCGTCAGTACCGGATTGATACCGATGTCGGCAGAAAGCTCACCTTTGTTCTGTCTGTCCAGAATGGTTATTTCGTCTACAATATTCGGATAATCTACCAGAATTTTGAACAGGAAACGGTCGAGCTGTGCTTCCGGCAGGCGGTATGTACCTTCCTGTTCTATCGGGTTCTGTGTGGCTACTACAAGGAACGGATAGTCCATTTTGTAGGTTGTACCGTCGTTGGTCACCTGACGTTCTTCCATCACCTCAAACAGGGCTGCCTGTGTTTTGGCAGGAGAACGGTTTATCTCGTCTATCAGTACAATATTGGAAAATACAGGCCCTTTCTTAAACTCGAATTTACCCGATCCCGGCATGAATACACTTGTACCCAACACGTCCGAAGGCATCAGGTCGGGGGTAAACTGTATGCGGCTGAAACCTACTTCTACGGTTTTGGCAAGTAACTTTGCCGAAAGGGTTTTTGCCACACCGGGCACGCCCTCTACCAATATATGGCCGTTTGCCAGAATAGCCACAATCATTTGCTCTATCAACTGGTGCTGACCTACGATGACGCGGCCTATTTCACTTTTTATGTTCTGAACGCTTTGGCTCAACTCGGAGAAATCTACTCTCGACTGGAATTCTAGGTCTGACATATATGATTCTGTTTATTTGTTTTTCACGTTTCTATAAAACTCTTCCAACAAGTGGTTGTATTTCAAAAATGTTTCATTCGGTATATATGCTAAGCTCGTCATATCTTTAAATAATAAGAATAGCTCATTCAGTTTATCTTTATCTACTCCCGATTTGGCGCTGAGTACGTTTGTAAAATCATTGTCGATATTCTCGGTCGACATATAATAGTTTTTCCTGATGAAATCGAGGAAATAAGCATGGCGTTTCTCTACGATGGTGTGTAAGTCCTTCTTTTTGTAATAGAGATTGCTTATTGTACCCAGAAACTCCAGTGATGAATTTACAGGGGGCTGTATTACAGGTATGACACGCTGTGTACGTTTTGCCCTGAAGATCATAAACAGGAGGAATCCTCCCAGAATAATATAGAGGGCGGTGCGCAGAGGCGGATTTTCTAGCATTACCTTGAATGTGCTACCTTCGGCTATAGAACCCTGTTTCTGATACTCGTCCCAAACGATCTTACTGTTTTGAGGCAGGTATGACAGGCATCTGAACCCGAAATCGTATTTGTCGGTTTGCAGCATGTTCACATTGGCGAAAGCCGTAGGGATGGTATGCAGATAGATGTGCCCTTTCCCGTATGAAATGTCGATAAACACGGTATCCTTTACATTATTAAGCGCCAGCACTCTTACCGGATGTGTGCAACTGTCGGTATTCAGTTTTGTGCTGCCATTCAGGCTTTGAAATCTGTATTTATTTGCAGGATAATCCGATAATGTATATATAGTGTCACCATAAGTATATGGTTTGCTACTTCTTATACCTAATGTGTCTTTCAGCTTAGAATCGAAGAACTCGGCTGAAATGAATACATTATTCCCTAATCCGGCAAAATCGAGCAGGTATTCCAGATCCAGTTTATCAAGGCTGAATTCCCGATTGATAAACAGGTAGGATGAAGTATCCGGCAGATTGTCCATATAATGATACCATGCGGTAGGATCTGAATCCTCCTCAACATATTCCAGACTGTCGGCATCACTATAATCTTCGTCGGGAATATCGCTCATGGTATAAGTTTCGTCTATATAATCCGTGTCGCTATCATCATTCTGTTGTCCGTAATCATAAGATTCGTAACTGTCCGAATCGTAAGTTTCGTCTTTTCCGAAATAGGCATCCAATCCTTTTTTCAGATTGTTGTATATCGGTACGCGGGTTGTACGTATATTTTCTTTATAGAATATACTGTCGAGCAGCTTATATGTAATATATGTACCGTAAGGACTCGTTTTGGTATTGATAAATGTAGGCTTCCAGTCCACAGCTCTGGGGCTCTTACTTTTTGCGTATGCCAACCCGAATACTAAGATGACAATCACAACTATGAGTGCTATTATCTTCTTATCTTTCATTGGCTACTGTTTTATTAAAGCTGTCAAGCCTGCTATACACATTCGAGAACTGCTGTTCGTCAAGAGGAAACTCACCATACCATACATAGTCGAAAATCAGCGTAGCTTCCAGAAACTTGGAGCGCAAAGCCGAATCTTCTATTTCGTACTGATAACTATAATTCGTTTTATTGGCTTTCCATTCTATAATCTCTTTGTCTGACAGTGATTTCAAGCTTTTCAGATACAGAAAACGGATTACCATCCTGTAATTCTTATTCTTTATTGCATTGGCTATCAGGGTATCGAAATCCATATCGTGGACGTTCTCGGAATAAATATCTATTTCGGGCGTGTCTACTTTTTTCTTGCTAAGTATAGACTTGTAATCTACTCCGAGCAACTTTAAGGTAATCAGACTCAGAGCGAGTACTATGACCAGAATAACTATCATGCTCGGTACTCCGCTACTGGCAGCACCACCGAACAGGCGTGCAAAAAACTCCACAATCCGCCAAAGGAGTCTGTCCCACCACGAAGCTTGTCTTTCCACGTGTTCGTAGTTGAAACGGTTATCTTTCTGGAATTCTTCTATTTTGGATTTGTCGGGTACCCTGAAATCTACTGTTTCTACAGATGTCTCGGTTTGCGCGGTGGCGATAGAGTCTGTTTGTGCTGCCGATGACAGCCACAAGCAGGCGAAGAGCATTATAAGAATGCCCTTGAACAGAGTGATATGTAGTTTACCGCCTGTCACTCTCAGAATTTAATACGGGGTGTTTTGTCCGTTCCCGAATGTACCGATATTATCTATTTCTGTGTTCAGATCCAGATTTTCCAGTTTGTTTCTGTGGCTGTAATACATTACGCCCATTGCCATATAAAATGCAGGGTAAAGGAATGTATATCCTACTATAGCGATGAAAATGAATATAATGAACACAATATCGTTTGCAAAGAATTCTACCTGCAACATACTTGCTATCATACCTACATAAAACGGAACTATAAATATAACAGCTACCATCCCGATAAGGAATGAAAACACCATACTGAAGCCTAATGTAACCCAAAAGTTGTGTTGCACCAGTTCATAGCTGCGTTTAAAGCTATCGATAATGCCCAAATCCTCATTGATATACACGTATACATAGAATCCTAAATAAACGGCAACCATAATTCCCGGAATATAGCAAAGTATGGATCCGATAACGACAAGAATGCCGAACACTATAGATGCACCCAGTATAGGCAGTATAGCTCCTGCTACTTTTTTCCACACATCAGAACTGTTTACTACTCCGTCTTCCGATTTTACATATAATGCCATGTAAGAGATCGTGTACAGAGCTATAGCCATCATTGCGACCAGAAATAGTACATAGCCGACAAACATGCCCAGAGGCGAAAAGTCTTCAAACATCAGGTTAGCTGCATTTGGGTTATTTGCATTGCTTCCGAGATGGTAATAAAGCCTGAATATATTGGGTATAAAATATGAACCTATCAGGAAAAGAGGGATCAGATAGGCAATTCCTTTGGCTATAGGAAAAAAGTTTTGTTTGATAAATTTCAATGACATGTCGAAGTTTCCGGAAAAATCCCTGCTTCCGAATAACTTAATTTTCTCTTGTTCTTTCATTTTTTCTTTTATTGACAAGGTAAGGATAATAGATAAAATACCATATGATGAATAAGGCCGAAAGGCCGATAATCGTCAGATTGAAATACACAGGCATTTCGGTGAGTCGTGTAAGGTAACTCTCGATGAAAGCGGCTACAACAAAGACAGGAATGAGCCCGACTACTATTTTCAGCGCGTCTTTAGCGGACTTCACTAAAAGATAAGACCGCTTGTAGCTACCCGGAAACAGCAGACTATTGCCTAAGATAAGCCCCGCACCGCCTGCAATGATGATAGCTGATATTTCGAGCGTGCCATGCAGCCAGATGGTAATGGCTGATGTAAATAATAAGCCTTTGGTATAAAAGAGATACTGGAATACACCGAGCATAACCCCGTTGGAAAAAAGTATCCAGACCGTACCTGCTGAGAAGAAAATACCGAAAATAAAGGCAATAAAGGCTACTCGTATATTATTTGTCCCTATACCGTAAAACATGGAAAGCTTGGCGTCGTCTTTATATACGGCCATCGGGTCGCCTTTCTCTATATTTTCGATCGTCATATTCACATAGCTGGGACCGAGTATAAGATTGGCAAATTGAGATTCCTGCTGCAAGGAGAATACACCCAGCAATACACCGGCAAACATGAACAGGAAAGAGTAGAGCATGCACTTTCTGTACTTATACATGATAAGTGGTAACTCTTCTTTCCAGAAGCGGAAGAAACGCCCCTTATCCCTTTTGCGGTATTGGTATATATTTATAAAGTAGCGGCCTGCAAGTTGATTCAGATATCTGACGGTCTGAGATTTGGGATAGAAAGTACGTGCATACGACAAGTCGTCGGTAAGTTCTATAAAGTTGTTTGCCAAAGTCTCTGCAGGGATAGCTGTTCCCTTTGTTTCGTTATCTATCTTTTGCCACTTATCTCGGTTTTCTTTAATAAATGCGGCTTCTCTCATTCAAATAAGTGAATAAAGTATTTGTATATTGTACAAATATAGTTCTTTGGATAAAAAGAATGAAAAAATAAGCTAATAATCACTCAAAAAAATTAAATTTGTCAGGTATTTGTATTTTAATGACATGATTATAGAAGTTCAAACCACGCAAAATGTTACAATAGACTACGAAGTAGCTAATATAGGGAAGCGCATATTGGCCTATATTATAGACTATGTACTTATTATTATCTGGTTTCTCGGTTGGTTGTGGATATTCTCTTCCCTATATACGAATCCTTTTGGCACTCAGGCCCTACTGGATGGAGAGCTGGCTATTATTCTTATCTGGATTGTGTTCTTTTTCCCTATACTGTTTTACGATTTATTGTTTGAAACGTTGAATAACGGACAAAGCCCCGGTAAGATGATAATGAAAATCAGGGTAGTGAATGTCGATGGTACTGCACCATCTACAGGTTCTTTTCTGATAAGGTGGTTATTCAGGTTGGTCGACTTTTCGATGACATACGGATTTCTGGGTGTCATCATGATTGCCGTTACTAAAAAGTCGCAACGCATAGGGGATCTGCTCGCAGGAACTACGGTTATCGATCTGAGGTTGAATGCAAGTAACAGGGAACTATCTATTACCGATCTCGATTTTCACGAAGACTACAAAGTAACTTATGCCGATGTATTGGATAAATTGTCGGACAGAGATATTCAGACGATCATATCTATTACGGAAGATAAGCGTATGCGTGACAATGACTATTTCAGCCAAAGGCTGGCCGATAAGATAAAGACCATAACAGGCTATAGCTACGACGGTCCCGATAAGGTTTTTCTGCGTAAGGTAGTGAGCGACTACAACTATCTGGCAGTACAGGAGTAGAGAAAACAATATATTTGATGTCCCGTCCTAAAATAGGTTGACACAAAAAACTTATTTATGGATAATGATTTT
>JBEBPN010000029.1:0-56205 GCA_040395895.1 Dysgonomonas hofstadii
AATAACCAAAACCCATTAAAAATAAATTTTTTACCTGCCCTTCGTGGGGGGTACAAATATTTACCGCATAAAAAAAACCAAACCCCGCCAAAAAAATTTTCCCCCCCTACAACGCCTCAGAACAAGGATATAGTATTTCAAGGATTGCCATGTATTTTTCATTCCTATTTTTTCATTTCTCATTTAAAAGTTCTATCTTTGCACCGCTTTTATAAGCCCGTACGTGTGATGGGAATGAGGAAGCAATCCTTAATTTGAGTAACACAATTTAAAAAAAGAAAAAATGAAAACATTTGAACTGAAAGGCGAAGCAAGAGATGTTGTAGGCAAAAAAGCAACAAAAGCTTTCCGTAAAGAAGACAAAATTCCTGCTGTAATTTATGGTGGAGAAAAAGCAGAAAAGGCTATTCACTTTTCTGTAACAAACAGCGATGTAAGAAAGCTTATCTATACTCCTGAAATCTTTCTGGTAGACCTTACTATCGGAAAAGACAATTATAAAGCGATATTGAAAGACATTCAGGTTCATCCTGTTACAGACGCTATTCTGCACTTGGATTTCCTTCACGTATTTGAAGATAAACCGATCACTATCGATGTACCGGTTATCCTTGACGGACTAGCAGAAGGTGTGAAAGCAGGGGGTAAATTATCTCTCGATCTTCGCAAACTGAAAGTAAAAGCTCTTTACAACAAAGTTCCTGAGAAAGTGCATGTAGATGTTACAAACCTTGCTCTTGGAAAATCTATACAGGTTGGAGACCTTCACTTCGATGGTCTGGAGCTGCTTAATGCAAAAAATGGTGTTGTATGCCGCGTTCAGTTAACTCGTGCTGCAAGAGGTCTTGCTGCTAAAAACGGTTAATAGCGCATAACCACATAGAATAACAAATGAAATATTTGATTGTCGGCTTGGGCAATATCGGCAGAGAATACGAATATACCCGCCACAACATAGGATTCAGAGTATTGGACGCTTTAGCAGAAGCGTCCAATATTGTTTTTACAGACAGGCGCTACGGATTTGTTGCCGAACTCAAGGTCAAAGGTCGTACACTGATTCTGTTGAAACCTTCTACATATATGAATCTGAGTGGAAATGCTGTCCGGTACTGGCTCAATCAGGAAAAGATTCCAACAGAAAACATGCTTGTCATTGTCGATGATCTGGCGCTCCCATTCGGTACATTACGGCTGAAAGGTAAAGGCAGCGATGCCGGACACAATGGATTGAAACATATACAATCCCTGATCGGGCAAGAGTATGCCCGTCTCCGTTTTGGAATCGGAAGTGATTTCCCCAGAGGCAGGCAAGTCGATTATGTGCTGGATAGCTTTTCGGATGAAGAAGAAAAAGCTCTTCCCGCCAAACTGGAAACCTGCGGAGAGATTATAAAAAGCTTTTGTCTTGCCGGTATTCAGAATACAATGAACCAGTATAATAATAAATAAAGTTATGGCTAAAGGACCAAAAAATGAGGTACGTATCGACAAATGGCTGTGGGCTGTTCGTCTGTTCAAAACCCGTTCAATAGCAATAGAAGCGTGTAAAAAAGGCCGTGTATCCATAAAAGGGGTAACAATAAAACCTGCACGCATGATAAAGGTGGGTGATATAATAGAAGTACGCCGCGCACCCATTACATACTCTTTTGAAGTGCTGAACCTTGCAGAAAACAGAATGGGAGCGAAACTCGTACCCGACTTCATGAAAGACGTAACAGCGCCATCGCAGTTGGAGATACTCGAATTATCGAAAATGAGCGGCTTTGTAGACCGTGCACGCGGTACGGGACGGCCGACCAAAAAAGACCGTCGCGAACTGGAAGAATTCAGAGACGACTACTCGTATTTTGACGATTGGGACTTTGACGACGAAAACTAGTGAAAACGAAGAATATATAAGAAAAGGCTATCCTGACAGGATGGCCTTTTTTGCATATTAACAGCTATAAAGAATATACGACAGGATGACAGTTAAAATACACGAACAAAACAGGCCTGAGTGCATATAAATATTTATGAATATTTACGAATCGATAAAACTGTTAATACTTAATCCTACGTAAAACAATCACTGCCAGTGGTATATATATTGCCTTATGTTATTCAAATTCATTAATCGACAAACCCGCTCAGCTGTAAACAGCAAACCTGGTCCGGCTAGTACCGGTTAACGGGTCTTATAAGTCAAAACTAGCCTGATTTAATTAAACACTATTCGGAAAAGGTTGCGCGTGATGTGTAACCTTTTTTTATAATATCGCTGGGATCTTTATCTCTATTCTGTTAATAACTTTTGCGGCAAATCAGATAGTATTTCATTTTATTCGATAACTTTGTTTTCGATTGGTGTTGCAACTCCGCGTTTGCCGGACGAGCAATGAAAAGGGAATCAGGTGAAAATCCTGAACAGTCGCGCTGCTGTAAGCTCTTTTCAGTGAACAGTTAACAGTCATCAGTTAACAATAAATACTGAAAAAGGTCCTTGAACAAAACCAAATTCCACTGATTGACAGTCATCAGTCGTCAGTTATAGTTATCATTCTTTTGTTAACTGTTAACTGCTCACTGTTAACTGAATATTGGGAAGGACGTTCAAGGGCGGAGCAAGTCAGAAGACCTGCCAAATACTAAAACCTGTCTTTCGCGATAAAAGACGGCAATACAAGAGAAATACTCTGTTTATCGAATTTAAAAGATGTAGCTTTTGTCATACCTGTAATCAGGTCTGAGCAGAAGTGTTATCAGGTACTATTATATTAACCCTCAAAAAAAGTAACACAATGAAAAAGATATGCCAGAGATGCGCAACACCGTTCGGTTGCCGCGAAGACAGAATCGAGTTATGCAACTGCCGCAGAATAAGCCTCGATAACCAAATGCGAGAGTATATACAAGACAATTATAGTGACTGCCTGTGTCCGAACTGCCTGAAGGAAACAAAAGCATACTTCTACGCAGCAGATGTAAACCCTGTATATGTGAATAAAATCAAAAATAAATAGATATTAAGCATCTACAAAACAACTAAATAGTAAAAACTTACTTTTAATTTACAATTTATTATAAATTTAGTTCTCAATTCATTTAAATGTATAGCCAAGATTCAGTAAATTTGGAGTTAGATTTTATCTATATCCGAAGAGAGTTTGGATAAACATATTCAATTCATAGCTTTTTGAGATACCTGCTATCAAAAACATGTTATGGATTGATTTTTCATGAGGATTTGAAAAAGAAATAAAATTAATAAATAATAAAAAAATCGGAAATGCTACAAGAATTTACTCTAAGCGAAGGAAAAGCAATTATCAACTTCACACTGAAATTTTGCGATACCCGTCAGAAAATATTGGATAGTTACGGTTTCCGCCGTGTCATTGAAGTCTTCGTTCAGAAACTGAAGAAAAACGAGATTATCATTTATGAGTATTACATCAAGGAATTCAAAACCGACGAAGAGTTTGAAAAAACGCTGATAGAAGCATTCAAACTGCTTACCGTGTTGAACCCTGACGAAGTACAGAATGTTCATAACAAATACTCGATATTCTTCAACGACAAAGACCTCTTTATTGAACTCATCGAACTATTATATAGCTTCTGGCGCAAACTGGAACGCTATGCAGTAGTCCATAACAGTTCTATAGGTAACGGTTTGCAAAATGTACGCTTTATGCAAGCCAATGAGTTGTTCAACGAATTGGTATTGTCGATCTACCGCCGCGTAGAAGAAACGGTGATGGGCTATCAGCACAGAGTATATCGCCAACTTACAGCCGGAGCCAATGCCGCTCTTACCCTCAGTGATATTAACTGGAACTGTCCGATAGAGTACAATGGGCTAACTTCTATTCCGTTCATCACCGCTGTAATGTTCAAACCTCCGTTTATCTCATATACAAAAAGAAATACACGCGACGGGATATTCCATGAACATACAACAAATCCGATAGAGAATATTGTACTAAGCGAAGACGACTGGTTCCTGTTTCCTGCAAAAGTAGGGAATATGCTCACATTCGTATATTTCCACAAAGACTTTATGGTACATGGTTTCGCCCTTTCCAATCTGTTCGAGCTGGCAAAGGAAAGCGAATATATCGGCAAGAAACCCGATATCATCTATATATTCGGATATCCTGACGGACATGAAGAAAAACGCACATTCTACTATAAGGATAAGGTAAACAATATCCTTATCGGATATGCAAACCATTGTGACGATATAGACTACTTCGGCTATATGAAGAAAATGTTGCTTACCCTGCACAATATTAAGCAAATGGAATATGACCGCCTGCCTATACACGGTGCTATGGTAAACATTCTGCTGAAAAACGGCAAAGAAGCCAATATCATCATCATGGGCGACAGCGGAGCCGGTAAGTCAGAGAGTCTCGAGGCTTTCCGCACGCTGAACGAAAAATATATCCGCCACATGCGTATCATATTCGATGATATGGGATACCTCAAAAAAGAAGAAGATGGCTCAATAAAAGGTTATGGAACAGAGATCGGTGCATTTGTCCGCATCGACGACCTCGACCCGATGTACGCCTTCCAACAGCTTGAAAGAGGCATTTATACCAATCCTGATAAGATCAATGCCCGTATAACCATCCCTGCGGCCACTTACGATGTCATAATGAAAGGTTATAAAGTAGATTATTTCCTTTATGCAAATAATTATACAGAAACAGACCAGAAGATCAAATTCTTCGACAATCTGGACGAAGCCATCACTGTATTTGAAGCCGGAGCACGTAAGGCAAAAGGTACAACGACAGAAAAAGGCCTTGTGACATCTTATTTTGCAAATCCGTTCGGTCCTGTACAGGAACCGGAAGTAGCCGGAAAACTGATCAGGGAGTATTTTGCTGATATGGAAAAGAACGGTGTGAAGATCGGAGAAATGCACACATCGCTGGCTATAGACGGACAAAGCAAAGACGGCCCGCGCCTGGCAGCAGAAGAGCTGTTCACGCTTATCAACGAGTGATAACTTTTTTACAGATGAACATTTAGCTGTTTTTTAACGTTCAACATGAAACACTAAATACATTTCATAAATAATAACGGAGAATGCAACCTGCTGATCGGAAGATGCGCGGGTTGCATCCATCCTGTAAAAAGAACTATCTATATATGAATAATTTGCAACAATCTTTGATGCACAACAATATCAAGTTGCTTGGCGATCTGTTGGGTAAAACCATAAGTGATGCTAAGGGACAAGATATGGTCGATCTCATCGAAACAATTCGCAGACTGTCTAAAGCCTCTCACACAGGGGATATAGAGGCTCACAAACAACTGGTAGAGAAACTGCAAAACCTGAAAGATGAAGAATTCCTGCCGGTGGCCAGATCTTTCAATCAGTTTCTGAACCTGACAAATACAGCAGAGCAATACAACAGTGTTTCTCCTCATGCTCAGGGAGCAGAGAATCCTGTAAATTTCCCAGAAATATATGCGAAGCTAAAAGCCGCAAACTTAAGCGATGAAGCCATTATAAAAGAGATAGAGAAAATATCTATCGACCTTGTACTTACTGCCCACCCTACCGAGATCAACAGAAGATCGCTGATCAACAATCTGAATCAGGTAGATCATTGTCTGGGTTTACTCGACCACGACGATCTGGCAGAATATCAGAAAGTACAGATACTGAGAAGGCTGAAACAACTCATTGCTCAATACTGGTATACGGACGAAATCCGTCAGAACCGCCCTACTCCGAACGAAGAAGCGAAATGGGGTTATGATGCAATAGAAAACAGTCTGTGGCAGGCTGTACCTGCTTACCTGCGCGAACTGGACGAACAGATACGTAATACCATACCATACAGACTGCCGATAGATGCGCGCCCTATACACTTTTCGTCGTGGATGGGTGGTGACAGGGACGGTAATCCGAACGTGACATCGAAAGTAACATACGATGTGCTGCTCGACAGCCGCAAAAGAGCTGTAAAACTGTTTCTTGCAGATGTAGAAATACTGGTTAAGGAATTGTCGATGGCAGCATGTACCAGCGAATTCAGAAATTATATAAACGACTTCGACATACAAGAGCCTTATCGCGAACTGATGAAAAGGCTACGCGAAAAGCTCAGAAAGACGCAAGCCTATCTGGATGCGCGCATAGAGGGTAAAAATCCGGAACTGACCGAAGATATACTTATGCACAACGACCAGCTTTGGGAGCCATTGCATGAGGCTTACAAATCGCTTGTAGCCTGCAAGATGGGAATCATAGCAGATGATAAACTGCTGGATACTATGCGCAGGGTACGTTGCTTCGGGCTCAATCTGGTACAAATAGATATCCGTCAGGAAAGTACCATCCATACTGAAGCTATCTCCGAGATCACACGCTATCTGGGATTAGGAGACTACGAAGCATGGTCGGAAGAAGAGAAACAAGCATTCCTGATCAGGGAATTAAACTCGAAACGCCCCCTGATCCCTCACAACTGGGAACCAAGCCCTCAGACTAAAGAGGTATTGGATACATGCAGGGTAATAGCCGAAACACCGGAAGGTGCTATCCCGACTTATGTGATATCGATGACACGTACACCGTCGGATATTCTGGCAGTATATCTACTGCTGAAAGAAGCCGATTGTCCTTATACGCTGCCTGTAACACCTTTATTTGAAACGCTGAACGACCTCAACAATGCCAACGGCATCATGCAGGAACTGTTCAATATAAGCTGGTACAAAGGCATTATAGAAAACAAACAGATGATAATGATAGGCTACTCCGACTCGGCTAAAGATGCCGGTTCGCTTGCTGCCGGATGGGCTCAGTACAGTGCGCAGGAAGCACTGATCAAGACCTGTCAGGATGCGGGAATTGCCCTTACCTTATTTCATGGACGTGGCGGAACTGTAGGACGCGGTGGCGGCCCTGCTAAAGTTGCGTTATTCTCGCAACCTCCGGGATCGCTCAAGGGAGGATTGCGCGTTACCGAACAAGGGGAAATGATACGCTTTAAACTTGGCTTGCCCGATCTGGCAATCAAGACATTATCGCTGTACACCGATGCCATTCTGGAAGCAAACCTTCTACCTCCTCCTGCCCCTAAACAGGAATGGAGAGACCTCATGGACCGGTTATCAGATGTTTCCTGTAATATTTATCAGGGCATTGTACGCCATGATCCTGATTTTATTCCATATTTCTATCAGGCAACACCGGAGGCCGAGCTTGCACGCCTGCCATTGGGATCGCGTCCTGCAAAACGGCGTCCGAACGGCGGAGTGGAAAGCCTGCGTGCCATACCTTGGATTTTCGGATGGACTCAGAACCGTCTGATGCTCCCTGCATGGCTGGGCGCAGGACAGGCTCTGCAAGAGGCTATCAATAATGATAAGATGGACGTACTGAAAGAGATGTATCAGGATTGGCCGTTCTTCGGCACACGTATCAGTATGCTCGAAATGGTATTTGCCAAAGCCGATTCACGCATGGCACAATATTATGACGATCGTCTGGTAGATAAGAATCTGCTCCCATTAGGTAAAAAACTGAGAGATCAGCTTGGAAATGATATAAAAACAATATTGCAAATTTCGCAAGACGAATATCTGATGGAGGGATTGCCCGATGTAGCTGAAAATATCGCAATGCGTAACATCTATACCAATCCGTTGAACGTATTACAGGTAGAATTACTGCACAGGACAAGGCAGGAAGGGGAACACTCTTCGGAACTCGAACTGGCACTAATGATCACTATATCCGGTATCGCCGCAGGAATGCGTAATACAGGGTGATAAGAAAGAATTATGAATTATAAATTATGAATGAAGAATTAAGAATACGGAACTTGTAAATCCTTCTTCTCTATTCTTAATTTTTCATTCTTCATTCTTAATTTTAATTGTATGCAATATAAAATAACAGCACCCCAAACCGTAAAATCTACTATACAGCTCCCTGCTTCTAAAAGCATCAGCAACAGAGCTCTTATACTGAATGCCCTCAGCTTTACATCTTTCGATATAGAAAATCTTTCCGATTGCGACGACACCAATGTTATGGTAGATGCTTTCCAATCGGGTAACAGCATGATAGATGTGAAGGCGGCTGGAACCTCGATGCGTTTTCTGACCGCATTCCTGTCCATTACACCCGGCGAATGGGTCATTACCGGAACCGAGCGCATGAAAGAGCGCCCTATACACATACTGGTAGATGCACTGATCTCACTCGGTGCACGTATCGAATATTTGGGCAAAGTCGGCTATCCGCCACTAAAAATAAAAGGTACTTCGATAAACGGCGGTGATATTTACCTATCGGGAGATGTCAGTTCGCAATTTATCTCGGCACTACTGATGATAGCTCCTACCATGAGTAAAGGACTTACAATACACCTCGAAGGTGATGTGATCTCTATACCGTACATAAAACTTACACTGGGCATGATGGCTCAGTACGGAGTGAAGACACACTGGGACGGTAATGTTATAAGAATACATCCTGAGGAATATAAGCCTACACATTACAAGGTAGAATCGGATTGGTCAGGAGCATCCTACTGGTACGAAATTGCTGCTTTAGCAGACGAAGCGCATATAGAATTGAAGGGATTGTTCAAAAACAGTATGCAGGGAGACTCTAAGACTGCTGAACTGTTCGTCGATCTGGGCATTTCTACGGAATATACTCAGGACGGTGTAGTTATCACCAAAACAAACAACAGGACCAAGAAGCTGTTCCACAACTTTGTAAATGAGCCCGACTTGGCTCAGACATTTGTTGTCACCTGCTGCCTGATGAATATACCTTTCCTGTTTACAGGACTACAAACGCTGAAAATAAAAGAGACCGACAGAATAGAAGCCTTAAAGGCTGAAATGAAGAAACTGGGTTATGTGATCAGAGACAGGGAAAACAGTATACTGGAATGGGACGGCGAAAGATGTGAACCGGAAACCGAGCCTGTTATAAAAACCTACGAAGACCATCGTATGGCTATGGCTTTCGCTCCGGCTGCCATAAAGCTGAAAGACATAAGCATAGCGCATCCGAAAGTAGTGACTAAGTCATACCCTCGTTATTGGGACGATCTGAAATCTGTAGGATTCAGTATAGAAGAGAAATAGATTACTATTAATCTAAACGATATCCGAACTGGCGGAGCAGGTTATCCCGGCTTCGCCAGTCTTTTTCTACCTTAACGAATATTTGAAGGAATATCTTTTTATTGAAAAAGCGTTCAATATCTTTGCGCGCCATCGTTCCCAGCTTTTTCAGGGCTGCACCCTGATGACCGATAATAATTCCTTTTTGCGTATCGCGCTCGACTATGATAAGCGCCCTAATATTTATAATATCTTTTTCTTCTTTAAACTCTTCGACTACAACCTCTACCGAGTAAGGCACTTCTTTCTGATAATAAAGAAGAATTTTTTCGCGGATAATCTCGGTTACGAAAAAACGGGCAGGGCGGTCTGTCAAGGCGTCTTTTTCAAAGTAAGGAGGCGATTCGGGTATAAGGTCGATTATACGTCGCTTTACCACATCTACATTAAACTTATTCAATGCCGAAATAGGATATATCTCTGCTTTAGGCAATAGTTCTTTCCATTGCGCTACGAGGGTTTCCAGATCCTGCTGATTGGTCTGGTCTATCTTATTAATAAGCAGCAATACAGGAACATCCACACGTTGCACCTTACTGAGAAACTCTTCATTTTTGGCAGTTTTCTCCACCACATCGGTCATATACAGCAATACATCGGCATCGCTAAGCGCCGATTCGGAGAAGTTCAACATTGATTCCTGCAACTTATAATTAGGACGCAATACTCCCGGTGTATCCGAATACACTATCTGATAATCTTCAGTATTTACAATACCCAGTATACGGTGACGGGTAGTCTGAGCCTTCGATGTTATAATCGATACCTTCTCTCCCACCAACAAGTTCATCAGTGTTGATTTTCCGACATTCGGATTACCTACAATATTTACAAATCCTGATTTGTGCATTGAATAATGTTTTTGCTTTAAATGTTTACAGGACAAAAGTACAAAAGATTATCAAAAATAAAGTTCAAATAACGTATAAAGCAGAATCTAATTTATCTATAGAGTATCAATGTGCTAATACGCCAATAAAAGCGGTCTTTGAATTGATAAATCGGCGGAGCCAATGAAGTGTACTAGTTTTAAGTTTACTGGTATACTAGAAAAAAGGAAATAGAACAAGCAAGCTAGTAGACTAAAAACTAATAAACTTGTAAGTTCTGTCAGCTTTTAGTTAAAATTATTTCACGTAAAGGCGCAAAGAAGAATACTTGTAACTCGTAACTGCCTGTAGGGCGACGAATTGGAAATCGCCGAAGTGAAGACGAGGCAAACTTGTAACTTTTGTTTGGTTTGTAAGGTTTTAGTTAAAATTATTCCAAGTAACAACACAAAGACTAAACATAACAAATGTGTTACCTTTGTTACCTTTTTGATATATGCCGACTGATTACTCTTAGCTGAAAAAGTGTTACCTTTGCCTCGCCTCTGCTTCGGCGATCGTTGATTGTTACCTTTTCCGAACGGATTAATATAATCGCCAATATAGAAATATGATAACAGCAAAAAACATACAGAAGGAGCTGGAAACATACTCCACACCCGAAAAGAAAGAATACCTGCCTTATTTCTTCAAAACGGGAAAAGGGCAGTATGGCGAAGGCGATAAATTTCTGGGAGTGGTAGTACCCGATACCCGAAAAATAGCTAAAAAGTATAAAAGTATTTCGTTCGACGAAATAGTTAAGTTACTGGATAGTGAGTATCACGAATGCCGCTTATGCGCTTTGCTTATACTAGTGGAACGATTCAAAAAAGCAAAAGAAGACGAACGGAAAGAGATATATGATTTTTATTTGTCAAAAACAGCGCGTATCAACAACTGGGATCTGGTCGATCTTAGTGCAAAAGACATTGTAGGCGAATACCTTGCAGATAAAGACCGTTCTGTGCTTTACCGGCTGGCCGAGAGCCCGCTATTGTGGGATCAGCGTATAGCCGTCATTGCAACGTATGCCTTTATACGAAGAAACGACCACAAGGACATACTGGCATTATCTGAAAAGCTGCTGGATCACAAACACGACCTGATGCACAAGGCTATGGGCTGGATGCTCAGAGAAACCGGAAAGAAGGATATGAAAGCCCTGACCGGATTTCTTGATAAATATCACAAAGTGATGCCACGCACGATGTTGCGTTATTCGATAGAGAAACTGAGTGCTGAAGAAAGGGCACATTATATGAAGAAATGATAAATTACTATTCACATACATTGAGTAACGGGCTCCGCATTGTTCACAAACCGATGCAGGGAAACGTGTCTTATTGCGGATTTATCGTCAATGCAGGTACAAGAGATGAAGCCGCAGACGAATTCGGGATGGCTCATTTTATAGAGCACATGCTCTTTAAGGGAACTCAGAAACGCCGTTCGCACCACATTATCAACAGAATGGAAAATGTAGGTGGGGAACTGAACGCTTATACTAACAAGGAGGAGACAGTTATTTATTCTGTTTTTCTCGAACAGCATTTCGGACGGGCTTTCGAGCTTTTGTCCGATCTGGTATTCCATTCTTCATTTCCTCAGGCTGAGATAGAGAAAGAGATAGAAGTAATCATAGATGAAATACATTCGTATGAAGACAGCCCGTCGGAGCTGATATTCGACGAGTTTGAGAACCTCGTATTTCACAATTCGCAGATAGGTCACAATATACTGGGTGAGCCGGACATGTTGTCGGCCTTCGATACACAAAAGGCTAAGGAGTTTGTAAAACGGTATTATACACCCTCCAATATGGTATTCTTTTCGATGGGAAATACAGACTTTAAGAAGGTAGTATATTATGCTGAGAAACACCTGAAAGATATACAGTCCGGAACAACAACACAAGACCGAAAAGCTCCGGAAATAATAATGCCGGAAAACAGGACAGACAGCAAAAATACCACACAAGCGCATGCTGTCATAGGTTGTCGTTCTTACTCCCTGTATCAACCCGACAGAAATATACTGCACCTGCTGAATAATATACTGGGCGGGCCCGGTATGAATAGCAGGCTGAATGTATCTCTGCGCGAAAAGAGAGGTTATGTGTACAATGTAGATTCTTCTTTCACGTTATATACAGACTCGGGGATATTTGCCATATATTTCGGCTGCGACAAGAAGAATACAGATAAGTGTATGGAATTGGTGCACAAGGAACTGAAAAAAATGAGAAACGAAAGGCTCACCACCACCCAACTGTCTATGGCCAAGAAGCAGCTTATAGGGCAAATCGGTGTAATGAACGATCATCATGAGAATGTAGCTTTGTCGCTGGGCAAAAGTTTTTTGCACTACAACCACTTTAATACGCTTGAGGAGACTTTCGGCAGGATAGAGTCTGTCACATCGGAGCAAATACTAAATATTGCGAACGAAATTTTCGAGGAAAACCGGATGTTTAGCTTAATATATCATTAATTATTATAACTTTGCACAACTATACCAGCTTTATGAATACATTATTAAAAATACTTATTTCTACTTGCATTCTGATCGTTATTTCATCCGGGGCCGAATTGAAAGCTCAAAAGAGAAGAATTACGTCAGACTTCCTTTTCGGTTTCAATTTTGCTGAGATGGATATAAAGAACGGTAACATGTATAAGGAGCCTAAGATAGGTTTCCTTATAGGGGCTAACGTCAACTTCAAACTTATCAATGACTTTCAGGTGCAAACCGGATTTTTCGTAACGAAGAAAGGACTGAGACAAGATATTGAAACTGTAGAAAATGATGAGGCCGCAGGTCAGAGAACCGTATACCATACTATGCGTAATACAGCTGCAAACTATATTCAGGTTCCATTGGGTATCGGGTACGAAGTTTACCTCACACGTAGCTTTGCCCTCAATATAAATGCAGGAGGATATGCCGCTTATGGATTTAAAGGTGACCACAGAACTGAGGAATATACTGTGGTTTGGCTGGATAATGTAGAATATCCCAGTGCTATTACCGAAACGGAAACCGACACTTTCTCCAAGAGAATGTGGAAACGCTTCGATTATGGGGCTTATGCAAGGGTCGGAGCTATTTATGATATATTTACTATCAACCTCACCTACGAATATGGTCTGTATAATGTCTCCAATGAAGGAAGCATTATGAAGAACCGCAATCTGGCTGTGGCTCTAGGATTCCGTTTTTAAGATAGAGAATCTGACGATAATATAATGAAAGAGAACTCTTTATGGTTCTCTTTTTTAGATTACAAACTTTTCGGCAAGCTGTTTGTTCTATATTGGTAATGATTACTATAAACACCTAGATTATGGAAGACTTGATAAAAAAACTTCAGGATGAAGCCGGACTAACACAGGATCAGGCTATTAAGAGCGTATCTGTAGTGAAAGACTATATGGACAAAGAAGGCCTGGATATAGACTGGGAAAAGTTCTTTAAAGGGAAATCGGAGGACTTCCTCGAAAAAGCAAGAGGACTGTTCAGCAATGTATCGAAACAGACACAGAGCTATACAGACAAACTGGTAGACAAGGTGGACGACTTTGCCGACAAAGCCAGAAAAGGCGCACATGACCTAACCCAGAAAGCCGCTGACTTTTTTGACGAAAAGTAGCAGGATAAGATAAAAGAAAAGGAAGGTTTATTGACCTTCCTTTTTTTGTGCTTTGCGCTGTGTATCCAATGCCTGTAGTATGACATCATCGTAGCCGTATATGTCATCGGCATAATACAAGAGATTATCGTTCGGATACATATAGGCTGTATAGTAATCTATGGATAATGATATCTTATTATTCTCTGCCATATTTATTATATCGGATATCTTCTTCAGAGTGTTTTCCTTCATCATCTTCTTTCCTTTATCTGTCACAGGATTTTGTTTTGCCGTATACAGTAGCTGATCTTTATACAGATCGGTACTTGGCGAAACACAGAAGAAAGCCAGATCGAAAGGTTTTTGCACCCTCACGCATCCATGACTTACAGCCCTGTTCTTACGATTAAAGGCTGACTTACTCGGTGTGTCGTGCAGGTAAACCGAATGTGAATTCTTGAACATAAACTTTATCAGTCCTAATGAGTTTCCATATCCCGGATCTTGGCGAATGGTATACGAGAAACTACTCGGGTTCACAGTGCTCCAGTCGATAGTAGAAGCATCTACTTCTTTTCCGCCTTTATACAACCGCATATTGCGGCGTTGCATATAGGTCGGATCTTTCTTCTGCAATACAGCGACCTCTTTTTGAGCAATACTTGTAGGTATGTTCCATACCGGATTCAGATTCAGATAGCTTATATCGCTTTGCAAAAGCGGTGTTTTGTTGGTTCGGGTTCCTACGCATACACGCATCATCAGAGGCAGGCTATCGGTTTGTGTAGCAACAAGCATTGCCGGAGCCACATTTACTTCTATATGTTTCTTACGCTTAGCTTTAGGCTGCTGCCAGCGATAACGCTCCATATTTGCCCGTATCTTATTTTTATAATAGCTTACAGGCCTGTTCAACGCATCTATCGTTATCTTCCCTACTTCTTTTTCTTCGGGATATGAATTCCTCTTACGGAATGTATTTATAGCAGCAAGCAACTTGTCATCCAAGCGGTGATGTAAAGTATCGGCCGATATCGAATCTGGAGTATATTCTCCTGTATACATAAGCCTTTCGGCAATTTCAGATATATGCTTATTCCGGTCTCCTAACTTATATGTAGCATTACCTGCCGTTATTTTCTTATAAGCTGATGTATCCGCTTTAGCAAACAGACGGTATTCTTTCTGTAGATTCAGATAAACACTGTCAGTCGGCTGCGAGTTGATGACTGCTGTCAGAGCATCATCCTTTATGCTGTCATACATACCTTTATAAAAGGTTGAATCAGGTTTGGAGATCACTATATCATAGTCCTTTGCATACAGGCTTCTAGGATTGAGGAAACCATACTTCATTCCTGTAATATATTTCAGTGCAGACTTTGTGGAGGCTTCTTCTATAAAGCATATCTTAGAGTATAGTGTATCCAGATTCTGATACAGACCCGAATCTACAGAATCGGTTACTGCTTTTATATGTGCATATGAAAACAGGTGAGAAGGCAAGCCATGTGCTTCTACATCTTCCAGTATCTCAAAGAATTTATACAGGTTTTTGGTATCCAATGTATCATGCACCCACACAGGCTTGTATTCTTCGCTGGCATAAAATGGTTGCAACAGGGAATCGTTCATTGCCTGAGACTTTAGTAAGTCGTTCAGCACCTCGGGATTGAAATCGGGATAGTTCTGTGCAAATTTAGATAAGGCTACTTCTTTCTTGTCTGAATCACCGACTGTTGAAGGCCCTTTCTTGCAGGAAGCTGATGCAATGGCAATTATAGTAAGAGCACATAAAAGTCTGAGTAAATATTTCATTGCGAATGGAATGTAAAGAGTGTTTGCTTTTCTTAACAGTTAATTTCGTCACAAAAATAGTAAATATTTGATAAAAACCAACGACATCAAAATATTGTTAGGGGTATCAGTATGTTAAAAATGAACGAAAGCCAATGTAAAAGTATAATACCTTCACATTGGCTCTTATTTATAGTATTGATATCTATCTGTCTATTTAAGCTTCCATTCGGCTCCGTCTTTTCCGTCTTTAATTTCAAATCCGGCCTTTGCCAGTTCGTTACGGATCTGATCGGAAGTTGCCCAGTCTTTATTCTCTTTGGCCTTTTGGCGAATATCCAGCAACAGATCGACAGCTTTACCAAAGGCTTCGGTATTGGTATTAGTTCCACCGACAGAATCGTTACGGATACCCAATATACCAAACAGAAAAGTATCGAATATATCTTTCAATTCTTTCTTATCGTCTTCTGTCAAGGTTATATTTCCGGCACAAGCGGAATTAATAGCTGTAGCAGCTTCACTCAGGTGTGCAATAACCATTGCCGAATTGAGATCATCATTCAGGGCATCGTAGCACTTCTGGCGAAGGCCGATCAATGCGACACACGATATGTCTGACAATGGAGCTTTTTCTATTCTACCGTATGCTTCCAGCAAGCGACTCAATCCTTTCTCAGATGCCTGCAAAGCTTCATTGCTAAAGTCTACCGTACTGCGATAGTGTGCCTGCAGGATGAAGAAACGGATCGTCATAGGCGAATATGCCTGTGACAACATGCTATGCGAACCCGTAAAGAATTCATCGAGCGTAATGAAATTGCCTAACGACTTACCCATCTTTTGTCCGGCAACTGTGATCATATTGTTGTGCATCCAGTATTTTACTACCTGATGCTTTTCCATTGCTGTATTTTGTGCAATCTCACATTCATGGTGAGGAAACATCAGATCGAGCCCTCCTCCATGTATATCAAATTCTTTCCCGAGATATTTAATACTCATAGTAGAACATTCGATATGCCAGCCGGGAAAACCATCGCTCCACGGAGACGGCCAACGCATAATATGTTCGGGAGAGGCTTTTTTCCACAGTGCAAAATCTACCTTGCTGTGTTTCTCGTCCTGCCCGTCCAAATCGCGGGTTGTATTCAGCATCTCTTCTATATTGCGGTGCGAAAGGATACCGTAGTCATAATCCTTATTATACTTTTCCACATCGAAATATACAGAACCGTTGCTCTCGTAAGCATATCCACTGTCCAGTATTTCTTTGATAGCTTCTATCTGTTCTATAATATGTCCCGAGGCGTGTGGTTCTATAGACGGTGACAATACATTCAGCGCATCCATAGCCTTGTGGTAGCGGTTCATATAGTATTGCACCACTTCCATTGGCTCCAATTCTTCTAAACGGGCTTTCTTTGCTATTTTATCTTCCCCTGTATCCGCATCATTCTCCAGATGACCTACATCGGTTATATTACGCACATAGCGTACCTTATAGCCTATATGTGTAAGATACCTGAACAACAGGTCGAATGTTATTGCCGGACGTGCATGTCCGAGATGCCCGTCTCCGTATACGGTAGGCCCGCAGACATACATTCCCACATGGGGCGCATGCAAGGGTTCAAATACTTCTTTCTGACGTGTCAGGGTATTATAAATTGATAGCTTTTGTTCCATGATCCGCTTATATTTTTTAGAAGTACAAAAGTAGTAAAATAGTTTGGCAAAATAAATAGTTGAAGAAGAGCAAGTATCTATTGTTATCCTTCTATGATCAGTAAAGATTAATTGACATCATACTGTTCGGGTATACTATCCATTATACCAAATAATTCCTCTATCGATTCTGCCCGAAGCATTGCTACACGCGTTTTCTTAAAGTCAGGAATTCCCTTAAACAGGGAACTGGCCGCCAGATGCCTGCGGCTATGGATAATACCACCGCGCTCATCGGAATGAGCTACATTTTTATTTATCATATCTTTGAGTACATCCAGATACCACTGAAATTCTCTTTTGGGAAGGTGTTCTCCGGTTTTCAGATAATGCTTCACTTCTTCAAATATCCACGGGCTGCCAATACTCCCCCGCCCTATCATCACGGCATCCACACCGGTTTCATCAAAGCGTTTTTTACAGATTTCAGGTGTTGTTACATCTCCGTTTCCTATAATAGGAATGTGCATTCTGGGATTATTCTTTACCGCACCTATCAACGACCAGTCGGCTTCACCTGTGTACATCTGGGCACGCGTACGCCCATGCAGTGTTAAAGCCTGTATGCCTGTATCCTGTAACAGCTCTGCCAATTCGACTATAATACGGGATTCGTTGTCCCAGCCTAAGCGCGTCTTCACCGTTACCGGTATTTTCACGGCTTTTACTACCGCAGCAGTAATTTCTACCATCAGATCGGGTGTTTTCATCATACCCGAACCGGCACCTTTACCTGCCACTTTCTTTACAGGGCAACCAAAGTTTATATCCAATATATCCGGATTGGCTTCCTCACATATCTGTGCAGCTTCCACCATTGCATCTACTTCCCTGCCATATATCTGAATAGCTACAGGACGCTCCTGCTCGCTTATTGTCAATTTAGCCTGCGTCTTATTCACATGGCGGATAAGAGCATCACTCGACACGAACTCGGTATATACCATATCCACACCGAAACGTTTACATTCGAGACGGAATCCCATATCTGTCACATCTTCCATCGGTGCGAGGAATACAGGATTTTCAGAAAAATTTATATTGCCTATTTTCATTGATAACATATAAAATCGAGACCGATAGACCTCAGCTAATTAAAGGCTACAAATATAGGTATCTTTTATAAGATGATAAAACGAGAATAATGACTTAACTATATTTCTGAAGAAAAGATAAAAAATGTATTAAGCAGACTTTGTAGCGCGCAGCATTTCACGTTTTCCGGGAGGACCGGGCAAACGTTCGACTTTATAGCCAGCCTGCTGCATCATACGGCGTACCGATCCTTTTGCACAGTAGGTGACGAGTACACCTTGCGGAGTGGTTATAGCATACATTTGGTCAAAAATATTCTGTGTCCACATATCGGGTTGTTTATCGGGAGCAAAGGCATCGAAATATATAATATCTACCGGCTCTTCGATAAGGCTATAGTCAAAGGATGTAAGATCTCCTTTTAATTTCTTCAAATAAAAATGTGGCGTTATTTCCATTGATCTATCCCACTCTGCTTCATGCAAACGCTGAAACAACAACCGATCTGATGCCGGATATTGTTCTGCATAATTCAGCCTCGATGTGAGAGATAAAGGTAACGGATAAGCTTCTATGGCTGTATAATGAATTGTCTTTTCTTTAGCGTACTTATCTGTTAATGTAAGAAAAGCATTTAGTCCTGTACCAAAGCCGATTTCAAATATATGGATCGTATCCTTTTGAATATGGTGCAGTCCGGTATTTATGAAGATGTGTGTGGATTCCTGTATCGCTCCGTTTACAGAGTGATAGTGTTCATCGAGCTCGGGAACGAAAAGAGTGTGAGACCCGTCTGCGGTTAATTTTATTTCGGGACCCACACTCATTCAGCACTGTGTTTAATTATCACTTTTTTTCTATCAAAGCAACGGCGTATGCGGCAAAACCTTCCTCACGGCCTACAAAACCCATTTTTTCGGATGTTGTAGCTTTAATAGATATATCGTCTACCGGAATATCAAGTATCTCGGCCATCGTTTTTTGCATCTGAGGAATATGCGGATTCAGCTTCGGGCGTTCGGCACATATAGTAGCATCTATATTTCCGATACTATATCCCTTTTCTGAAATAACTTCGAGTGTCCTCTTTAACAATATCTTACTATCGATGTCTTTGTACTCTCCTGCTGTATCGGGAAAATGAAATCCTATATCGCGCAGATTGGCCGCACCGAGCAAAGCATCGCAAACGGCATGTATAAGTACATCGGCATCGGAATGTCCATAAAGGCCCTGAGTATGATCTATCTTTATACCTCCCAGCCACAACTCGCGGTTGTCTGCCAAACGGTGTACATCATAACCAAAGCCTACACGTATTTTCATTATATATCTTTCTGTTTATTATTTCCACAAATTTTTCATTGCATCTATATCGAATGCCAATGAGAAACGAAGTGTCTGGTCTAACGGATTTTGCTGAGCAGTAGCAAGCATATAAGCTACGTCCAACTGGAATGCTGTCAGTTTGAAACCACCACCGAATGAAACGTACTGGCGGTTACCTTTCATCTTGTTTTCGTGGAAGTAACCTGCACGCAGACGGAAACGGTTACGTTTGCTGTCTGCATAGTCATACTCGGCACCCAGCGACCACATAATTTCCTTCAATTCTTCAGAGAATCCACCGGGAGCATCACCAAACGATTTGAAGATACCTTTTATCGGACTCATATTGAAGTATTCGTTCTCAAGACGGTTGTTATACTCGTCAGGAGTTTCACCCTCATTCATTATCGGTCTTGTAGGTACAAGTAACTTATTTAAATCTAAACTTACCGATAGTGTTCCCGACTGACTGAGCGGGTACATGATAGATCCTCCTACACGCAGGTTGGTAGGTAAAAAGTCTTTACGATCACCTCCTGTTGTAGATATTTTGGTACCGATATTCGAGATATTGAAACCAAGACTTACAAGGCTCTCTCTATCAGTATTTCCACCTATATAGAATTCATTATATCCGGATATATCTGCTGCAAATGCACTTCCGGCAGAAATTTCTTCATCGGCACCCGAATAATCGGAACGTATGTATCGTATAGCCACCGATCCGGAAAATGTCTCTGTCAACTTACGGGAGTAACCTAAGTCAATAGCCATTTCGTGAGGAGCTACCTTATTCAGGAATGATCCGTATTGGTCAGTAACATCTATATCACCGATTGAGAAATAACGGATAGACGCACTTAACGCCTGATTGTTTTCTTTACCCAGTTTATAGTAGCCCACACCGTATACTAAAGCTACATCGTTTACAATTTTTCTCAACCAAGGCGTATATGATAATCCAAATCCGGATTTGCTCGGAGAAAAAGCATATTTTGCAGGATTCCAATGCTGAGAATATACATCGGGAGCTGTAGCAACACCTGCATCCCCCATACCTCCCCCTCTGGCGTCGGGAGCAATGGCCAACGACGGCATTGCGGTAGGTATCGGATTCAAATCTTTATCTTGTGCAGAAGCACTCAATACAGCCAAAGCAAAAATATTTATAAGCAAGGCTTTTTTCAACACATTTTTCATCTATTCTTCTAGTTTGTTTTAGTAATTAATCCTTTTGGTTAAGGTATTTTATATAGTTCGATTCTTTAAGTATAATAAGATAACTTCGTATTATAATATTTATTGTTTTTATTTCAGAATTTAACATTTAAATTCTAACAAATATTCAGACTCAGTAATTCTTCGCCTTCCAGTGTACCCGACAGGTGGTTACCGATAGCCACCTTTCCCACTCCGGCAGGTGTTCCGGTAAATATGAGATCTCCTGTTTTCAGTGTAAAAAAACGGCTGGCATAGGCTATAATTTTATCCACCGGATGTATCATTTCGGATGTATTGCCCGACTGGACTATATTATCGTCTATCTGCAACTGAAAGCTCAGATTATCTATCTCTTTTTCAAATTTGTCTTTGGCTACGAATGTACCTATAGCAGCAGAGTTATCGAAAGCTTTGGATATTTCCCAAGGCAGGCTCTTTGCTTTGAGTCCGGCTTGTATATCGCGGGCTGTAAAGTCTATGCCCAGTGTGATTTCATTATAATAGCGATTTGCAAAACGCTCTGCTATATTTTTCCCCATTTTGTCGATACGCACAACTAACTCTGTTTCATAATGGATATCGGAAGAAAAATCGGGAATAAAGAATTCATGCTTGTCTGCATGGAGTAAAGCTGTGTCGGGTTTCATAAAAAGAACGGGATCATCATCTTTACTGGATAATGCCCTGTTCATCTCTTTATTATGTGATTGGTAATTAAGTCCTACGCAAATAATTTTCATTTGTTGAAATAATAAAAATCAAATACGCGGCAAAGATACATAAAAAATCAATGTGATAATTTGAAAATGTGCCAATATGCCAATGAAATAAAAAAAGACTCATTCGCAAAATCAGTAATCACTATTGCTTTTTCTTGATGCCTCCAAACAGTTGACGGAATCTCATTGTCAAAACCCCGAATACACCTTCGGCGAAAATCCCCGAATTCATCTTTGATGTCCCCAGCATTCTGTTAACAAAAACAATGGATACTTCTTTTATATCGAAGCCCAGACAGTAAGCAGTATATTTCATCTCTACCTGAAATGCATATCCTTTGAACCGGATATTGTCCAGATCGATTGTCTCCAATACCTGACGCTTGTAACAAACAAATCCGGCTGTGGCATCTTTTACCTTCATGCCTGTAATAATGCGTACATACTTGGATGCAAAATATGACATCAATACCCTGCCCATAGGCCAGTTGACAACATTAACCCCGCTATAGTAACGCGAACCGACCGCCAGATCGGCACCATCGCTTATACAGGCAGCATATAGCTTTATCAGATCGTTCGGATTGTGGGAAAAATCGGCATCCATTTCAAACACATATTCATAATCACGATCGAGCACCCATTTGAATCCTGCAATATATGCCGTACCCAAGCCCAGTTTGCCCGAACGTTCTATCAGATGTAATTGTTCCGGAAATTCTGTTTGCAGATTTTTTACAATAGCAGCAGTGCCATCGGGAGAACCATCATCAATGACCAGAATATGAAATGATTTTGGCAGATTGAATACAGTCCTGATTATAGCCTCAATATTTTCCTTCTCGTTGTAAGTAGGAATTATGACTACTGAATCTGACATAGATAATGCGTTAGTTTTAATTAAGTCACAAATGTAATATTTAAAGTAGTGATAACTACAAAATATTGTCTAAAAATATTAAAAACAGAATGATATACATGCTCTATAATTGCACTTTCCTTCAATTATTAAAAATATTTCACACTCATTTATGGAATTTTCATGATTAATCTATCTATAAGGTAAAAAAGGGGAACAATTAATAACAATTTAAAACTTACAGTTATGAAAAACTCAGTAAACTTGAATTCCTCAGAATGGTGTGATATTATTTTTGAAGGTAAAAATAAATCATACGGTGCATTTGAATTACGTCAATCGGCATGGAAAAGATATATCTGGGCTTTTGGTATTGTATTGGTAGGTGTTGCATTTGTGGCCTGTCTGCCAATGATCATCAGTACCGTAAAAGCAGCGAATATATATACCGGCGGTATGGATGAAACACGTACTGTGATAATCGTAGATCCTAAGACGCCAGACCCTATAGCTGATGTAACTAAGCCGGAAATGCCGGAACCTCCTAAGTTCGTAGAAATGAAAAAATTCGTTCCACCGACTATAGCAAACGACGATGAGGTGGAGGAAGTTATGACCGGTATGGAAGACCTTGTAAAAGACAAAGCCGTAGCCATTGGCGCATTTGAGGTAGAGAACGGATCTAAAGATGCCAATGCAATACGCAAAGAATTTGCAGCCGACGTTGTAGGAGACGGTGCCGGAACAGGAAAAGCCGAGCCGGACAAAGTATTTGTAAGCGCACAATTTATGCCTCAGTTTCCGGGTGGAGAAGCCGAGATGTACAGATTCATCAGCGAAAACCTGAAATATCCGGTGGTAGATCAGGAGATGGGAACACAGGGAAGAGTAACGGTACGCTTCGTTGTAACCAAAACCGGAGAAATATCCGACATACAATTACTAAAAGGTGTCAGCATATCTTGCGACAAGGAAGCAATGAGAGTGATCAAAAGCATGCCTAGATGGATTCCGGGCAAGAATAACGGAGAACCAGTTCAGGTATACTTTACATTACCAATCGTATTCAAGTTGAAACAATAAGATAGACAAGCTTCACTAAACTAGACGAGAAAAGCCGCATTAATGCGGCTTTTCTAATTATCTTCTTTTCGGGCGAATGATAATTGGCTACTGCCGAACGTTGTTTCACCCCTGCAATACAATATCTTTCTTCTTATTCTTTCGCCCTTTCCGCTTCCGCCAGAGTATAAATCCGGTAATAAAAAGCACTGCTCCTGTCAGGCCGGAAAAGAAAGCGATCGTTTTCCCGAATACACCGAATATCCGTCCGTCATGTATATCCAGATTCATCCGCCGTATTTTGTCGGCGGTAGATACTTCGGTATATTTTCCGGCATAAGGCCCCTGTCCTTCCAAAGGTTTCAATGTGTATTGATCGAAAAAAAGATTATCAGTCCGGTAATACGAATTGCGTTTGTGTACGACACTAACCCTGAACACTCCCAGTGAATCGGAAGGTAGTGCAAAATAAAAAGTCGGAGCTTTAGGCTCAGCCTCCCGCAGTTGTACATACAGCCTGTCGAGCGGATCAGTCAGGCGATTGCTTATATTGAGTGTATCCGATTTGGGCAAAATGTATGGTTTCAGTTCGCTACCGCCTGTTATGGTATATACAGCTTTGCTGAACCATGTAAAACTCCAGATAAGCCCTGTAAAACAGGCAAGGAGCAGGAAGGGAAAGAAAATGCCTCCCAACGTATTGTGCAGATCGAGATTAAGCCTTCTTCGTCGTATCTTAAAGTTTTTCTTGATGTATTTCCATTTCTTGGGTATCCAAAGTATAATTCCCGTTATCAGCCCTACAACGAACAGCACAACACTCCACCCGACAATGGGTTTACCTATTTCGGCAGGCAGCCACAAGCTACGGTGTCCGCTGAGTACAAAACGGAAAAAATCGAAATCGTCTTTCCCTTTTTTTACAGTTTTAATTACCTGTCCGTCATAAGGATTTATGAAGACAGTAGTCATGCCCGTTTGAGAGTCGTAATAATCGACAAAAACGGCATCGGTAGCTTCTCCGTAAGTAATGGCTGTAGGTTTGGCTTCTCCGGCTTCAGTAGCTGCAGCGTTTAATACTGCAGACGGTTGTATTACCGTTTTATGCTGCGCCTCTACAAATCGCCAAGGCTCAGTCATAGCTGTGATCTCGTCTTTGAAAGCATATAACGCACCGGTGATGCACACGATGAATACCACCCATCCGGGCAGCAGGGCTATCCACAGATGCAGTTTCAGGCTTATTCTTCTAACTTTACTATTCAACTTCGGATGAATCTTAATTCAATTTGAAAAAGCCACAAACAAACGAAGTAGATACTTTGGCTCCTCTTTCGGCAACAGCTGTCTTTGTATCGACACGATAAATATATGTACCATCTGCGGTACCTACCGGAAGATATACATAATCACCATCTAATAAAACCGCAAAACGGCGCCCGCCTTGCCCGCTATGTATAGGGATTCCGGTTACATCGGTTATCGTCTGATTATAAAGGTCGATTATCGAACATTTCAATTCTTTATCAGACCAGCGGTCATTAGATGTTTGAGGATTGAGGGTACTGACTTCTGCAAATACCAATCCGTTACCCAAATATTTTATATGAGCAGGTTTTAGGCCTCCCGATTTAGCTTCAAAGTCGAAAAAATAATCTTTATCGAAGGCTTTTTCCCCTGCTGCTATACGCATAAATGCGGCATTTTTACCTCCTTTGGAGAAACCATTTGCCATCGAGCTGTTCGACATGGTATACAGATCACCATTTTCAGTCTTAATGAAACCATTAAATGCCGCCCAAGACCCGACAGGACCTGTGCGAATATCTTTCATTACAGTTTCTAAAGTCATATCAGGATAAGAATATACAGCTACATAGGCTGTATCCATATAATCGGTAGCCCAAGTTACAGGATTCATCTGCACATACGACAAATAGACTTTGCCCCCGCTGCTTTCCATGCCGGTGATACTTGGCCATTCTACCTGTGCAATAGGTGCTATCGGTTGCAATATGGTTTTAGTTATGGACACACCATTTATATCTACCACATAGAATTTCATTTTATCACCATCGGCAGGCTTGTCCGGTATTTCGAGCCCCAGCATGGTCGAATTATCAATCTGGGAAAATGCACTGAGTTTAGAGTCGAATACGAAATCACCTGTTTCCTGCAAATATCCGGCTGCATCACGGGTGATGCCAGTTACATAATTCACACCTAGCCCACCGACACTAAAAACTGTCTGATTGGCCTGATTGTATTCCCTGTATCCGTTTTGTTCGAGTCCTTTGCCATAGGCATTGACCTCTCCTGACATCAGGTCTTCTGCCGTTACTACATAGTAAGTAGTGACCTGATTTGCAGTTATACCAAGACTCAATACGTAAGGGGCAAAAGGGGTTTCTTCTGTATCTGCCAAATCGTCGCAGGACGAAAAGCCAACGAGCAGGCTCAGCAATAAAATCCAGTTTATCTTCTTATATATATTTTTCATACTTCTTCTGTATCTTATAGTTTACCAATTAATATAATAACGAAGTTTGAGATTGAATGCACGACCCGGCTTCTGCAATCTATAATTATCATAAAGCCTTCTGTCTGCGAGGTTTATACACTCGAAAGCAATGTTATACTTACCGTTTTCAAGGGAGTAGCCTACCGATACATCGTGTGATGCCTGACTGGGAATGATTTTTTTGGAAGAACGTGCTCCCAAACCAGGGAACGATAGGTAATAACCTTTTATCCAGTCGAAAGAGTAATCGAACGACAGTTCCGATTCTTTTATACCTATATTCTGAAACCGTAGTCCCAGATTAGCATTTCCAAACAGATACGGAATATTGGGAATACGTTCGCCGTAAGTCAGGTGTTCTATCTGCCCTGAACCGACATAACTATCGTTGTTCTCAAATTTTTGCTTGTCCCTTATATTCTGATAGGTGATATTCGCACCTGCATGGATCATTCTTTTCCATCGGTAGTTGATTCCGCCTTCAATGCCTGTAGTACGCACTTCACCTAAATTCTCGTATCCTGTAGTAGGATTCGAGGTCAGGCTCACTCCTTTGCGGATGAAATCTTTTGTATAACGGTATATTCCGTTAACTTCCAAATTGAAGATATGATTTTGTACCTCTTGCTCGAAGATGAATCCCAGATTAACATTGTCGCTCTTTTCGGGTTTCAGGTCGGGATTTGCCTGTTGAATCAACCCATCACCGAACATTTCATTGCTTTCGGGCAGGCGGTAAGCGTGCTCATAAGAAATTTTTGCCTGTAGCTTCGGTAGTATGAAATAAGTAAATGCTGCTCCGTAACCGAATTCGGTTTTGTCTTCGGTCAGTTTCTCCAAACGCTCATCATCTGTAAAGCGATCGAGTATTTTGGTAGAAGTGCTGTGCAGATTGTACATTTTAGTAAATACATTAGCATTCCATCTGTCATACTTTATCAGCCAACCCAGTCCGGTAATGTTCTTGGTCAGTTTCTGAGGTATTTTATTCGATTCGTTATCCGGGTCTACTTTGTCGTGTATTTTCCTGTTATTTGCCGAAAATACATGATTTAGTGTCAACGATTGGTGCAAGTCTATCATATAACTGATATTCGCATTTGCCATCCATTCGCGGTTCTTAATTTTAGAGTCGGTATTATACCCTTCACCGTGAGTAGCTGTAGGAACCCATTCGCCGAGCCAGTTGTATTTGCGCGACAATGTATCGGTAGTATATGAATCGACCATACTATAAGCTCCGTATAATGATGCAGAAAGTCCGTCGACAAAGAGATCGTCTTTTTTCCATCTCAGCGATGGTATCATAGATTCACTTTTTGCCTTTACACCGCCGTACACGGCATCCATTGTAGCTCCGGTCTGTACGTCTGCATTGTTTTTAGACCAGATGAAACCGAACAAAAGATAATCGGCATACGATTTTCCTGTAAGCCCTGTTTCGAGACGTGCTCCGCCCGAACGGTAGTTGTCATTGAATCGCTTAACGTTCTTTTCTGCAATTTGCTTATTGGTATTCAGGTCTATAATGGGTACATATACTTTATAGTCGTTATCGGAATAGTTGAAGAAACCATTGAGCCTAACTGTAAAGCCTGTTTTGGAATCGGTATAAGCTCCATTCAACGCGGCTTTATGTGTATTGAATGAACCTACAGAATATGAAGCATCCAGATAATTGGCTACCTTACGGGAAATAATATTCACTGCACCACCTAAAGCATCAGCACCTAGATTTACAGGTAATACACCTTTATATATATCGATCCTGTCGGCCATACTTATCGAGATATTGCTCAGATTGAAAGATGAGCCGAAGTTATCCATAGGTACGCCATCCAAGAAAAACTTTACTTGCTTGCCCGTGAATCCGTTGAGGCTAAAGCTATAGCCGGAGCCTACTCCTCCGTCTTCGCGTACTCTTACGCTGGATATATTGTTCAGCAACTTGTTCACCGATGCAGTTGTATTATACACCTGCTTGGCATCGAGAACAGTGATTGCGTATGCCTGTTCCTGCTGACGGCGGGCTTCGGTCTTAGCCGTGACCGCAATTTCAGCCAGTTCTACCGAATTTTCTACTTTTATATCGGGTACACCGATTGTTTTGCCTGTTTCCACAGTTACCGATACCGAGCGGTCTTTAAGACCTACACCCGATACTACGATTATCCGATTTCCTGCGGGAATATTTGCCAGCTGATATTCGCCCTTTTCATTCGTAGATTCACCTATGGTAGTTCCTTTTATTGTTACCAGAGCCGCTTCTACTGGACGGTTGTTATCTCCGGTAATGCGCCCGCTAATATTTCCGGTTTTGCTACTTTGGGAATAAGCAAAGAAACTGAATAGTAAAAGCCCCTGTAACAGGAGGTATTTCAATACTTTTTGATTCATTTTTGTTCGTAATTTGGAAGAGCACAAAAGTATCTTTAATATAGAGGATATACAATCACTATATGTTAGTATAATCAGTGTGAAAAATACCTTTATATTGGTATAACAATCCATTTGCAATTACTCCAATTTCATTAGTCGTTTTTAATCGTTATATTTTTTACTTACTACTATTTTTTCAATTAATATAGGGGCAAAAACACATATTAAATAACTATAAACAAGCAATTTAATAAAAAACATGCTGAAAAACATATTCACAAAATCATCAAATTGCAATGTAGACATGACAATTATTGCTATCTTTACTGAGCAAAAACAGCACTTTTTTGTCTGTTTATTATTATTTACATAAAAGAAAAATAGCCATGAGCCAGCACGAAGAACTAATCAACGACATTCATTTAGCGAGAAAACGCTTTGAAGATTCTCCTAAAGACACTCCGGTGGAAGAAATGAACAGGTTGTTGGATGAACTGGAAATAATGTCTATTAAACTACGGGCATTGCATAACGAACATCGTAAGCTGTCCAATTAAAAACATCATTTCCACACTTCCAAGAAAACATCAATCTAAAAAATAGTCTGAACTATAGCAGCAGGAATATTCCTACTGCTATTTTTTTGTATATACTTTCAGACTATAATTCACCGCAAATTAAGTAATTGATAGAAAATAGTAATGTATTTTTCCAGTGCAGTTGTAGAGGCAAATTATCATTCGTCCTTTGATTATTGCGGGCGAATAATAATTCGCCCCTACAGCACAAATACTACAATAAATATTACATATTACTTATAACCATAAAAAATAAAATGTTACCTATTTATGGAATTTCCATCATTCTGATATCTATAAAGTAAAAGGGGAATATTAATAACAATTAAAAACGAACAGTCATGAAAAACTCAGTAAACTTAAATTCCTCAGAATGGTGTGATATTATTTTTGAAGGTAAAAATAAATCATATGGTGCATTTGAATTACGTCAGTCGGCATCGAAAAGATATATTTGGGCTTTTGGTATCGTACTTATCATTGTTGGATTCGTTGCCAGCCTTCCGGCTATCATTAGTACGGTAGCAGCGAACACAGGTGGTTACAATATCGACCGTAACGAAATATATAGCGTAATGGATGTTATCGACAATAGGGAAGAACAGGTAATAGAGCAACCCGAAATACCGGAACCTCCGGTAGTATACCGAAAAATGGAAAAGTTCGTTGTTCCTGTAATTGTTGACAATAGTGAAGTTACAAATGAAAACGAGATGGCGAGTATGACCGACCTACTCGAAAAGAAAGATGCCGTAATAGGTAAATATGTAGTAGATAATGGCTCGACCGATCCCGCTGCTGAACGCAAAGTATTTGAACGCGAAGTAGTAGAAGGTAGCGGTACAGGCGGAGCGGGCAAAACAGAAGATACTCCGATCGTATTTGCTGAACAAATGCCGCAATTTCCGGGCGGGGAAGCCGAAATGTACAGATATATAAAAGATAATCTAAAATATCCGATATCGGATCAGGAAATAGGTATAGAGGGACGGGTGACAGTACGTTTCGTTGTAAGCAAGGCCGGCGAAATTGGCGACCTGCAACTGATAAAAGGTGTGAGTGTAAACTGCGACAGAGAAGCAATGCGCGTGATAAAGGGTATGCCGAAATGGATACCGGGCAGAAACAACGGCGAACCGGTAAAAGTTTACTTCACATTACCAATCGTATTCAAGCTGAGTAAATAACTATAGAGAGCACAATCAACTATCAAATCTCCAATCACACACACTAACAGAAAAGCCGCTTTAAAAGCGGCTTTTCCTATTTCTTCATCGACAACTGCACCCTCTTGCGAGCCAAATCGACCGATAATACTTTTACCTCTACATGCTGATGTAATGAAACTACTTCTGTAGGATCGGAGACAAAACGATCTGCCAATTCAGAGACGTGCACCAGCCCGTTCTCCTTGATACCGACATCGACAAAGCAACCGAAGTTGGTTATATTGGTCACAATACCGGGCAGAATTATGCCTTCGCGCAAATCTTCGATGGTACGTATATTCGGATCGAACTCAAACATCTTGATGCCTTTACGCGGATCGCGTCCCGGCTTGTCCAACTCTTCCATGATATCGTTGAGTGTAGGCAGTCCGACAGTATCGGTCACATATTTTTGCAGATCGAGTGACTTTTTCAACTCCTTATTGGTTATCAGGTCTTTCACTGTACATTTGAGGTCTTTCGCCATCTTTTCCACCACATGGTAGCTCTCAGGGTGTACTGCAGAATTATCTAACGGATTGTCGGCATCGGCTATACGGAGGAATCCGGCACATTGCTCGAACGCTTTTTCGCCCATACGAGCTACTTTCATCAGCTCTTTACGCGATTTGAATGCACCATGCTCGGCACGGTAATTTACTATGTTCTGTGCCAGAACAGGCCCTAAGCCCGAAACATAAGTCAACAAGTGCTTACTGGCTGTATTTACATTCACACCTACAAGGTTTACACAGCTTTCGACCGTCAGATCAAGAGATCCTTTCAGTTTGTTCTGGTCTACATCGTGCTGGTACTGCCCTACCCCGATGGATTTAGGATCGATCTTTACCAACTCTGCCAACGGATCCATCAGGCGGCGACCAATAGAAACAGCACCTCTTACCGTCACATCATAATCGGGAAATTCTTCGCGTGCAATTTTAGATGCTGAGTAAATAGATGCTCCGTTTTCACTTACTACAAATACTTTTACTTCCTTCTCGTAACGCAGGTTTGTAATGAAACGTTCCGTTTCGCGGCTTGCCGTACCATTACCTATGGCTATGGCATCTATATTGTAAGTAGATACAAGTTTTACAACTTTATTTCCGGCTTTTGAAGTTTCATTTTGCGGTGGATGCGGATAGATAGTCTCGTTATGTAACAGATTGCCTTCGGCATCGAGACATACAAGTTTACAACCTGTGCGGTAACCGGGATCGATTCCCAACACACGTTTTTGCCCCAGTGGTGCTGCAAGCAACAACTGGCGTAAATTCTCTATAAACACACGGATAGCTTCTTCATCCGCTTTTTCTTTCGATAAAGCAGCGAACTCCGTTTCGATAGATGGTTTCAATAGTCGTTTGTATGAATCTTCTATAGCATCGGCCACATAGTTAGTGGCTATGTTATCATTATCACCTTTGATAAAACGTTTATCAAGCCTTTCCAATACCATGTCTTCATCGGGTGCGATATTTACCCTGAGTATTCCTTCCGATTCGCCTCTGCGTATAGCCAGAATACGGTGAGAAGAAGATTTATTCAATTTCTCGGAAAAGTCAAAGTAATCGCGGTATTTATCACCCTCTTCTTCTTTTCCTTTCACAACTTTAGCTGTAATAACGGCATCACGCTGAAATATGTTACGGATAGAATTACGGGCATATTCGTCTTCATTAACCCATTCGGCAATTATATCGCATGCTCCGGAAATGGCATCTTTTATATCTTTTACGTCTCCTTTTACATAGGCTTCTGCTTTGCCATCTACATCACCCGGATGCTGCGCCATAATGAATTTTGCCAGTGGCTCCAATCCTTTCTTACGGGCTATCTCGGCACGGGTTTGGCGTTTTGGCTTATAAGGCAGATAGATATCTTCAAGTTCGGAACTGTTCCAGCAATTTTCGATACGTGTCTTTAGTTCGGGAGTCATTTTCTCCTGTTCTTCTATCGATTTCAGAATGGTTTCTCTGCGTTTTACCAGTTCGTTTAGCTTATCGTTCTGTTCTTTGATAGCGCCGATCTGCACCTCATCCAGTCCGCCCGTTACTTCTTTACGGTAGCGACTGATAAAAGGGATGGTTGCACCCGAATCGAGCAGCTCTATTGTTTTCTCTATTTGTGATGCTTTAATGTTTAAAGCAGAGGATATAAGATTAATTATTGCCATTATTTTTTAGTTTTCTCGCAATTATTAAATGAAGTCATCTTGACTTGTTATTTTCTTCCATTTTGTCATGCTGACAATAGGAAGCATCTCGTTTTTCAAGAGATTTTTCACTCCGTTCAAAATGACAAAGGGAGTATTTAATTAACGTAAGTTCGATATAGTATTATTTAAATATCAGTCAATTATGTATTTTCTTTGTGAACTTTGTGTAAAACCTTGTGTTCTTCGTGGTTGAGTCTTATTTTTTACCACAAAGTTCACAAAGATAAGGCACAAAGAGCACAAGTCGCAAGAGTATCACGCTAAAAAGATGGATATTTACAAATTATTTTCATCTTCTACATCTGAGATTTTGTGACTGTTGACTGAAATGCTTTCCACAGATTATCTTCCGGCACAGGCGCTGTTATTTCTATCAACTCTTTCGACACAGGGTGGATAAATGAAACTTTACGTGCATGCAGACTAATTCCCCCATCAGAATTGGAACGCTCAGCACCATATTTAAGGTCGCCTTTTATCGGACAACCGATCTTTGCCAGTTGACAACGAATCTGATGATGTCGTCCTGTCTCCAAGTCTATTTCAAGCAGATTGTAATTATCTGAACGGGCTATTGTTTTATAATGTAGTATTGCCAGTTTGGAATTTGGTTTCTCTGTATCGTAAGCATAAGACTTGTTCTGCTTTTCGTTCCTTACCAGATAGTGCTTTAGTGTACCTTCGGATTGTTTAGGCGCATTTTTCACGATTGCCCAATATGTTTTTTTGATTTCTTTGTTCTTAAACATATCGTTGAGGCGGGGAAGAGCTTTACTCGTTTTGGCAAAAACCACAATCCCGCTTGTAGGACGGTCGAGACGATGAGTGACACCAATAAATACATTTCCCGGCTTGTTGTATTTCTCTTTCAGATACTCTTTCACGATTTCCGAAAGCGGCTTGTCGCCGGTCTTGTCTCCCTGCACGATTTCCGAGACAGTCTTATTGACAATGATAATATGGTTGTCTTCGTAGAGAACAGTCATTTAAATAATTATAAATTATGAGTTATAAATTATGAGTTTTCCGCTACTCATAACTTTCGATTACAAAGAAAAGCCTTTCGATTGGAAAACCGAAAGGCTGATCTTATTTATTCTCAGAAATCTTATGATTATGCCTTATTCGGCTTTCTCCATTTCACGTTTTTCATATCACCTGTTTCGGCTAATGCTTCGTGGAAAGCAAATGCATTATACATATCGAAACGGGTGTGTCCTTTTGGTGCATTTTTAATATATTCCTGCAAGAACGGACGATAATCAGGATGAGCACACTTATTGATAATCTCCTGAGCACGGTCTTCAGGGCATTTTCCGCGAAGGTCTGCTACTCCATATTCTGATATGATGATTTTCACGGAATGCTCGCTATGATCTTCATGAGATACCAGTGGCACTATACAGCTTATCTTTCCATCTTTTGCTACAGAAGGAGTCACGAATATCGACAGATACGCACTACGTGTAAAGTCGCCCGATCCACCGATACCATTCATCATTTTTGTTCCCATCACATGAGTTGAATTGATATTGCCATAGATATCAGCTTCGATAGCTGTATTGATAGCGATAACACCCAAACGGCGAACAACTTCCGGGTTATTTGAATATTCGGATGGACGCAGGATAATTCTTTCTTTGAAGAAGTCCAGATTTTTGTATATATGTTCGATGCAAGGGTTACTTACAGTCAAAGAACATCCGCTGGCAAACTTAACGCGTCCCGATTCCATCAGACCGATAACGGCATCCTGAATAACCTCAGTGTACACCTCAAAATCGGGAATTTCCTTGCTGTCACCCATCGCGGCCAATACAGCATTGGCAATATTACCAACTCCCGACTGTACAGGAAGGAAAGTTTTAGGCATACGGCCTTCTGCCATTTCTTTGATGAAGAACTCGGCTACATTAGCTCCGATCTTAGCAGTAACCTCATCTACAGGAGCAAAACCGCTACCTTCGTTTTCTTCGTGAGTTTTTACTACAATTATTTTTTCAGGGTCTATTTTAATATGGTTTTTTCCTACTCTATCGCGAACGGCGTAAACAGGAATATCTCCACGTTTAGGCGGATCGAGAGGCTCTGGTATATCGTGCATACCACGCATTTCTTTCGGATTCCATGTATTTAGCTCCACTATCACTTTCTTAGCTAAACGACTTACTGTAGGCGATATACCAACACCGCATGTAGGAACGATTTCTCCATCTTCGGTAACGTCGCAGGCTTCGATTATGGCATAGTCCATCTGTCCATAGAAACCGTAACGTATATCCTGAGCCATTGTCGAAAGATGTAAATCTGCAAATTTAACCTCTCCTTTATTGAGAGCTTCACGCATACTCTTGTTTGTCTGGTATGGCGCGCGGAAATTAATTGCATTTGCCCGTGTTAAAACTCCATCCAGTTTATCTCCGGTAGATGCACCTGTAAAAACATTAATTTTGAAAGGATTTCCCTTTGCATGCTCTTCTTCCGCACGTTTAGCGATAAATCCGGGAACTACCTTAGGACATCCCGCGTGTGTAAATCCGCTAAATCCGACATTGTCGTTGTTGTTAATGAGTGATGCTGCCTCTTCGGCAGTCATAAATTTTAAAGCCATTGTTTTTCTTTTAAAATGTATGATTTATATTGTTTTTATTGTTTACTTAAGGCTTCTCGCTTTCGCGCTGCGAAATTACAAAATAATCAATGAACAAACTATTTTAAAACATTAAAATTTAGATTGTTTTACGGTATCAATCAAAAGGAGAACTTTATCAATTAATACTATCTGTATGAAATAAAAATAGCGCCTGTACAAAGACGCTATTGCTATTTCAGATATTTTCATTTGAATATGCGGTCGAGTATAACGGCCAGACGCAGACCTCCTTTTTGTAACTGTTCTTCCATTACATACTTGTAGCGGTAACTGTAGCCATACGACAGTTCTGCTCCGTTGGAGATGTTTGCATATACATCGTTTGCCAGTATGTAGGTATCATACATCCAGTCTTCGAGTGTGCCGGCCTGTAAGGTTTGTTTCTTTTCTTTACTTATCGAGTTGAGGATATTTGCATACTCGGTATAACTATAGTTTTCGTTATCTACAATGCGTGAATCCCACACTGTATGTATATTGGTCGGATTGCGGAACCATGTAACGGAAATTTTATTACCGCCCAAATCTTCTTCGCGCCCCATGTGCATCGGCTGATGTGCATCACCTACCAGATGAACGAGGAAGTAAAGCGCTATGCGTTTTTCATCATCCGATGAATTTTTATTCTGGATAATAGCTTCCAACTTAGGGATTTCGCTATATACATTTTGTTGCGGGGTCTTTTTTATGAAGTCAATATAGCCTTGTCTGTCTAACCCGCCGGGAGCATTTACAAAGTGCCAGATATGTGTATGTTTCCACTGGCCGGTAGTATCAGATTTGATAAAGTCAGCCCAGTTTGCCCAATATGCCATCGGGTAATTATCCAAGAGCTTATCTATTTTTTTCTTTGTCGACGACTTTATGTTTTTCTCTGCTATCTGGGCTATCACCCTGTGCCCTGTAGTTCCCCATGCAAGAACTTCTTTAGGCAACAATATTGCTGTGAGCAAGACTATTACAACCAGAATCTTTTTCATATTACTTATTTTGTACTTTACTATATAGATTTTTTACCATGTAAATGTACAAAAATAATTCGTAGCGAAACGGAAATAGTCAATTAAGGAGTTATATATTATCCAAAAATTCACACAATTTCTTCACAGCCAAAGCACGGTGACTGATCTCGTTTTTCACATCCATGCCCAACTCTGCGAATGTGTGTTTATAGCCTATAGGGCGAAATACAGGATCGTAACCGAAGCCGGCTGTACCATGTTCTTCGGTGAGGATATCTCCGTCTATGCGTCCTTCAAAAAGGTATTCCTTTCCGTCAAGAATAAGGGCTATTACCGAACGGAAACAAGCTCTGCGATTTTCAATTCCATTTAGTTCATGGAGCAGCTTTTTCATATTAGCTTTAGCATCGTGTCCGTCTCCTGCATAGCGTGCCGAATAAACACCGGGTGCGCCATCCAGAGCTTCTACTTCAAGACCTGTATCATCACCGAAGCAGTCATAGCCGTATTTTTCTTTTACATACCTCACCTTAATAAGAGCATTCTCTTCGAGAGTTTCTCCTGTTTCTGCTATATCTTCGTGGCAACCGATGTCCTGCAGGCTGAGTATATTGAATTTATCGCCGACAACTTCTCTAACTTCTTCAAGCTTGTGGGCATTATTTGTGGCAAATACAAGTTTTTGTTTCATATTATATTTTGCAATATATGATCAAGCAATTGAATAAAAACAGATTTTTCGAACAGATTATTAAATTTATAAGAGATTAGTACAGAATGATAACTTGTTGATATTTCTTCTTTCAAACATTCTATTTGTTTCTTTAATTCCAGCTTATCAACGTATAGCAACGCTTTTTGTATATTTCGGAGATCAAAGGAAAAAGCATCAATTCCACAGCATTCAGCAACACATTCTGTTTCCATTGATTTCCAAAATCCCCATGTTGGCTCAAGTAATATATCAATATTGAATGGTTTTATTGTAAGATCAGGATCAATCCACTCAATCCATTCATTCTGCCCTATATTAATACCTTTATTCACTTATTTGAGTGAATTATACGTTTCCAATGCCTTTTCCAATACTGTCAGCGCATTAGCTAAATCTTCCTTATTCAGCACATAGGCTATACGCACTTCATTACGTCCTAGTCCCGGAGTTGTATAAAAACCGGATGCAGGCGCCATAAACACCGTTTGTCCTTCGTACTCGAAATCAGACAAGCACCATGCACAAAAATCATCGGCATCGTCTACGGGAAGTCGGGCTACCGTGTAGAATGCTCCCATCGGGATAGGTGAATATACACCGGGAATACGATTGAGCCTGTCGATAAGGAATTTACGCCGTTCTACGTATTCATCATATGTATCGCGTAGATAATCGGGGCTGGCATCTAAAGAGGCTTCTGCTGCTATCTGTCCGATAAGAGGCGGACTAAGGCGTGCCTGACAGAATTTCATCAGTGTCTTGCGAAGCTCTTTATTTTTTGTGATCAGTGCACCGATACGGATACCGCACTCGCTGTATCGTTTGGAAACAGAATCGATAAGCACTACATTTTCTTCAATACCTACCAGATGGCAAGCCGAAATATATGGTGAATTGGTATAGATAAATTCACGATATACTTCATCTGAAAAAAGGTATAAGTCATACTTCTGCACCAGATGTTTTATCTGGTTCATTTCGGCACGTGAATACAAATAGCCTGTCGGATTATTCGGATTACAGATCATAATCCCCTTTGTCCGTTCATTTATTAGTTCTTCAAACTTTTCCACCGGAGGCAGGGCAAACCCTTCTTCGATAGTGGACGAAACAGGGCGTATAACGGCTCCTGCCGATACGGCAAAAGCCATATAATTGGCATAAGCCGGTTCGGGGACAATGATCTCATCTCCGGGATTGAGGCACGCCAGAAAAGCAAACAAAACGGCTTCCGATCCTCCTGTGGTAATTATTATATCATCGGCTGATACATTTATATTGTATTTCGCATAGTAACCGACAAGTTTCTCTCTGTATGAACGATAACCGTCGCTGGGACTGTATTCCAGTATTTTGCGGTCGATATTGCGTATCGCATCTAGTGCTTCATCGGGTGTTGGCAGATCGGGCTGACCGATATTAAGATGATACACTTTCAGTCCTCTCGCTTTAGCTGAGTCTGACAAAGGAGCCAGTTTTCTGATGGGAGAGTTTGGCATCTCTACACCCCGTTGCGAAATATGTGGCATAATGCAATTATATAATGTATTTCTTTAACAATAAGACGCAAAGATAGGAATAATAGTTATGAATTATAAATTATGAATTATGAATTTAGGACAAACGCATGAAAATAAACATAATTGCTTTAACCGTTTGTAGGGGCGGAATATCTTCCGCCCAAAATAGAAAAAGTCTGCGGGCGGAAAATATTCCGCCCCTACAAGCATCCAAATACAATCCAATATTTTCGATACATTTGCCTTAATAATTACAACTATTATTCCTATCTTTGCAGCGCTTTGTTCCAAGACGTTAAGTCTGAACGGATGAAAAGGGAATCAGGTGTAAATCCTGAACAGACCCGCTGCTGTAAGCTCTATAATGTTTATATAGACATACCACTGTTGAAAAACGGGAAGGTAATATGAACGGGAGTAAGTCAGAAGACCTGCAAAGTATATATTCGGACAGCTTTCGAGGAATAAGGCTTAAGAAACTCTGTAAAGGAATCACTTCTTTTCTTTGTTCTTACCTCAAGCAATGTCCATTATAAAGATTGCTTTGATATGGTGATAAGAACTAAATTACTTTCCGCCTTACTTTTTACCGGTTGCCTGTCACTACAGGCACAGATAAACGACAGTATACATACGCAAAAGCTGTCGGATGTAGAAATATCTGCCCATGCAAAACCATCGGCATCATTATCTACTTCGCCGTTGCAAGTGATTACTAACGAAGAGTTGTTGCAACAGGGTATACAATCGGTATCTGATGCTGTACGTCGATTCAACGGGATAGTCCTCAAAGACTATGGCGGAATAGGCGGACTGAAAACAGTAGCCATACGCGGTATGGGAGCCGAGCATACAGCAATTAGTTATGATGGTATAATGGTGAGTAACACACAATCGGGACAGGTAGATATAGGGCGGTATGCCCTCGACAACATTTCGATGGTGTCGCTCAATATAGGGCAGTCGGACGTTATATTCCAGACGGCAAAAGCTTTTGCTTCGGCGGGAACGCTGAATCTGGAAACAGCAATGCCTGATTTTACAAAGCGCAATTACGCAGGACATGCAAGAATCACAGGCGGTTCGTTCGGACTATTTAATCCGATGCTGGACTATGCACATAAGCTAAGTAATACATTTTCGCTATCGGCAAACGGCAGCTGGCAACGTGCCGACGGTAATTATCCTTTCAAGCAGGAAGATGATAAAATACTGACCGACCGCAAACGGAACAATAGCGATGTAGATATATTCCGTACGGAAGTGAATCTGTACAGCGACTTCGGCAAAGCCGGACAACTGAAAGCCAAAGTATACTATTTCGATTCGGAGCGTGGGCTGCCGGGTGCTGTGGTAAAAGGTAACGACTATGCAGCCGAACGCTTGTGGGACAGGAATTTCTTTGCTCAGGTGACATATAACAAATCGTTCAATAACAAATTCAGTCTGAAATCGCAGGCAAAATACGATTATACTTACACCCGATACGAGGACGATCAGGCCAGTATGCAAACAAGAAATACATATAGGGAACAAGAAGCCTATCTGTCGAATGCCCTGCTATATTCATTGAATCCGAATATCTCGTTTTCTTTTTCAGAAGACTTATTCTACAACAAGCTGAAAAACAAATTCAGCGGATATCAGCAAACAGGAGATAACCTGCCCTACCCTCAACGGTATAATTCCTTATCGGCACTAGCCTTCCAATACAAAAACAAGTATCTGACCATTACTTCGAGCCTGCTGGGAACGTATATCTCGGAAGAGGTAAAAAACAATACGGAAAACAATACATACAAAAAGCTGAGTCCGGCCGTAGCATTGTCATACCGTCCGTTTGAGTCGACAAATCTGCGCGTGAGGGCTTCGTACAAACATGCGTACCGTGTGCCCACTTTCACCGAATTATATTATTCGTCAATAGAAAAGACACTGAAGCCCGAATCGGCTCAACAGTTCAATCTGGGTTTGACATGGGTAGGCGAGATAAAGGATAGCCCACTAAATTTCATCAGCCTTTCGGCAGACGGATATTACAACAAGGTGGACGATAAGATCGTGATTATCCCGAAAACATTTATTGCTACCACGATGAACTTGGGTAATGTAGATATAAAAGGAATCGATTTACGGGCGGCGCTCAATTTTGCCGTTGCTTCGCGAATGGATATAAACCTGTCTGTTACCTATAGTTTTATGCAGGCACAGGATGTTACGGATAAGGATGCTGACAATTATAAAGACCAGATTCCTTATACCCCTGAACATTCGGGTGCTGCTACACTTTCGTTCAACAATCCTTATGTGAACTTTTCCTATTCGGTAATAGCTGCAACGAAGCGATACAGGCTGCCTCTGAATGACAAGATAAATAAGGTAGACGGATATACGGATCATAGCATATCGCTGTTCCGTGAATTTGCGATAAAGAACAACACCATATATCTACAAGGGAATATACTGAATATATGGAATAAGCGATATGATGTGATAGCCAACTATCCGATGCCCGGACGATCTTTCAAGGCGTCGGTGGGTATGAAGTTTTGATTTGTGATGAGATCGGGAAATAATTATCTATAGATATATCGGTTAACACTGATCAGTTAACAGTTGGTAACGAAAAAAGTAATAAAAATAAAAAGACGTGAAATTCGTTACATTCGTTACTTTTTAGTTAAAATAAACATTTTAAAATAATATAGAAATGAAAAAGCATTTATTAAAAGTCTTGTTATTAAGCATTATAACTATTCCATTTATATCGTGTTCAGACGACAATGACGAACCGTGGGTCGAACCGGAGATTACCACCACAGGAGCATATATATTGAACTCGGGAATGATGGGAACTGTAGATGGTAGCCTCGCTTATTATGATCTGGATAATAAAAAAGTGACCACCAATGTCTTCTCTAAAATGAATGACGGGCTGTCTCTGGGTGACGGTGCACAGGATATGAAAGTATACGGTTCAAAAATGTATATCACAGTAACCGAATCAAATAAGATATTTGTTACCGATCACACAGCTAAATTAATAGAAGGTGGAATTATCAGTCCTGAAGATGAATCTAAAAAAAATCTAAAGCCCCGCTCGATAGTAACAAACAATGGCAAGGTATATATCAGTACCGAAGCCGGATATGTATTGCGGATAGATACCACATCTATGGCTATGGATAAGGTGAAAGTAGGAACATTCGCAGAAGAGATGACAATCGTAGGTAATAAGCTTTATGTAACCAATTCTCGCGTAGGAAGCAATATCGTGTCTGTACTGGACTTAAATAATTTTACAGCACAAAAGAAAGACATTGTTGTGGGCGACAATCCGGCTGTTATCACCCACGATGCTCAGGGTAATGTATATGTTATCTGTTGGGGAATATGGGGAGAAACCGCATCGAGCTTCAACAAGATAGACACGAATGATAAAGTTGGCCAAATAGCGACCGACGCTGCTACAGTAATGGCTGTGAATGGAAATAAAATATTGTTGATGCGAATGGATTATACAGATAATTCTACTAGCTTCTCATACTACGATATTAATACAGGTAAAATAGAAGATAAGTCTTTCATCACAGACGGTACAAAGGTATCGGGTGGAAACAGCCTTACTGTAGACCCTGTAACCGGAAACATATATGTAGGAACAAACAGCGGCAGTAGTCTGGGTACAATGTATATCTTCTCATCTGAAGGTAAACTGATATCGCAATTCGGAACGGGAGGTTACTATCCGATGGGAGCTTATTTTTTGACAGGAACAAAGTAAACATTATAGAATGAGATTATTATATTCAATACTGTTTTCAATCTTTCTTACTCTCTTTCTGGCAGGCTGCGGTAATAACAAACCTGCTGGACAGGGAGTACCTTCCGGAGAAGAATACCAAGTGCACTATGCAAAAGGATTCAAGGTGAAGAAATATACTGGTTACACGGAAGTTTCCGTTATCAATCCCTGGGATACAACAAAGCTATTGCAAAAGTATATTCTTGTTGACAGGGAAAAAGATGTACCTGCCGATCTTCCGGTCGGAACAGTCGTAAAAGTTCCTGTAAAAAGTGTAGCTGTATACAATACATTGCAATGTGCTACACTGAAAGAACTGGATAACGCTTCTATTATAAAAGGTGTTTTTGAGCCGCAGTACGTAAAACTCGAAGAAGTAGTCAAAGGCATACAAAATGGTTCTATCACAGACTTGGGAGACGCATCGAAACCAGACATCGAAAAACTGATAATGCTGGCTCCCGAAGCCATACTTGCATCACCTATATCGGGCATGAGCTATGGCAATATAGATAAAACAAAGATACCGGTGATAGAAATCCCCGATTACACAGAGCCCGATCCGTTGGGACGTGCCGAATGGATTCGTTTCTATTCACTGTTTATAGGAAAGGAGCAGCAAGCAGACTCACTGTTTGATGTTACTGTTAAGAATTATAATGAGATAAAGCAGGCTGTACAAGGGACTACTACCAAGCCTTCGGCATTTACCGATACCAAATATCAGAACAACTGGAATATGCCGGGTGGAAAGAGCTATATGGCAAATATGCTTGCCGATGCGGGAGCAGCTTACATCTGGGCTGATGACAATTCCACGACATTCTTGCCACTATCGTTCGAGGCTGTACTCGACAAGGCGGGAGAGGCTGATGTATGGATTATTAAGTATAATTCGCCGGAAGATCTGACCTATGCTAGTCTGGAAAAGGAATTCAAACAATATTCCTACTTTAAGGCATTCAAGCAGAAGAGTATATACGGATGCAATACCAGCTATTCGGCTTACTTTGAGGATATGGCTATTCATCCCGATTACATACTGAAAGACTTTGCTGCAATATTCCATCCGGAGCTATTTACCGGACACGAATTGAGGTATCATAAGCGACTCAAATAAGAGTAAGGCAGGTATTGAGCCTGCCTTATCCTTTTATATTAATATATGTCTACCTGAAAGTATAACTGATACCTCCCATCAGCCAGAAACCCGACTGAGGTATATTACCCTTATCGAAGTAATGGGTATCATAGAGGTTATTCAAATTCAGATTGAACGATAAGTCCTTATACTGGTAGTTCAGCTTCAGGTCGAGCGTAGAGAAAGCCGGATAATGGCTGTATCCTGCACTCTCCTGATTCTCGAACCGTTCGTATATTCCCATCCGCTTCTGATAGCGGAAGTACCATCCGGCAGAGAGGCCTTTGTATATCTGGTGATTGAATGTCACAGTGAACTTATCACGCAGATAGTTAAGGCTATATAGAGACACGAGGTCTTTAGTATCATTTGATTGGTGCATACGGGTATAATCGAGGGATAATGATGATTGTTCGCCTAGCACAGGGAATACATCTCCCAAGCGGAACTTCACTCCTACTTCTACCCCTTGCGTATTGACTTCGGTAAGGTTCCATGAAGCCCATTTGTCATTCACCCGCACCCAGTCTATCATATCCCTGCCCCATAGCAGGAATCCGGTGATGTAAGCATTCACAAAAGCGTTCCTATACTTAACACCAAGTTCCAGCGATTCGGACTTCTCGGGCTTCAGGCCACTGTTGCCGTCATGCGTATCTGTCGTATAGTACAGATCGGTAAAGGTAGGCAGACGGGTCGATTTACCCCACGAAGTAGAGATATTAAGCCCATCCGCAGGGCGGTAACTCAGACTGACCGACGGATAGAAGTTGTACTCGCCACCGAGCAACGTATTGTGGTTCATCAGCACTCCTGCCGATAGGACGACACGCTCCAGGTTGAGTGTATGCTCCAATGATACACTGGTATTCGTACGGTCATCATACACCTTATATTTGCGGTGAGGCTTAGCCATTGGCTTACCCAGCACCGTACTCATCATATCTTCTTTTCGCAGCTCACCGCCTAGACTGGTAGTTCCCAGCTTAGAGGTATACATGAAGATCAAGTTGGCACCATAGGTGTCATTGCGATGATAATTGCGCCCTTTATCGGTATCCTTTATCAGGTCGAACTGGTCGTGATGCCTGTCCCAATAGACAATAGGTATAACCTTTAATGTCGAGCCAAACTCTCCTTTCAGCGATCCCATGTATGTACTCGTACGCTCGTACTGATTAGGGAACTTAGCTGAATAAAAGGTATTAGCTCCATATTGCTTGTCATTATATCCCAGTTGCAGATCGAGCTTAGATGTACCCTGCATCCTCAGACGGGTTTGCCATAGCACATTGTAGATGTCATAATCGCTATTGGCGATATAGCCGTCAGAAGCATTGTACCCTACTGATAGGCTATGTGTTGCCATTCCCGTTTTGGCAGCACCACGTACTTCCATGCCCCGTAGCTTGTGCATACCGGCTTCTACACTGGCATAGGCTTTATAGTCCGCATCTTTCTTTGTTATAATGTTGATTCCTCCCGAAAAAGCACCGACTCCGTATATAAGGGCAGAGGAGCCATGAATGATTTCAATACGTTCGATATCGGAAAGGTTGACTGGTAAGTCGAAACTGTAGTGTCCTGTTTGAGCATTAGATAGGTTGACTCCGTTGAGTAAGACCACGTTTTGGTCGAATGTTCCTCCTCGTATGGAGATATCGGCTTGAACGCCGTGTCCGCCTCTTTGTATTACGTCTATGTTAGCGGCGTAGACTAACAGATCCTGAATACTTCGGACGGGCGCCTGCTCTATCTCCTGACGGGTGATCACTGTAACGAGTTTCGCTACCTGATTGATCGGAGTCTCTACCCGCGAGGCCGTGACCATCACTTCATCGAGCTCCTTCTCCATCACTTTCTGCTGTTGTTCACTATCGGCTGTTTTCTGGGCTGAGATCGTACCTGACGGTAAAAAAGCGATCGCACAACCCGAAACAACTCCGATGTTTACCAGCCTGTGCATACTGTTGAATGCACTGTAAGCCTTTCGTACAAATCGTTTGAAACGATAGGCCTGTTGTTGGTTCAAATGTTTTTGTTTCATTTTGTTAAATTAATTTTATAAAAAATGTCGCTGCAAAAGTATATATTATCATTAACCTATACTAATACTGCAAGTATAAATTGAACCAAAAACTTCTTAACACTCCATCACTCCTGAGGAGTTTCTCCTGTAGATCCCTGACGGATCGCCAATATGGTACTTCTGCGAAGGATAGTTACCGGATGAAGAATAGAGTCACTCTTTCTTCCAGCCTTATCTATACATAGAATGGATAAGGTATATTCCCCTTCCTGAAGCCCACCTCGTTGTGATACTCCGTCCACTGTTCTATCCAATGAATCGGGTATCTGCATCAGTCTGTTCCTATAGACTAATGTATCTTTTTTGTTAAAGATGCTCTGTCCCAAGCGCATTATCGTATCTTTTATCTCCAGTCCGGCCTTAGTTTTATAAGTAAGGATTCCGCCTACTTTGAAAGTCGACAGATCATTACTGCCTGAGAAATGAGCCGTTACATATAGCCATCTGCCTACAATAGCAGTATCCATAGCACGGTTCATCACCGAACTGTCATTTATCAACACTACTGTCTTTTCATCTGCAGAAGGCCCGTACATCAGCGTATCGCTTTCATTGAATCTGATATCCGATATTACAGGTGCATCCTCAGACCAATCATCACCTTTTTCGCATGACGAAAAGTAAAAGAGTGGTAACAAAATAAACAATATTATCGTAAAACAGAATTTTCTCATATTCCAACTTATAAATTACAGATACGAAAATACGATAAAAAGACGAATTTCATATTACGAACTAAACGGTATTCGCAAAAACAGCTGAAAATTACGCCCCTGTTCCGGTATATTGATCCGGCGATACAAACTCATATGATTCAGATAACGCTTATCGAATATATTCAGTACCTGCATATTCACATCTATAGATAATTTGGAATTTATTTTATACACTATTCCGGCACTCAGATCGAACAGATTTGCTCCAGGTGTCTTTTCTTCTCCTGCTCCTATCCTGTTCTGATCGGCAAACCAACGGTGTGTAGCCGTAATCTGATAATAATCAAGTTTTCCTGAATTTTTCAATGCTGTCCTGTATTTCACTTCATTCGTCATTCTGAATGGTGGTGTGAATGGTAATGGATCGTGATCGTCCAGATTCTTATTCAGCACAAGGCTGCCGTTTGTCGACAGTTCCAGTTTTTCTATTATGCGCCATTTTACCTGATACTCTCCCCCTCCGTATATTGCTTTTGCCTGAGCATATTTATAGGGTTGCTGTTCGTAAAGCAGGACAGGTGAGTTATCCACCGCTTGCAGATAAATATAATTGGAATAATAATATACAAATGGACTGAAATAAACAGACAGCTGATGCTCGTAACCGTCCAGACCTTTCAGCTCATCGTTAATATACATGGTTTCCAGATTGAAAGTGTATCCATGTTCGGGTTTCAGACCGGGATCGCCTATCTCGTATCTGAATGCGGCATGATGGAGTCCGTTTGCACCCAACTCGTTAGCCGATGGAAAACGGAGACTTTTTCCTATATTGAGCTTGAATTTCAGATCTCCGGTTGGTTCATATACAGCGCCTACATTGCCCGACCAGCCTCCTTTTGTACGGTCTACAGCGTAGGCCCTTTGTGCATGCGTATTTATCGTCTGTTCATCATATCCCTGTGCAGTCAGATAAGCAGCCATATCATTATCATAATATCCGGTAATGTCCATGTGGTTTATATCGTACCGTAAACCAAAATTCAGAGACCAGATATGGTTTATACCGTAATCGGACACATAAGCCAGACCTCCTGCAATCTGATTATAACGCGGCAGGAAGAACTCAAATCCCCCGATACGGTTTTGCTGATACTCCACATTGGCACTAAATGTATTTTCCCAGTTGCTAACCAATCCCAGATGCAGGCGGGCATTAGCCGAATAGGTACGTAACCTGAAATCTACAGCCAGATCGTCATCGGCGATCGGTGCAGGCTGCCCTTCGTAATGCTCGTGGAAGTGCTCGAATTCGCGGCGATGGTTATCCTGAAATCCTGCATTCAGTACATACTTCATGTTGTTATTCTTCTTCCATTCGGTATTGCTTGTTACTGAAAAGTGATTTGATGTAGAATACGGCAATCCTATATTCCGGTGAGAAGTATCGATCTCGGCGTCATGATCGTGATCGTGATCATGATCTGCTTCTTCTCCCTCATGGTCGTGATCATCATGATCGTGCGGCAATTCAAATAATCCGTTTTTCTGATAGTTATTACTCACATTCAGATATGAAATAACACCATTAGACCTGATGCCGACCGTTCCCGACAAGCTTTGCTCTCGTCCTGCAGTATTCGGCACACGTTTGTCTGGCAAAGCATTTTCTTCTCCATTATATATAAAGCTATGCGCCGGAACTCTGTAATCACCATAATTGCGGTAACTATACATACCCCGTGCATACCATTTACTATTGTGCCATTCGGTTGTTAGTGCTGCTCCGTACTGATCGTTATTGGACGCACCCATCAATATGGCTTCACCTCCTAAATGCTTACTTTTATTCTTGAAACCATAAGGCTCTATTTCGATTGCAGTAGTAGATGATGAACCGGATAGCAAGGCATACGGCCCGTTATATATAGTTACCTGCGATATATCGAACTGGCTTATTTCCATACCATGATCGGCTCCCCACTGCTGATTTTGCTGTACGATACCCTTATTGATAACGGCCACACGATTAAAACCCAATCCTCTGATTACAGGCTTAGATGTACCCGCCCCTATATTCATCGTAGCGGCAACAGGAGTAAGATTCAATGCCTGATCGAACGATACTGTAGGCTTATCCATTTCTATATTACGATAATATCTGGCATCTGCAACAATACCTTTTTTAACGTCTACATAGACATCTTTCAGAGCTATAGCCTCCGGTTGCAGGCGAATATCCAGCTTTGTCTGATCTCCTTTTAGATTTACATATACGGTATCTCTCTTATAGCCGATAAAATCGATATGCAGCACATACTCTTTTTCATCAAGATGACAGAAACTAAAGAACCCGAGACTGTCGGTAATTTCACCCACAGCTGTATTTTGTACCGAGACAGAGGCTCCCACTATGGCTTTCCCATTTTCGGCATCTTTTACCGTACCCGACAAATTGCAAGAAGACTGGGCTGATAGCCTTACTGTGGGGAATAATAACAAAACAAATACAATACCTAACAATCTATTCCTAAACATCTTAATTTATATATTTTAATTTTCAATATTCATTTTAACTAAAAGGTAACGAAAGTAACGAGTTTCATCGCTTTTTCATTTTCATTACTTTTCTCTCGTTGTCATTGACTACACTCTGTTCCGCTGAACGATGTTTCTAATTTTTAGTTTACTAGCCTGCTAGCATTCCTCTTTTTTCTAGTACACTAGTAGACTAAGAACTAGTACACTAAATTTTAACTAAAATGTAACAAATGTAACGTTTTTCGCTTCTTTTTACTTTCATTACTTTTTGTTAGTCTCAGCAACTGCCAACTGTGTATGCAGAACACTTTCCGCACATCATAGTGATAAAGTTTCCGAAAAATAATTCACTTATTTCTGTTTACATTCGGGGCATGTACCTTCCAGCAATACATCGACCGAATCGACCGAAAATCCGGCAGGCAATCCCGACGGAGCAGGCAAAGCTGTTTCGAGACAAGTCACACTATCACACTTAAGACAATGAAAATGTGCATGATCGCCTTGCGGCAATGCCTCGCGATTAATGGCATACTTTACTGTAGAGTCATGTAATATAACACGGTGTATAATATCTTTCTCTTCCAATGTTTTCAATGAACGATAAAAAGTAACCCTGTCGAACAAATCGGGCAAGGCCTGTTTGATCTCATGCTCGGACAATGCCGACTCACTATTCAGTAACTCACTGATTATAAACTTACGACAACCTGTATTTTTCAGGTTATGGTGTTTTAATATTTGCTCTGCATCCATTTGCAACAATATTATAAATGAAACAATGTTGCAAATATAATATAGTTTCAATAAAAAAGTTCACTCATATTCATTTTTTTTAGGCAAACGCATCAAAAATGTGCACACTATCAGGGTATACTGTAGAAGCGAAAGAACGTTCGGCGATAGTCAATCATCATTCGTCCGTAGACCATTTCTATTTCGGGCGAATGATAATTCGCCCCTACAAGCGCCAAAAACGCACTGTGAAAAATTTGATACGTTTACCTTATAAATTTTTCATTTTCATTTTTCGTTCTTCATTTTTATGTATCTTTGCACCGCATTTCGCAAACGGAGTAATTGACGTTGATGATAATATCACTTTCCCGTTACGACCGGAATGCCAGTTCATCCCAAAAACGCTTAGATGTAAGCTGTTTTTGTATTGTTGCACTTTATTAATATTCGTATGGATGAAGGAGAATATCGAACTACTGACAGAAGAAACAAAACTTCTGCTTGAAACCGGAGACATCAGTATGCTCCGTGTGTTTCTTGACGATCAGAACATCTCCGATGTAGAAGATCTGATAGATGAACTACCTGATTACGCCCCGCTGTTTATCGACACGATGAGTATCAAGAGGGCAATCAATGTATTCAGGATTCTGGATGCGCCCACACAAGAGCGTATAGCAAAAAAACTTGCGGGAAACAAAATTGCGGAAATAGTCAATGGGTTGCCACCCGATGACCGAACGTCCTTTTTGGGCGAGTTACGGGATCAGGAATTGCAGCACCGCCTTATTTCGCTGTTGACACCCGAAGACCGTAAAGAGGTATTCACACTGCTTTCGTACCCCGAAGACAGTATCGGGCGTATGATGACACCCGACTTTCTTGCCATATCGAAAGATTATACGGTAGAGGAAGCATTGAAGTATATCCGCCGCAATGGTAAAAATTCGGAAACGATAGATGTTATTTATATTCTCGACGAGAAGGGAGCATTGATAGACGACCTCAGGATAAGGGAATTATTGATTAATGATCCGCAGATAAAAATATCGGAACTTATAGATGGACGGCTTATCTACCTGAATGCGCAAGACCCTCTGGAAGAAGGCATAAAGATATTTAAGATGAATAACAGAGTGGCTTTGCCTGTAATCGATTCGGCAGGATTGCTACTCGGTATTGTTACCATCGACGATATATTGTGGGCGGCAGATGAAGAATATGCCGAAGACATGCAGCGAATGGGGGGTACGGCCGCTCTGGACGAACCTTACCTCGATTTGCCTGTCTACAAACTGATATGGAAACGTGCCGGATGGCTGATCGTGCTGTTTGTGGGAGAATTGTTGACAGCTTCTGTCATGCAGCATTACGAAGAACAGTTGGCACAGGTTATCGTATTGGCCTTATTCCTTCCACTGATGATTTCCAGCGGGGGTAACAGTGGTTCACAAGCTTCCACCCTCGTTATACAGGCTATGGCTACAGGGGAAGTGAAACTCAAAGACTGGTGGCGTGTTTTCCGCCGCGAGGTAGTTTCGGGACTGAGCTTAGGTATTATTCTGGGTACAATCGGATTTTTCCGTATTTATATATGGCACCTTATATTCCCAAGTCTCTACGGTGAGCACTGGATCATGGTAGGTACTACCGTATCGCTGGCACTTGTGGGCATTGTTTTGTGGGGATCACTCATCGGTTCCATGTTGCCGTTTATACTCCGTCGACTGGGTGCAGACCCTGCAACATCGTCGGCTCCGTTTGTAGCTACCATTGTCGATGTCACCGGACTGATCATATACCTTACTATCGCCAGCTGGATATTCGGTCCACTGATGCACGGATAAGAAAAAGAAAACGGATAGTTACAGTAACTATCCGTTTTTTATTATTTTCTTTATCGTTTTCTATTGTTGTAACAGCTCTTTAGCCAGAGCTTCCGCACAGCGTTCACCATCCATAGCTGCCGAAACGATACCTCCGGCATAACCGGCTCCCTCACCACATGGGTAAAGTCCTTTTATTTCGGCATGCTGCATAGTTTCTCTGTTGCGCACAATCCGTACGGGCGAAGAGGTGCGGCTCTCTACTGCCAACAGTATAGCATCGTTGGTCAGGTATCCTTTATAGCTCTGCCCTACTTTACGGAATGCTTCCTGCAAGCGGACAGCTACAAATTTAGGCATCCATTCGTGCATCGGAGATGAAACTACACCGGGAGTGTAGGACGTATCGGGCAGTGAGTTACTCTTCTTCCCATTCACAAAGTCGTAGAGACGTTGTGCGGGAGCTACCTGAGTTTTTCCGCCTTGTATCCATGCCTGTTCTTCAATATCTTCTACAAATTTAAGTAAAGCCAGATCTCCGTATTTAGCATATTCGGGAAAGTCTTCGGGATGGATCTCAACCACAACCCCTGAGTTCGACCAGCGAGAACCACGATTAGATGGAGACATGCCATTTACCACAACCTGCTTAGGCCCGCTTGCCGATGGCACTATTGTTCCACCCGGACACATACAAAAAGAGTAAACTCCGCGCCCTCCGGCCTGTACCACGTAACTGTATTCGGCAGCAGGGAGATATTTGCCACGTCCTTCTTCGCAGTGATATTGTATCTGGTCTATCAGGTGTGACGGATGCTCTACACGAAAGCCGACTGCCAAACCTTTAGCTTCTATTTTTATCTGCTGGTCGTGAAGCATATAATACACATCGCGCGCCGAGTGGCCTGTAGCCAGAATGACCGCTCCCAAAAAGGATTGGCCTGTATTGGTTTCTATACCTTTTACTCTATTCTGCTCTATTATCAGTTTATCCATCCGTGTCTCGAAATGTACTTCCCCACCCGAAAGGATAATCTGCACACGCATTTTTTCTATAATACCGGGTAATCTGTCTGTCCCTATGTGCGGATGCGCATCTACAAGTATCGATGTATCTGCTCCATGCTGGCAAAAGGCATTCAGTATCTTATCTACATTTCCCCGCTTTTTGCTACGGGTATATAGTTTTCCATCGGAATAAGCTCCTGCTCCTCCCTCTCCGAAACAGTAATTCGATTCGGGATTTACAACGTGTTCACGGTTCATCAGTGCGGTGTCGCGTTTGCGGTCGCGCACATTCTTACCCCTTTCTACAACGATGGGACGAACACCTAATTCTATTAATCGCAAAGCAGCGAAAAGTCCGGCAGGACCTGCGCCCACAACTATTGCCTGTGGCTTGTCTTTCACATTCGGATAGTATGTACTGATAAAAGCGGGATCGTTTTCTTCTTCCCCCAGATATCCGCGTACCCTCAGGTTCACATATATATTGCGTTGGCGGGCATCTATTGAACGGCGAAGAATACGTACCGAACTGATTTCTTGGAAGGGAATACCCAACTGGGTGGAAAAAATACGCTTAACTTTTTCTATATCAGACGCCTGTTCTGGCGTAATGCGTAAGTCTATATCTTTTTGCATGAAAATACGGATAAATAAAACACAAAGGTATGAACAATTTGGTGAAAAGATAGTTTAATAAAGTAACATTCTCAAATGTGTTAAACTATAGATAGAAAAAGGACTCAAACCGATATGGCCCGAGTCCTTTTTTTATTTTCAGATCAGATATCCGCTTATTTTACAGGAATATCCTTATTTACATTCTTACTTCCGATCAGTGCATAATACAACAGGAATGCAAGACCGAGGATAATTACCCAGTAACTTGTCATATATGTTGACAAGTCTGCTACCTTATTTTGGATAAGCGGAAGAACTCCTCCACCTACTACCATCATCATAAAGATACCGGAAGCTCTTGCTGTATATTTGCCCAGACCTTCTACTGCAAGGTTGAAGATACCACCCCACATAATAGATGTACAGAAACCACATAGTACCAGTAATAATGCACTTAACGGAACCTGAGTCATCTCAAAAGACGAACCCGTAAATACAGGCATTGCTGTCATTACCGTCTTAGGTAAGAACATTGCAGCCAGAACCAATACAATACCTAAACCAGATGCTCCTGTCAACATAGTTTTACTGGAAACTTTACCAGCAATAGAAGCACCGATAAAACGACCGATAAGCATTAGGAACCAGTAAGTTCCGGCAACGAAACCTCCGATAGAAGCTGCACTTGCAGGATCAAGACCTGCTCCTTTATCTGTTACATCAGACAAGAAGAAGTTAAGTGTTCCCGGTATACCGATTTCGATACCTACGTAGATAAAGATACCTATCGCTCCCAAAACGAAGTGACGGAAAGCCCAAGGAGAATGTTCAAATACAACAGTTCCTTGCTTTTTGTCTGCATCCGGATCTTCAATTTTCACAAAAAGCAATGCAATAAATGCAAAAGCAAATACTCCCATTGCAATGAACAATACAGGATTTACATCCGTAATAGCTGTTCCTGCTGTCACCTGACCGATCAAAGCACCAACGAACATCGGAGTCAAAGTTCCGGCCAAAGAGTTGAATGTACCTCCGGTTTGAATCAACTGATTTCCTTTGTTACCACCACCACCTAAAAGGTTAAGCATCGGGTTAACAACTGTATTCAGCATACAAACAGAAAAACCTGCAACGAATGCACCCAACAAATAAACATAAAAGTTGAGTGGTAAGCTAAATAATTCAGCACCAACACCTACAATTCCTGACAGGAACTGTATGAAAACGCCTAAGAATCCGATTGCGATAGCAACCAAAGCCGTCTTTTTATAGCCTATCTTGGTTAACAATTTACCGGCAGGTATTCCCATAAAGAGGTATGCAAGGAAATTCATCATATTACCTAACATTCCCAGGAAGTTAGAACCTCCGAGTGCCGGCTGATTTTTCCAAATAACTCCGATCGGTGCGGCAAGATTTGTCACGAATGAGATCATCCCGAACAAAAGAATCATTGTCACAATGGGTACGATCGGTAAACTTTTTTTCTCTGTACTACTCATAATTAATTTTACTTAGTTAGATTGCTTTTATTTAGTATTTTTCAATTTATCATCTTATCAACACTTTACTTTGGTTCTACTCGAGGACTCAAGGGGTAATTAAATTTCACGCACTCAATTACCCCCTGACTTCCTCCGGGATATTGGTTAACATATCCGATTCATGGTCTTATTAGGTCAAGTGAAGATTGTTTCCACAAAAAACAACGTAAAAATAACTATCTCTTTTTAGCTCTCAATTAAAAAAAAGCTGTTGTACAACATATATTTTAGTGAGTACAATATATTTATTTTTATAATGCCCAAATATTAATTTTTCCTTTTCCTGTAAGCGTTTGAAGCTATTTGCGCAACAGATGAAAACATTTAATCAGATTATCAACCGCTTACCCGCCGAAAGTTTCTAATTGACATCCAAAACAAGATGAAAATTCTAAACTATTTATTCTTTATTATTATCACAAAAAAGAATACAAAGCCAAAAAATTCTTAATTAACATTTCAATGCGTTTAACAATATTTAATATTACTAATTTTGTATTCAGATCTAATACTAAACCCTATTGATAAAAGAATGTTATATTCGTAAAAAAACGCAAAGATAATGGAATCTATTCGCAATTTGTACAAAATCGGGCATGGTCCCTCCAGTAGCCATACCATGGCACCCCAAAAAGCAGCGCAAAAGTTTAAAGAAGAAAATCCTGAATCGACAGCTTTCAGGGTAACACTATTCGGAAGCCTTGCTGCTACAGGTAAAGGACACATGACTGATACCGCTATTATAAATACTCTTGCCCCTACTCCGACCGAAATAGTATGGAAACCGGAGATTGTACTTCCTTTCCATACAAACGGGATGCAATACGAGGCATTGGTAAACGGGCATCTTGTAAAAGAATGGACTGTCTACAGTATAGGAGGCGGAGACCTGTCGGACGGCACACAGAAAATAGATAAGGAAACAGTATATGATATGAACACCATGAAACAGATATTGGAATGGTGCCAGGAAACAGGTAAAACATTCTGGGAATATGTAGAAGACATGGAAGGAAAAGAGATATACGATTACCTGATATCTGTATGGAAAACAATGGAAGCTGCCATACACAGAGGGATGGACGCAGAAGGACTGCTGCCCGGCGGATTGGGACTACAACGCAAATCGTCTATGTACAGTATCAAGGCTAAAGGCTATCAGGGCTCGATGCGCAGCCGTGCTCTCATATACTCTTATGCACTCGCCGTATCAGAAGAAAATGCCAGTGGAAACATCATTGTGACAGCTCCTACCTGCGGATCAAGCGGAGTGCTACCATCAGTGCTTTATCATCTGAAGATGAATCACGATTTCAGCGATCAAAAGATAGTAAGAGCATTAGCCACAGCGGGGCTAATAGGCAATATAGTAAAGAAGAACGCCTCTGTATCAGGTGCCGAAGTAGGTTGTCAGGGAGAGGTAGGTGTTGCCTGTGCTATGGCTGCCGGAGCTGCCTGCCAGTTGTTCGGAGGATCGCCCCAACAAATAGAATACGCTGCCGAAATGGGATTGGAGCATCATCTGGGCTTAACCTGCGATCCGGTATGCGGACTGGTACAAGTACCTTGTATCGAACGGAATGCCTTTGCTGCAGCGCGAGCACTGGACTCTTGTTCTTTTGCCATGCTGTCCGATGGTAAGCATCTTATCAACTTTGATAAAGTAGTACGGACAATGCAGCAAACAGGTCACGATCTGCCTAGTCTCTATAAAGAAACATCGATGGGCGGACTTGCTGTAGATCTGGATAAGAAAGACAATTAATCGCCCCTGTAATAAAATATCAGATAAATCTGATTATTAATATTTTATTTGGTTGAAAGGCCCAATAGCACATATTCCTTATTGTAAATATACAATAACATAAGCCTTTGTATTTCTTATATATAGACAATATTTATTCAATATAAGTTTTAATATACCAGCTTATTTCCTACTTTTGTATAAACGTAAAATCATATAACAAAATAATTAAAATGAATCCAACAGACCTATTAACCAAGAGTGCCGACAACATTCGGATTTTGGCCGCCTCAATGGTAGAAAACGCTAACTCGGGC
>JBEBPN010000030.1:0-53518 GCA_040395895.1 Dysgonomonas hofstadii
CCCTTGCTGCGATCAAACCCTGGGGGATTAATCAGGAGCTGACCGTATAGGACTTACCCGCGACAAAAGTAGATAAATTTTTCTTATTCACAAAATGTGTATTCGATTTTTTCCTTTGATATCATTTTACTACATTTGTATGTAAGTCCTTTCCAGAAAAGAAAAGGCTAACTATCAAAGCGTTACAAATCGAAAGGTTTTTAATAAAAATAATACAAAAAGAATAAAGAATATGACAGTAGTAGATCGTTTTCTCAAATATGTGAAATTTGATACCGAATCGAGTACCGAAACAGAAGTAACACCAAGTACTCCGGGACAGATGGTTCTGGCTAAAGAACTGGAAAAAGAATTATGCGAAATGGGATTGGAAGATGTCTCGTTAGACGACAAAGGATATATAATGGCCACCCTGCCGGCAAATACCGATAAGCAAATTCCTGCAATCGGATTTGTAGCACACATGGATACTAGTCCCGACCTGACAGGAAAGAACGTAAACCCACGTATAGTTAAGAATTACGATGGAAAAGATATTCCGTTGAACGGCGAATTTACACTGTCTCCAAACGATTTTCCCGAAATGGTTGATTACAAAGGACAAGATCTTATTGTAACAGACGGAAATACATTGCTGGGAGCTGACGATAAGGCCGGAATAGCGGAAATACTTACCGCTATACAATATCTGAAAGATCATCCGGAAATAAAACATGGTAAAATCCGTATCGGTTTCACTCCCGATGAAGAAATAGGCGCAGGTGCCGACTACTTCGATGTAGAGAAATTCGGTTGCCAATGGGCTTATACAATGGACGGAGGTCCGATAGGTGAATTGGAGTATGAAAACTTCAACGCTGCCGGAGTAAAAATAAACATACAGGGTAGGAGTGTGCATCCGGGTTATGCTAAAGATAAGATGGTGAATGCGCTGGTAGTAGCAAACAAACTGATAAGCCTGCTTCCTGCAAACGAAAGACCGGAACATACGGCTCATTATGAAGGATTTTTCCATCTGACAAATGTATCGGGTACGGTAGATAGCGCTTCGGTAGGCTACATTATCCGCGATCACAATCGTGAATTGTTTGAAGGACGTAAAAAACTGATGCAGGAAACTGTCGATTATATAAATAAATTGTATCCGGGTACAACAACACTGGAAATGAAGGATCAGTATTACAATATGCGTGAAAAGGTAGAGCCTGTAATGCACGTTGTCGATCTGGCATTTGAGGCGATGACCGCAGTAGGTGTTACACCTATCGTAAAACCTATCAGAGGGGGAACCGATGGTGCACGTCTTTCATTCATGGGGCTACCTTGTCCTAACATCTTCGCAGGAGGACACAATTTTCACGGACGTTACGAATTTGTACCTATACAGTCGATGGAAAAAGCAGTACAGGTAATTGTGAAAATAGCAGAGTTGGCTGCAAGTAAATAAGTTTATTTTATCTATAGTATATAATACCGATAGCGATCGGGCTGTTTTCCTATTAACAGAAAAATAATTAGTATTATTCCTGTAAAAGTTGTAAGGTTTGTAAGGTTTTAGTTAAAATATAGTTTACTAGCTTTTAGTCTACTAGTGTACTAAAAAAGGAGAACTTAAAACTAGCAAGCCAGTAAAGTTGTCAGCTTTGTAAGGTTTTAGTTAAAATAGATAATCACAAAATAATATAGTTTATACTTAAATTTTTTTAGTAACTCAATCATGAAAAAAACACCATTTACGGACATTCACATTGCTCTGGGGGCAAAGATGCACGAATTTGCAGGCTATAATATGCCTATCGAATATTCGGGTATAATAGACGAACACATGACTGTTTGCACAGGGGTAGGAGTGTTCGATGTTTCACATATGGGCGAAATATGGGTAAAAGGCCCGCGTGCTCAGGCTTTTCTGCAACGAATGATGAGCAATGATGTTGCTAACCTCGAAATAGGAAAAGCACAATACTCGGCTATCATAAATGACGAGGGCGGAATAATAGATGATATAATCGTATATCACTATGAACCTGAGAAATATATGCTTGTAGTGAATGCTTCCAATATAGAGAAGGACTGGAAATGGTTTACAGAGCATAACGAAGAAGCTGCCGATCTGGAAAACTCGTCAGATAACATTGCCCAGTTGGCCATACAAGGCCCTAAAGCGTTGGAAACGCTGCAAAAACTGACAAAGATAGACCTTACTAAAGTACCTTACTACTCATTTGTTATAGGTAGTATTGAAGGTTCGGGACTCGACAGTGTAATCATCTCTAATACAGGCTATACCGGAGCCGGCGGATTTGAAGTGTACTTCTATCCTCAGGATGGAATAGCTATCTGGGATGCTATCTTCGAAGCAGGAAAAGAATTCGGCATCAAACCGATCGGATTGGGCGCGCGCGATACACTTCGTCTCGAAATGGGATTCTGCTTGTACGGAAACGATCTGGATGATACTACTACACCTATCGAAGCAGGTTTGGGCTGGATCACGAAGTTTTCGGAAGGCAGAGACTTTACTGCACGTACTATCCTCGAGAAACAAAAGAAAGAGGGCGTTACCCGTAAACTATGTGGATTCCAGATGCAGGAAAAAGGGATTCCGCGTCATGGCTACGACATAGTAAATGACAAAGATGAAAAAATAGGGGTCGTTACATCGGGTACTATGTCGCCGACAGCTAAGATAGGGGTAGGGCTGGGATATGTGAAATCTGAATATGCAGCTTTAGGTACACCGATCTTTATTAAAATAAGGGATAAAAACCTGAAAGCAGAAGTCGTGAAACCTCCTTTCAGAAAACTGTAAAGTATAGATAAGAAAAAAGGACTTCGTATGAAGTCCTTTTATGTTATTTTTAGTGTACAAATTATTTTTTGTCGGCAGCAGCTTTTTTATCCTTGCAGCATGCTTTCTTTTCACCATCTTTTGTACATCCTTTTTTGTCAGCAGCGGCTTTATCTTTGCAGCAAGATTTCTTTTCACCGTCTTTTGTACATTCTGTTTTAGCTTTGCAACACTCTTTATCTTTAGCTGTTTTAGTATCCTGAGCCATTACAGTAGTTGAAGCCATAAGAGCTACGCACATGATTGCCGACAATATAAGTTTTTTCATCTTTGATCTATTATTTTACAGTTAAACATTTAATTGTTTGGTTCTTTGCAAATATAGTCTCTATTCGCTTACAATCTATTTAATGAATGTTAAAAACACATCGGGTATATAAAATCATTCTAAATAAATCAGTACTCGAAACGACCGAATTCGCTCTCGATAACCAACTCAGTCTTATCTGATTTCTCTACAAAACCAACTATCTGTGCGTCTATTCCAAATGATTTCGATATATCTATTACTGTTTGTGCATGCTCAGGAGCAAGGTATATTTCCATACGATGTCCCATATTGAATACTTTATACATTTCTTTCCAGTCTGTACCCGATTGCTCTTGTATCAGTTTGAAGAGGGGAGGAACAGGAAATAGATTGTTCTTCGAGATCTTCACTTTATCAACAAAGTGTAGCACTTTTGTCTGTGCACCACCCGAACAGTGAACCATACCGTGTATCACTGGACGCAGCTTTTCCAGTATCTGCTTAATTACAGGCGCATAGGTGCGGGTAGGGGAGAGAACCAGTTTTCCGGCATCTATACCCAATCCCTCTATCTTATCGGTAAGCTTCATATTACCGGAATATACAAGATTGGCAGGAATAGACGAGTCGTAACTCTCAGGATATTTGACTGCCAGATAATTAGCAAATACATCGTGGCGGGCAGAAGTAAGCCCATTGCTTCCCATACCGCCATTATATTCTTTCTCATAAGTGGCCTGTCCGTAAGATGAAAGCCCTACAATGACTTCGCCACCCTGTATATTATCATTAGAAATTACATCCGAACGTTTCATCCGGCAGGTAACCGTACTGTCTACTATTATGGTACGCACCAAGTCACCTACATCGGCAGTCTCTCCACCGGTAGGATATATGTTTACTCCCAGATTTGAGAGATCTTTGCACAAATCGTTAGTTCCGTTTATAATAGCAGAGATAACTTCGCCCGGTATGAGCATCTTATTGCGACCGATAGTAGATGAAAGTAGAATGTTGTCGGTTGCTCCCACACAAAGCAGGTCGTCAATATTCATTATCAGAGCATCCTGTGCAATACCTTTCCATATAGACAAGTCTCCGGTTTCTTTCCAATACATATAAGCCAAAGACGATTTAGTTCCGGCTCCGTCGGCATGCATAATGTTGCAGTATTCAGGATCACCGCCCAGTATATCGGGTATTATTTTACAAAAGGCTTTCGGAAAGATGCCTTTATCTATATCTTTTATCGCATTGTGTACATCTTCTTTCGATGCGGAAACGCCTCTTTGATTATAGCGCTGATCACTCATATTCTGACGATGATTTTTAGTTTCTTATTCAGGTGTACAAAGTTAATAAATTCGGGGTGATATAAAAATAACCTCAAAACAAAACAGTCTGTAAACACAATTATTTACAGACTGCTATTATATAATATATATTTCTGATTAATAGTCTTTTACTTCCCAGCCTAATGCACTTGCACCAAGCACAGCCGCATCGCTTTCTTTAAGCTCTGAGATAAGAAGTTTGATCTTGTTACGGAAAATAGGAAGCATATTCTCCTCCATATGTTTGCGTACCGGATCGAAAATGAATTTACCCGATTTAGTCAATCCTCCAAACAGTATGATTGCTTCAGGGCTTGAGAATGCAACAAAGTCTGCAAATGATTCTCCTAATACCTGACCTGTAAATTCAAATATTTCTTTAGCCAGTTTATCGCCTTTTATCGCTGCATCATATACATCTTTCGATGTTATTTCGGCAGGATCTAATTCTCTCAATAAACTAGGATCTTTTTTATTTTCCAGATATTCTCTGGCTGTACGTGCTACACCTGTAGCAGAGCTGTATGTTTCGAGGCAACCTTTCTTGCCACAACCACACATACGCCCGTCACGAATAGCAGTTGTATGTCCAAGCTCTCCGGCAAATCCGTCATGACCATAAACAAGTTGTCCATTAACAACAATACCGCTACCAACACCTGTACCTAGAGTGATAACGATAAAATCTTTCATACCGCGCGCAGCACCATATGTCATTTCACCGATAGCAGCAGCATTAGCGTCGTTTGTGAGGGCTACCGGAATATTTAATTTATCGGTAAGCATCTGAGCTAAAGGAATTACGCCTTTCCAAGGAAGATTAGGAGCAAACTCAATACAACCGGTGAAGAAATTACCGTTAGGTGCACCGACTCCGATTCCCTTTATATTACCGGATCCGCCTACCTGATCGATTATTTCCTGAACACCTGCCGAAAGGTGGTTTACATAATCATTTATTTCCTTATACGAGCCAGTTTTGATAGAACCCTGATTTATTATGTGTCCTCTTTTATCAACGACACCAAAAACCGAGTTAGTTCCACCGATATCAATTCCAATAGCATATGGTTTTTCCATGATCTTATTTCTGTTAATTCAACAATGAAAATTATTTTTAGATTAGTGTGTACAAATATAATTAATTCTGCGATAAAATCGGCATTTCAAGAGGCTAATAATATGCAATTTGTTTACATTTTCATATCTGCTTAAAATACATATCGAGAACTTTACCGGCAGCAGCAAACGAACTTATACGAGAATCCAATACCTGTTCTTCACAAGCCTTCAATTCTTTCTGTACCTGAGCATTATTATAGAAGTTGCTTTTTAGCTTTTCATTTATAGTTTCATACATCCAATATCTAGACTGCTCGTTTCTTCGACGGTCAAAGTATCCGTTTTGCTTAACAAAAGCAATATAGTCATCGATCATTTTCAGAACTTCATCTATACCGATCTCATAGTATCCCGAATAGGTGAGTACTTGTGGTGCCCAGCCCGATTCCGGTAAAGGAAAAAGGTGTAAAGCATTCTGGAAATGAGATTGTGCGAGACGGGCTTTCTCAATATTTGTTCCATCAGCTTTATTTATGACAATACCATCAGCCATTTCCATAATTCCACGTTTTATTCCTTGCAACTCATCACCGGTTCCGGCCAGTTGTATAAGCAAGAAGAAGTCAACCATCGAATGTACTGCAGTTTCAGATTGTCCTACACCTACCGTTTCTACTATAATACGGTTAAAACCTGCTGCTTCACAGAGAATTATGGTTTCCCTTGTTTTACGGGCAACACCGCCCAAAGAGCCGGCTGAAGGGGAGGGGCGGATAAAAGCATCCTTTTCTACAGATAGTTTTTCCATACGTGTTTTATCACCGAGAATACTACCTTTTGTTACTTCACTGGAAGGATCTATTGCCAATACGGCCAGTTTATCATTGCCTTTCAGAATATGCATACCGAAAGCATCGATAGAAGTGCTTTTACCGGCTCCGGGAACTCCTGTGATCCCAATACGGACAGAATTACCTGTATAAGGGAGACATTTTTCAATAACTTCCTGTGCTACAGACTGATGTTCAGGCTTAGAGCTTTCTATGAGTGTTACAGCCTGTCCCAGAATTGTAATATTACCTTTCAATATACCTTCAACGTATTCTGCAGCTGTATAATTCTTTCTTTTATATTTCTTGAAATTATCTAGATACGGATTTACAGTCGGCTGCTCTGTAGTTCCTTTATTTACTCGCAATCCTTGAAACTGTTCGTCGTTTTCAATATGTTCCATGCTTGTTTGTTTTTACGGATTAATTGTGTAATGAATTCGTGATGTAAATATAGCAAAAAAAGGAGAGCTGATAAAGGATATATGTAGATTTAAGAATTTATAATTAAACATAATAGTAATTATATTACTTAAATATATATTTTGTATATATGATAATTGAGTTTTAAAGAATCTCTATTTTGTTTCTAAAAGAAAAAAGCCTGAGAGAATTTCCCTCAGGCTTTTTATATATTTCTACAGACTTATTTGATAGCATTCAATTCTTTATCGATAGCATCCAGTTCTGCTGATTTATCAACTTGTAACAGACTTAGATTGTAATAAACGTTTTGAAGTTTCATTAAAGCCGGTTTAAGATCATATGGATCAAGATTTGGTCTGGCTTTCAAAATATCACGATATTTTTCAAGATATGGCAACGCTTTTTGGTATAGATCAGCTGTTTCTTTGTCCAGTTCAGCTTGTTCTCTTCTGCTAGTTACCTGAGAAGCTTTTTCTTTCATATCCTGAGCTTGCAGTACATATAATACACCTAATCCTTCCAGAGCTCTTTCGCAGTTAGCGTTAGATGCAATAGCACTTGCATAAGCAGGTTCTGCGTTGGCATAGTCTTTTTGTTCTGCATACAGTGATGCTTTAACGCTCATCAGATCGCAAGTATTGCTAGGATCATTTGCTATAGCCTGATCAAGGTATGCAATAGCTTCAGTCGTTTTACCTGCTCTGATAAATTCGTTGATCAGGTTCGGTGTAAAATACTTGTTGCTAGGGAATCTTTGAGCTCCTTCACGCAGAGCATTAGCAAAAGCAACGCTATCGCCTGTTTGTTGGTATTCGCTGGCCAATAGCTCATATACATCGCTTTCTTTGTATGTACTGTTTTGGATATACGGCTCAGCAATGATTCTATTTAGCAATTTGATCGAACGAGGATGATCTCCCGACTGTATTGCGCTGATAACAGCGTAATATTTGATTGTCTGATATGTAGAATCCTGTGTGTTAAATTTAACATCGCTGTCTTCAAACATAGATAATGAAGGAAGATCCCAGTATCTTTCAAAGAAATCGGCAGCTCTCTTATAATCTTTTTTATCGTTATAGAACACACCTCCATTAATATAGAATCTGTGTCCGTCATTCATATTTTTAACGATATCTTTTCTTACTTTGTTTTTAACCTGTCCTTTTTCGTTAGGTACCTGCCCCAATTCATCGGCTTTGATGTATGGATCATACATATTATACAAACCTACATACATTGCCTCTTCGTTACCACCTTTTCCGGTTATCTCCTTCTGCATTTCCAATGTACGTTCGTCATCGAATGCTTTGAATTCAATGTCGCCGGCCAGTTTCCATGTTTCGGGATCATTTGCCGTTTCCGGATCTGTCAATGCCGGTTTAATTAGCTCTCTAGCTTCAGAAATGTTCTTCATTGCTGATTTGGCATCTTTCACTGCTTTTTTCTGAGCAAAAGAAAAACTTGCCAATACGCACAGTGATGTAAATAATAATATTCTTTTCATATTACTTCTTTTAATTAATTATCTTACTCAATAGTGTTCGTTGTATCAGTTGTATTATTTGTGTCATCTGCAGAGATGTCAATATCTTCTATTTCATCCGTTTCAGGCTCTGATTCCACTTTACAAACGGAAGCTATTTCGTCGTTACGTTTACCAAGATTGATAAGTCTTACCCCTTGGGTTGCACGTCCCATAACGCGAATATCTGAAACTTTTAGACGAATTGTTATACCAGATTTGTTAATTATCATTAAATCGTTGTCATCTGTAACACTATTTATAGAAACCAGCTTACCGGTTTTATCTGTTACATTCAACGTTTTCACACCTTTACCCCCTCTGCTGGTAATACGGTACACAGGTACAACATTCCCGTTTTCATCGAGTATTTCGTTGCCTTCTTCGTCTTTATCATTCAGGTTGGTACGCTTACCATAACCCTGTTCGGAAACAACCATGATAGTCTCGGTCTTCTGTGCCTCTTTAGACATTGCCAGCATTCCTATCACTTCATCTTCTCCGTCTTCGTCTATGCGCATACCGCGAACACCAGTTGCCGTACGTCCCATTATACGCACATCTTTTTCGTTGAAGCGGATAGCACGTCCGTTACGGTTAGCAATAAGTATTTCACTGTCACCATCAGTCATAAGTACCTCTATTACTTTGTCTTCTTCACGTATTGTAATGGCATTCACACCATTCTGACGTGGACGGGAATAGGCTTCGAGGCTTGTTTTCTTCACAACACCGTCTTTGGTACAGAACATCAGGTAGTGACTGTTTATATATTCAGTATCACCGAATCCTCTGACACGGATAAATGCTGTTACTTTATCGTCAGATGCAATATTCAGTAAATTTTGAATAGCACGTCCTTTTGAATTTTTCGTTCCTTCCGGAATATCGAACACACGCAGCCAGAAGCATTTACCTTTCTGTGTGAATAACAGAATATAGTTGTGCATAGAGGCCGGATAGATATGCTCAATAAAGTCTGCATCACGCGTTTCGGAACCTTTAGCCCCTACTCCACCTCTGTTCTGAGAGCGAAACTCACTCAATGGTGTACGTTTGATATAACCAAGATGCGATACGGTTATAATCATTTCATCATTAGCATAGAAATCTTCCGGGTTCAGCTCTTCCGAAGCATAAACTATTTCGGTTCTGCGATCGTCTCCGTATTTGTCTCTTACTTCGATCAATTCGTCTTTGATCACTTTCATACGAAGTTCTTCGTTCGACAGAATTTCTTTCAGATAAGCTATCAATTTCTGTACTTCTTCGTATTCGTTACGTAATTTATCTTGCTCTAGTCCAGTTAACTGACGCAGACGCATTTCTACAATAGCACGAGCCTGTATTTCTGTCAGAGAGAATTTAGCTATCAGGTTCTCAATCGCCTCTTGTGGTGATTTAGATGCACGTATAATAGCGATTACTTCGTCTATATTGTCGGATGCTATAATCAGTCCTTCAAGAATATGAGCACGTTCCTCGGCTTTGCGCAAATCGAATATAGCCCTGCGGGTAACAACATCTATACGATGTTCTACAAACAGGGATATCATATCTTTCAGGTTCAACATACGCGGACGGCCTTTTACCAGTGCGATATTGTTCACACTGAAAGACGATTGCAGAGCAGTCAGCTTATATAGTTTGTTCAGTACTACATTGGCGTTTGCATCACGCTTCACATCTACAACTATACGCATTCCCTGACGGTCCGATTCGTCATTAACATTGCTGATCCCTTCCAGTCTTTTTTCACCTACAAGGTCGGCAATATGCTTGATCAATTCCGCTTTGTTTACCAGATATGGAATTTCGGATATAACTATTTTTTCATGGTTGCCTTCTATTTCGATCTCGGCACGCCCACGCATTATTACACGTCCACGTCCGGTCTCGAAAGCATCCCTTACTCCCTGATATCCATATATGAAGCCTCCCGACGGAAAATCAGGAGCTTTAATATGCTGCATCAATCCATCTATATCGATGTCTTTATCTTCGATATAAGCAATAGTAGCATTGATGGCTTCGGTCATATTGTGTGGAGCCATATTGGTTGCCATACCCACAGCAATACCCGAACCACCGTTTATCAGCAAGTTAGGGATACGTGTAGGAAGAACTGTAGGCTCTTTCAGTGTGTCGTCAAAATTGAGCTGAAAATCAACAGTTTCCTTGTCGATATCTTTCAGCATTTCTTCTGCCAGACGGCTTAACCGGGCTTCGGTATAACGCATAGCTGCCGGACTGTCGCCGTCGACGCTCCCCATGTTACCCTGACCATCTACAAGCAGGTAGCGCATGCTCCATTCCTGAGCCATACGTACCATTGCAAAATAAACCGATGAGTCTCCGTGCGGGTGGTATTTACCTAATACCTCTCCGACAATTCTGGCTGACTTTTTGTGTGGTTTGTTTGAAGTGTTACCTAGTTCGCTCATACCAAATAAGATACGGCGATGAACGGGTTTGAATCCGTCCCTTACATCGGGTAATGCTCGTGATACGATTACCGACATTGAATAGTCAATGTAGGCCGATTTCATCTCATCCTCGATGTTGATTTTAATAATTCTATCCTCTGTATCTGCCATTATTTTAAGATAAATTTTTTATTCTCAAATATTTGCACAAAAGCCGCTTTAGCAGGCTTTTTCTCAGCGTTCAAAAAACATGCTAAGATACAAATTTTCTTTCGATTAAGAAAATTATAACATGCCAAAAAGAGACTATATGAAAAGAGATTGCAGAAAAAAAATTACAAGAAATTCCTCTTCTTATTTTAATTTTACTATTCCGTTTCTATATAAATTTATTGCATCATTCAGAACCGATTTGATAACTCCGATCGGAAAGTCTGTAAACGGATCAATTCTCAGGATTTTCATTCTGGAACGTTTCCCCTGTTCCAGCTCAGGATTTGAGAGATGCTTGCCCTCAGTCATCAGAATATACGGCTCGTTGGTCTTACTGTCAATCCATAAGTAGCACAATATATTTTTCTTATAGAGAAAGCACGGCATACCATACTTCAGTGTTTCCGAAATATTATCATCGTGTTCAAGGATAATACTTCTCAAAGCCATAAATGTACTTTTTTGAGGTTCCTCCCAATCGAGATAAAAGTTATAAAGCTCGTCTTTCATATAGCAAAGTTAACTTAATGCTGTAGAAAATGAGTCTGTATATTGCAAAAAAGGATGTATCAAATTTGATACATCCTTTTTATCCAGTGTTTTAATAATCTTTTAGTTTCTACCGTGGCAGTTTTTATACTTCTTACCGCTTCCACAGAAACAAGGATCGTTACGTCCCGGTTTTTTGTCAACATGCACGGGAGCAATTCTCGATCTGTCGAGTCCGGGATCACCACCTCCTTGCGGAGCCTGCTGTCTTTGCGGGTTATCTTGTTCCATATCGTTACGTTCGGTACGGTAGCGGCTATAGTCTGTTTTCTGCTCAGGAGCCGCCTGACGAACCTGTTCCGGCTCACGAACCGGTATTTGTCCACGCATCAGGATAGTTACAGCTTTCGTATTCACGCTGTTAAGCATAGATTTGAACAGATTGAACGACTCCAGTTTGTAAATCAACAATGGATCTTTCTGCTCATAGCTTGCATTCTGAACTGACTGACGCAATTCGTCCATTTCGCGAAGGTGTTCTTTCCACTCCTCGTCGATAGTATGCAGTACGATCGCTTTCTCGAATGATTTTATAATATCTTTAGACTGTGTGTCGTATGCTTCTTTCAGATTACAAGAGATATTATATATACGTTTTCCGTCAGTTATCGGAATCAGTATATTCTCAAATTTATCTCCCTGCTCTTCGTACACCTGCTTGATTACCGGATTGGCAATCTCGGCCAGACGATCCATCTTCTGTTTAAAGTTCTGAACAGCTTTTTCGTATACGGTATCCGTTACAGCTTCCTGCTTCATCGAACGGAATGCAGGTTCGTCAAACGGTGTTTCGATGGCAAATAAACGTAACAATTCGATCTTCAATCCTTCATAGTCAAGATTGTCACAATATTGCTCAGAGGTGCTTACTGCCGTATCGTAGAACATATTTACAATGTCGATACCGATACGCTCACCCATAAGTGCATGGCGGCGACGCTTGTAGATAACCTCACGTTGTGAGTTCATTACGTCGTCATATTCCAAGAGACGTTTACGAATACCGAAGTTATTTTCTTCTACTTTCTTCTGCGCACGTTCTACCGATTTGCTAAGCATATTATGCTCAAGCATTTCGCCTTCTTTGAAACCCATCTTATCCATCATACCCGCAATACGCTCGGATGCGAATAAACGCATCAAATCGTCTTCAAGCGAGATGTAGAATACAGATGATCCCGGGTCTCCCTGACGTCCGGCACGACCACGCAACTGACGGTCTACACGACGCGATTCGTGGCGCTCTGTACCTATAATCGCCAGTCCTCCGGCTTCTTTCACACTTGGTGCCAGTTTGATATCGGTACCACGACCTGCCATATTGGTAGCAATGGTAACGGCTCCAGGCTGTCCTGCTAATGCCACGACTTCTGCCTCACGCTGGTGCAGTTTGGCATTCAGTACATTATGCTTGATCTTACGCATGGTAAGCATCTTACCCAATAACTCGGATATCTCGACAGAGGTTGTACCCACAAGTACGGCACGTCCTTCGCTTACCAGTTTTTCTATTTCTTGTATAACCGCAGTATATTTTTCACGTTTTGTCTTATATATACGGTCATTCATATCGTTACGTGCAATCGGTCTGTTGGTCGGAATCACCACCACATCGAGCTTGTAGATGTTCCACAACTCACCTGCTTCTGTTTCTGCCGTACCGGTCATCCCCGAAAGCTTATGATACATACGGAAATAATTCTGTAACGTAATTGTAGCAAACGTTTGTGTAGCTGCTTCAACTTTTACACGTTCTTTTGCCTCTATCGCCTGATGCAGACCATCTGAGTAGCGACGGCCATCCATGATACGCCCTGTTTGTTCGTCTACGATCATAACCTTGTTGTCGATCACAACATACTCATCGTCTTTGTCGAATAAAGCGTATGCTTTAAGAAGCTGATTAACTGTGTGAACACGTTCCGATTTGATCGAATAGTTCTGCATCAATTCGTCTTTCTTCTCTGCTTTTTGTGCATCGGTCAAAGATGTGTTTTCCAGTTCAGACAGTTGAGCACCTATATCAGGTAATACGAAGAACAACGGATCGTCCGAATTACCTGTAAGCAAGTCGATACCTTTATCTGTCAGCTCTATACTGTTGTTCTTTTCATCGATAACGAAGTATAAGGCATCGGTAACCTCATGCATACGACGCATTTGTTCACCCATATATTCTTCTTCGGTTTTCAGCATCGAAGCTTTTACACCCTGTTCACTCAAAAATTTGATGAGTGGCTTATTCTTTGGAAGTCCTTTAAATGATTGAAACAGCTCGAAGCTACCTTGTCTTTGAACTTCTTTGTCGTCCGAATTCATTTTCGATTTGGCATCGGCAAGTAGTTTTGTACAAAGATCCCTCTGCGCTTTTACAAGGATTTCTACACGTGGGCGAAATTCTTCAAACAACTGTTGTTCCCCTCTCGGTATAGGTCCCGAAATGATCAATGGTGTACGTGCATCGTCGATCAATACGGAGTCAACCTCGTCGACAATCGCATAATTGTGTTTGCGCTGTACAAGATCAGACGGATTGATAGCCATATTATCACGAAGATAATCGAAACCGAATTCATTGTTCGTTCCGAATGTAATATCTGCCTGATAGGCTTTACGGCGACCTTCCGAGTTTGGTTGATGTTTGTCGATACAGTCTACAGACAGACCGTTAAACATATAGATAGGCCCCATCCACTCCGAGTCACGCTTTGCCAGATAGTCATTCACCGTTACCACATGTACTCCGTTTCCGGTAAGGGCATTAAGGAATACAGGCAGTGTACCTACCAGCGTTTTTCCTTCCCCTGTTGCCATTTCGGCAATTTTCCCTTTATGAAGCACGGTACCACCAAATAGCTGTACATCGTAGTGGATCATGTTCCACTGTATTTCTGTACCACCTGCAACCCAGTGATTGTAATAGATTGCCTTGTCGCCCTCTATATCTACGAAGTCATGCGTTTCGGCCAGTTCCCTGTCAAATTCTGTTGCAGTAACTTCGACCTCCTCGTTTTCAGTTAATCGGCGGGCAGTTTCTTTTACAATAGAAAATGCTTCGGGAAGTACTTTGTCGAGAACTTCTTCATATTTCTCAGTTACTTCTTTCTCCAGCTTGTCTACTTCAGCCCATAGTTCTTCACGTTGGTCTATTTCCAGTGTCTCAACTTTGGCTTTCAGTTCTGCTATCTTATTTTTTTCTTCGGCTACATAATCCTGCACCTGTTGCCTGATTTCGATTGTTTTAGCACGTAATTCATCGTGCGACAGACGCTCTATCTCAGGGTACACAGCTTTGATACGTTCTACATACGGATTAATCTCTTTCAAGTCACGTTGTGACTTGTTTCCGAATAATGACGTTAAAAAATCAGCGAATCCCATTATTATATATTATTTCAAGATTTCAAATTTAAAATTTCAAGATTTTATTTTTTATTGTTGTTAACTGCTAAACTGTTGTTTAAAGCAATTCCGACAATGCTTCCTCTTTTGCCGCATTGGGCGACCTGATACGCATTATATACGAAATGGTAGGCGCTATCTCGGTTGCCTTTATTGTTCTTCTTATCTTCTGAGGCTTTATACCGTTACCGAAGAATATAACAGGGCATACTATAGCATTGCTGCGCACTTGTTTTTCCTTGAACGCAGGGTCTTGCTCATTGACAACTTTATAGCCCGGTTGCAGCTCAACAAAAAGGTCTCCGGATGTCTCCTTCGTGTAACCGTTTTTGTAGAACTCCATTATAGGATTCCATTGTCCGTGCTGTATCTGGTACGATGTATAAACATCCTGTACTCCTGTAAACTCGGAAACAAACTCAGCAGCCTTATTCTGAATTTCTTCGAGAGATATTTCCTTTTTCTTAATCAGTTCCCTGTTCAAATAAACCTGTCCGTTGTAGAACTTGTCTATCCATTTGCCGTCTTTGCCATATATAGCCATCAGGTACATATTGAGCAAGGCTTCGCAACGATTTACATAGAACTTGTTTTCAGGGATATTTGTATTTTGTTCATATTTAGAATCTGTCTCATTTGAATTGTAGTAACCGGTAGAAGTCAAAAAGATCAGTGTATTTTTCAATCCAACAGTTTTATCTACTTCATCCAGCAGTTTTTCTATCTCTCTATCGAGACGGGCATATGTGTCCTGTATTTCGATAGAATAGTCCGGTACGTCCTTATAGTTTCCGGCATAAAGCGTCACAGACAAAAAATCGAGATTGACGCGTCGTCCCAGTTCAGCCTTAGCAAGAACGGTAGTTGCCATTTTTATGACATTCTCGTTCACGACAGGGGTCTGTTTTGCCTTAATGTATGTTTCCTTATCGGTTCCCATATTATGGTTGAAAGGCGCTATGCCCTGCATAAACGGAAACGCTTTGTATGACTCTATACCCAATAACGGGCGCCATTGCATTGCCCAAGTTTTTATGGAAAAGTCCGACGTATTGTTGCGGTTTTCCATATCCACATAGAGATAGAAATTCTTATAGAAAGTCGTGGAAGCCCATTTTCCGCTATAATCGTCTACCCAATACGCACCTGTGCCTCTTTGTCCGGCTGTAATCAAAGCCTGCGATATATGAGGGGCAAACGAATATACATCGGAAGAACCTCGCGATGCAATTTTTATTTCGTCGGTTATTGTAGACGTTTTCAGTGCCAAAGGTGACACTTTGTCCTGTGTGTAGTTACCAAGAAATGAAGGATCGGAAAATGTAGTGATTTCCTGTTGCTTATCTGCCAGATACTTTTTATTGCCAACGATCCCATGATAAAATGGTGTAGCCCCTGTATAAATAGTGGCTATAGCAGAAGCATCATCAAGATTAGGTATATCGAACCTGATATTCTGATACACCAAACCTTCGTTGAGTAAACGTTTGAATCCTTTTTCGGTAAATGTATTCTGGAAAAGCTCAAGATAATCACCTCTTAGCTGATCTATAGTAATACCTATCACCAGTTTGGGCGTCTCACGCACAGATGCGGAGGTCTGAGCCTGAACAGATGATATTGTCAGTACTGCTACTAAAGAAGTTATTATCCTTATCATTTTGCTTTTGGTAAGCTATAATCAGCTTTTTTATTCAACTTTTTTTGCTGCAATACATTCATCCCCGATCTTATCATAATGGATAAGATGTACGGAATAAATGTGATTTCTAATTGCTGTGGAATCAAACACCATGCCAAAAGAAACGCTAAAAGCGCCACAAAGTTAATAAAATGATAATAACTTAGGCACTTTGTCAATGATTTTACAAAGAATAATAAGGCAACTATCAGTTGCAGAGGATTCAGCCATACTATATTCCAGTTAGGATTGGTACAAGGATGCACCGAAAAGAACATAAGAAAGAAAATAATACATCCGGCTATTCCCGCAACCAGAAACAATATTGTATCAAAAACTTTGCCTAATGCAGGCATTTGCTTTTTGTATGACAGATATGATATCAACAATGTAATTAGCAATAATATTATCCCTGCATATAGCGGCGTAACAGGAAAATCTTCACTAAAAGGCTTCGGATCGAGCAATGTAGTTGTCGACAACACAAGGTTTCGGGGAATACTGTCACCTGTTACGGTTGCACCTTCGTAAGCATTCATCAGGTAACGCGGCAGGAAATCTTTCTGTCTGTCAGTTATCACTTTGTCGGCATCGGCACCTATAACCAGATTTATCCCGAAACGGAACCATTGTCTTGTCGCGGTGCATTCTATTACCAGATCGCGGTATGTCTGATCTTTGTTTGTCGGCGTATATTCTATTTTGCCATTGATATATTTTTCAAAGATATCTCTGGGACGTGTAGAACAGTTATCATAAAAATAATTATAGCGGTACTCTCTGTTTTCGGGCAAGCAGTTGATAAGTAAAGCATTGAAAACGGACTGCTTTTCCTCCTGTGTCAGGTTAAATTCCTGTTCTATAATGCCTACTCCCCTTTCTTTATATTCCTGATAATAGGCGTCGTATGGTATTGGAGCCACCATGTAATCGGTCTCTCCTTTCATAAACAGGAAAATAAAATTGGACTTAGACATATTGAACAGGCCGAAGTTGAATGCCAAATCGACACCCCGAGCCGGATCGCTTACCCGCATAGAAGTATGTCCGAACAATGAATATACGGCTTCGTCCCAAGGGGCATTAGTCAATAAACTGATTTTTGCGGAATCGCTCAGTACAATACGCGGAATCTCCTGAGCTGTAGTGTGAGTAACGATTCCGGTTATTATAGCTAGAAATAGAATAAGTTTTCGCATTGTTAAAAAATTTCATTGCAAAGATAAGATATCTTGCCGATAGAATGTATAAATTATTGATATCCATTCTTTATATTGTTGTGAATTTTACTTAAAATACAAACGGTATTGTAGTTTATACCTGCTTTATTCTATAATTTTGCCATCGAACTAATCAAAAAGAGTTTTAATTATGCAAACGAGCATGAATTGGCTTCATCAAAGAATATGATATTTATTCATGTGAGTTTCCATAGAACCTTTAAAAACAAAATCACAGTATGAAAAGAGGATTATTTACGATTGTTTTGTTATGCCTGATCGGCTACATTTCGGCTCAGGATATACAATTAGTACCACCGACCAGAACCGGAGGTAAACCATTGATGGAAGCATTGAACGACCGTCAATCGCACCGTAACTTTGAGAAAAAAGACCTGCCGGCACAAACTCTTTCCGACCTGCTTTGGGCAGCATACGGATTCAACAGAGAGGATAAACGTACTGTACCGTCGTCTCAGAACAAACAGGAAGTAGATGTATATGTAATGTTTAGCAATGGTATTTACTTCTACGATGCGAAAGAAAACAAACTGGTATTGAAAGAAGCCGGGGATTTCCGTCAGGCACTCGGACAGCCTGCTATTTCTGATAATGCGTCGTTGTCTCTTATCTATGTTATCAATCTGGATAAAAACAGCAGAGATGCAGGATTGATGGATGCCGGATTCTCTATTCAAAACGTATATCTGTATTGTGCTTCTGCCGGATTGGGTTCAGTGGCTCGCGGTTCTTTTAAAAGACCAGATGTACACAATGTATTGAAACTAACAGATAAGCAGGAAGTTGCCCTTGTACAAGCTGTGGGTTTTGTGAAATAATTATCTGCTTAAGAAATAGAAAAACGCTGTCGGATTCAACTTTGACAGCGTTTTTCTTATTTGAAGTAAGACGAATCAATATGCCAGTTTGACATTATCTATCCAGAATTTGCTGCTTGTGCTACCTGTATATGCTCCGCCATTGCTGGAAGAGAATTGTACAATAAGATGCGTTACCTTTTCGGTCGGCGATGCCCACCCTACTTCCTGTATAGGAACCATCTTACCTTTGCTGTTGCGGGTATAGTAGGCTTCTTCTCCTTGTTTCAGCCCCATATACGAGCCATAGAAGCTCTTTCCGGTTATATCGCCATAATGTACTTCCAGCCTGTGATTGTTTTGCCATGTATCGACGGATTTTTCAAACCGTTCCCAACCTGTACCTACACGTTTGGCATACACGTTCCCGCTCGGCTCTTCCCATCTGTATTGCAACAGTATCTGAACTTCGGCCATGTCTTTTCTATCCACTTTCTTTTGCCCGCTAAAACCTGTCGAACGTATACAGTCGCCACCGGTAGATACTTTATAATCGTATTGCAATGCTTTAGGACGCCCTGTAAATGGAATTCCTGTAACGAGCTTCGACTGCGGATCACTTGTATCTTTGATAGGCTCTATCATTTCTCCCAGAAATATGGTTCCGCTGGCAAGTACATTGATATCGAAAAGTCTGAGTACACGTACCGATTCGATTCGAGTCTCGAGCCGTGCACAATAGCCACTGCCTCTCTGCTCGGGAAATACGGTAACACTGGTTTTGGTTACACCTTTTACTTTTGCCAGAACGGAAGAGGTCGCCCACGGGGAAACCGTATTTTTATATGCTGTATCTACGAGTGTATCTCCTGTAGCTATTTCGTACAAGTAACGGGTATTGCCACCAATTACTGATGATTCTTTTATCTTTCTTACCATCCAGTGATCCATATTACCAAAGGATATGGATTCCACTTTACCCGTTTGAGCTGACATATCTATACATGCAGACAGTGCAAGCAGACTGATCAACGAGATTTTACCTAATTGTATAAACTTCATATTATCTTATTTTTTGTTGAGCTCAGAGCTTCTCAACGTTGTATCTTTCTTTTTTCCATCATTATCATATCCTCTTTTTTGAGTCCGGCATTATAAAAAGGGATAGGATCATCATGATCATCAAGGTACATCCTTGTTGCGACTTTAAAATCGGGATTGAGAAGCGACAGATCAGAATTCTGATACTCTGTCTTTATATTGGCCATATCCAGCACTGTATGGAATACAGCGTTGGATGCTACAGGCTTCGATACATTCTTTTCGGCATTAATCATAGCCTGTGGATATATCTCATTGTATGACGGAGAGAACCACATCAGCATAGGAATACGTAACTGATAGAATGTAGGTGTAGGCGATGCGTGCAAAAACCGCTGGCGATCGTCATCCAATATATCTTCTCCATGATCGGAGGTATAGAACATCGCTGAACAGGCATTATTCTGTCCGAGTATTTCTATAACATTATGTAGAAAATTATCTGTATAAAGTATGGTATTATCGTATGCGTTCGTAAGAAAATCTTTATTAGCTCTGGTGATTTCCATTGCATTATCGGGCGTAAAAACAGCATATTCTTCCGGATAACGCTCTTTATAATTGAAATGCGAACCATAAGTATGCAATACAAAGAACAGATTGCCCGGTATAGAATCTATATAGTGCTGCAAACGGGGTAAAAGAACTTCGTCAAAGTTATTGGTCTTTTCGTTGAAATATCGGTAATATTCGGTACAATCGGCTTCCTGTGCAAAATAATCGGTAAATGTACGGTTTGCCGACTGATTGGACAGGAATACGGTCGAGAATCCTACTTCTTTGAAAGCTTCGATCATGCTTTTCTGACGGTATATAATATCGTAATTCTCTGCCGAAGCGGAAGTAAGCATAATGGAAACGCTCTTATGTGTTGTATTTGATTGTGTGAGGGCATCTCTGAAAAGAACCAGATTACTGTCTTTTGCCAACTGAGGGGTGGTATTTCGTTCGTATCCATACAGTCCCCAGTTTTCGGCACGACCTGTTTCGCCTATTACCATTACATATATTTCACGCTGTCCGATACTGTCTTTCTTGCGTGCATTGAATGTAAAATCTTTCGAGGTTTCGAGGTATTTACTGCTTAGCACCCATTTATGACGTGCAAAGCCCAGATTGTAGAATACATCTGCCGGATATACATCTTCGTGTAATTCAAATTTTCCGGTATTCTTGTTTTTTGCGACAAAGCACAATAATAAAGATACAAGTATCAGAACAACTCCTGCAGGAAATATTATTTTTCTAAATTTAGAAGTCAGATATATCTTTCTTTTGCAGGCTATGGCCGCAATCACAATGGTGGGAACATAGACCACGACAACAAATACGACGGAAGCCATAATTCCGCTCAGGACTTCCCCTGCTTCGTTTACGTTTGTCGTCATCACATTCAAAAACATATCCACAGCAATGACACCCTCTCCGAAGAGATAGAACACCACAATCTGAAATGCGTGAATAATCAACAGCGGGATCAATAACAGCTGTGTCAGCCCTATATTTTTGAGTATGGTGTACAGAACAAAATAAAGTCCAAGAGGAAATAATACCAATGCGATTTTTCCCCATATATCAAAAGGTTCTGTAAATAATAATCCTGCTGTGGGCAAAAAGTTTACGATTACGAAAAAGATAAACAACTTTACAGGATTATCTATAAACCCATTCAAATATTTCTTAAACTCCATGTTTACTAAACGCTCTTAAAAAGCTTCATTAATGTTGAAATAAAAGGCTGATTCACCTTTTCCAAATCCATAATCAAGACGGACATTTACTCTGTTTTTGAACTCCCAACGATATCCTATACCGAAAGTCGGAAGAGTCTCACTCCACTCGAATTCGGAAAATTTAGGAAAAACGTTTCCTGCTCCGGCCCATACTACAGCCCCGCTACGACGATAAATTCTCTGGCGGAGTTCTATCTGTGATTGTATAAGGCCTTTATCACGATAGCGGCCACCATAATAACCCCGCATCTGACGGGAACTACCTGCAGTAGCCATCATATTCCACGCTACATCACCAGTATTAAGAATACCTTGCAGATCGAATGCAATGACTCCGCCCTTCCACGTTTCTTTGTAATATCTGAATATGACCTCTGCCCGATTGAATCCATAAGTACTTCCCAAAAACTTAGGATAGAAGGCATACTCGGCTTTAGCATATATTCCTTTATATGGGTTAGGGATAAAATCTCTTGAGTCGTACGATGCTATAAGACCAAAACCGACAGCAGTGATCTTGCTTTTTTCACCTCCAAGCAGGCTTATATCATCAAAGTGCTTTCCACTGATTTCTTTTACGTTAGTAGTTACGCCCAGATAGGTATATCGGGCGGCCTTTTTCAGGAAGTCGAATTTAAGTTCCATTACCTGATTGTCGTATTCAGAATAATAGTCTCGACGCCCTGCGTCATAACCGACACCCCAATAACGACTCGGACGGTAAGCAAAATACATATCTCCATCGATGCGATAGCTCATTTCAGGGAATAGCACGTTACCACTTATACCGATAACATACGCACCTGAGGTGGTTATGTCTCCATATACGGAGACATTAGACGGGGACATCGTCAGATCGTTTCGGTCGACCCTGAATAAGCCGGAAGCAACTAAACCCAGTCCAAGTTTGGTATCACTGGAATAGTGAGGTCCACCAATAATTGAAAAATCGAAACGCTTATCCGGATTTACTTCATTCGATTTCTCGAAATATTCGTAAATACGTTTAAAGAAGTTCTTCTTTTCAACTTTTACACTATCCTGGCTGTCAGTCGTCTGGGCGTTTAGCTGTATCCCGCAGCCTATGATGAAAAATAAATATATTAGTTTAATACGCATAACAGCGCTAAAATTAGTTAGAGTGCAAATTCTTTATTGTACATTTTTCAAAAATCTAACCTTAATTTTAGATAATTTGATTCTTTTTAACAATAATATAATGAAATATAGAATATTCAAATCCTATACATCTATATAAAAATATGATAATTAAGTGATTTAAATCTGTAATGCTCCTACAAGTTCTTTTACCGAGCTGATGTTGTTTTTATCCAGATATTCTTTAATTCCTTCTACTACCTTTACAGAAATAGTAGGATCTATAAAATTATGAGTTCCTATTTGTATAGCACTCGATCCTGCCAATATAAATTCGATTGCATCCTGCCAGCTGGATATACCACCCATCCCTATTACCGGTATTTTCACGGCATTGTATGTCTGCCACACCATTCTGAGAGCAACAGGCTTCACGCAAGGACCGGATAATCCTCCTGTTACAGTAGATAACACCGGACGGCGTTTGTTTATATCTATAGCCATTCCCAGCAATGTGTTGATAAGAGAGACGGCATCAGCACCCGCACCTTCCACAGCTTTTGCTATTTCGGTTATATCGGTAACGTTGGGCGATAGTTTTACGATCAATGTCTTATCCCAGACTTTACGGACAGCTGCCGTAACATCGGAAGCCGAACAGGCAGAAGTACCGAAAGCCATACCGCCTTCCTTTACATTGGGACATGAAATATTAAGCTCAATAGCCGGAATTTTATCCAGATTTGCCAGTTTTTGGGTACATTCTACATAATCTTCGATGGTAGAACCCGAAACATTAACAATAATATTCGTATCGTAGTCTTTAATGTCCGGATATATGTTGGAAACGAAGTAATCGACACCCTTATTTTGCAGTCCCACAGCGTTTAACATGCCAGACGGTGTTTCAGCCATACGAGGATAATCATTACCCTGACGCTCGCGAATTGTAGTGCCCTTTACAAAAACACCGCCTATTCGCGATAGGTCAATAAAGTCAGAATACTCTTTTCCATAGCCAAAAGTACCCGAAGCAGTCATTACCGGGTTCTTCAAATGTAATTTACCTATGTTTACGATCAGTTTATCCATGTCAACTTTTCTATATTAAATACGGGACCTTCTGTACACACACACACATTCCCTTCGCTAGTCTTTTCCACACAGCACAAACACACTCCAAACCCGCATGCCATCATATTTTCGAGTGATACCTGACATTCTATTTTATGATGATTGGCATACCTTGCCACAGCCATCATCATAGGCTTAGGTCCACAGGTGTAAATAGCCGAAAAACGGGTATTTTTTAACACTGAATGGTCGGTAACATACCCCTTTTCCCCGTAGCTGCCATCTTCAGTTGTGCAAAACACTTCTCCATATTTACCGAAATCGTCCAGTTGCAGCAAGTCATCCTTCGATCTAGCTCCTAATAGGAATTTAGGATTAAATCCTTTCGCTTTCAGGCAAGCCCCTAAAAAGAGCATCGGCGCTGTACCTACACCGCCACCTATAAGTAGTAATTCCTGTTCTTTATTTTCGGCAGGGAGCGTGAATGTGTTACCTAAGGGTAGCAACAGATTCATTATATCTCCTTTTTGATATTCGCACATCTTACGTGTGCCATCCCCTATAGCCTGCACAAGCAACCACAATTCATTTCTGCCCTTGTCCACAAAGTTTACCGAAATAGGACGACGCAGATAAGTTGTAGGCGAATTATCAACCCTTACTTCTACAAATTGTCCGGGAAACATTTCCGGTAATAGCGAATTGTCTGTGGTGGAAAGTTTAAGGAGGCAATAATTACGGTTTAGCTGTTGATTTTCAGTAACAACCAAATCCAGCATTTTTTTCATTTACCTTATTTTTTAGAGAATAAATACGCTTCGTTATTTTTCGGTTACAAAGTTAATAAAGTTTAGCCTTATAATAAAACTGAGCCGGAACATTCTTTATCCGGAAAGATTCACTATCTTTATGACAGTATATAAAGTCCAATACAGATGTTAACTGACGGCATTTATAACAAAAACACACTTATCGGGCATCTTTTTCTCAATATCAAGGAAAGAGACCATTTCTGCCATACCCGATAATTCCCGATGTCTTCATAAAAATAAGCCTGAAGACCGTTTACTATTAATCTTTTTATATAAATCATATAATTCTTTATTACTATGGAATTACCATTTGCCGAATCTTGGAAAATCAAGATGGTCGAACCAATTCGTAAAAGTACGCGTAAAGAACGTGAACAATGGCTGAAAGAAGCTAAATACAATATGTTTCAGTTAAGGGCAGAACAAGTGTATATAGACCTGATCACGGATTCGGGTACAGGCGCTATGAGCGACCGTCAGTGGGCTGCCATGATGCTGGGTGACGAAAGTTATGCCGGAGCTTCTTCCTATTATAAAATGAAAGATACTGTAACCCGCATTACGGGTTTCGATTATGTATTGCCAACTCATCAGGGACGGGCTGCGGAGAATGTTTTATTCTCATGCCTGATAAAAGAAGGTGATGTGGTTCCCGGCAATTCACATTTCGATACGACGAAAGGGCATATAGAGTCGCGTAAAGCGATAGCACTGGACTGTACAATAGACGAGGCTAAGGATACGCAGCTGGAAATACCGTTCAAAGGGAATGTGGATATCGTAAAGCTCGAAGAAGCACTGAAAAAATATGGTGACCGTATTCCGTTCATCATCATTACCATTACCAATAATACTTCGGGGGGACAACCGGTATCTATGCAAAACCTGTGGGATACACGTGTGTTGGCTAATAAGTACGGTAAAAAGGTGCTTTTCGATTCTGCACGCTTTGCAGAGAATGCTTATTTCATTAAAATACGCGAAAAGGGCTTTGATAAGAAAACAATAAAGGAGATATGCCTCGAAATGTTTTCGTATGCCGATGCCATGACTATGAGTGCCAAGAAAGATGCTATAGTGAATATGGGCGGTTTCTTTGCCACTAATCTGAAAGATTGGTACGATATGGCCAAAGTGAAGGGAATAGCGTACGAGGGCTTTGTAACGTACGGTGGAATGAATGGACGCGACATGAATGCGTTGGCTATAGGATTGGATGAAAATACCGAATTCGATAATTTGGAGAGCCGTATAAAGCAGGTGGAGTATCTGGGTAAGAAACTGGATGAATACGGAATACCATATCAACGTCCTGCCGGAGGGCATGCTATATTTGTAGATGCTACAAAAGTATTGACACATGTACCTAAAGAGGAGTTTCCGGCACAAACATTGACTGTAGAGCTATATCTGGAGGCCGGTATACGTGGTTGTGAGATCGGTTATCTGCTGGCAGACCGCGATCCGGTTACACGGGAGAACCGTTTTGACGGGCTCGATCTGCTCCGGTTAGCTATATCGCGCCGTGTATATACGGATAATCATATGAATGTAGTGGCAGCAGCTCTGAAAAATATCTACGATCGCCGTGAAAGCATTACCAAAGGATTGGAGATAACATGGGAAGCGGAGTTGTTAAGGCATTTTACAGTGGAAATGAAAAGAGCGAAATAATTTAAGGTTTTAAATCTTATAATTTAAGAATATATTAGCCTCACCTAAATTTATAGGTGGGGTTATTTTTTATATCTGCTATTTCCAGAACTATAACGGTTTATTATCGGCATTGAAAGTCTCGAATGTATTATCGGTATAATAAATAATTATCTTGCTTACTTTCCGTTCCGGAGCTTTTTGATATACAATAGTCTGGTTTACTGTGCTTTCAGATTGGATTTGAGGCTGCTCAACTACAATTTCTTTGCGATATTCGACTTCGGGCTTATCTGTGGTCATAGATACAGCAGTCTGAGAGAATAAATCGGGCTGATTGGCCTGATATGAATTAACAGGTGTTGCAGATGTTGGGTGACCCGGTATGTTTTTATTATCATATCCGGATTTATACATATTACCGTTCCCTGTAATCAACCAATCGGGATTCAGATATTCCATTTTAGACAAGATGCGTGTCACCACATCCAGACTGGGATTGTTGCGCCCGTTAAGTATATGTGAAACAACAGCCCTACCCAGTTGCAGCTTATCGGCAAACGCAGACGGCGTTAGTTGTTCATGTTCCATTATTTGTCTGATCCTATCTTTCATATAGCATGTAAATTACAACAAACAAATGTAAACAAAATATTTTACAAAAGAAAACTTTGTCGGTTTACATTTGGAATTAACAAAAGTAACCTGTAACGATACATTTGTTACTAACACATATATGAACAATAAAAATAAAGCAAAAGTATAACTTTACTTTATGTATATATAATACTAATATTAAATGAATTAAATATTCATTAGATAGATATAAATAGCCGAAATAGACCATAATCTCCTTCTATTTTATACAAATAAAAATAAAAACTTTATATTTTTGATATAATATACTGATTAATAGATATTAATATGATTAAAATACGATGCAATACAACTGTTTACATTTATACACTACGTATTGGCTTACATTTGAATATTGGGTAATTCTATTTGTATACTATGTGCTAATTTACATTTATAAATTTAATTATTTTACTTATGTGTACTATCATTGATTTACTTTTGTAATTTTCAATAAAGGAACATTTGTATATTTATCCACACACTTCCATATTTCTAAATATTAGAGTATCTTTACGTTCATAACAAAAAATTTGAACTATGAGAAAGATCTTTTTATTTACTCTGTTTTGTTTAGTCTCCCAGATTCACGTATTTGCCTGCACAAATTTTTTAGTTGGCAAAAATGCGTCTGTCGACGGATCTACAATGATTACTTATTCTGCCGATTCTTACTCTCTGTTTGGAGAACTGTATCACTGGCCGGCCATGAAATATGCGGCAGGAACAATGTTGAAAGTCTACGAATGGGATACGGGAAGATACATGGGAGAAATTGCTCAGGCTAGTCAGACTTATAATGTGGTAGGAAATATGAATGAGCATCAGGTTACTATTGGCGAAACCACATTTGGTGGACGCGAAGAGCTGGCCGATCCGAAAGGCATTATGGATTACGGTAGCCTTATATATATAACATTGCAAAGAGCGAAGACTGCAAAGGATGCGATAAAGATAATGACCGACCTTGTAGCCGAATATGGCTATTATAGCGGTGGGGAATCTTTCTCGATAGGCGACCCGAACGAAGTATGGGTACTGGAAATGATTGGTAAAGGTGAAAATAATAAAGGTGCGGTATGGGTTGCAGTACGTATACCTGACGATTGTGTATCGGCTCATGCGAATCAGGCCCGTATACAGCAATTCCCGCTAAACGATCCTGCCAACTGTATATACTCGAAAGACGTAATTTCGTTTGCCAGAGAGAAGGGCTATTATAATGGAAAAGACGAGGACTTCAGTTTTGCAGTAACATATAATCCGTTAGATTTCGGTGGACAACGTTTCTGTGAAGCCCGTGTTTGGACTTTCTTTAATAAATATAATAAGGATATGGCTAAATATGTGACTTATGCTCAGGGAAAAACACAAGATCCAATGCCTCTATATATTAAGCCTGACAGAAAGCTCTCACTGGCAGACATACAGGAAATGATGCGTGACCACTATGAGGGAACAGCTCTGGACTGGACTAATGATGTAGGCGCAGGCCCTTACAAATCGCCTTATCGCTGGGCTCCGCTGACATGGGAATCGGATTCGGTACAGTATTGTAACGAACGTCCTGTAGCTACTCAGCAAACCGGATTCGTATTCACATCGCAAATGCGTTCATGGTTACCGAATGCTATTGGAGGTGTACTGTGGTTTGGAACAGACGATGCCGATCAGACTGTATTTACACCAATGTATTGTTCTATAACAGAAATACCGGAATGCTATAAGGAAGGTAATGGTGATCTGTACACATTCTCGTGGACATCGAGCTTCTGGATTCAGAACTGGGTATCGAATATGGTATACAACAGATACGACCAAATGCACCCTGATCTGGAAAAAGTACAGAAAGAACTCGAAGGCAAATTCATGGCCAATCAGGCTAATGTAGAAAAAGAAGCACAAGAGTTGTATAAGCAGTCGCCGGAGAAAGCTGTTCAATATCTGACAAAATACAGTGGTGAACAATCTCAATATGCCTTTGACAGATGGAAAAAACTCGGCGAGTTCCTTTTGATCAAATATATGGACGGTATCGTACGTAAGGAAAAAGATGGTGAATTTATCCGTAACGAGCATGGCAAACCATCGTCTCCGCAACGTGTGGGTTATTCAAAAGATTTTTACCGGGAAGTAGTGAAAGAAACCGGAGATAAATATAAAGTGTTATACTAAATTTGTATATTTGAACCCCTCCAGCAAAGAGGGGTTTTTTATTAAATATATTGCATGCCTAAAGGATTTACATATAGCCTCATTTTTTCGATAAGCATAATTATTCTGTTTATCTTAACTCTGTTTCTTGGCTCTGTATCTATCCCTATTCAGGCAGTTTTTCAAATATTGCAAGGAAATGAGGTTGAAAAACAGGCTTGGAGTTACATTGTACTCGAATCACGCCTTCCACAGGCTGTTACAGCGCTGGTTTCGGGTGGAGCAATAGCTGTTTCGGGACTTCTGTTACAAACAGCTTTCCGCAATCCTCTGGCCGATCCTGGTATATTGGGTATAAGTGCCGGAGCAAATCTGGGTGTAGCATTTGTCATACTACTTATAGGAAATGGTATAGGCTCGGTTGGTAGCTTCGATCTGTCTTATTCGATGAGTATTGTACTAGGTGCTTTCATCGGTGCATCCGTTATTTTATCCATTATTATGGGATTTGCGTCTATAATCAGGAATAGTGTAATGCTGCTTATCATCGGTATCATGGTGGGTTATCTTACATCATCTGTTATTTCCATTCTTAAATTTTGGAGCACGAGCGAAAACGCATATTCGTTTATGATATGGGGAATGGGTGACTTTTCGGGTGTGTCTATCGAACAATTACCTTTTTATTGTATCATAGTGGGTATCGGACTGTTTCTATCAGTTTTGTTAATCAAACCACTGAATGCTTTACTGCTTGGTGAAAGGTATGCTGCCAATCTGGGTGTAAATATAAAACTGATACGTTTTCTGTTACTACTTTGTGCCGGTTTGCTGACAGCTATTACCTGTGCATTCTGCGGACCTGTAGCATTTATCGGTCTTGCCGTACCGCACATTGCACGATTATTACTAGGCACATCGAATCATAAATCGCTATTGCCTGTTACCATACTTATAGGTTCGGCAATGGCTTTACTTTGCAATCTGATCAGTGTATTGCCGGGCTCGTCGGGCGTATTGCCATTGAATGCAATAACGCCGATATTCGGCGCACCTGTAATTATATATGTGATATTGAATCAGAAGAAGATACAGTATTTTAACTAGGCTGTTATTTTTTCTGATTGTATTTATCTATATAATAACCGATAGCGATCGGATATAATTAATAAAAGGACTTAAAAACAATACAAAAAGCGTAAGGTTTGTAAGGTTTTTGTTAAAATTAAATGTATTGAATGAATAAAGAGTCTGTTATATCGGCCAGAAATATAGCGATCGGTTATACCAAATCGAAGCACAGAGGCGAAGCTTCTCTCTATAAAGATCTCTCATTCGATCTTTACAGGGGTGAGCTAGTGTGTCTGTTAGGTGCAAATGGCGCCGGTAAATCGACTCTACTTCGTACAATCAGTAATAATCAGCCTACACTAAGTGGCAAAATACTATTTGAAGGTAAGGATATAACCATATATTCTGAAAAAGAACTTTCCCAGCTTATGGGACTGGTGCTGACTGATAAAACGTCTGTAGGTGGTCTGCTTGTCAGAGAATTAGTAGAACTCGGACGTTATCCGTATACCGGATTCTTCGGACAGCTAACCAAACAAGATAAAGCAGTAGTACAAAAGGCTATAAATGATGTGGGTATTTCGCACAAGGCCGATTCTTATGTAGCTGAATTATCGGATGGCGAACGACAAAAAGCAATGATAGCCAAAGCTTTGGCTCAGGAATGTCCGGTTGTATTGCTGGATGAACCTACCGCATTTCTCGATATAGAAAGCCGTATAGAAATAATGAATCTGTTGCATGACCTTGCAGCCAATCTGGACAAAACAATATTGTTATCGACTCACGACATTGATCTGGCCTTGCTCCTCGCCGATCGTTTATGGCTGATCTCCAGAGACAAAGGATTGATAAGTGGAATTACAGAAGATATTGTATTATCGGGAACACTGGATTATTTCTTCAAAGGTGAAAGTATTGTATTTGACAGATATACAGGAAATTTTCTACCCAAAAGGAGTAATAAGAAAAAGGTACATCTTAAAGCTGACGGACTTTTGTATCACTGGACAAAAAATATGCTGGAAAGAAATGGATTCTCTTTAGCAGATAGTGAGGATTCCGATATCCTGTTTTCTATTTATCCCAGAGAAGTTATTGATGGACAAACACAAATGACCGTCACTCATTTTGAATTTGAAATAAAAGATGGTCCGGTAACTTATATTACAAGTTTTGAAGATTTGATTGATACATTGAAAGAACCTCTTATCTTATCTCCGCTTACGGGACATATCGATGCGCAGGAATATAAAGAGCAGGATGGTGAAACCCCATAAGGACGATCCTCCGTAGCTGAAAAATGGTAACGGAATTCCGATAACAGGAGTCAGACCTATAACCATACCGATATTGATTGCCACATGGAAAAAGAATATGGACGCTACACAATATCCATAGACTCGCCCAAAGGTACTCTTTTGACGCTCAGATAGATATATCAGCCTCAGTATCAGGGTCATAAATAAGACAAGTACAATTACCGAGCCTACAAAGCCCTGCTCCTCGCCGACTGTACAGAATATGAAGTCTGTATCTTGCTCAGGCACATATTTAAGCTTAGTCTGTGTACCGTTCAGGTAGCCCTTGCCGAGTAGTCCTCCCGAACCTATGGCTATTTTCGATTGATTCACATTATATCCGGCTCCCATCAGGTCGTCTTCCATACCCAGTGTGACTTTGATACGCATCTGCTGATGCGGTTGCATCACATCGCTGAACAGGTAATCGATAGAGCCTACAAACAGTATGCTGCCTATGGCAAAGGCGGCAGCCAGAAGATAGGTCTTAGACCAATGCTTCTTTGCCAGGTACAAGAGGTAAACGACCAAAGCACCTATTGAGATAAGAGCCAGTAGCCCGAAGTCTATATCCACACCTATCAATGAGATAAGATAGGCCAATCCGAAGAAGACTATAGCTCCCAGCACGATATTACGTGCCGCTATACGGTCTTGCTTATAGCTCAGAGCCAGTCCGGCACAAATGAGGATAACAAGTATAACCGTTATAAACTCACCTGTGGATATCATGCCGACATCGGTATCTGAATATTTGAGTCCTACAACAAAGAATACAACAGCCGATACACCCAGAAATAGTACTATGCCGGGTAAGCCTTCTCTATACAGCATCAGGATGAATGCAGTGTAGACCAAAGCCGAACCGGTCTCTTTCTGTAAGAGGATCAGTACCATCGGCAATATAATCATACCTGCTATGATCAGCAGATTCTTAGCTGTTAGTAATTTAAAGTTATAACTATTGAGGAACCGGGCTAAAGCAAGGGCAACGGCAAACTTAGCAAACTCAGCGGGTTGCAATCGTATTGTATCGGTTATTACAAGCCACGATCGCGAGCCCTTTATATCGGGTGCAACAATGACTGTAAGCAGTAAGAGAAGCATAAATGCGGCATAGATGTAGTATGCCAGTATATCGTAGAGATTGCTATCGAGCTTGAGAATGATAAAGCCTAATACAATGGATGTTCCCATCCATACAAGCTGCATACCTGCCCTGCCCGACAAGTCGAACATACTGGTAGCATGCTCATAGTTATAACTGGCACCATATATACTGAACCATCCTCCCAAAATGAGCAGGATATACAGCGCGATGGTAAACCAGTCGAGGCTCTTCTTTATATTTTCGTCTTCTCTTTGATACATCTGTTGTTTATAGGCTCATACTATTAATCTTCATCAACGCCTCCCGGTTTGAAAGGCTGTATAGCATTTTCTTCCGGCTTAGCAGTGCTTACTACAGGTTGCTGAATCAGTTCCGAGTTCTTATTATTACGATTCCAGTTAAAGAATGTCTGAGGTAATATAACCCTGCTGGCAATCATGGCTTCCAAGCCTTTTTCGCTTGCCGGAACTTCTCCGCGCAGATACTTCTGTAACATCAACCTTCCCATAGGTACTGCATTCGTTGCACCGAACCCGCCATTCTCTACAATAACGAAGATAGCGACAGTCGGATTGTCTTTAGGGGCAAATCCCATAAAAATAGAGTGGTCTTTTCCATGCGGATTTTCAGCAGTCCCCGTCTTACCACACACTTCAAAATCAGGCAATAAGTTAGCTCCTCTACATGTACCTCCTGTTACAGCACGTGCCATGCCTTCTACTATAGATTGGTAATGTTGCTGCTTGATACCTGTTACATGCTTGTTAACATATATGCTGTCTAGGGAAGTGTCCTGTATCTGTCGTACAACGTGAGGTGTATAGTAGTATCCTCTGTTGGCAATAGTTGCCGCCAGATTAGCCACCTGTACTGGTGTTGCAGTCACCTCACCCTGCCCTATGGCAATGGATATAATAGTGGATGCGTTCCAGCTGCCTTTGTATGCCCTGTCATAGAATTTACTGTTAGGTATAAACCCTCTCTTTTCTGAAGGCAGATCGACTCCTAGTGGATAACCGAATCCCTGATCCACCATATGGTTCTTCCATACTTCAAACGCAGTCTGCACATCTTTGTACTTCTTACGGTTACTAAGCATTGCCGACAGTCCATAGCAGAAATACGAGTTACAGGAAGTAGCTATTGCCGGAATAAGCGGTAATGGTGCTCCATGCGGGTGACACTTCGGACGGCCACCTAATGGCGGATATCCGCCTGCACAGGAATACATCGTATTCTCTGTTATAATATCTTCTTCCAAGAATACCAGTCCCTGAGTCGTTTTGAATGTAGATCCCGGAGGATACATTCCCTGTATAGCTCTGTTATATAATGGTTTTAGCGGATTGTTCTCTAGTTCCAGATAGTTCTTCCCAAAATCCCTGCCTAACAGCATGGAAGGATCATAGGTAGGTGAAGTTACCAAACACAAAACTTCTCCGGTAGACGGTTCTATCATCACAATGCTGCCGACCTTATTTTGCATAAGATATTCACCATAAGCCTGTAGTTCGATATCGACAGACAAAGTCAGATTCCTACCCGATACAGGAGCTATATCATGCTTTCCGTCTTCGTATTTACCTTGTATACGGCCATGAGCATCTCTCAGAAGTATTTCTATACCTTTTTCTCCACGCAGGTATTTCTCGTATGATAACTCTATACCCGATTTCCCTCCATAGTCACCCCGTACATAATAGTTATCTTTATCCATCTGAGTCTTACTCACCTCTGCCACATAACCAAGAAGAAGTCCGGCATTAGGATGCGTATATTGCCTCAGTGTTCTCTTCTGAATAAAGAAACCCGGAAACTTATACATCTTCTCCTGCAGGAATCCACTTTCCTGAGAAGTAAGCTGAGTCATAAATGTTTGCTGTGTATATGAGGAATAGCCGGGATTGAGACGCTTGTCTTTTATGTCGACTATGCGTTTAGCAAATTGTTCCTTTGTTATGCCAAGAGTCCGGCAGAAGTCAAGCGTATCAAATGCCTGTACTTCGCGGGGAATATATACCAGATCATACGTAGGCTGATTATATACGAGTAGTCGGTCTTTTCGGTCAGATATGATTCCGCGTGCAGGATATAGTGTTCTGTTGAAAAACGCATTACCATCGGCCGATTCTTTGTATTCGCTTTTTACTATCTGTAAATAGAATAGCTGTGCTATATATATCAGTACAATACTGCAGACTATTCCTCCTAGTACGTATTTACGCTTACTGAGGTCTAAGAGATTTATATTCATGAGGCTTTCTTCTTTAAAGAGAACCCTTCAAAAGCAAAGATAAGAATAGAGGTGAGTACGGCAGATAGCGAGAACCGAAGCAGAATCAGCTTGATATTGAAGTACGAAAACGATTCTATAGAAACCAGCACTATGTGGTGAATCAGTGTTAGGAATATCACATATTTCATAAATGCTGCACCCAGCAAAGCAAGACTGGGAGTCTGTTCTTCATAATCGTCTACCATAAAGAATAGATTCTGTACCGGACGGCAGATAAAGCCTATCAATGTAGTTGCTGCTGCGTTTATACCAGGAGTGTTACAGAATATATCGATAGTAAAGCCCAATAAGAATCCCAGAAAGGTGGAAAGACTCCGGCTACAACCTATTGGTAATTTAAAGATGAAATATATGTATAGAAAAGGTACTGCATAGCCAAGAAACGACACCTTGTTGAGTACCAGTACTTGTAGCAATACAAGCAATACAAATAGTATCACATATTTTATTGTATTACTTTTTAGCATTCTTCACTTTGTTCTCCAACTCTTTAATCTCTTCGTTGGTATTATTAATAAGAAGTACGTTTTTGAGTGAGCCGAAATCCGTAGATAGCTTTATTCTCAAACTATAGAAGTTATCATCTGTCTCACTTTTATAGTCTTCGACTGTACCTACCATCAATCCTTCAGGAAAGAAATCAGAGAATCCGCTCGTTACGATAGTATCTCCTACTTCGACCCGCTCATATTTAGGATATTCGGTTAGTACGGCATATCGGGAATCTCCTCCCTGCCATAGCAGAATACCAGCAGTATTGGAATTCAATATTTTACAGCTGAACTTACTATGTGGATTCAGTACAGGTTGTACAATAGCATAATTGGTGCTGGCAGCTCTTACCACACCGACTATACCCTGCTGGGAAATCACTCCCATGTCGGGCCGTACTCCACTGTTTGTTCCTTTGTTCACTATCATGTAGTTCTCTATCATCGAGATGCTGTTTTTTTCAACACGCGCAACGATGAAAGGAGGTTCGGTTCTTCTCCCCAACGAATCACGCAAGAAAGCTTCTGTCTTTATAGAATCTGCTTCGATAGTAAATAGATAATCCTTCAATTCGGAAATCTGAACTTGTAATTCCGCATTCTTTTCCAGAAGTTCCTGATTTTCTTGTCTCAGACCAAAGTATGAAAGGATGCTTCCGGATATAGAGTAAACCCTTCCCGTCACTTCGTTAGAAGAGTTGAGAAAGACACTCTTTTGATATGAATTGTTACTGAATATAAAGTAAAAACAGATTATCTCTAACAGTATGAACAAAAACCATGAACTATTCTTCAATAAAAAGTTTATCAGGTTCCGCATAAATCTGCCTCTGTATTATTCTGGGTAAATCAACTGCTAATGCTCGCTTTATCTTTATTGTTATCTCATCAAGAAGTTGAACTTCTCTATATTTTTAAGTGCTATACCTGTTCCTTTGGCTACTGCGTGAAGCGGATCTTCAGCTACATGGAACTGAATACCGATTCTGTCAGAGAAGCGTTTGCTCAGACCTCTCAACAACGCCCCACCTCCTGTAAGATAAATACCATTGCGAACAATATCAGCATACAATTCGGGTGGTGTTTGTTCCAAAGCACTAAGTATAGCCGAATCCATTTTAGATATAGACTTGTCGAGACAATGTGCCATTTCCTGATAAGAAACCGGGATATCCATCGGCAAAGAAGTCATTCTATTTGGCCCGTGAACAATAAAGTCTTCCGGAGCTTCTTCTTCCGACAATTCGGTCAAAGCCGCACCAACTGCTATTTTGATATTTTCAGCTGTACGCTCCCCTACTTTTATATTGTGCTGGCGTCCCATATATTCCTGTATATCTTCTGTTAGGTCGTCTCCTGCAATCTTGATAGATTTGTTGGAAACAATACCGCCCAAAGAGATAACCGCAATCTCTGTTGTACCCCCGCCTATATCTACAATCATGTTTCCTTCCGGTGCTTCGACATCGATACCGATACCTAAAGCCGCAGCCATTGGTTCATATATCATATACACATCGCGTCCACCGGCATGCTCAGCCGAGTCGCGAATGGCACGGGTTTCTACTTCGGTACTTCCCGAAGGGATACAAATAACGATACGCAATGAGGGTGAAAACAGACGACTCTTGTTATTAAACATTTTAATGAGTCCGCGAATCATTTGTTCAGCAGCCGTAAAGTCTGCTATCACACCATCTTTCAACGGCCTTACAGTACGGATATCTTCGTGCGTTTTCCCGTGCATCTGACGGGCTTGCTCCCCTACTGCTATCACTTTCCCTGACTTGCGCTCCAGTGCTACCACCGAAGGCTGATCTACAACAATTTTGCCATTATGTATGATGATGGTATTGGCTGTACCAAGGTCCATCGCTATTTCCTGAGTAAAAGAGAATAATCCCATATTTCCTATATTGCTTATAATTTACAATTAATATTAATGTTTAAAGTGGCGGATACCTGTCATCACCATCGATATATCGTGTTCATTACAATATTCGACAGACAGATTATCCTTTATGGAACCACCCGGTTGCACAACAGCCGTAACACCTGCATTTCCTGCTATTTCCACACAATCGGGAAACGGAAAGAAAGCGTCGGAAGCCATTACTGCACCTTGTAAGCTAAAACCGAATGAGTCTGCTTTTTCTATAGCTTGTTTCAGAGCGTCTACACGGGATGTTTGTCCGGTACCACCTGCGCACAGCTGTTTATTCTTTACCAGTATAATGGCATTCGATTTTGTATGTTTTACCAGCTTATTAGCAAACAGAAGATCTTCAACCTCTGTTTCCTGCAACGGACGTTTTGTCACAAGTTCCAGATCATTTGCCGTTTGTATACTCAAATCCTTATCCTGTACTAAAACACCATTCAGTAAAGAACGGAATTGTTTATCTCCGGTCAGTGGCTGTTTTTGTACAAGTATAATGCGGTTTTTCTTTTGCTCCAATATCTCAAGTGCCTCTGCATCATATTCAGGGGCAATTACTATTTCAAAGAATATATTGTTGATTTCTTCGGCAGCTGCTTTATCTATCTTACGGTTACTTACAATAATACCGCCGAATGCCGACACCGGATCTCCGGCCAAAGCATCTTTCCACGCTTCTACCACTGTTGGGCGCGAAGCTATGCCGCACGCATTATTGTGTTTCAATATAGCTACCGTAGTTTCGTCAAACTCACTGATAAGACTTACTGCCGATTCTATATCCAACAAGTTATTGTATGATGTTTCGCGACCATGCAGTTGATCGAACATTGCATTGAAATCGCCATAAAATGTTCCTTTCTGATGAGGATTTTCTCCATAACGAAGATGCACTGCATTATCTTCAGCGTAGCGGAAAGCCGTACCTTCATTATTATCCATGTAGTTGAAAATCGCTGTGTCGTACGAAGATGATACAGCAAAGGCTTCTTTGGCAAAGAATTTGCGATCGGCAATGTCTGATTTTCCTTTTTTTGCATCTAGTAAATCTTTCAAGGGCTGATATTGCTTTTTAGAGGCAACAATAAGCACATCTTTGTAGTTTTTGGCTGCTGCACGTATAAGGGATATCCCACCTATATCTATCTTCTCTATAATATCCGATTCTTCTGCGCCTGAAGCCACAGTTTCTTCAAACGGGTACAGATCTACGATTACCAGATCTATTTCGTGTATATCGTATGCTTTTATCTGCTTCATGTCTTCGGGTAGTTCTCTGCGACAAAGTATCCCACCGAATATTTTAGGATGCAGGGTTTTTACCCGACCACCTAAAATAGAAGGATAACCAGTAGCATCTTCTACGGCATCACAAGGAAATCCTAATGATTCTATAAAACTCTTTGTTCCTCCTGTAGATAAGAAGCGAACCCCTGAATTATTCAACTCTTTTAAAATTTCATCCAGTCCATCTTTATGATAAACGGAGATCAGCGCTGTTTTAATTTTTTTTTCTGAAGACATGATGTGTTAATAACCTGCTTTTAGGCGAACAAAGTTATAAAAACTATTGTGATTACAGCCCGTTTTTAATATTATTTTTAATGAATAAATCCTAATGCAAAAAATAAATTTGTTTTACTATTTTTTTTACATATTTTTACATAAATCAATTATAATCTTAAATCTCTTACATGAAACTTTTAGGTGGTATTGCTTTCTTATTACTTGTTACAATATCTAGCTTTGGGCAAGTTCCCAGAAGTGAAATTATAGAGCAAATATCTATAATTAAAATAAAAGGAGATAAATTAGAAAGGACAGATTCTGTAACTCTACAAATCAATGAACGGCTGGGAGATAATGACGCTGAAATATCCATTGAATATTCAAAAGGTGATAAACTTTCTATTGGTGATGCTTGGGTTGAGGATAAAAATGGAAATATTATTCGAAGACTAAAGAAAAATGAAATGACAGACAGAAGTTATATATCTGGAATTTCCTTATATGAAGACGACTTTATAAAGTCTTTTAATCTCAAACATAATTCATATCCATATAGAGTAGTTTATTCTTACAAAATCACTTATCCCAGATTTATTCATATAGCTAAAGTTGATTATACTAAAAGAAAAATCCCTACTATATCTGCTAAACTAATCATAGAAACACCAACTGTAACGGACCTGAAATACAAACAGGAAAATGTTGCAGATCCAGATATTACTACTACTCCCGAAGCAAAGACATATTGTTGGACATACAGTTATAGTCCCAATAGGATAAATGAAATAATGAGCTCTCCAAATTCATCGCAAGCACCAAAAATAGAAGTACTTCCAACTGAATTCAAATACGGCACAACAGGAAGTACTAAAAGTTGGAAGGCTTTCGGAAATTGGATATATAGGCTAAATGAAGGTAGGGATCAACTTACAGTATCAGAACAAAATAGAGTCAAAGGCTTATTGTATGGAATAGAGAACGATAAAGAAAAAGTCAAGATTTTATATCAATATCTACAAGACTATACCCGTTATATAAACGTAAGTATCCATATCGGTGGATTACAGACATATCCGGCAAGCTATGTTTGCGACAATAAATATGGAGACTGTAAGGCATTGACTAACTATATGCAATCTCTACTTAAATTTGCAAATATAAAATCATACTATACACTCATTTATTCAGATAAAAGCATATTTGATATAGATGATAATTTTGCCACAAATGCCTTTAATCATGTAATTCTCACCATTCCTTTCGAAAAGGACACTGTGTATCTGGAGTGTACATCTAAAAACACGCCCTTTGCCTATATAGGCACACATATACAAGGTCGTAAAGCGTTGCTTGTCGGTGAAGACAATAGTCAGTTAATCAATATCCCATCTCTTAGTTCGGAGGATGTATTGTGTACTCGTAATATCGATGTTAATATAAATACATTGGAAATAAGTTTAACAGCAACTGAAAGAGGTGAAAATTATGAATTCTCTAATTTTCTATCATCTGATATAACGAAAAATAGCGTAGACAAATACATAAGAAACAATATACTTGCAGGTTCTTATGATTTACTTGATTTCAAGTTTCAGAAAGAAAACCGGGATAATGCCTATATAAAAATGGATGCTATATGTAAAATGCATAGCCTTTATAAAGAATATGGAAAGAATCTGATAATTAATTCCTTTCCGATTCTTTTTCCAACATACGAATTACCAGAAAAAAGAATAACAGATGTTCAAATAGACTATCCTGAATATTATAAAGACACCATTACATACGAAATTACAGATAAAAATATTGCGAGATTACCTAAGGATGTACACCTTAAATCTGAGTTTGGAGAATATTCTCAGATATTCAAACAAAATGATAATAAACTAATTATTTATAAATCTATCCTTATTCTTCCTGGCAGGTATTCCAAAGATCAATATAAAGATTTTTACCAGTTCATGAATTTTGTACATAATAATGAAAATAAAAACTATTATATAGAAACGCTATGAAAAAAACGCTGATTTCTTTTCTATTCCTATCAATATTTACGATTACATATGCTCAGGAGAATTTCTCTATGGAGGAAGGGAAAGTAACCCAATATGAAATGTCGATGACTGAATATGATAAGGATTCTGATGCTGAAGCTTTGGTTATTTATGATATGGGCGAATATTTTTTTCAAGGGCATGACAGTAGAGGATTCTTGCTCCATATGGAAAGAAAAACAAAAATAAAAATACTAAAATCAGCAGGTATTGAATATGCAAATATAGAGATCCCCTATTATATAGAAGGGAATGATTGGGAAGATGTACACGAAATAAAAGCAACGACCTATAACGTAGAAAATGGGCAATTAATTAAAACTGTTCTGGATAATAAGAATATATACGAAGAAAAGGCTACCAGTAACTGGAAAGTAAAAAAAATGGCACTGCCTAATGTAAGAGAAGGCTCCGTGATAGAAATCAGCTATAAAATAGTTACTCCCTACTTTATAAATATGCGTCAATGGAATTTTCAAAGAAAAATACCTGTAGTATATAGTAAAATTAAATACAGGGCAATTCCATATTATGAATATGTGTATATAGCAAAAGGAACTGACAAATTTAACGAATACAATAGTAAAGTCTTACTGAATGATATCCGTTATGGTAATTTGCAATATAAGGAAATGGAACATATATTCGTAATGAAAGACTTGCCGGCATTTAGAGATGAAGAGTTTATTACTTCCGAAGAAGATTATTTAGTTAGTCTTAATTTTCAATTATCAAAGATTTATTACCCGACAGGAGGAAGCAGGGAATTTATGAGTACATGGCCGGCTCTATGTGAAGAATATTTGAAGGATACAGATTTTGGGAAATATATAAAGAATGCTGAAAAAGAAGGTAAAAAAGTTTTACCTACTTTAGGTCTTGAAAACAAGACGCCTTTAGAACAAGCTCAAATAATAACAGATTATGTTAAATCCAACTTTAATTGGAATGGCATTTATGGGAAACATTCTGAATTTAAATTATCCGACTTCCTCAAACAGAAAAAAGGAAATGTTGCCAACATAAACTTCTTCTTAACTGGATTATTAAGAAGCGCTAATATAGAAGCATACCCAATAGTTCTTAGTACAAGGAAAAATGGGATGATAAGAAAAGCTTATCCTTTTAGTAAGTTTTTTAATTACACTGTGGTACAAGTTATTATAGATGGACAATCATACTTTATAGATGCTACTGAACCATTATTATATTTTAGTGATCTGCCTATACGTTGTATAAATGTCGAAGGATTAGTTGTAAAACCCAAAAGTGAAGAATGGGTTGCCCTAACACAAAAAAGAATGTCTTTTGATCAAAAAGAAATTTCACTTAAAATAATACCAGAAGAAAATAAGATAGAAGCAAATGCTAGATTTGCCAGCCAGGGATATAATAGTTATAATTATCGTAATATATATTTGGACAAAAAAGAAAATCTTGTAAACTATTTGAAAAAAAGCCATAATATTGATATTATAGGAGATATCGATATTGATACTAATGCAAATAGATTAGAAAAACCTTTTCTTTTTTCATTTTCATATATGTGTCCATTAGAAAGTACCCCTGATAAGCTATTTATACATCCGTTCACTAATCTATCTATCTCGGACAATCCGTTTAAACAAACAGACAGGCGACTTATTATAGATATGATATATGTAAGGAAGAATAACTATAAATCAACGATCGAAATACCTCAAGGGTATAAGATAGAGTACATGCCACAAATACAAACTATAGATAATCCTGTAATAAGAATGGATTATCTGATTCAGAACGAGGATAACAAAATAATAATAAATGCAACATATTCTTTGAAGAAGAATATATACAGAGCTAACGAATATGACGATTTGAAAATGTCATTTGCCGAAATAATAAAAAAGATGTCGGAACTGATTATATTAGTTAAAGAATAAAGAATCTGCTAATTACATGTTTCTTCATACGGACATATATCCCTACCCTCTGTCTGAATTGTTGCATGTCTTATTCCAAAATCTTTATTAATCAGGAATTTTGCATTTTCTAATATTCGATCTCTGTCTGATTTCAGGTCAACCCTGAGGTGTACTGTCATTACAGAAAAGTCTGATGTAATCATCCATATATGAAGATCATGAACATCTTCTACCCCATCTATAGATTTTAATGTTTTAATAACCTTCTCTGAATCAATAGAGGAAGGCTTGGCTTCCATCAATATATTCACTGATTCTCTAAGCACATTCCACCCGCTATATAATACTAATAGAGAGACAACCATACTGGCTATAGGATCGGCAATATACCACCCGAACGACATAATCAGTATAGCTGCAATAATTGCTCCTACTGAACCTAATAGGTCGCCTATAACATGTAGGAAAGCACTGCGGACATTCAGATTCTCTTCAGTAGAGCCTTGTGAATGCAGAATATAGGCAACTATTATATTAACGATAAGACCGATAACAGATATGAGCATCATGCCCTTTCCTATTACCTGAGGAGGTGTAGACAGGCGTTCTATCGCTTCTTTGAAGATAAATATAGATAATAGAATAAGTACAATTCCGTTGAGTAATGCTGCCAATATCTCAAAACGTTTGTAACCATAGGTTTTTGAAGGTGTGGCTGCTCTTGCTCCAAAAATGAGCGCGCTTAGGCTTAACCCTAAAGCAACGGCATCACTAAGCATATGCCCGGCATCGGATATCAGAGCCAAACTATTGGTCAGATAACCTCCAATAAACTCAACAAACATAAAGCCTGCTATAAGCAGGAAACTTATTGTCAGTGCTTTCTTGTTAGCATTGTGGCTATGGCTATGTCCGCCATGCGAGTGCCCATGACTATTTTCGTCATGATTATGATCATGTACCATTATCGCCCCTATTTAGAATTATTAAGAATAAAAAAAGCAAGGGTAAAGTTACATCTTTTTCCCTTGCTTCTTGCTATATTATTTATAATTCTGCTTCCTTAATCATTCATAGATATAAGGAATTCTTCATTATTGATAGTTTTCCTCAATCTTCCCTCCAAGAATTGCATTGCCTCTACCGAATTCATATCCGACAGGAAGTTACGCAATACCCACATACGACTAAGCGTATCTTTATCAAGCAACAGATCGTCGCGGCGTGTGCTTGAAGATATGATATCGACAGCAGGGAATATACGCTTGTTCGACAGTTTGCGGTCGAGCTGCAATTCCATGTTACCAGTTCCTTTAAATTCTTCAAAGATCACATCATCCATCTTAGAACCTGTTTCGGTAAGTGCTGTGGCTATAATAGTAAGAGATCCTCCGTTTTCTATATTACGGGCAGCACCAAAGAAACGTTTCGGTTTATGCAGTGCATTAGCGTCTACCCCACCCGTCAATACTTTACCCGATGCTGGCTGTACTGTATTGTATGCACGTGCAAGACGTGTAATAGAGTCAAGTAAAATAACCACATCATGTCCGCATTCTACCATACGTTTAGCCTTATTAAGCACAATCTCGGCTATTTTAACATGGCGATCGGCCGGTTCGTCAAATGTAGAAGCTATAACTTCCGCATCGACACTGCGTTCCATATCTGTAACCTCTTCAGGACGTTCGTCTATCAGAAGTACAATCATATATACTTCGGGATGGTTGCTTGCTATGGCATTGGCTATATCTTTCAATAATGTAGTCTTACCTGTTTTAGGCTGTGCTACAATAAGCCCGCGTTGCCCTTTACCGATAGGAGAAAATAAGTCTACCACACGGCACGAAAGGTTATCATTACGGCCTTTTGTCAACTTAAATTTCTCGTCCGGGAAAAGTGGCTTCAGGTGGTCGAACGGAACACGGTCACGCACTTCGTCCGGAGTACGACCATTTATTCTGTCTACTTTTACTAACGGGAAAAACTTTTCAGACTCTTTAGGAGGACGAATAGGTCCTTCTACAATATCTCCTGTTTTCAGGCCAAATAGTCGTATTTGAGACTGAGAGATATATACATCATCGGGTGATGACATATAATTATAATCGGATGAACGGAGAAATCCGTATCCTTCCTGCATAATCTCCAATACGCCTGTTGCGTTGAGGATACCTTCAAAATCGAAAGGTTTTTCCTGCGACTGGTTATTATTTTGCTTTTGAGCTTGATTATTATGCTGATTTTGCGGCTGTTGTTTCGCTTTTTGTGGAGCCTCTTGTACTATCTCTACCGGCGTAACATCGGCATCTACTTCTAGCGGAGTAAGCAGTGGCAATCCGGGAATATGCTCTTCTGGCTCACTTTCTCTTACTTTATTAGAACGAAATACCAGTTGAGTAGGTTTTGCTGCGGGTTGGGCTTGAGCTTGCTGCGGTTTAGGTTGCTGTACTTCCGGTTTATTTTCTTTAGCTGTTTCAGTACTGCCTTTCTTTATAATCTCTTTTTGTGGATTTTTTTCTGCTAAAGGTGCTGTATCTTTCTTTTCTGCAACAGGAGCCTGAACGCTCTTATTTACTTCCGGTTTAGCAGATGTTAATTCGTCTTTTTTTGCTTGTGGCGCAGGAGTCTGCTCCTTTTCTTTTGCCGGTACCGGATTCTGCTTTTTAGGCTGGGCTTGGGGTTTATCTTTCCCTTGCTTTCCTTTTGCAGCAGATTGTGATTTCTTTTGTTGCTGCTCTATTCTATCCTCGCTCTGATAACTTTCCGAATTCTTATTGCGGGCTTCCAATATAGCTTGCTCATCCAATATTTTATAAATGAGTTCATCTTTTTTATAAGCATCGGGACGTCTTATTCCAAGTTCTTTAGCGATAGTTCTCAGTTCAATAGTGAGCTTTTCATTAAGCTCAAGAATGTTGTATATACGCATGTATATCTTTATTAAAATTATATGATTTGGTTATATTTATCTCAAAATGATAATAAGGTAAACCCTTTTCCGGCAGTTTATTATATTATGATATTATGGATCTTATTTTAGAAAACAGCTTTTGCCGTTTGTTCAATGTCTAAAAAAGTTTGCTTTTATATCCCTTCAACAGAAGCACTACACTCCAAACATTAAAACCTCTAAATAAAACGGGATATTTAATTTTATCTTGTCAAACTATAGAAATAAATACAGTTAGCGATAAACTTGCGACAAAGATAATAAAAGAAATTTATTTGGCAATATCTGTATCAATTATTGTTCTCTGTTATACTCATTATCAATACCCCAAATCGAAATTTGGCTAATTATAATGAATAATAAGATTCTTTATAAGTATCATCCTTTTTCGCTCTTCAGATTTTCTCCAGAATCCAATTATACTTTTGAAGCGTGAAATATAAGAATCCAATGGTACTAACTTTATAAAAACAAAACAATGAAAAAGTATTCAAGAATTTTTGTCGGGCTAATATTAGGATCAGTGCTAATCGTCAATATATCGTGCAGTGATGATAATGATAATACGATTGACTTACCCGAAGAAGAAATTACGGATGTTGAAGCCGGGGAAGGTCCATCTTCTCTCGATCAGTCAATAGTGCCTACCAGCATGGCTTTCTTTGGCGACTCTATTCAGCAAAAACAATGGTTCCCATTGACAGAAAATCCAATCAAAAAAGTCACCGTATCTACAACTCAGAACGGACATATATCTGTACTTGGTGGTTACAAAGAACAAGCTGCCGTGTATATTTACGCCAAAGCAGATGATAATGGCACAAAGCTTGGTGAAAAGGAAGTGGCTGCTATATTAGAAAAATACTATGATGTGATTGTAGATGTCAGTGAATCGGAAATAAAGGCAAGTGTAAATGCTAAGAGTAATGTAATACACGAGGGAGACTACAGAAAACTAAGAGTATCAATGAATATATATACTCCGGGTGGTGTTTCTACAAATCTCAGTATAGCAGCAGGTAGCATATATGTTGCACATGTAAATGGTGCTCAACATATTGCTTCATCTACCACAGGAGCTATCAAATATAATAACTCCACAGCTAAGGCATTTTCGATGAAATCTACAGCCGGCTATGTAGCATTTATCAACTCCAGTGCAAGCGAATCGGTAGATATTAAACTTACCAAAGGCAGTGTACAATTTGCAGTAAGTCCTGAAACAAAGGCTACTTTAAATCTGAAATCTTCAACCAACATAAGTGCACCGGTTCTTAACTCGTCTAACTTTTCAGGAGAGAATACAAGAACGTCTGTAATAGGTAAACTAAATGGCGGCGGATATAAGATTAATGCAAGCCAGACTTATGGCTCCATAGTATTCAAATGGTATAATAATTAACTTAAAAACAATAAAGAACTATTATGAACAGAATTGTACTAATATTTGTATTTGTTTTTGCTATTTCTTTTAATATAAAAGCAAAAGACATAAGAGAAAGCCAAGTTCCTGCTGAAGTAAAAGCATATGTTGAAAAACATTATCCCGCTGCAGGGTATAAAGAATGGAATTACAAAAATAAAAATAATACCATTTATTATTACAAAGTGGAATTTGAGGTAAATGGTCGCGAAGTAAAACTTGAAATAAGCCCTAACGGTAAACTAATATCGTCCAAAGAAGAGTTAGAGACTAAAGACATTCCAGCCTTCATCAGCAACTATGTTGAAAAAAACTATCCGGAAGCTTACCTCCTCAGTGTGAAGAGAAAAGAAGATAGAGGGCGCATTTACTATGATGCAGGTATTCGTTATAGAAATTCATGGGGCAATACCCGCCATAGAAATATACATTTCAACTCGAATGGAGAACTGATGAAATTTTAACAGAAATATGTATCTGAAGTTTCCTTTGCGTTTGTTTCTTCGTCTAAACAGAAAGAGAAATACGCAAGGGAAGCCTATGATAAATCCATTTTCTCACTGGCTACGCATTATTCTAGTTTTTAATCAAATGTAACAATATGAAATTTTCATCAAAATACATTTTTGTTATCTGCCTGCTACTACTAAGTACTTCCATATTGGCTAAAAATACACCCCCGAAGGCTGTACCGGCTCCAATTCGCTCTTTTATTAATAAACATTTCAAAGATATGGAAATGGAGAAGATAAAATACGATGAAAAAGATGGAGAAGCGAAAGTCAAATTCAGGAATGGATATGAAGTAGAATTTGACAGTAATAATAATTGGGTAAAAATAGAAACTGATTATCATCCATTACCCAAAAGTATAATAGATCTGTTACCAGCCGGTATAATGAAATATATTGCACATAATTATCCTAACCGGACTATTACCGAAATAAAGCGGAAACATGATGATTACAAAATAGAACTGGCTGATTCACCTACCCTATTGTTCGATAAATCAGGGACATTTATCAAAAATAAATAGAGCGTATATCATTATTAGAAAGATATCTGAATACGAAAAACACAAGGTTCCGGATAATCATAAGTCACCGTAAAACCATTCTTTTCGCAAATAGATTTCACTATATTCAGGCCTAAACCTGAAGACTCATTTAATTGCCCTCGCCTGATAAGCCGCTCAAAGAGATTAACAGAACGGTCTGTCTCTTCAGCACTGGTATTTGATATAATCAGACTCCTATTCTTAAGTATTACCTCTATACTGCCACTAATCACATTGTGCCGAATAGCATTACTAAGTAGATTAGAGATCAATATTTCCGACAAATTAGAGTTCATGTAACAATTACAGTCCGTGAGATCAGCACTTACTGTAAGTTTCTTAGCGACTATCAGCTCTTCAAAATCTTGGAGATAGGCCTCCAGCAAAGAGCGGATATCTACATCTGTTTTTTCCTCGAACTGGTCATTATTGATTTTGGAAATTAACAACAATGATTTATTTAGGTTAGACAAGCGTGAAACGGCTCTTAACATAGCCAATACTGCCTGAGCCTGTTCCGGATTATTTTCCAGCGACTTATCCTGCATTAACAAGTCAAGCTTCGATTTTATAATAGATAAAGGTGTTTGCATTTCATGAGATGCATCCTCTGTAAAAATACGGGAGTTTTCATAATCTGCATTTATCTTGTCCACCATTCTCATTATCACATTATTTATTTCGTCAAACTCTTTTATGTCCAGATTCTTCAGTATCAGAACTGTATTGCCTTTCAAATCATAATCATGCAATTTATTGAGATTAACATTTAATGGTTTCCAAATATTCTTCTTTAATAAATAGCCTATTATGTAGGTAAACAATATGAGCAATATGACAAGTATAAGCAGTGATGAAACGATAGCATAAAACAGATCATTAGTTATTACCGTAGGCTGATTTATATTTATCAAATGATGTTCTTGCTTATACGATACTACAAAATAAAGCTGTCTGTATGGAGTAATGCTTCCTGTTTCTTCACTATAGAGTAAGGTATCTTTAAATTGGCGTGGCGGGTATCCGTCCGGATCGGAAATTTGTTTTCGTTCGATACGTAGTGGTTGTAGAACAGCCTTCCAAAGTAAAGGCAGAGTATCGTGTTTAGCGACATAATTCTCCACCTTCTTTTGCTGATCTATCAAAACCTGATCGGTGGAATAGTGTATAAAGAAGCGAAAGATAAGAAAATGTGATATACAACCTATTAGCAATACTAATACAGAACCTATAATCAAATATTTACGAATTAACTTTATCAGGGTCATTCGTCTGTAAATTTATATCCTATACCATATACTGTTTTCACATAGTCCTTACAACCTTTGTCTATCAGCTTCTTACGCAAGTTTTTTATATGAGAATATATAAAATCGAAGGAATCGCACATAAGGCTCATATTGTCGCCCCAAAGATGTTCTGCAATAACTTCTTTGTTCAGTACTTTATCTTTATTCATCAAGAAATAAAGGAGCAAATCGTATTCTTTACGGGTTAAAGCAAGTTCATTTTCATTCACAAATACCTGATGGTTATCGAATTGTATAGTAATTTCATTAAACCTTGCCTCATTCTGCCCACGCAATCCTCTACGGCGAATTATAGATTTAATACGAGCGTTCAGTTCCGAAAGATGGAACGGTTTCGTTAAATAATCGTCGGCGCCTATATCCAATCCCGATAGTTTATCGTTCAAGGAATCCTTTGCAGAAATAATGATTACACCTGCATCCCTATTTTTTCTCTTCAGAGTACGGATAATGTCTAATCCACTGCCACCGGGAAGACCAATATCAACAATCACACAATCGTAATCATAAAATTCGACTTTATCTTCAGCGGCTGTATAAGAAGAAACAGCTTCAACTGTGAAGTTTTCAGATGTAAGAAATTCCGTAATTGATTCCAGTAAATCTATCTCATCTTCAATCACCAACAAGTTCATAATCTCAAATATATGTTTCTATATTAAAGCAAAGTTAATAAAAATAAGCTATATAGTAAGATATATGTATCTTGTATCATCATACCAGACTCGAACAAAAAACAATCCCCTGTAAGATAATATCTTACAGGGGATTAAGACAATTTGAGGTTCCTGGCGAACGACTTATATTATTGATAATCTGATGATTGAATTTTACACTACTCAGTTTTAGAGCCTTATTAATCCCTCAAAAACCCAGTAAAATAAATACTTTGCTCTATGTTGAGAAATTACAACCCTTTTTGAGCCCCCTATTTTGAATTAAGATTTCCGTACACTCGCTGATTCTTTATAACTTGAATCTATAATAATTATATCTGATTGTATTTTACCCTCAGTTTTATAAGTATCTAACTTACTTTGAATTTCTTCAATTAGAGAATCATATTTATTATCAGTTTTAATAATCAAATAAATACTCCTATTTGTGTGTTCTGCTTCATTATATATTTGTAATTGTGTGAAAATTCCATGTTCAAGTTGAGGATTATCTGCAAATTTTACTTCAATATTTACATTTGCCTTTAAGCCTTGTGATAGATTAAAGTCAACGGAGCCATTCCCAGAATCAATCTCTGGACTTAATTTTAAATCATTTGCTATACAAATAGAGTGAGCAATTCCATAAAATAAAAGTTGAGCCTTTTTCTCTTTAACTCTTTTTCCTGTTTTTTCTACAAGAAGTTTAAAAAGTCCATTCTTTTCAATTAGAGATTTAAATTCAGAGCATATTCCAAGAATAATACTATAAACATCATTAGGGTTCAACTTGGAGAGAATAGATATGTTTGAAAAGTCGACATCAACTGAATAATTTAATATATATCTCGCAATATCTTTTTCTAAGATATTTATTTTATTCAATTCAATAAACTCTTTGTAAGCAGAGTATTCCGATTTATTATTTACAATTAGATGTTTGTCAAAAGACTTGTTGCTCAACTCTAATGGTAAAATAAGATCAGTACTATCAATATCAATTTTTTCGATAGAAGTATCTTCATATAAATCTAAGAACCTTAACCAATCCCATAAATCTCTATCATTGACTATTATTTTTTTATATTCTTCAAGTAGTAAATTATTTGAATCAAGGCATATCTTTTTTGAATTGTCAGGAATAAAAGCCATAAGAATATCACGAAGATAATTTTTATGCAATTTACTATATTCAATAACTTTAGGACAAACTGTAAAAGACGGCATATTATTGATATTTCAAGTATTCAGTAGTATCTTCCAAATCAGTTGAATAAAATTCTTTAGGCCAATCAAAAGCTCCCGTATTTGAGATTGCTAATCTTTCAACTTTAGCACTAGAGGATTTTTTTTGTCTACTATGTATAAAATATATTGCGACATCTTCATTACTTATCTTTCCTTCTGCAATCCTTCTTCTTAATCTTTTTAATATAGATTCACTATGAGTTTCAATTAGCAATGCTTTGTTATTTTCATTTACATCGGAAGTTATGACATCTATAAACAAATCAGCAAGCTCCGCTTGCATTTTAGGGTGTAAGTGTATTTCTGGTTGTTCTACAATAGTTATTGATTCATTTTTAGATAAGAATCCTTGCACAATTATTGGTAGAACCTGCGAAATACCAAAGCCAACGTCCGTAATATCAAGACTTAACCCGTTTTGCGTAACTTTCAGTCTATGAATAACTTCCTTAACATCTTCGATGCTGACAGATAACTCAAAATTATTTAACCATTTATTGACTTTTTGAGTTAAACGATGCTCCTTCTTTAGAATTTCAGTTAAATTATCTCCATCAATCGAATCAAGAGAGCTAGATACATTAGATTCATCTAAAAAATAATATCTTTTAGGGAAAGCTCTTAATGGACTTATATAATTAATTCGTGAGTTACTAAAAGACCGATGTAAACTACTTGAGAATATATTTATGAATCTAATAAGCATTGAGCAAAATATACTATCTCCAATATAACCCCTATTATATTTAAGAGTATCTTCACTCCTATCTTTAGGAACTAGATCAAGTGCCTCAAAATCAGTATTTCTACCAAATGTTATACGGTATTTATTCAATATGCGATTATTCAATATTTCACTTGTTAGAATAAATTTTTTATGCCCTTTATTACGTTCTATTTTATATTCGATTAATAGAACATCATTGTTTCTTATTGATACACTACTTATATCTAAGGTATTATGCTTTTTATTATAATGTACTCCGTATTCTATAACAAACTTTCTAATTTTTAAATTACTTAAACTCTCAAGAGCTTGATATGCTTCGATATATTCATTTAGTTCTTTATTAAAAACTCTTTTAAGCCGAGGGTTTTCTGAAAATAGTTTTTCTTTTTCGTATTCAGAGGATAACTCTTCAAAAAGAACGTTTTCTTTAGGATAGTTATTTAGAATTTCTTTTTTTATTTTCTTTATATCCTTGACATAATTCAAGAAATTGGCATCACTAGATAAAGTTCTTGTCCTAAAACGATAATCTCTAGTTAAAAGTTTTGCTTCAATTTTCTTAAATTCATAATGCATGTCATCAATATCCCTTTCTATAAACCGTTTTAGATTTCTTGTCTCTCGAAAATATTCATGCAGAGAATCAAATTCAATTTCAAAAGCAAATGACAATTTTTTGTCTAAATCTTTATTTTTGAAGATATTTTCAGTTTCACCTAATGACGTATATTTACCATTAAGTTTTAATGCAGACTCATACCCTCTTTCAGTGTTTAATGTTTGTTCGAAAAGCAAAAATAATTGAAGCAAACTACTTTTACCTGAACTATTTGCTCCAAGTAATATTGTAATTGGTTTTAGTTCAATGCTCCCTTGGTCAAATGCTTTATAATTTCGGAAATCAAATTTTCTAAGCATAATGAAAATGTAAATTGTTATTAGGCAAATATATCCCTTTTTCATTTCACTTTAGTCTTTATACAAGCAATTATTATTCGAAAAAGTATTTATTCAGATATTTATTTTGCCGTCTCCAAACTGACAACTAACTTAGTTCATGCGAGTTAATGAACTATTTTAGAAAATGGCAGAATATTCAATTATAAGTTGTATCAGAAATGATAAGCCGATAAAACGCAACGGCAAATACCCAATATATCTTCGGGTTCGGGTGGGAATCAAAGAAACCAAGGTTTCAGCGAATTTAGATGTTCGAAAAGAGCAATGGGATGCGAAGAGAAAGGTTCCAAAAGATAGGGCATTGCTAATTCTCTTGAATAGGAAGATAACGGAATTAGAGCTTTATATAAATAGAATCCTTGTAGACGGGCAGGAATTGACCATAGACGTGGTTAAAGAGTTCTATTCAGGTAAGAAAAAAGTAAAACCCGAAAACGGTTCATTGTATGACTACTATCTCGAATTTGTAGAACGAAAACGCAAAGAAGGTCTTAATCCCGAAACTATTCGGGTGTATATGACAACCTATAATGTTCTGAAAGGTTTCAAAGAAAATATACGGATTTCGGATATATCCTTGCCCTTTATTGAGAAATTCGATGACCATATGCGAGAAGTAAACGGAAATTCGGCAGGTGGACGCAACCCAAAGCATAA
>JBEBPN010000031.1:0-46188 GCA_040395895.1 Dysgonomonas hofstadii
GTTATTTAATAGTCAGCAGGATATGGATAAAACATTAGCAAAAGATGATGATTTTATGTTTTTTGACATGTAAGTAAGATGTATTGTTTATTGCGAAACCTTATGATCAGCTATATTCTGCTAAGAAAACCTCCCGGATTGTCGGCAGATATGGATGAATGCAATAATTAACAAATCAAAGAGATTTTAACCTAACTACTAATAGGCACAAATATGGAAAGCTAAATATTTTTTGTACTTTTGTGCTTTCTTTTTCGAGTCTATAAAAATAAAAAACAAAAAGTCGTGGCTAATACGAAGTATATATTTGTTACAGGAGGAGTTATATCTTCCTTAGGTAAAGGTATTATAGCCTCTTCACTAGGCAAACTCTTGCAGGCCAGAGGTTATAAAGTGACAATTCAGAAACTGGACCCTTATATCAACATCGATCCCGGTACACTTAATCCTTACGAACATGGTGAGTGCTATGTGACTGTCGACGGTCACGAGGCCGACCTTGATCTGGGGCACTACGAGCGTTTTCTGAATCAGCCTACCCACAAGGATAATAATATCACTACGGGGCGTATCTATCAGAGTGTAATCAACAAAGAGCGTAAAGGCGATTATCTGGGTAAAACCGTTCAGATCGTACCTCATATAACAGACGAAATAAAGCGCAACATCAAAATGTTGGGCACAAAATATAATTACGACTTTGTAATCACCGAAATCGGTGGAACAGTGGGCGATATCGAATCCCTGCCATTTATCGAGAGCATACGTCAGTTGCGCTGGGAACTTGGTAATAACTGTCTGTGCGTGCACCTTACTTATGTGCCGTATATTGCTGCCGCAAAAGAGGTAAAAACCAAACCGACACAACATTCCGTAAAACAATTACAATCGGAAGGAGTACAGCCCGATATGCTTGTGCTGCGTACAGAACATGTGCTGAACAAAGATATTCTGCGTAAAGTAGCTCTGTTTTGTAATGTTGAGGTCGATGCCGTAGTGCAGTCTGTGGACGTGTCTACCATCTATGAAGTGCCTTTGATGATGCAGGAGCAAAAGATGGATGAGATCGTGCTGCGCAAACTGGGTATGCCGATAGGAGAGAAACCTGTCATGCAACCTTGGCGCGATTTTCTGGATAAGAAGAAAAATGCCAAAGATACAGTTCGCATCGGGTTGGTCGGTAAATATGTGGAGCTGCCGGATGCTTATAAATCTATCAATGAGTCGCTTCTGCAGGCCGCTACATACAACGATCGTAAACTCGATCTGCAATTTGTACTATCTGACAAATTGACCGCAGAGAATGTCGAAAAAACACTGTCTTCATTTGATGGCATAGTTATTGCTCCCGGTTTTGGACAACGCGGGGTAGAAGGGAAACTTCATGCCCTAAAATATGCTAGAGAGCATGATATGCACACATTCGGTATTTGTCTGGGAATGCAGTGTATGGTTGTTGAATTTGCGCGTAACGTATTGGGGCTCGAAGATGCAAATTCGACAGAGATGAATCCTCATACACCATTTAAGGTTATCGACCTGATGGAAGAGCAGAAAAATATAACCAACATGGGCGGTACTATGCGTTTGGGTGCATATAAGTGTGAACTGGAGAAAGGTTCTCTTGTTTATAAGGCTTACGGCAAAAAGCTGATCGAAGAGCGTCACCGTCACCGTTTCGAGTTTAATGGTGACTATAGAGAAGACTTTGAAAAGCACGGTATGAAATGCTCCGGAATCAATCCTGAAATGGGACTGGTCGAAGTAGTGGAATTGCCGGATAAAAAATGGTTTTTGGGAGTACAATTCCATCCGGAATACAATAGTACGGTTGTCTCTCCTAATCCTTTATTTATAAGCTTTATCAAAGCTATTGTTGAGAATAAGAAGAAGTAAATTATAAAAGAAAGGAATGTTTTCGTTAAGCAATTAGGGCAGAATCAGGTTTACTTGAACCAACGGTCAACGTAGTTAATTATGCCATTGCGGGAAAACGACTTATGAAATAGAATATAAATTTATACAAAATTCTAGATGGATAAGAATACGATTATCGGATTTGTACTTATTGCTGCTGTAATTATTGGCTTTACCCTACTAAACAAGCCTTCGGCTGAAGATATCGCCAGACAGAAAGAACAGTTCAGGAAAGATTCGATAGAATACGCTCAAACCCTGCTAAGAGAACAAGAAAAGCTTATGCCTGATACATCGGGTGTGAAAAAGGAAAACACTGTCAATAACTTTTTTGCAGCTTCGGCTCAGGAAGATTCTGTAAATATAGCGGTAGACTCTTTACAAAATGCTGTTCAGCAGGCAGAACAATTTGTAACTCTCGAGAATGAAAAAATCAAAATTGTTTTCTCTACCAGAGGAGGGCAAATGGTCAGTGCACAGTTGAAAGAATATATGGGCTACAATGTGCAGACTAAGGATAATACGGATTCTTTATACCTCTTCAATAATGACGCCGAATTCTCATTGCTGTTGACTAACAGGCAACGTCAGGTATTGCGTACAAGTGACTTGAACTTTACTCCGATACAAACTGATAGTGCGAATTCGATAATTATGCGATATTCGTATTCGGCAAATCAGCACATCGACTTTGTTTACAAGCTGTCAGACGATAATTATATGATGAAATATGATATCAATCTGGTAGGTTTGCAACCGATGCTCGACAGAGATAAAGCTGATCTCATCGAAATGAGCTGGTCGCACAAAATGCGCAGACAGGAGAAAAGTCTAAAGAACGAACAGCGTTATTCACATGTCTATTATAAATATGTTGGTGGCGATGTTAAAGAACTGAGTGCCGATAAGAATGATGCTGTAGAAGTAAAAGAACCGGCTAAATGGATTGCATTCAAAAATCAGTTCTTTGCTCCTATACTTATTGCCGATGAAAAAATAGAAACCGTTCAGCTCGAATCAAAGATATTAGCTAAGGAAAATGAAGATAGTGAATATCTGAAAGCCTGTTCGGCACATATATATGTACCGGGCAAAGTAGATATGAATGAAGGTACAATGCATGCCGGATTTACATATTACATGGGGCCGATGTCGTACACCGCGCTGAAAAATTATGATAGCCATATAAAAGATGTGGATAAACAACTCGATCTGGACAAACTCGTTCCACTGGGCTGGACTTTGTTCCGTTGGGTGAATCAGTATTTTGTAATTCCTATCTTTAATTTTCTTAGAGGTACAGGACTGTCGATGGGTATCGTTATCCTGCTATTGACGATAATCGTTAAACTGGTGATTTCGCCATTGACTTACAAATCCTTCATGTCGTCTGCCAAAATGCGTGTGCTACGCCCTCAGGTAGAAGAGCTGAATGCCAAGTTCCCGAAACAGGAGCAAGCAATGGAAAAACAGCAGGCTACTATGGCGCTCTATAATAAGGCGGGAGTGAATCCTATGAGTGGGTGTATACCGTTACTGTTACAGATGCCTATACTCATAGCCTTATTCCAGTTCTTCCCCAATGCGATAGAACTGCGCCAGCAAAGTTTCCTTTGGGCAAATGACCTCTCTACTTATGATGCCATTATAGAGTGGGGAAGTCATATTCCGCTGATCGGATCTCATATCAGTTTGTTCTGTATTCTGATGACCATAACGAATATTATTTATACTAAATTCAATATGGAAATGACCAATACCGGACAGCAACAGATGCCGGGTATGAAGTGGATGATGTACCTGATGCCGCTGATCTTCCTGTTTGTATTGAACGATTTCCCTTCCGGGCTTACATACTATTACTTCCTGTCACTGTTGATAACAATCTTGTTGACGATAGCATTCCGCTATGTGATAGATGAAGATAAAGTATTGGCAAAACTGGAAGCAAATAAAGCTAAGCCGAAGAAGAAATCAGGATTTATGGCGCGTCTCGAAGAAGCTCAGCGCATGCAGCAACAGCAACTGAAAGACAAGAACAAAACCAATAGTACAAAACGTAAAAGATAAAACTTCTTTTACTTCACCAAACCTCTTTCTGTGATGAATACATTATATGTGAAAAACAGGGAAGAATGGCGTAAATGGCTGGAAGCTAATTTCCGGACAGAAAAGGAAATATGGCTTGTTTGTCCCAAGAAGTCTTCCGGTAAAGAGGTGATATTATATAACGATGCCGTAGAAGAAGCATTGTGCTTCGGATGGATCGATAGCATACTGAAAACGCTGGATGAACACCATACCATCCAGCGTTATTCCGTTCGTAACCCCAAGAGTACGTATTCACAACTGAATAAAGAAAGGATTACCTGGTTGCATAAAAATAATATGATCCATCCATCAATAATTGATTCCATTCGCTTTATTCTGGAAGAAGATTATATGTTTCCCGACTACATTATCGACGAAATAAAAAAAGATGAGTTGGCGTGGAAGAACTTCTCTTCTTTCTCCGATTCATATAAACGGATAAGAATTGCATATATAGATATGGCTCGCGATAATCCGGATGATCTTCAAAAACGCCTGAATCATTTTCTTGAGAAAACAAGAGACAATAAGCAGATAAAAGGATATGGCGGTGCAGAAAAATACTATTGAGAAATGAAAATTTGCTACCTCATATTGGCTCATAATAATTTCAATCATCTCGATCGTTTGATGGAGGCGCTGAATGGGAAAGATGTTTCATTCTGCATTCATATCGATAAAAAGGTAAGTGAAACATATAATCCGTCTTTACCCAATGCAAGTGTAATATCTAATCCTGTCGATATTAATTGGGGTGGATTTACAATGATCGAAGCCACACTGGCTCTGATGGAGTATGGTGTCGGTTACATGATTAATGCAGATTACTATATACTGATAAGCGGGGTAGACTACCCGATACGTCCGAAACAATTCTTATACGATTTGTTGAAAGAGGAGAAAGAATACATCGATATAGCCCCTGTGCCTGTACCGTTTAAGCCAATAGAGCGGTACGAATATTATTATTTCGATTATAACCGTCGGAATCTGAAACATTACAATCCGAAGTTTCTGATAGAAGTATTATTAAAGAAACTGAAGATAAGACGGAAAGCACCATTTAAAATATACGCCGGAACTCAGTGGTTCGCCCTTACTGCAGACTGTGTATTTTATATATTAAAAACTATAGATAAAGATAAAAGGTACATAAAATTCTTTCGTCATACGCTGGTGCCCGATGAAGCCTTTTTTCAGACTATAATAGGAAACTCGCCTTTCATGTCACAAACACGTTCGAGCCTGACATATACCGACTGGGAGGTACCCATCCCTCCCGCAACGATAGAAGACCGCCATGTGGATTTTCTGAAAACACATATCGAATTTAATGATGAGTATGGTACGCGCTTTCCCTATTTTGCCAGAAAGTTTAATGATGCCAGTGAAGATATTCTGAAAAGAATACAGGAAGAACTTTGGTAGGGAATCAGACTTCCAATGTAGGTAGCAGGTCGGCAATATAATCCCTGCTTATTTCGGTCGGTTTCAGTACCTCTTCATTCCAGATAACGAGGTCAATATCTATTTTTATGATACCCTTTGTCTTATCGGATGGCTTTCGCCCTATTTGCTTCTCTATAGATTTTAATAAAGGAGTTACTTCTTCTTTATCTTTCGATGTATAGCCGATAGCCAGCTGATTTAGAAAATCATTTTTATAGGTAGCGCCATAAGGTGTGGTTATAGATGTGTCCGAATAATGTATTTCTTCAAATAAATCATTCAACATCTGATGACAAAGAGTCAGATTGACCTCTCTGTCTTCATTTGTTCCTATACTTAATAAAGCCTTATTCATAACAACTGCAAATATACACTCATTTCTAAAATAAGCCTTATCTTTATGCCATCTTAATATAATTGGTCATGAAATTTATTGCTATTATTCCTGCACGTTATGCTTCAACCCGTTTTCCCGGAAAACCGTTGGTCGATATGCTTAGTAAACCTATGATACAACGAGTGTATGAACAAGTGAAAAAAGCAGTGGAAGAAGTATGGGTTGCAACAGATGATTCCCGTATCTTCGATGCAGTAGAAGCTTTTGACGGAAAAGCTGTAATGACATCGACCCAGCATCGTAGCGGGACAGACCGTATACAGGAAGCGTATACGAAGATAAACCAACCTTTCGATGTGATCATTAACGTACAGGGTGATGAACCTTTTATTCAGCCGGAACAAATAGAAGCATTGAAAGCCTGCTTTGATAGTAGTGCTGTGGAATTAGCAACCCTTGTGAAACCCTTTAAGAAAGAGGACGGCTTTGATGCGTTGTTTAATGCCAATTCACCTAAAGTAGTCATTAACAAAAATAATGAAGCTATCTATTTCAGCCGTTCTATTATTCCTTATATTCGCGATGTACATCATACCGAATGGCTCGACAAACATACTTTCTACAAGCATATAGGCATGTATGCCTACCGTGTTGATGTTTTGTCAGAGATAACACAACTGCCCCCATCCTCATTGGAAAAGGCTGAATCGCTGGAGCAACTTCGTTGGATAGAGAACGGTTACCGCATCCGTGTAGGTTATACAGATGCAGAGACTATCGGTATCGATACGCCGGAGGATATGGAAAAGGCATTGAAATACTTGTAGTAATCATTTACTGCTTTAAAAATAAGATTCCTGTTATCTGATAATACTCATATTCTATTCCTCCAAATAGAGGGCTTATGTAGCTGAAATTTGCACCTGTATCACTATTAGGGTCTTCTCTATATGTGTTGTTGAGGATTAATATATTCCCGAAATCATATAAAATGCGTATTTGCTGACTCTCATAAGTCGCACTTTTAGCTCCTTTGAGAGCTAGTTGCTTATCTTTTTTGAGGTTGATATTCTTTTCTTTCTCAAAATCAGCTAATCTTATTTTTTTATCTACTTTGAATTTTTCCGTATTATTTTCTTTAAATCCATATTCTTCACAAATCCGTTTTTGTTGTCCGCTTAGATTGCTGAAATCGAGTCCTATTTTGTATATCCAATTCCAGTGCTCTGTTAATCTTATATATTCATCTTCGGAAATTTTTCCGTTAGACTTATCACCTATCATCTCAGGATCGAGAGTCTTTGTTCTGTATTCGATGATCTTACCATTGGTGATGACACACAAGCCGTATTCAGTCCTCTGATAATAGTGTCCTCCTGTATCGTTCTTCACAAACCGTGTACGGCAAAGTATCTCTCCTTTATCATTTATCGATACGGGATTCATCTCGCTATGCACATAAGATGGGCCGGTAGCAAATACAGAAAGAGGGAGAAAGGCAAATAATGCAAATAGTAAGCTTATGGAAAATCGTCGTTTCATAGAAGTCTGGTTTTAATTCCAAATATAAATATAAAAGAGAACAAGCTTTTATTTTTTTGATAATTATCTTTAAAAATATAATTAAACACTTGTTTAGTTAAATGATCTTGCTTAATTTTGTAGTTAAACAATCGTTTAGAACACATGTTTAACTCAGAAGATTCTTCGGAAGTAAAAGACCGGATACTTAACGAAGCGCAAAAACTTTTTATAAAAAACGGCTTTAAAGGCACTAGTGTAAGAGATATCGCTAAAGCATCGGGTACGAATGTGGCAATGGTAAATTATTACTTCAAGTCAAAGTATAACTTATTTGAGATCATATTTGAAGATGCCTTAGATGTACTTACCAAAAGAATATTTGAGACTATTACCTCAGATTTGCCTATTTACGAGCTTATCGAAACATGGATACATACCTATTATGAGATACTGTTTGAATATCCTCAAATAGCCGCATTTATATTGAATGAAGTTAGTCTCAATCCGGAAGGACTGACCCATCGTATAAAAAACAGAAATCCGCTCAGCTCTTTCAGTAAGATAGAAGAGCGTATAGAAGAAGAAATAAGAAAAGGTACAATCAGAGAGACTCCTGTGGCTGATTTTCTGCTCAATATACTGTCTCTGTGTATGTTCCCGTTCATGTTTGGCAATCTGGCAATGACTCTTATGGAGATTCCACGCAACATCTATGACGAGTTGATAGCCAACCATGAAAAATATGTGATAGAGTTTACGATTAATGCTCTGAAACCTTGCGATAACGAATAAAATAAATCCTACATAATAATGAATAAGAGACAACAATATAGAATGGGGATTGATGTGGGATCTACCACAGTAAAAATTGTCGTTCTTAATGATGAATTACAGATCATACACAAATCATACTGCCGCCATCAGGCAAATATACAGGAAACCCTGATTGCCGAATTGCGGACAGTGGCAGACCTGTTTCCCGATGCTAGCTTTACTATAAATATATCGGGTTCAGCCGGTATGGGAATTGGTGAGCGTGTCGGCATTTCCTTCGTACAGGAAGTTGTTGCTGCTGTAGAAGTAGTAAAGAATGTATATCCTGCTGCACATACACTGATAGACTTAGGTGGCGAGGATGCCAAGATGGTTTTCTTCAACGAAGGGCGTCACCCCGATATCCGTATGAACGGAAGTTGTGCCGGAGGTACAGGTGCGTTTATCGACCAGATGGCTAGCCTGATGAATATATCTGTGGAAGAGCTGGGAAAAAAAGCCCTGCATTTCGATAAGATATATCCTATCGCCTCCCGTTGTGGTGTATTTGCTAAAACTGATGTTCAGAACCTTATCAGTCGTAATATTCCCGTGTCGGACATTTCAGCATCCATACTACATGCCGTAGCTTTACAGTCAGTAACTACATTGGCGCGAGGATGCGATGTGATACCGAAAGTAATATGTATCGGAGGGCCATTGACGTTTATTCCTGCCCTTCGTAATGCTTTTCGAGAAGTCCTTAAGATTCAGGACTCAGATATAATCGTTCCCGATAACGGCGAATACTTTCCGGCTTGGGGATCGGCTCTTTATGAAGAAGAGAACGCAAAAGTCGGAGGCCTGAAAGAATTGATAGAGAAACTATCGGAGTCCACATCTTCAAATCATACTGACGCACTGGAGCCTCTGTTCAAAGATGAACTTGAATATATAGAATGGGATGCCAACCGTAATGTAAAAGAACTACGGTTTAAGCCTCTGGGCGAAGATAAATATGTAGAATGTTTCTTAGGTATCGATTCCGGCTCTACTACCTCTAAGGTCGTAGTAATGGATTCGGATGCTAACATTATCTACAAGTTTTATGGAAACAATGAAGGCAATCCGTTAAAGAAAGTCATGGAAGGCTTGTCACTGTTTTACAAGGAGGCAGAAGAAAAGGGAGTCACTGTAAAATTCCTTTCTTCGGCTGCCACAGGATATGGTGAAGATCTGATGAAATCGGCTCTCGGACTCGATTATGGTATCGTAGAAACAATAGCACACCTTTCGGGAGCACAATATGTAGATCCGAATGTTTCGTTCGTGTTAGACATTGGCGGACAAGATATCAAATCCATCTTTATCAACAATGGCGTGATCTCGAATATAGAATTGAACGAAGCCTGTTCGGCCGGTTGTGGTTCATTCCTGCAAAATTTTGCCACAACCATGAATATGGAACTGGCAGATTTTACACGTGCGGCTTGTCTGGCGAAATATCCAAGCGATCTTGGTTCACGCTGTACGGTGTTTATGAACTCGAAAGTAAAACAGTCACTGCGTGAGAATGCAGGGAATGATGATATTGCTGCCGGATTGGCATACTCTGTTGTAAAGAATTGCCTTTTCAAGGTACTAAAGATCTCTAACCTGAATATGTTGGGTGACCATATTGTTGTTCAGGGCGGAACATTCCGAAACGATGCTGTTTACCGCGCATTGGAAATGCTTTCCGGTAAAACGGTAAGTTCTACAGATCACCCCGAACTTATGGGTGCTTTGGGTGCAGCCCTTTATGCTCACAAACTTTGGGAAAAGGGGCAGGGCGAAACAAGCTTTGCAGGTCAGGAGGCCTTGTTCGATCTGAGTACGATAGACTCAAAAGAGTTGACATGTAAAGGTTGTACAAACCTGTGCTCGGTACTCCGTTTCAAATTCAATAATGGTAATATCAGCTTTGCAGGCAATAAATGCGAGAAGGTATTCTACAATAAAAACAATGACCGTAAAGAGGGCTACAATGCTTTCGATAGGAAGAACGAGATATTATTTAACCGTCCGGTAAATGCTGAGAATATCGAAAAAGGAAAGACCATCGGTATTCCCCGCGTACTCAATATGTTCGATAATTATCCTTTCTGGCATACACTGCTTACCGAATGCGGTTTCAATGTGCGTCTGTCACCCGAATCTACATTTCCGCTTTATCAGAAAGGGGTAGGAGGGGTGATGTCAGATAATATCTGTTTCCCTGCCAAGCTTGTACACGGGCATATTCTGGCATTGATAGAAAAGAAAGTGGACAGGATATTTTACCCGATCGTACCGAAAGAAGAGAAAGAATTCGGACAAGCATCTAACTCTTTCAACTGTCCGGTTGTTAGCGGTTATCCCGATGTTATTCAAAGTTCGATAGACCCGTCAGGTCGTCATGGGATACCTTTCGATGAGCCTGTTATAACATTCAGCAGCGATAAAGCATTGTATAAAGGATGTTTCGGTTATCTGTCGGAACTGGGAGTTTCTAAATCAGTATTTGAAAAAGCATTCCAAAGCGCATTGACTGTGAAGAACGGCCTGAAAAAAGAATTGTATGACTATCAGAAAGAATTGCTTGATAGAGGTATAGAGTCAGGAGAACTTACCTTTGTTGTTGCCGGTCGTCCCTATCATACCGATCCGCTGATACATCAGAAAGTAGGGCAGATTCTTTCCGATCTGGGAGTAACAGTGCTTACGGATGATGTATTCCGTAAACCTGAAAGTCATGGTTTCGGTAAACTGAATATTATATCCCAATGGTCGTATCCTAACCGTGTAGTACAGGCGGCTATGGAGGTTGCTAAATTGCCACAGAATATTCAACTGATACAGCTAAACTCATTCGGTTGCGGTCCTGACTCATTCTTTATGGATGAAACACGCGATATATTGAAAGCTGTAGGTAAGAATATTACAGTATTGAGGATTGACGAAATTGCCAGTCCGGGTTCTATTCGTTTGCGTCTTCGTTCACTGGTAGAGTCTCTAAATGCTGTGAAATCTTTGGAGGTAACTGCTACTCAGCCTTACAAAGGCTATTCAGTTCCTTACAAGAAAGAAAAAGATAAGAATAAAACAATCCTCTTGCCTTGGCTGTGCGATTTCATATCGCCTTTTGCTCCGGCATTGGGTGAGTTGTTAGGTCTGAAAGTAGAAAATCTCCCGAAATCGAATAAGATATCTGCGGATCTGGGACTTATGTATGGAAACAATGAAGTTTGTTATCCGTCGACATTGGTTCTTGGTGACATAATAAACACCCTTCAATCGGGGAATTATGATGTGAAAGACATTGTACTGGCTATTACCCAGACAGGAGGCCAGTGTCGTGCTACAAATTATATTGCCCAGATAAAAACAGGCCTTCAGAATGCAGGCTTTAACGATATTCCTGTTATAGCACTTACTTCGGGTGAAACATATCAGAACGATGAAAGTGAATTCAGACTGGAATGGAAGAAGGTGGCCAAACTGGCTATACCACTTGTTCTGTATGGCGATGGCCTGCAACAGATGCACAGTGCTATATCTGTCAGGGAGAAGAAAGAAGGCGCTTCACAGGACGTTTTCGACTTCTATATCGAGCGCGGGATAGATGCAGTGAGGGCAAAAGATGTAAAAACACTTTTCCGCCTGTTGAAAGAAGCCGTTGAGGACTTCAATAACGTACCTATCCATAATAAGGAGTACTCTAAGGTAGGTCTTATCGGTGAGATATTTGTGAAGTATAACAACTATGCACAGGCGAATATCTCAGAATGGCTTCGTTCTAAGAATGTGGAAGTGTCTACACCCCCTCTTCTGGACTTCCTGATGCAATTCTTTGTCAATAGCAAAGTGAATGTAGAGAATGGATTGGATGAAGAGACTATCTTCTCTAAAACATTGAAGCCATTGATCTGGTGGTATATAAACGGTAAAGTAAAGAAGTCGGAAAAGATTCTGAGTAACTTTAAGTTCTACGAAGCTTCCGAATCGATCTATGCCAAAGCTGAAGCTGCATCCGAAGTCTTGAACCTGTCAAATCAGTTTGGCGAAGGCTGGCTTATTCCGGGTGAGATCGCCCACTATGCCCGTAAAGGTGTGAATAAGGTAGTCTGCTTGCAGCCGTTCGGGTGTATAGCCAATCATATTGTGGCCAAAGGTGTAGAGAAACGCATTAAGGAGATCTATCCGAATATGAACATTCTTTACCTCGATATAGATGGCGGTATAGCTGAGGTTAATCTACAGAATCGTCTCCACTTTATGATATAAATGGCTAAAACAGCGTGTATTTGACTATAATGTGGGAAAAAGTGGGGTATTTTTTTGTTTATTCACAAAAAACTTATACTTTTGCACTGCTTTTTAAGCAATAGGCTTGTCTCATGGTGTAATGGTAGCACTGCAGATTTTGGTTCTGCCTGTCAAAGTTCGAATCTTTGTGAGACAACAGAAAATAAAATCCCTGATAACATTGTTATCAGGGATTCTTGTTTTCGGGCTGACCGTAATCACTTAGCATAAAACAGCCAGTTAATATTCGATTCCTTCGTTTTACAATACTGATCGAATAGCTTGTCGTATGCCTTGTTCTTCTCGAACTGTGTAGATCGGCGTAGCAGCCAGCACAGTTTGTTCTGATTCTCGTCCCATTCTTTAATCTGTTGGTATGGAAACTCACTCTGAGGTTTTCCCAGATAAGGAACAATATATTCTATGGCCTTGCTGATAGATCGCCCGTCAGATGAAGTAGATTTATAAATATTCACTCCTGTGGATTTTGCCAGTGCAGCCATATCCATCATATGATCTATGTTGAATATCGAATAGTGCATTGCAATGGTGCGCGCCAGTTCGAGTGGCTGGCTGCCATCGGGCTCTATCTGTTTGAAGATTCTGTTTTCGGCAAAGTTGTTGATAAACTCTTTTGCAACATCTGTTCTGCCTGCGAATAGAGCATAAGCCGTCACCTGTATATCGTATGCCGTTCCATGATTGTTTTTAGACTCTCTTTCGTCTTTTCCCAGTTCGCTGGTAAGCATCCAATCAATAAAGTCTGAGAACCATGCTTTCAGTCCGTTATGATCCTTCTTGCTCATTGCGATAGACTCGGATAGTATGGTGATACAATCTACTATTTCTACAAAGCAGTATGTGTCGATTATCCCTTCTCCGCGACCTTTACCGTCATTTCTGCCGCGAATCATTTGCGCATAGTTGAGATTCGGATTCATCTTTGTGTCTTCATTCAGAAACCAGATTTGAAGCAACTCAACAGCCTTACGCGCATACTTTTCATCTTTGGTGAAGTAATAGGCATAAGCCAGCGTAGTTACTCCTTTAGATAGTCTGTCCAGTTTTGTCCTGTCCAATTTCTCTATCTCAGGATTTCGCAGACCATCCCTGCGAATATAAGGGAGACCATCAGTCTTTGTAGTATCAGGCCACCAGTAAGGCCCCATGCTCACATAGTCGTGTTTATCTCCGCTTGCTGCTATTATCTCTTTTTCGGTAACAGGGATCAGTACCTTGTCCAATTCCTTATTGGCAGTACCTATCAGAGCTTTGTAAGCCCGCTCTCCGTTGACGATCGAAGCCTGATTCCTTTTGGCATAGGCCAGTTGATCAGCTGTGATAATCCTTTGTGAAAAAGAGTATATCCCAACAGCAAGGAATATTATGGTAAAAAGAAGTCTTTTCATATACATTATTTTTAATTGGTCTTTTAACTAAAACCTTACAACCAACGGTCACAGGAGCGAAACGTATGTAAAATTACAAGTTCCCGATATGTAGGGGCGGATTATTATCCGCCCGTTTTTAGACGCATTGTTCTCGTATTCGGGCGGATGATAATCCGCCCCTACAGCAAACCCAGATATTTTAACTAAAACCTGACATTCCTTACAAGTCTATTAGTTTACTCTTCTTTTTTCTAGTACACTGAGAACTAGTAAACTCATCATCAATTAGCTCCGCTGAATGTTATTTCAAAGATCACTCACTGTTAACTGAATAAATCTTATAGATAAAAATACAGAAAGAAAATGCAGAATTGAAAAAACAGAGGGACATAATCTATGTCCCTCCTTATTTACATTATTACTTTTCAAAGAAACAGTTGAATGTTATCGAGCTTTTTGTCTTCTCACTGTCGTCCTCCGGAATGTTTATATTTGTGATCTCTATAAATCCGGTTTTGGCAGCAGTAGTGCTATTACTATAAATCTGGAACATAATTACATTTCCTTCTTTAAAGTTAGAACCCGACTGTGGCGTACTGCTGGTTGCCACTGTTCCGATTGTAGCGGTCGAAATGCTTTCCAACGTTCTGTTTATAGCCGGATTTGCATACTTGTTTATATCACTGGTCGAAGTCAATACCCTGAATTTGACAATATTCGGCATTTTTTCCCCATCTAAGAATACACCTCCACAAGAGAATAGCTTAGTAATATTTCCACTGTTATTCGGATTGTTTATCCGTACTGCTGAATTTGCGTCACTCCAGTTGATATAGAAGTCTATTTCATTTTTTCGGGTAGCATACTCGCAGGCCGAGAAGGTTGCTCCCGTAGCGGCATTGAAGAACTGGCTTGTCATTTCCGGACTTTGAGCTCCGATTGTTACCTGCGGATAGAAAATAATATTAGGAGATATGTCAGGAACAGTAACTACGAAATTCTCTTTTATTACCATCTGTTCCGTATCGTTATATACCAGAATCATATCCGATGTAACCTGCGTAGCATAAGTTGTCGGAATCAGGAACTTGATTTCCTCCTTGGTCTGTGAAGCGAAACTCAATGTTTTGCCACCTACTATTACAGCATTCGCCTGATCGAGATTATCTCCGGTAATTGTCACAGTTGTGTTTATTAATGCCGTCTGAGGACAATCTAAGATAGAAGGGCTACCCAACGGGCCTAATATAGTATAACTGTCAGGGCTGTCCGCAGACTCCGTATTTGCCCCGTTCATATATTGTATTGTAACTTTTACGCTACTGCCAACAGTTGTTCTCGGTACTTTAAAGCTGGCTTTCGTATCGGAGATGGAAATAATTTCGGCTTCGATATTGTTAACCAGTATTTTAGTCACAGCTTTCATATCAGTTCCGGTAAGCTCAGCTATTTCCCCAATCATCAGTTTGCCCTCTTCTATCGAAGTTATATCTGTTATGGAAGGGATCAGATATGCGATTGTAAAATCAGTGCTGCTTTCGCCTGTCCCTTTCGGACTTTTAGCTTTGATTTTTCCTGTTACCGCATTGGCCGTAACTTCTACCAGTAGTTTTGTATCCGAGATACGGTTTTTCACTTTTACAACCTGTCCTCCGATATAGACCGAATCTACATTCGATAAACTTGTTCCGGTAAGCATAATCTCCGTTCCGGGAGCCCCCGAAGTCGGTTGAAAAGTAGTAATTACCGGTTCCGTAAGTGTGCTTTTTACATCATTAGTATCTATCTGACTGCTTTCGTCACATGACGTAAGGAGCAGGGCAAATAGGGCAGAAATAAAGGTTATATAGTGTATATACTTTTTCATACGTGTAGTTTTTTAATAACCGTAATTTTGAGAAATAATTATCTTATTATTCGTATCGATTTCCCTCTGCGGAATAGGTAACAATAATTGCCACTCCTGTACTACGCGGGATGGATCGGGAGCCTGTTCTTTATATCTTACATAGAATGCTTTATCTATATTGAAGAACTGATTATTGAGTACCTCTACGGCTCTGCCTGTGCGTACGAGATCAAAGAAACGATGATTTTCAAAAGCAAACTCTACGCGACGCTCTTTTTCTATAGCCAGACGGCAATCTGCCTGTGTATTCACCATTGTCAGGGCAGGCAGGTTTCCGTGTATATCGCGAACTTCGTTGATCATAGGAATTGCATTAGCAGGTCCTTCCTGTTCGTTTGTTATTTCAGCCAGCATAAGTACCACATCAGCATAACGCAGAACCGGCCAGTCATTTTCGGCATCGAAAGTAGTAGAAACAGCCGAAAGGTATTTCTTGATATAGATCTTTACCCATGCGGCACTTCCGAAAGTGCTGATCGTAATATCTTTACGTGCATCCCCTGCTTCGTAGGCATTGTTCAAGAAGTCGTAAGAAGGATGGTTCCATCCGCTACCGTCACCATTAACAATACTGCTACCGCTGGAAGTAGGAGCAAAGCGGTTAGCAAAAGGAGAACCTATACCATAACCTCCGGCTTTGTACCGTACGGCAAATATGATTTCGTCGTTCATCTCATTATTGATAGAGAATACCTGATCGTATGGCAGTAAGCGATGTTTCCCGCTTTCCTTTACGTATGTCAGTAGAGTTTTGGCTTCGCTTAGATTTCCCAGTGTCAGATGCACCTTTGCCAGTAATGTTTTGGCAGCAAGGCGGCTTACACGTCCCAGATTATTGTCGTCCCATTTTTCAGGCAGGGCGCTCGTATCAGCAGCTTCGAGGTCGGCTATTATCTGTTTGTAAACATCTTCTACCGGAGAACGGTCTACCGATTTAGCCTCTTCAGGCCATATATTTTCTGTGGTAATAAATATCGGACCAAACAGTCTTACAAGATTGAAATAGTGATAAGCCCTTATAAATCTGGCCTCCGCTTCATATCTCTTCCTTTCGGTTTCGTCAGCAATAACAGATATAGAACCCAGAACCGTATTGGTACGATCTATATTAGCGTATGCACTCAGCCAATAGTTATAAACCTGTGCATGTGTCGGTAACAGGGTAAACAAATCCAGTTCATTATATTCTATATTCACAGAGTTGGTACTTGTAGGCACTCCCTGTATAGCATTATCGCTACGCAATTCTGTCATCATCCACTCGTATTCCATCGGTTTTTGTAAACCATTGTAGCATCCGGTTACAGCAGCTTGCAGCTGGGCTTCGGTAGTCAGTTTCTTATACGGATTTGTGATTTCCGATTCTATATCGATGTCCAGTGTCTCATCACAAGAGTATAGAGATACAAGCATCAACAGACTAAGTATATATATTATTTGTTTCATAGTCGAAATATGGATTTAAGTTAGAATGTAATATCGATACCTATTGTAAATGTACGTTGAAGAGGGTAACCTCCGCGTTGGTAACCATCTACCAAAGGAGAATCGTAAGGACTGGCATTGTTATACCTCGATTCAGGATTGATGCCTTTGTAGTCGCTAGCCATAATATACAACAGGTTCTGAATACCCGTATAAAATCTTACACCTTGCAGGCCTAACGCTTTTTTAGCTGTTGCGGCAGGGAGTCTGTAACCCAGCTGAATGTCGCGGAAAGCTATATAAGAACCGTCTTCCACTACATAGTCGGTAAGGATTCTCTGCATACCGTTGGTATAGTACGGAGTTTTTCCATCGCCCGGATTAGCAGGGGATACCCATCTGTTGCTTATAAATTTCTTGTTTATCTTAAGGAAGTCATTATAATACTGGTCGCCATTAATAACGTCTACACCCTGTACGCCCTGTATAAGTAACGAGAAATCGAACCCTTTGTAAGACAATGTATTGGTTATACCCCAAGTGAAATCAGGGAATGGAGATCCTGTTACTACACGGTCTTCAGCATTTACAATACCGTCACCGTTAGTATCTACTATTTTCAATCCTCCTGCCGCTGTCGTTACTCTGTAGTCGGTAGTCTTTTTAGCTTCGGCTATATCTGCATCCGACAGCCATACGCCATCTGTCTTATAGCCATAAAACTGTATTGCAGGTTGCCCTACGATGGCAGCATATACTTCCTGCCGTTCTCCATAATTGTATTGTACCGATGGTCCTCCAAGCGATAACAGTTTATTGCTGTTTGTAGACAAGTTGAATGTTGTTTTCCACTCGAAATCTTTGTTTACAATATTCATCGTTGTAAGCTCTATTTCCATACCTCTGTTTCTCACCTTACCCTTATTGCTCCAGTATTCGTTATATCCTGCGAATGACATTGTGCCTTCTTTCAATAACAGTTTGTCTGTGATAGAGTAGTAAAATTCCAGACCTAAGAGGATGCGGTTTTTAAGAACACCGAAGTCCAGACCGATGTTATATTCATTTGTGCGTTCCCACGACAGGTTTACATTCCCTAGCGTGTAGCTACTGTTTGCAAGTCCTGCAACTACAGTACCTGTTGAGCCGAATGCATAAGGAGTCATAAAGAAAGTATTGGAATACGCATAGCTCGATACTGTGTTTGAACCATTGGTATTTGTAGGCAGGTTGTTATTACCTGTGATACCGTAGGATCCTCTTAGTTTCAACGTACTCAGCCATTTTTGCGATTTCAGGAATTCTTCTTCTTCCATTCTCCATCCTGCCGATACGGAAGGGAACCAGCTCCAGCGATTTCCTTCGGCAAAGCGCGAACTTCCGTCAGTACGTAAGCTTACCGACAACAGATATTTGTCTTTATAGGCATAGTTTATACGACCGAGATATGAAACCAGAGCTTCGCCTACTTTGTAGGTATATGTGTTTTTAGAATCTATCGAAGTTGGGTAATTCAATGTTTTGATCTCATCGGTAGGATATCCTGAACCGATGATCTGTGAATATTCCTTGTTGTTTCTCTGATAAGTGAAACCTACCAATGCCGAAAGCGAATGATCTTTATTGATCGTTGTATTGTAGTTCAATGTGTTTTCAGTAAGGAAGTCAGTTGTCAGTGCCGATTTGAAAGTTCCCTGATTCGGTTCACCCTCTTTCTTCGCACCGGCAGCAAGGTATCCGTCGTCTTTGGAATAATTGACATAAACACCATTCGATGTTTTAAATTCCAGTCCTTTCATTATTTCGTATGTCAGGTAAGCATTAGTCATCAGACGATACTGATAGTTTTTGCGCGTGTCACCTTCCATAATAGACTTAGGATTGTTTGTTGTAGAAGACCACGGGTCGATTGTTCCGTTCGATTCCCATTCCGTACCATCAGGCATTATAGCTTCGTAAGCTTTACCGTTGAAGTGGCGTGAGTGTGCCCATGAGCCTACAGGCTGTCCGGTAATGGCAGCTGTTTCTTCTGTGTGCCTAACAGGCAACCATGAACGGAAACGATAGAAGTCGGTATAGTTGTTGGATGGTCTTTCGCGTTTGCTGTAAGAAGGGTTTAGATTTATTCCTACTTTCACTTTTTTACTGAGCTGTGCGTCTACTTTAGCCCTTACACTAAATTTGTCGTAGTTGCTATGGTACATCATTCCCTGATCGGTATTATAGTTACCCGACAGATAGTATTTCACTTCCTTAGTTCCGCCCGATACACTCAGCTGATAGTTGCTCATATAAGCATTGTCGCGTATAGCCTGATCCTGCCAGTCGGTATTTTGTCTGTTATTCATCAGATAGACTGCGTATTCTCCGCGCTCATTGTCTGTAGTCAGATTCCATTTGTCTTCTGCCACGCTTGGGTCTAGTTGACGCAAGCCTGCTTCACGGTACATCAGCTCTATATAATCCGAATAGTCCATAGCATCGTGCAATTTGTATGCTTGCTTGATACCATGATACATATTGAATTTGTATTTGGGCTTTGTAATGTTCCCTGTTTTTGTAGTGATCATTATTACCCCGTTAGAACCTCTGGAACCGTAAATAGCTGAAGAAGCCGCATCCTTCAATACCTCGATAGACTCGATATCGGCTGCTTCTACAAAAGACATACCGTCTGCCACAGGATAGCCGTCAACAACTACCAGCGGTTCTCCACCCACGCTCAGCGATCCCATACCGCGTACACGAATCTGTGGAGCCACTCCGGCTTCGGATGTTGTGTTCTGAATGCTTACTCCGGCTATCTTACCCTGTAAAGCCTGATCGACACGTGTTACAGGCATATCGGCAAGTCCGTCACCATTCAGTTTCGATATAGATCCTGTGAGATGGGATTTTTTCTGTACGCCGTAACCGACTACAACCACTTCGTCGAGTGTCTGTACATCTTCTGCCATTCTTACATCGACCGTAGTTTGTGTACCCACAGTAACGGTTTGAGGGAAGAATCCCAGATAAGTGAATTGTAGTACGGCTTGTGAACCCGAAACGGGAATAGAATACTTTCCGTCTATGTCGGTCATGGTTCCTTTAGTAGTTCCTTTGACTGTAACGGTAACCCCCGTGAGCGGGAAACCCTCTTCGTCGACCACAGTTCCTGTTATTGTTTTGTCTTGCAAAACATCGTTTGGCAAAGCAAACACAACAGGCAAATTCATTATTAGTAATCCTAAAATAAGTAGAATTTTAGCTTTAAAGTTGTAATTCTTCATAGTTAAAAGGTTTTCATTTTTACATGGTATGTTTTAGTTTGTTAGATTCTCAAAATTAGCTTGAGCGTATTATTTATAGTTTTAAATTTGAATCAAAAATTTCTAAAATCTATTCAAATCAGAGCCATATCAGTGGATTTCGTATCGGCAGATTCCGTTCTACTTCAGCGATTTCACTTGTGTGACTCAGATTTTTCCATAAATCGAAATAAAGATTGCTATTATATGCCCTTGCTCCGAAAATCAAGGACGGCTGAGCCACCGGCCAGTCGTTCCAATACATCACGTCCTGCGGATATGTCCAAGCCGATTTATCTTTAATGAAAGGGTACATGAATTCGAGTCCTTTTTTCATGTTTAGTCCCTTTTCGGTAGTGTACTCCCAAAGGTTATCACCTTCGGTTGAAAGTATCTGACAGATGGTTGTCATGGCATCGAGGTTGAACAGCGCATAACCATACGGCTTTGTTCGTGACAGTTCTAATGGAAAGCTGCCGTCTTCGGCCATCTGATTCGGAAGCAGGACATTCTTATAGCGCAATTTGCAAAACTCCAGCATATCCTTGTTTTCGGTCAATGTTGCAAATGAAGCTACCTGCATTACCCAGCATGTGCCATGATTGTTTTTAGCATTCATTTCATCAATTCCGTTCTGATGCGTAGTCAACCATTGGATATAGTCGGCAAACCATTTTTTTGTGGTCTGTAACTTACTTTTGTCTACACAGGCAGCATCCTGCATCTTGATAATACCCTGTGCCACTTCCATCAGATGGATAGTGTCTATAATGCCGATCCCACGCCCTGTGGTTATGCCTTTTATTGCCTGCGCATAAAGCAGGTTAGGATTCATCATAGTGGTAGTATCTGTAAACCACGCATCGATATGCAGGAAGGCGTGTTTTACATAATCTTCATTGCCTGTAGTCATATAAGCCGAAGCCAAAGAACCTACCACCTTGCTGAATCGTATCATAGCCAGACGATGGTCTACAAAATTTTCAGGATTGGTTTCCCCGTCTTTTCTGATATATGCACCGCCGGGATGTGCCGGATCGGGCCACCAGTAATCACCTTCGGAATAAAAATCGTGTATTCCTCCGGCGCTTCTATCGCAGACAGACGCTGTTACGGTCTGCGGCTGTTGTAGCAAAGCCCATTCTGCATTCTGCATAACAACGTCATGCAGTACGGTTTCTGCTTTTTTGTTCCAGCCGATTTGTGTATTACACGAGAGTAATACACAAAGGCCGGAAAGAACTATTAAATAATAACCTAGAAACAATTTCATATTTTACCTTATTTTATAGTAACAAATACGGTTTTCAATCCTTCAGATTTTACGGCGATAACAGATTCACCGTTATTCCTTTTTAGTTGTATTCTTGCTTTGCCGTTGTATGCCTGTACTTTGGCCGAACCTGTAGATGTTCCCTGATTTTTGATCAGTTGTCCGTCTCCTGCGGCTTCAAATTCGATATAGTTTTTAGAATCGAGGCACTGCACACCATTGCTGTCTGTCAGTGTCGCTTCAATCCAGACACCCGACTCACTGCTTTCTATTACACTCGCTTTTATTTCAGCTTCTTTTCCGAAAGGTCTGGTTTCGTACTCGAAAGATATTTCGTCTGTGATTTCGACCTTTTCTTTTTTGTCTTTCTTCACTCCAATGGCTCTGACTGTGTTTTTGCCTTGCAGGAAAGGAGTTTCCCAACGTAGTCCGGCAGCCGGAAAATCTTGTGAATCGCGCTTCTTTATGCCCAGACTTTTGCCATTGAGGAACAATTCTACTTCATCGCAGTTGGAAAATACTTTGATCATTTTCGATTCATCAGCTTTACCCCAACGTACAGGCCATGTGTGTCCATAGATATGAACCATCGGTTTTTCAGTCCAGTACGATTGGAATACATAGAAGGCCTCTTTCGGTGTGAGATCGCGTTCTACAACACCCTTCTGATTAACATAAGGCACAGGATTTTCGGGGCGAACAGGCGTTGAGAAATCTTTGAACGGCCAGTAAGCTGCACCTGTCAGCCAGTCCATTGTCTCCTGTTCTTTCAGATGCCAGTCTATCAGATCTACGATGTATGATTCGCTCCAGTCGCCGTCTTTCGATGCGCGTGCACTGCCTCCGTATAATGAGGCATCACCTGCGCGTTCGTCTGCACTTTTTCCTGGTTCTATTTTGTCTAAAGTTATATACGGATCTTCGGCATGGCGTCGGGCATGGTTGTCTCCGCCCCATTCTACATGCAGGAAGTGTTTTACTTTTTGCATTTCACTATACGATACCCGTTTGTAGTCGGTATATATACCTCTATACCATCCTGCCCATATAGACGGCGAATAGACATCTACGATATCTTTACAAAAATCGCAGCGGCGTATACATGTAAGGCGGCTATCATCCAGTTTATGAGACAGATTGTGTAATTCTTTCATGAAAGTTCTGATCTTTTCTTTATCAAACTCCGGAAAGTCGTTTGGCCAGTCGTTTTCATTGCCCATTCCCCATAGTATAACGGACGGGTGATTGCGATGCTGTGTAATCATATTTGTCAGCATACGTCTGGCTTGTTCTTTATATGTATCACCCCCGAGTCCGCCACGACACCATGGTATTTCTTCCCAAACCAAGATACCCAGACGGTCACAGGTTTCGAGGACGATGCGTGATTGCTGATAGTGTCCGAGACGTATGAAATTAACACCCATTGCCTTCATCAGTTCTATTTCCTGTACGATTTGCTCTTCGGTCATGGCAGCAGCTACTCCGGCATGATCTTCGTGACGGTGTGTGCCGCGTAGTAACAATCGTTTACCATTGAGAAAGAACGGCCCTTTTTCCTTGAATTCAAAGTGACGGAATCCGAATACTTCCTTATTGGTCATAACTCCTTTAGATGAGGTTAAAGTGAGTTCGCAGGAATAGAGATTCGGATTTTCCGTCGACCATAATATAGGGTTCGATATTTTTAGAGATAGTAAGTCTGCGGCATTAAAGTCACTCAATGTCTTGTTTTCTTCTTTTATCAGTTTCCCTGCCGGATCAAACACTTTGATCTTAACCGTAGCAGTGGATTCTGAAGAATGATTTGAGAAATAGCCTTTAATATTCAGATTTCCTTCTTTCCCTTTCTCGTCTACAGAGGTATCTGTTTGTATTCCGCTAAAAGCAACAGCAGGCGTATATACCAGATTGAGATATCTGTATAGCCCTCCGTACAAATTGAAATCGGATAGATCAGATGGTATTATTTCCGTATCGCGGGTATTGTCGCAACGAATACTCAATGGTACTTGACCTTTGAAACGCTTTGCATCTTCCGATTTCAGAAAAGTGTTTACAGCATCGGTAATATCAACAGACCATTCGTCGTATCCGCCAACATGACTACCGACTTTTTGTGTATAGATATATACTTCGGTTTTCTGCCCTGCACCCTCAAAGTGCAGAATGGTACGACCGTCTGTATACGGATTTTTCACGTCCAGCATTTTCTTGTACCAACCCGGTCCCTGATAGTAGTTTATATCGGGATCGACCGCATCTTCTGCATTGAAGCAATGTGGCAGCGTAACATTTGTCCACAAAGGAACTTCTTCCGATGAGCCTTTTTCTGCCGGACGTACAGCTTCCCAGATGCTGCCCAAGTCTTCGCGCAGGAACAGCCAGCCTTCGTTAAGTCTCTCTTTCTGTCCGTAGTTTATTTGTGTGTAGCCTGAAAGTATGAAGCCGGCGAAAAAGCATATAAGTATCGCTTTTTTAAGTGATTTGTTCATAGTGTTTTATATTTTATTTCAGAATATATTTCCGGTTTGCTCCAGTTTTTGTTTTCTCAGTAAAGCTTCGAGGAAATAATAATCTGCGTATGATAATGGTGCATCTACTTCAAATTTGCCGGGTTTAGACCCTGTGCTGTGTAATAACAGGAATCCGTAATCGCTTCCTGCCTTAGCCAGATAGTTGTCAGTCGACAGGTTTTCGAGAATAGTATCAGCCCACTTTTTGTACTTATCTGCATTATCTTTGTCATAAAGACTCAATTCGTAGAGTGCGGAAGCTGTTACTGTAGCCGCCGATACATCGCGTGGCTCGTTCGGAATTTCAGGTGCATAATAATCCCAATAAGGAATAAGGTCTTTAGGCAGATTAGTATGTGTGAATATATAGTTTGCCACGTGTTTAGCCTGTTCCAGATATTCCGGTTTTTGCGTTTCACGGTAACACATAGTGTAGCCATATACGGCCCAAGCTTGTCCGCGCGACCATGCCGATTCGTGGGCATATCCCTGATGGGTATTTTTCTTCAATACTTTACCTGTTATGGTATCGTAGTCTATGACATGATACGAGCTGTAATCGTCCCGAAAATGATTCTGCAATGTTGTATTCGCGTGATTTACTGCTACATTGTAGAATAATGAATCTTTACTTTCTTTGAACGCCCAGAATAGCAGTTCGAGGTTCATCATATTGTCTATAATAACGGGACATTCCCATTTGTCGCGGCTGTGATCCCACGAGCGTATGGCTTTTATACTTGGCCTGTAGCGGGTTGTCAGTGTATATGCCGATTCCAGCAGTATCTCTTTATACTTTTCATCGTTTGTCAGACGATAGCCATTGCCAAAACTACAATACACTTTGAAGCCCATATCGTGAGTCACACCATTGGTCTTTTCCGCTTCTATCCGTGCCGTGTATTCCCGTGCAGCTTTTTCCCATTTGCTGTCTTTAGTATATTCATACATATACCATAACTCACCCGGAAAGAATCCGCTTGTCCAGTCTCTGGACGGTACAAGGATAAGTTTGCCCTGTTCGTCTATCGAGCGTGGGGAAACAAGAGGTCCATGTCCTTTCTTTTCGCGTTTCTCTTTACTCTCGGGAGATTCTTCCTCAATGCCTTTCTCTGTTTCCGACATTGCATAGGTCAGTTGAGAAGCTGCGAAGTCAAAATCAGATTGAACGATATCTGTTTTTGTATCTTTTTTGCTGTTACATGATATAAGGAATACTATGGTAAGTATTAGCAATAATGGTTTGTTCATAGGTTTAGATTTTATGTATTCAATTTCATTAGTCGTTTTTCATGACTCAGCATAATTTGAAATAAATTTCACTTCTGCTCTCGCTATTTAAAACGTTCAACTTTGTTAGTCGTTTTATGAATACAAAAATGGAAAACAAAGTCGTTTTCCACTTTCAAAATTGATTCATTTATTTCTAATTTTGAATCTATCGGCTGTTTCAGGCGTATTACGAATCTAAAGCCTGACTTGCATATTCGGTAGGAGAGATTCCGTAATGAGCTTTGAAACAAGTAGAAAAATAAGCAATGCTGTTGAAGCCGACCGATACATAAACTTCGGATACGGAAAGCTTGGTTTCCCTCAATAATTTGGCTCCCATCTCAAGGCGGAAGTTGCGGATAAATTCATTCGGTGAAAGGTCGGTCACCGATTTTATTTTCCTGTACAGACTAGCACGGCTCATTCCGATGTCTTTGCTGAAACTGTCGAGGTTGAATTCGGGATTCGATACATTTTCTTCGAGTACCTTATATAACTTCTGCATAAACTGTTCGTCGATAGACGATGATGCTTCAACACCTAATGTCTGTAAAGAGAATTTCTTGCCATATATCTCTTTCAGTTTTTCTCTGGCCTGAATGATGTTTCCTACACGGGCTATGAGGACAGACGAATCGAAAGGCTTGGTAATATAGTCGTCAGCCCCTGTTTCATAACCTTCTTTCATATCAGAAGACATCGCTCGTGCTGTAAGCATGATTATTGGAATATGGCTTGTGCGCAGGTCTTTTTTCAGGATAGAACACATTTCCATTCCGTCCATCTTCGGCATCATCAGGTCGGACACGATAAGATCAGGCAACTGGCTTATGGCCTTGTCTACTGCTTCTGCTCCGTCTGCGGCTGTGATTATATTGTAAATCGATGACAGGTTGGAGACAATATAGTTCCTTACATCCTGATTGTCCTCTACCACCAGAACTGTGTATTTACCTTTCGGGTGCGAAACGGATTCGTCATTCGTGTTCTCTGTAACTTCTACTTTATGGAGTAGTCGATTTTCTTCTGTTGGGATTTCGAGAGATTGCTCCGGTACAAAATCACTGTCGATAGGGAAAATACACCTGAAAATAGCTCCTTCTCGACTTTCTGCCCATACTACACCTTTGTGCATCTCTATTATCGACTTACTGAGACTCAGCCCTAGTCCTGTTCCCGAGCTTGAATGTTTGTTCTGCGCTACCTGATAGAATGGGGTGAATATATCATCCCACTGGTCTTGCGGTATGCCTACGCCCGTGTCTTTTATTTCCAGTAACAGATAGGAGATATTATTGTTGGTAAAACCAGATGCTTTTTGTGGCCAATTTTCTTTAATCTCTTTCAAGTCTGATACTTTCAGATTAACGTTTATTCTGCCATTATCGGGTACATTCTTGAAAGCATTAGACAAAAAATTGAAATATACCTTCTCCATCAGGCTTTTATCGAATATATAGTCCAAAGACTCAACAGCCGAATTAAATTTCAGGTCGATATGTCGCGATGTTGCCAACTCGTTGAAGAGAGAAACCATTTCCCCTGAGAACTGAATGAAGTCGTCTTTCTCCAATCGGAGCTTCATTGTGCCGCTTTCTTTCTTCTGAAAGTCCATTAGATTGTTGACAAGGCGAAGCATCCGCAATGTATTACTGTACATAAGTCTATGGTTGTCCTGTACTTTTTCGGGGAGGTCTTTACCCTTTTCTATCATATCACCCAGAGGGCTCATTATAAGTGTAAGCGGGGTGCGCAACTCATGTGAAAAGTTTGTAAACAGGCGTGTGCGTGCCTGATGGAATTCTTCCTGTGCATCGGCTTTTGCCTGTTCCAGTTTTATATCATTCTCAAGCCGTTTCCGTTCATTATAATATCGGAAGATAAGTATGGAAATACCTGTCAGTAACAGTGCATAAATACAATATGCCCACCATGTTTTCCATAGCGGAGGCAGTACGGTAATCAGTATAGATACCCCGTCGTTATTCCATATTCCGTCATTGTTTGAACCCTTTACGATAAACTTATATTTGCCGGAAGGGATATTTGTATAATAAGCCATGCGGCGTGTGCCTGCAGGAACCCAGTCTTCGTCGAAACCCTCAAGCTTGTAAGCATATTGGTTCCTTTCGGAGAAGACATAATTGAGAGCACTGTATTCTATCGAGATATTCGCTTCGTTATATTTCAATACAATCTCTTTCTGCATCTCCAGCGGTTCTTTGAGTATACCATCTCCGGGTACAACTCTTGCATTATTTACATAGAGTTCTCTGAGTACGATAGAGGGAATGTAAGGATTGGTATTCATCCTGCGTGGATCAAAAGATATAAATCCGTTGTTTCCGCTAAAGAAAATCCTGCCGTCCGATGCCTGAAGGTTTGCATGAGGGGTGAACTCGTTAACTTCGATCCCACTGGAGTGTGTATAATTCTTAAACTCTTTCGATTGCAGATCGAAGTCGGATATACCCGAAATAGTGCTTATCCACAGGTGTCTGTTACTGTCCTCTGCGATAGCGCATATATTGTTGTTTTGCAGTCCGTCTTTAGTGTTGTATGTTTTAAACTGCTTCGATTCAGGATCGAACAGGCTGAGACCTCCTCCGAATGTACCTATCCATATTTGCCCTGTACTGTCTTTGAATATACTGCTCACATAGTTCTCGGGCAGGCTGTTCTTATCTGTCGGCTGATGTTTGTATTGAATGAGTTCGTTCAGCTTCGAGTTGTAATAATACAAGCCATCATTTCGCGTGCCTATGAGGTAAATACCTTTTTCTGTTTCGAGTACACAGCGAATATTATAGAAGGAGAAATCAGCTTTTCCTGCAACTGCAAATTTGCTTTTTATCTCCCCATTCCTGAAAAAAGTTAGTCCTATATTGTTGACTCCTGCAGCGAACAATTCTCCGGCACTGTTTCTCCCTATCTGATAGATGGTATTCCCCATCTTAAAGTCGTGAAATAAAGTATACCTTTTGGTTTTAAGGTCGAAACTGTATATCGTTCCCATATTCGTTCCGCAGAGTATCCTGTCTCCATCTAAATAAAGAGATTTCAGAATGTTCTGTGCATAGGTCGCATCCTTGTTGTCAGATAACTTATATTGCTTATAACTGTCCGACTGTTTGTCTTTCTCGATCAAGCCTCCTCCTTCGGATGCTATGAAAATACTGTTACCATACTCTACCATCGGGCCTATTATGCCAATTACGCCCTTCAAGTCCATACCCGGATCGTAGAAGCGAAACTTTCGGGCATAAGGGTTATAATAATTTACTCCTCCTGCGTATGTGCCTATCCATAGTGTCTTTGCTTTATCGTAGTAGATACTGTAGATAGAATAATGACTGATATTACCATTCTGTGAATCTGATGTTTTGTGCTGACTTATGCTGTAAGTTGCAGGGTCGATAATACTAAGCCCGTTAAATGTACCGACTAGAATATTCCCCTCTGGAGACTGATTTATACACCGGATGAAATCGTTGCTTAACCCGCTCCTTTGATTAATCAATACTGATTGTTTGTCCTTCTTCAGAACACAGAGCCCTTCGTGATGCGTACCGATCCACAGGCTTTCGTTATTGTCTATAAATAATGCCCTGACATCGTTAAGTGCTATAGTGCCAAAGCTTCCTGAGATTTCTTTATACGAAACACATTCGTTATTCGCAGGAGTATAGATAATAACACCTTTAGAGTTTGTGCCCAGGTACAAGTTTTCTTTATAGCCTATTATCACATTAACGGCATCATTCTCCAGACAAAAGTCTGGGATCTGCTCACATGAATTATTCTCAGGATTATACTTGCTTAGTCCTTTGGGTGTTCCTATCCACAAACCGGAATCATTATAATACAGGGAGAGAATCATGTTTCCAGTAAGATAACGCTCGAAAGTATTGCTTACCGGATTATATTTGTTCAGACCGCTATTTGTTCCTATCCATAGATAACCCTCTTTATCTTCTGTTATACATAGTATATGATTGTCGCTTATACTTTGCGCATTCTCCACCTCGTTTGCATATACGTTAAACTGGTAGCCATCGAATCTGTTCAGCCCGTTTCTTGTGCCAAACCACATGAAACCTTTACTGTCTTGATAGATAGATGTCACCGTGATCTGGGAAAGACCATGCTCAAGTGATAGTTTTGAAAAATAGAACGGTTCAGCCCCCTGTATATATAGTGATATAAATAGCAAAAGGGCGAATATTTTGTATCTCATGGTATCGAATAAGTCAAACAGATCAAAGATAGTAATATTGCAGAATACGACAATGTATCTGTTTGTGTTTACTGCGCTTTAACATTCGCTTTAACTCTATATACTGTAAATGAATAAGGTGGTAGCTCACCGCTCAGCATTTCTTTTACACTGCAAGCGCTCTCTGTGGGGCGGGCAGTTTTATCAGTCAGCTCACCTTTCAGTACATATTTCACTACAGGTGCGTCATCAGGTATAATATCTTCGATGCTCAATGTCGGGCTTACGGCTACCGGCAGCATATTTACCAGTTTCACTATCAGATCACCCGTCTTGCTGTCGCATACAACAGATACGGCTAATCGTTTTCTGACAGCATCACTTTGGTTTTCTATCGCCATTGTACTTGGCAGATATTCGTCGCCCGAATTCTGACCATATAGCATTTGTACATAATAACCTACTGTCGGCTTTACTTCTGTATTGTTAAAGTAAATCAGATCGGGATTCCATTGTGTATAACCCTCTTTAGCCAACAGCGGGGCATAAGATGTCATAGTGACTATATCGCCGTTTCGTTCTACATTTGCCAGATGCAGGGCTTCGCATAAGGCAGTCTCTATATTGTTATGCTTTCCCGGTATGTGTGCGGCATATTCACCCAGATAAACTTTCGGTTTAGACCTGTCGTATTTGTCGTAGAAGTCCTGATTGTTTAAGTACCATCCAGGTGTCTGGTAATAATGTTCATCCACCATCGGTACATTTAGCTTCGTTGCCAGATTCCATCCTTCTACATAATCGGTTCCCTCATTGAATGGGCCTGTTGTTCCGATTACTGTTATCTCAGGATACTTTTCCTTGATGGCATTGTAGATCATGATAAACCGTTCTTCAAAGATATCTGTTATCAGGTCTTCATTCCCTACACCTATATATTTTAGTCCGAATGGCTTAGGGTGTCCGGCTTCTGCTCTTTTACGTCCCCATTCCGATTTTACGTCCCCATTTGCATATTCTATCAGATTAAGTACACTTTGTACATACTCGTCCATCTCATCCATCGGAATGCCTCCTTGCTGGCCGCCTATCGGGCATCCGTGATGTGCCGAATTCTGGCAAGGTACTCCGGCTGCAACTACCGGAAGTGGTTCAGCTCCTATATCTTCACAGAATTGAAAATATTCAAAATAACCCAAACCGTATGATTGCTGATAGCCCCATATATTACGCTGAGGTTTTCGGGCTTCGAGCGATCCTATTGTATTCTCCCATCGGTATATATTCTCCAGTCCGTCGCCATGAGCAACGCATCCTCCCGGAAAACGTACAAAGCGTGGCTTCATATCTGCTATTACCTGAGCCAGATCTGCTCTTAATCCGTTGCTACGTCCTTTGAATGTCTTTTGCGGGAACAGGGAGATCATATCCAGATCGATACGTCCTGTTTGCTGTGGAATTATCTCTATGCGTGCATCATTTGCCGTTTGGTTTGCGATGATAACAGCTTCATACCGCTTCCAGTCTTTAGAAACTGCTTTGGTAGATATTTCTCCGTAATTTTCTCCATTTTTACCGATCAGGCGGATTGTCAGTTTTCCGCTTTTCACTTCCGTACTTCGGGCAAAAACCGAGAAGTCGTATTTTTCGCCTTTCTTGACAGGGATTCCATCCCATCCTTCGTTGATAAGTCCTGAGCCGATAGTGTTTATATTCAGTACAGCATAGTGTCTGTTGTTTTCATGTATCGGAGATATAGAATCTATTTTAAAGTCGACATTGTTACCGCTTGTAGTCCATGCTTTGTAGCTGTTCCAGTTTTTGTCGTTTCCTCTGTCGCTTGGTTGGTATTCAAAGCCTCTGTTTTGAATCAGCTCAGCGTACAGGCCACCATCGGCAGCATAGTTTATATCTTCAAAAAATATGCCGAGTAGCTGGTCACTTATCTTCTTCTTTCTATGGGTATCTATTGATATGGAAACCTTTACAGGGTCTTTGAGGCTGTTCGGGTCTATTACAACTCTTTCTGCCCACTGCTGTTGTTTATATTCCGACAGGTTGTATGCCTTTATCAGATTGGCAACCACATTCCACGATACTCTGTGGATCGTTCCTGTTTCTTCTGTGCCCGAAACAGATACTTTCTTTCTCGTAGAATTCCTATTGCTGATCTTCTCCGCAGCGGTATATTTCTTAAAATCTTTGGTAAAGCACCCGTAAAGTTCATCTTTCCCCGACTTGTTGCTGATCCATGTTACAGTATATCCTTTTTTATCTGCGTTAAAAATTGTTTCCGGTGTCAGGCAATTTCCATCCGGTAATACCAACGGATAAGACTGGCGTCCCCAATAGATGAGGTCGGGTGAAGTGACATGAGCAAAAGCCCCGTCGCGTTCGTTCAGGCTCCAGATGCAGTGCCACAGTCCGTCAGATGTTTGAAACAGATAAGGAGAGAACATCTTTTTCTGGCTGCCCCACCTGCTGTAATCACATTTTACCAGACTATATTCAGGCCCTATTGCATGCCAGACTTCCTTATCAGTACTCCATGCAATATGAAGCCCGTTGTGATTATCATTCTTGTTCGTAGCATATGCAAAAATGTAAGCCGAATCGGGTTCATTGTTTACATTCAGATTATTTGCACAGATGGTTTGTGATAATGCTAACAGTATAATGCAAAGGAAGCATATAGTCTTTTTCATGGTAAATAAGGTGTTAAAAAAGCGGTGTTCTATTTCGTTTGTTTCTTCAATCAGATTTTCAGCCATCTCTTCATCTGAAAAAATGGCTGTTAAAGATAAAAAGAAAAGAGGTAACAGAAAAGAGTTTTATAATGAAGATTGAACTCTTTTCTGTCCTTTTAAATAGATGGAATAGAAATATTCCGCTTTTTTACCACTGATTTACCAATCGTCTGTACGGAAAGGCGAGGCCGGAATGCCGTCTATTCCGAACAGACTGGCTTCGGCATAATTCCGGTAAGCATACCTGACTGCTATAGGTTTTGGTACCTGCCCGCTAGATACAGCTAACCGGCATGATGCGGTCTCTATTTCCGCTTTTGCCGGATAGAATACACGGTCTTCACCTGCGATTTCAAATCCTTTGAGATTTGTCCACATCGGACAAAGCCCTTTCGGGGCGTTATCTACATTTATGTATATCTTATTTTCCGCTATTTCCATCGATTTATATACGGGAGGTGCATAACCGAATCCTTTAAGTCTGTAGGTCTTTCCTAATGCCCAATATGCCAGCCTGTTGGCCACTGTCTGCTTGTCGGTAGGGTGTATAAATACGGGATTACCTACATCCAGAGTAGTTACCATTCCCGAGTTGGGTATATCTTTCATATTTTGCATTTGTACTTCCATTAGCCGTGCGGCGGACGTACCGTCAGCACTTTCATAGTTGTAAGGAGCTATTTGTACATAATAGAAAGGAAAATCTCTAACATTCCATTTCTTACGCAAATCTTTGACAAAAGCAGGCATCAGACTCTTGTATAAAGTAGCATTATTCCTGTTGCTTTCACCCTGATACCACAGAAATCCTTTAATTGTATAGTTAGTCAGAGGAGCTATTTTTGCATTATATAATACACACGGTGTTTGGTTAGGATTCTTTATCTCTGTCTTGTTTGTCAGATGTGATAAGTCCACTTCTTTGAACGGAGTCAGAGCATCTTTACTCATCCATGCCTCTACAGTAGAACCACCCCACGATGATATAATTATACCAACAGGCACTTCCAGTACATCTTGTATATGCTGAGCGAACAGGTAAGCAATGGCACTGGTATTTGCTACATTTTCCGAAGTATTTTCCAGCCATCTGCCCTTACAGTCGGTTTGTGGCTGTTTGCTGAACTGACGTGTCCATACTCCGTTTTCCGAATCGGTAGTGTACATCCTTATCGGTGTTCCTGGTTTGGCTTTGGCTATAACGTCGTTGGTATTATCTACCGGTTGACGGTCGAAACCCCTCATCGGCATTTCCATATTCGATTGTCCCGAACAGAACCATACTTCACCTATAAGGATATTATCGAGTACAAGTTCCTCTCCATCACTGATGTCGATCCGGTAAGCTCCTCCGGCGACAGGGGTATTTACGGTAGCCAGCCAGTTGCCTTCTGCATCCGAACGGACAGTATAGATTTTATCGTTCCACGACGTTTTTATTGTTATCTCTGTATTTACTTTGGCTACACCCCATAACTTAACATCTGATTGTTGTTGCAATACCATATTGTTTCCCAATATAGAGGGTAATTGGATCTTTGCATAACCGGACAAACTAGAAAGAAAAATGCAATTAATCAAAAATAATTTAAGTATGATTTTTTTCATTTTTGTATGTTGAATAAAGATTATTAAAATAGCCACTGTGAATTTTAACTAAAATGTAACGAAAGTAATAGATTTGCATTGTTTTCAATTCTTATTACTTTTTCTACTGACTGTGGGAGACTATGTCGGGGCGTAAGATTTTACGCGCCTATATTCATTCCTCCAATTTTTTAAATTGATAGTTCTTATCATCTTAATATAGATAAAAATATCTTTTATTCATACAGCTTCTCTGCCGATGGAGGAACGTTCTCAGGAGCCGATCCCCAATCTTTATTTGCTCTGGGGCCCATTACCAAGACGAGTTTACCACCCTTTTCTATATCCGAGTGGTTGAACCAGGGCTTATTCCACTCTTTACCGTTCAGTGTAGCCGATTGTACATATTTATTTCTGGCAGAACAATTCTGTGCTTCTATCTCAAAAACAGCCCCTTCTTTCAGTTTCATCTTTACATTACTGAACATCGGACTGCCTATATTGTAGGTAGGAGAACCCGGAGTCACCGGATAGAAGCCCATTGACGAGAAAACCACAAATGCTGATAACCCTCCACCGTCTTCGTCGCCTGGTACCCCCATCAGGTCATCGCGGAACCATTCATGTAGCAGTTTCCTGATTCGTTTCTGTGTTTTCCAAGGCTGTCCGGCATAGTTATACAGATAAGGTATATGCAATGACGGTTCGTTCGCCATAGAGAATTGCCCCACATTTCCTGTATGGTCGGGTAGCTGTGCGTAAAAGTCGGGTTTACCTCTCCCCATAGGCTCACGAAACATCTGCTCCATATTATTGGCGAAGTTTTCGGGTGAACCCATCAGATTGATGAGGTCGGCTATGTTGTGTGGAACATCCCAGCGATAGACCCACGCATTATTTTCATCATAATATTCGCGGGCGCCGCGCCCACCTGAAAAACGGTAGTCGAAAGGTTCAATGAAATTGCCGTCTATATCTTTCGGATGAAAGAATGCCGTATCGTGATTGAATAGGTTTCTGTAGTTATAAGAGCGTTTCAGGAAGTGTTTATAATCATCTGTTTTTCCTAATTCTTTGGCTATCTGCGCCAGGCACCAGTCATCATAGCATGTGCCCAACGTAACGGCTACAGGTTGTCTTTTTTCTCCCGGGTTCACTTCTTTGATGTATTCTTCTTGTCCCGGTTTCAGTGCAGGGAAATATCCTTTTTCCTGATAGAAAGTATCTAATGCTGTATTCGGCACTCTTACCCATGGCAGAGTGACTTTTCGGTCAATGATGCTTTACAGGCGTTATATGCCACTTCCAGATCGAAGCCTCTCAATCCTTTTGCATAAGCATCCCATACTACGGCTACGGCATGATTACCGTTCATCCGGTGGCTGTCGCCGGTAACTTCCGGAAAGGTAGGCATCCAGCCCTCTTTGCTTTGCTGTGCCATGCGGATGTGCGACTGTATCATATGTTGTTCCATGTCGGTTTCTATGAGTATACGCAGCGGATGTGTAGCACGATAGGTATCCCATAACCAGTCATCGGTATAGAACGGTGTGCCATTGTCTTCGTGTATGGTGTTGTCGAATGCACTGTAATATTTTCCGTCTTCCGATATGTTAATCATACGTTCGTATGTTCTGTACAATGATGTATAAAATACAGTTTTCTGACTTTCGCTACCACCCTCTATCTGTATTTTACCCAACCTGTCGTTCCATATCTGTCGTCCTGTATCAGCTATCTCATCTACACTATATGTATTTATTTCGCGCTGGAGATTCTTCTTTGCCTGATACGCACTGATAAATGAGATACCATAACGCAGGTTCACAATTTTATCATCAAATTGGAGTGCCAATGCCTGATTAACACCTTCGACAAATATAATGTCCGTACTGATCTCTTTTTCGCGTAAAGCTCCGGCTTTTTGAGATTTCTGGCGGGTTTCTATATATACATATACTTTGGTGAGCCCCTTATCGATCATCTGGAAGCCCGATACTGCACCATCTTCATATTTAAGTTCTCCGTTACGCGTATTGATTACAAGTGTATTTTTACCGTTTTTCCCGAAGTCGAAAGAATATACCGCAGACTGATGTGAGGGTGCAAAATCTACATTAATGTCTTCATTGTCGAGATGTACCGAATAGCGATACGGCATTATGGTTTCATCATCGTAAGAATATACCCTGACAGGGGACATATCTTCGGTAGATTTTACCGGACTGATATTGAAAGCCGAACTTCCCCTGTGGCTTGTTACTATTACAGGTAGGCCGTTTATCACATCGGTCGAATATTCCCTGCGTTCGGGATATACACGCAACATACTATTGGGTAGATGCACAGTAGGAAAAGTGGGTACCAGTATATGGCTTATGTTGCCTATGTAAGGATTTACATAGTCTACCGGTGTTTTTCCTTCTGCTACAGTATCCTTAGTATCGCACGAGCAAAATATCCATGCAAATGAAATCAGTAAGGCAAGGTTGAAACAGTATCTTTTCATCATATCTTCATTTATGTTTACGCAAATTAGGTGAAGCCCGAATAAGGACGGTTTTCTACAGGGGTTCCGAATTCTTTATTGGGTCGTTCCCCCATCTTTATTTTCAAAGTTCCGCCGTTCATTATATCCTGATGTACAAAATATGCTTTGTGGTAAGGCTTTTCGTTTAGTTCCACACTCTGTATATAAATATTATCGGGAGAATTGTCTGTTGTTTTCACTGTGAATTTCTTTCCATTTTCCAGATTGATGGTTACCTTATCAAACAAAGGGCTGCCGATAACGTATTCGCCCGATGCAGGCAGTACAGGGTAGAATCCCATAGCCGATAATATATACCATGCCGACATTTGCCCGCAGTCTTCATTTCCGATAATGCCATCGGGCTGATCGTGATAAAACTCTTTCAGTATATATCGCACTTTCTCTGCTGTTTTCCATTGTTGCCCTACATAGGCATACATATATGCTATATGGTGGCTGGGTTCATTACCATGTGCATATTGCCCGATAAGCCCCGTGAGGTCTACCAGCACATCGGGATCTCCATTTGCAGTAAGGGTAAAGAACGTATCGAGACGATTGATAAACGTTTCTTCTCCGCCCAGTAAGTTCACCAATCCGCTAATATGCTGCGGAGCCAGCCAGAGATATTGCCAAGCGTTACCTTCGGCATAGTCTGTAGCCCACGGTTTTACCGATTTGATAGGATCGAATACCGGATTCCATTCTCCGTTTGTCATCTTGCCGCGTATAAATCCCGTGTTGTTGTCATAATACAATTTGTAGTTTTGGGCTCTTTTGCTGAAATACTCATAATCTTCGGTTTTACCCATTTTCTTTGCCATCAATGCTATACTAGCATCTCCGATAGCATATTCCAATGCACGCGCTACCGGACGGCGTATATCTGTGTCGGATGGTATCGGTTCAAAATTTTTGTGATACTGGAGACCTAAAGTGTCTGATATCGCCATTGTCTTCATTGCGTTGAAAGCCCTTTCTGCATCGAATCCTTCTATGCCTTTTATATATGCTTCGCTGATCACTTGAAAGCTGTTAATTCCGACCATTGTACCGGTATCGTAGCCCATCAGATGCCAGATAGGTAATTTGCCTGTCTGATCGAATATATTGAGCATTGTGTTCACGAAATCGCTGGTCTTTTTTGTTTGGGTTATTGTAAATAATGGATGTGCTGCTCTGTATGTATCCCATAGAGAGAATATGGTATAGTTGCCGTTCTTGGTGTTATACACTTTGCCGTCTGCACCTCTGTAATCTCCGTTGTGATCGTTGAACAATGACGGATGTATCATAGAATGAAACAAAGCGGTATAGAAAATTCTGCGGGAAGTTTCGTCATTCGTTTCTATTTCTATTTTGGCTAGTTCTGCATTCCATTTGGTTTTTGCTTCACTTTTTACCTTTTCTAGATCCCAGTGAGGTATTTCGACTTCTATATTTGCAAGGGCATTTGCCGTGCTGACAGGCGAAATGCCTATTTTTATACTGATGCTGTCGGGAGCATTGTCGAAGCTGAATAGTCCTTTTATGGCTTCGGCTTGTCCTTTCGATCCATTTACCGGAGTAGTGTTATCATATACTGAGAATCTTTCTACGGGCAGATCGGTCTTTATGGCGAAATATACTTTTTGCACTTTTGCCCATCCCGATGAAGCTCGGTAGCCGACAAAAGTGTTTTTGTCCAGTTGTTCTATATATGTGTCGGTCGATCTGTCGTTTATGCCATCCTGTAAGTCGATGATTATACGGGCATTTTCTCCATTCGGAAAGTGGTATTTATGAAATCCGACTCTTTCTGTGGCAGATAGTTCTACTTTGATTTTATAATCGTCTAATACCACGGAGTAATATCCGGGAGTAGCTGTTTCATTCTTGTGGCTGAATAACGAGGCATATCCACTGAATCGTTCAGTTTCTACACCCTTGTTCAATTTAATGTCGCCCATATACGGCATCACGAGTATATCACCTAAGTCACCGATGCCCGTTCCACTAAGGTGCAGTTGCGGAAAGCCTATAATGACGCTGTCGCCATAATGATAGCCCGAACACCAGTCCCATCCTTTATAGAAATTGGAAGGGCCTACCTGCACTGCTCCGAACGGTACACTGGCTCCTACAAATACATGTCCGTGTCCTCCCGATCCGATGAACGGGTCTACATACTGTGTGTAATCGGTACAAGGCAGGTCTTTTTGTCCTGTTGTATTGCATGATATGAGCAAGGTGAGACAGTATAAAGCGATTGTTGCTCTTATTGTATATGAGATAATGTGTTTCATGGATGTTGGCTTAAAAGGTTTAATGTGAGCCTGTCCGGAGCCCGAAATATGGTTCTCAGCATAAGACTAAGAACCATATATCGGAGCGAGACCGGATAAATAGCCCTCCGTTTATTTATTTCAGGAGGTCATATATTATATTAGTCAGCAGTTTTCCGGCTACAGGGTCGGTTACTGCTTTCTCCAGAGTCATGGTAGATATGGTTGCTATTCCTTTCTCGTCGTGTATTTTCAATAGAGGGTAACCTTTTATTGTTTTTACATATTCGGAGCGCTGAGCCATATCACCGTTTATGTATCCGTGTATCTTGGTCTGGTTGGCTAGTTCCTCTACATTCGGGTTTCTGTTTACTTTCAGAACAGTATTGCAGATGGTAGGTATTTCACGTTTGTTATTGTTGAAGTATCTCAGTTCGAGCAGATCGATACCATCGAATACAGGCGACTCGGGGATTTCCATATTGGCAATATCTCCTTCGGTAGGTTTCGTATTGCCGGATATGTATTCCGGATATATCTGCTGCGTGGTTTCCGGCGAGTTCGAGATAAATACTTTTCCTCCTTTAGCAACAAAATCTCTAATTTGTTTAATCTCGTTTGTATTGCATCTTCCGTCTATTCCTGAGAATATATACAGGTCGGCTTTTGTCTTCATCGCATCGGCTACAGATGCAGCAGTGTTATAGTTTACACCTGCAAAATCCAGAGCCGGTTTTATATTGCTGAAATCTACCAGTACAATTTTCTTATCGCCTGTTTGGATTGTACTCCATTTTTTATTGGCGAGTAGTATTTTGTATTCATTCTCAGATACCTGTACACCCTTTTCTGTCAATCTCAACTTCAGTTTTGCCTTCATCTTTTCAGCAGGTAAGGCATCCGGTATTTTTATAGACGGAATAATAATCTGTCGTCCATAATGCGCTACGCCGTCTATCTTTTCCTGTCCTTTCATCAGTATTTTTCCTGTTTCCGTTTCCAACGACCAGTATAACAAAGATGGTTCGAGGTCTTTACCGTTTTCTCTGTCGTTTGCAATATATATCCGTGTGGGAATCTTTTCTCCTGCATAGAAATTACGTCCCCAAAGCTCGGCGCTTACCAATACCGGTTGCAAGGCTCTTTTCATTGCATAGTAGGTAGGGTAGGGCTCTATCGTTTCGGCATTGTACACATTACGGAACCATGTGAGCAGGGCAAAATGAAGTATGCCAGATGCCTTATCGTTAGAACGGCGCAGTGCCTCTGCCAGTTCGCCGGTGATAAACGATTGCACTTCGAGGAATGCTTCAGGATTGCCATAGGCATAAGCCTGATAACCTACCAATGTTTGTGGATTCTGGTGCACAAGTGTATAGAAGCGGGTAGGGTGCCCTGTTTCGTTATTCGGGTATCCGGTAGACATTTCCTGACTGATTAGCGGGCGACCTTCGTTACGGTTGCGCTTCTGGAACTCTCCGTTAAACTCTTTGAAGATCGAGTGATCGTACCAGTTAATGTATGAGTGTATGTCGTCGATGTCACCATCATCTATTCCCACATAAAATGCTTCACCTTGTTTAGCTACATTACGGCGATAATTGGAGTCGAAACATATAGGGCGGGTAGGGTCTACCTTTCTCATCTGTTTTACAACATCTGAAATGATGGTCATTTTCTCTTTACGTTTCGCTAAGTCAAGTTCATTGTCGTAAAATTTCATTTCGTTATTTACTGTCCAGAACAGAATAGAAGGATGATTTCTGTACTTTTTCATCAGACTGAGATATTCTTTCGCCCACATATCTATCAGCACTCTGTCGGGCATCGACTCGTGTATCATGAGCCATGGCCATGTACCTTCGTGGCTGATACCGATACCGTTGATGTCTGCCGCTTCTATCCAAAGTTTATTATAAGGTGTGGTATGCGTGCGGGTAACATCTATATTTCCGGCTTTCATTATCTGATAAAAGCTGTTTGCCAGATTCAGATCGTTAGGTGCCAAAGCAAACGGAGTGTGATTCCCTCCCCGTAGCCAGTACGGCTTATCGTTGAGATACAACAGTCCGTTCTTGGATTCAAATGTGCGGAATCCTGACAAGATGGTGGTATTGTCTATTGTCTGGTTATTCGCTGTCAGTCTGAATGTGAAATCGTAAAGATTTGGAGACTGTGGCGTCCATAGTCGTGGTTTCAGGTTAGTAATAGAATAGCTGATCACTCTTTCTTCTCCTGCATTGAGTTCTATCTTATTTAATGATTCTTCGCTATAGAAAAGGTTCGATGTATTATGATCTGTAATGTCTGTCGATAAACTGAACTTTGCCTTTTTGCCGGAATAGTTCTTTAATGTAATATCGAATGTCGCTCCATCAAGAGCAGGCTTAATAAATACATCTTCTATCTTCACCGGATCGGAGATAACGAGCGAAACGGGTTGCCATATTCCGGCCGGATCGTCTCCATAGAAACCATGTGCTATATCTTTCAGCATTTTATTTGTGACAGATACTGTTTCCAGTTCTTTTTTCTTCTCCGGATCTTCATCTAAACGGGCAATAGAGTAATAATCGGGTTGAGGAACCTTAGCTTCTCCGGCGCCTGCATTATCTTTTGTTACAAAAACAGCGATCAGGTTTTTACCCGGTTTCAGTAGAGCAGAAACATCTGCTTTTATCTCTCCGAACATACCGACATTCGATGTTACTTTAGTTCCGTTTACATATACATCGGCCATCTTGGAAACGGCATCAAATACCAGTTCCATATTCTTACCATTCACGCCGGCTGGCAGTTCTATCCACTGACGATACCATGCAGCTTTAGTCTTTTTATAGTCGAAGGTATAATTTTCGCAGCGTGCTGTTTCCTGTTGATAATAGGTGTCCGATACTCCTTTGGGAAATTTACCCATCGTTTCGCCATGCAGCCAGATACGGATAGGATTCCAGAAATTGGGTACACTCATTGTGTGCCACTGATTGTCTGTTATGCTTGGATCTGCTTCTTTTTCTGTATTCTTCGATTCATAGTCAGGCAGAAAAAGCCAGTTGCCGTTTAGTGCTATTTCTGTACGTGTTGCATTAATCTTATCTATTTTGACAGGCTGATAAGCGGCCCGTAAATTTTTTCTTTCGGCTTCCTTTTCCTGAGCGGTAGCCTTTACTTCATATATTTTGTTCGGTATCCCGTCAAGGGCATTTGCGGGAAGTTCAGTGATCGATAGATCATCGAACTCGGTTTCTATCCATCCGCCACCCAGTGTAACAGGGCCTACCGGAGCCAGATTGCCGTTCTTGTCTGTTACATCTATACGTGGGAGTGTTTCATTGTTGAGAAATACGCGTATGCGGTTTCCACATACTTCTACCTTAAAATCGTACCATTGCCCTACAGCAGGGTGGAAATCCAGCGGGCGGATGTCCAGTAATTCGTCTGTACCCATATAGCCCATGCGGCTCAGGTATATATCGTCTTGTAGTCCTCCTTTGACACCCAGTATATAACGGTCGAAGCGATTATACGCTCTGAATCCTGCCCATATCTGTACTTGTTCGGCATCTTTAGGGGCGCGGGCTCTGAAAGTGAAGGTATAGTTTTTTAGTTCTTGGCTTCCGAAGCAGGCATATGCGTCTTTAGACAAGAACACACCGTTCTCTATGCGGCAATTACCTCTGCCGACTACAGTCAGTTTTGACTGTGAGTCACTGAATGTTTCCTTTATCTGAGCTTCTATTCCCAAACTGCAGATGATTGCAAGCAGGCATAAAATACTTGTTAGTCTTCTGTTTCTCATTGTTCTCTCGGGTTTGATAAATTGAATAACAAGGGGTCTGTTACAACCCCTTGTCAGAAAATAAGTAATTGATAATTAATTATGGAGCTTTTACTGTCTTAATGTCCGTATAATTATATTTCTTATACGTATCATCGCAGCAAATACCGATTCTTACCCAATAGGTGGTATTTGTATACTTTACCGCCATAGAGGTTTTAAATTCGACAACAGTTCCTTCCTGATCATTGGTGATTTTTTGTGTACCGTTGAACAGCTGTCCGTCTTTGTTATTGTTGCCGCAATATTGGGTTGTAGCAATACATAATATACCGTTATTAAGATTAGGCATGTTCACACCTTCTTTGGCGTTACGTTTGAAACGGACAGAGGCTTCGATAAAATTATCTGATGTTAATGTCGGTTCTTTTACCCATTCTATGTCGAGATAAGGCGTCACGGTAAAGTCTTGAGTAGCTGTTCCTTTAATCTGTAAAGTTTCACCTTCCGTTTTGTATGGATAGAAAGCACCTTCGACAGGAGTCATGCGATATTCTCCGGCAAACCATTTAGTGTTGATGTAAGTGCCGTCCTGCCTCATATTCAGATATTGCGGAGTAATGGCTTTGCTTTCGTCGCTGCCAGCCCAGCTCAGTTCCTCCATTTTGATTCTCATATTACCGTTGCCCTGCTCTGTTTGCAGCAGTTTTCCGTTATGATCTAATATTCTGCCCTGTATGGTAGCTTCGGGTGCATCGTAGTTGTCTTTTTCGCAGGAAGCGAAGATGCACAATGCAAATATCAGGGGAATTATATAAGTGATTGACTTTTTCATATCTGTCTGATTATTACAATTAATATTGGTTGTTTTGTTTCAATAGCGGGTTCGTTTTGATTTGTCCATCAGGTATTTTTTCGTAATAATACTTGGTGGCAAATGTGAGATTGTTATTCGCCCTCTCAGAAACACGTGCATCGTATATATATTTACCCTCAGGGTTGCCATTCTCGTTTACGGTTGATCCCTTAGCGAAGAGGAACGGATTCAGCATTCTTCTGCGATAGTTGTATATCTGAGTATCGAATGTAAACCAACGGCGCAAATCCCAATATAGTTTGTGCTCGAATGCCAGTTCCTTGTAACGCTCTACACGGAGTATCTGCAAAGCACGGTTTGGTGCCTGAACGAAACCTCCTTTTCCGGCTCCTTTTTCGTAAGCAGGGGCAGTAGATAGTTCACCGCTACTGCTCAGCAAATCGGCTCCGGCTCTGGTTCTCACTTTATTTATAGATTCGTAGGCATCATTTATCATATTTTTACCCTGATAAGTAGCTACACCATTCTGCGACAGTTCGATAGCAGCTTCTGCACGGTTTAGCAATACTTCGGCATAGCGCATGTCTATCCATGTCTGATGCGATTCGTGCAGCTTGGTAGCACCTACAGTCAGATCCATGCTCAGCCATTTTCTGCCATGAAATCCGGTAATAGTATTGTTGGAACCTCCGTTTGCAGGACCATCCAGACCATTTTTATTCAGTTTCACGCCATTTGCCATTTCATATGGTTTTTGTTGCGTAACATTTTCTGTGGTTTCCAGAATATTATCTTTCCAGAAACTTCCACCTGTAGTAGAGTATGACTGAGTGTTCTGCCCATCATCGATACTCATTTTTTTAATCTTTTCGGATGGGTCTACAGTTTCTTTGATAATACCCCTGCGTATATCCAATTCTATGCCTTTATATGTATTTCCGGGTAGTAATATGGATGCTTTCAGGCGAGGTTCGGCGTTGTCGAACAGTTCGCGTGGAGTATTGAAGACAATGTAGTTATTGTCTTCATCCGTTGTTTTTATTCTACCTGTAGCCGGATCTATCGGTAATCCGTCGAATAGTTCTACCCAATCTAATGTAACGTTATAGCGGTCGCCATAAGTAGTAGTCATGCGTGGCGGACAATATACAGCATCGAAACTGTGACGATAGTTTATATAGTCGTATTGCCTTATGAAGATAGATTCGGGACTATCGTCAGCTTTTTGCCATATATTGGCGAAATTCTCTTCGGTGGCACCACCTTCTGCCAGTAGCAGTTTGTATCCGCCCTTTTCTACAATTATAGACGCATCCCATGCCTGTTGGAAATAATTGTTGGCTTTAGCCTCAGGTATTCCACATAGCATTACTCCATCCACCGAGTAATTATATTTCTGTCCGTGACGGGCTATCGAGCCTGCGAAGTTAGCGACACGGCTTTTCAGAGCAGCAGCTACGTATTTGTTGGCTCTTCCTGCTGCACTTTTTGCTACCATGTTTTCTATGGCATAGTCCAGATCGGCCAAAATAAAGTCATAAGTTTCTTCGTGACTATTGCGGGCTACCCACAGTGAACTTTCACTGTTTTCTCCCTGTGGCAACGGCTGAGGCTCTTCGATTAGAGGTACACCTCCATAGCGTTTTGTTAGCTGGAAATATACATAAGCGCGAATGAAACGAGCCTCTGCTATCCACGATTCGGCACCATCCAGTTGCCCGACATAGGCCGGCAGATTCTGGATGAGGGTGTTTGCCTGACGGATAATCTGGTATCCCTGACTCCAGTATCCTTTTTCGGGGATGTATATACCGGTATTGTTTCTGTTACCTGTTTCTCCGGTACTGAGCATCGGCCATGCAATGTTGTTCCAGTTATAGTAACCACCTTTGTCGCCCTCCTGACTTACATTGAAATCGTCCATTGGTAGATGGTTGTACAAACCAACCATGTATGCTTTTATCCCTGCTTCGTTGTATATATCTTCGTCTGTCAGGATATTTGTCGGAGGGATATCCAAGTCTTGACAAGCTCCCATAAAGAGGAAGGAAAAGACCAATAATATATATTTATAATTTTTCATGTTGTTTTCTTATTATAATAATTAGAAAGTAATGCTTGCTCCAAAGTTGATTGTTCTGTTGAGTGGATACATGTATCCGAACAATTCCGTAGGTCTTTCAGGATCGACACCTTTCACTGATGTAATAGTGAACAGGTTATATACGTTTGTATAAATGCGCATGCGTTTGATTCCTACTTTTCCGATCAGAGATGTCGGCAGGGTGTAGCCGATCTCGGCGCTTTTCAGACGCAGGTAGGCTCCGTTTTGGATTGCAAATCTTGAGTTTACATCGTAGCCGATAGCTCCGTATGCGTAGTAGCCGCTTACCCATTGGTTGCTTGGGTCGAACGGATCTTTGGTCGCATCTGACGGATGCCAGCGATCCATCATCATATCCAATGCATTACCTTCCCATAATAGAGGCATAGATAGTTGCTCACCATAAGCGACATACGACATTGCCGAGCCTTGAAACATCAGGTTGAGGTCGAAGCCTTTGTAATCAGCCGAAATATTCATACTGAAGTTCATCAAAGGGTAGTTTCGTTTGTCCTGAAGGTCAGCCTTGCTGGCATCAGTAGTAGTGGCTATAGGATATTCGTCCATAGCATCGATAACGCCGTCCCCGTTCCAGTCTTCATAGATATAGTCGCCCGGAAGGGTTCCGTTGCCTGTGAATATAGGTGAGTTTGCTATCTGATCATAAGA
>JBEBPN010000032.1:0-43854 GCA_040395895.1 Dysgonomonas hofstadii
TTGAAGCTATTGTCGCTGCTTCGGCAAATGACATAAAGGATAGGGTGGTGTTTAAGCTGAGATAAGAAGAATGTAAAAGACAGTCTTAAAAAGATTATTATGAACGAAACATACTTAGCGCTCGATCTGGGTGCAACAAAACTATTAATCGGAGAGGTCACGTCAAAAGGTGAAATCCTCAATTCCAAGAGGTATGAAACCGGCTATCTGGATCAGCTTTCAGCTTTTTCGATAATAAAAAGATCGCTGGAAGATTATATCTCTACTATAGGTTGGGCTACACCTATACGTCCGATAAGTATGGGTGTAGGATTAATGGGGCGAGTAGACAATGTAAACGGGATTTGGCTGCAAATCGATCCGAAGCGCTCACAAGCTATTTCTCTCGCCGAAGATCTTGCGAGAGTATTCGAAATGCCTTGCTTCATTGACAATGATGTAAAAAGTGCTACCAGAGCTGTCAAAAGATGGGGATATGGACGTCAGTCCGATAATTTTATATATATCAACATCGGATCGGGTATTGCGGCCGGATTTGTTGTTAACGGACAGCTTATCAGAGGCAGTCATTTTAATGCGGGAGAAGTAGGTCATACAAATGTTGGAGTAAAAGTAGGTGTAAAATGCGGATGCGGGCGGGAAGACTGCGTCGAACTTATTTCCGCAGGACTGGGATTCGACCGTTCTGCCAGATTATTGAGCAATGATTATAAGACAGCATTATATATTCCCGAAAATGAGAATATAAAAGTAGATGTAAAGGAAATATTTTTCCTTAGTCAGCAAAACGATGAACTTTGCATTCAATTAGTTGAGAACGCTACTTCAGGTATTGCCAACCTAATCATGAATCAGGTTAGAACAACCGACCCCGATACAGTAGTACTCGGAGGAGGTATTGTTTCCAACGGATTTCTCTTCCCTAAAATACTCGAAAAGCTAAATAAAACAACAATACGGTTTGTGTCCAATGGGGTTCAGTTAACACAACTCGACCCGAATTTTGTAGGACTACTGGGAGCCGCAACGGTTGCCATAGAAGGCTATCAGATGACCGAAAAAGCTCAAGAGAGCCATGTATTTAAATGACAATCCTATGGTGCTAAAGATAACAATAGCCGAGAACGAGGCAGAATTTGACCGTATGGCAGCATGGCAAATCATCAGGGAAATGTTGATAAACCCCAACGCTGTGATCGGACTGGCAACAGGACGAACGACAAAGAATATGCACCTGATCGCAGGTGATATATATAAAGTAAATCCTTTTGACACATCGAAAGTTACCTTATTGGGTCTGGATGAAGTGACGAATATACCTCGTGAATATAGCGGTGCTTGTTACACAATGTTGAAAAACGAAATAGTAGATGCATTAAAAATAAAAGACGAAAACTTTATCATCCCTCCCACTCTAGCTGATGATTTTAAAGAAGAATGTAAAATCTTTCAATCCGAACTTGAGAAAAGAGGGGGTGTGGATCTGCAAATATTAGGATTGGGCACTAACGGACATCTTGGATTTAATCAGCCGGGAACACCTTTCGGACAGGAAACATGGGTTTCTAAAATGGATGAAGAACTGGAAGCGCGCATAAGAAAAGAAACAAATACCCCTCCAGAAAAAGAATTAGGAGGAATAACTTTAGGACTCAAGAACATTATGCATTCCCGTAAAATACTTTTGGTTGCAAAAGGTGAAGTAAAAGCCGATATTGTAAGAGAAATGCTCTATGGCCCTGTCACACCTGATGTTCCGGCTTCAATATTGCAACTGCATCCTAATTGTGAATTTCTACTGGATAGGGAAGCTGCAAAATATATAACATAAGAATCTAATAATTATGAATATACCTGAAAAACAACTAAATTATATAGGGCCTTTTATTACGCTGGTTTTCCTGTTTTTTGTCGTGGGATTCCTTACTACGGCAAACGGACAATTCCAAGGGCCACTCAAGGCTGCATTCCTTGAAGGAGCAGCCGATCTGAAAAATACATTTGCAACACTTATTACATTTTCATGGTTTTTAGCATATCCTCTGACCGGCAGTGTGGGTTCTTCATGGGTGACAAAATACGGTTATAAAGGTACTCTGGTCAGAGGATTGTTTATCATGATAATAGGACTACTCATATTTTTCCTTTCGTCATGGTTCACGGTCCGGTTTCCTGAAGCCAAAGTACAGATAGCTTCGGCATCTGTTCCCGCAGGATTCTTCATTTTTCTGCTCGGATCGTTTGTTGTGGGAGCTTCAGCAACTATTTTGCAGGTTGTTATCAATCCATATCTTGTAGCCTGTACTGTAAAAGGCACACAACCGATCCAAAGATTAGCTATAGGAGGTTCATCTAATTCAATAGGTACTACAATAGCTCCGTTTTTTGTAACAGGAATTGTTTTCGGAGGGCTGGCAATGGAAGAAGTACAAGTCAGTCAGTTGATGACCCCGTTTCTGGCATTAGCCGGAATCATGCTGATAGTTACATTTATCCTCACCAGACTGTCTCTACCCGATATAGAAGGTACAAAAGCCGAAGCGGGGGAGAAACTGGAAAAAAGTGTCTGGTCTTTCAGTCATCTTACATTGGGTGTTATCGCCATATTCTTTTACGTGGGTGTTGAAGTAGCTATCGGAGCTAATATAAATCTGTATGCAATAGAGCAGGAAAGCCTGCATGGCCCATTCTCTTTTTTCGGCAATAGTTCACTCACTATTTTCGGTATCAACTTTGCCATTCCTGCACTCATGGCTACCCTTTATTGGGGTGGTATGCTCATCGGGCGGCTTGTAGGTAGTTCGTTGAGCAAAATTCCTCCAAGAGTACAATTAGTGACAACAACTGTTTCAGCTACAATACTTACTATACTGGCTATTGTAACGAATAACCCGTGGTTACTGGTTGTTGTAGGGCTTTTCCATTCCATCATGTGGGGAGCAATATTCACCCTTTCCATTGCCAAATTAGGGAAATACACTTCGGTTGCTTCCGGTGTATTTATGATCGGTGTGGTTGGCGGAGCTATACTTCCACTCCTGCAGGGAATGCTGGCAGATGCCATTGATGGATGGCGATGGACTTGGTTTATAGTTATCTTCGGAGAACTATATATGTTGTATTATGCATTAATAGGCTCAAGAATTAAACAATCAGCTGAATAAGGTTGCAGACCTATTTATTGTCCATTCAAGTATAACATCTACTATTTGTTATAACTGAAAAATGCAATATTAAATCTGACCTTTTACTTAATATCTAAAAACAACATCATGAAATATCTAAGAACAACCATTTTAACAATCGTTTCTTTACTGCTTTTCTCTTGCGCTTCTACTAAAACAGCAGAGAACACCCAAAACAAAAAAGAAGAAAAAATAGTGCTGGCTTATGTCACATCATGGAGTAAAATAATGCCCGATCCGAATTACATAACTCATATTAATTATGCTTTTGGACACGTAACCAACACATTCGACGGGGTACGTATCGACAATGAAGACAGACTACGGCAACTGGTCGAACTAAAAAAGCAAAAACCATCGTTAATAATCATTCTTTCCATTGGCGGATGGGGAAGCGGACGTTTCAGCGAAATGGCGGCTGATGAAAATTATCGCCGTTCGTTTGCTAAAGACTGTAAGCGGGTAGTCGATGAATTCGGTCTCGATGGCATCGATATCGATTGGGAATACCCGACTGCAAATATGGCTCAAATATCTGCTTCTCCTGCCGACAAGGACAACTTCACGCTGATGATGAAAGATATCCGTGAAGAGATAGGCAAGGACAAGTTACTTACACTGGCAACTGTAGCCAGTGCAAAATATATCGATTTTAGAGGTATCGACCCCTATATCGATTTCGTGAACATCATGTCTTACGATATGGGGAATCCTCCTTATCATCATTCGGGGTTATACCGTTCCGAACATACGGCAGGAATTTCCGTAGACGAAGCGGTAAAAGCACATGTAAATGCAGGTGTACCCCTAAGCAAGCTTGTTATGGGAATTCCTTTTTATGGACGGGGACGGAAAGAAGTCGGAAACTTCAGCAACTACAAAAATATTATTACCCTCAACAATTTTGAAAGAAAGTGGGACGATACGGCAAAAGCTCCATATCTTAGCAATGACTCTATCGAATTCGTCTGTGGCTATGATGATCCGCGTTCTATTGCTATCAAATGCCGGTATATAAAAGATAATGGCATGTTGGGTGCAATGTATTGGGATTATGACGGGGACGATGACAAAGGAACTCTACGCAAAGCGGTGTATAATGGATTAAACAAATAGCCCTCTGATCGACAACGCTTCGCCCGGTCGAACGCTGTTTCCCCAAAGGAGGACTTTTATAAAATAGCAGATATGAGAAAATATATTGTTATTATTATCTTTCTTCTTTTAATGGTTTCTTCTGTATTTTCACAGCAAGGCTTTACTTCCGATGAGCTGTTGGAAAAAGACATCATCCGTACAGGAGTAATACATAGCCCGCTAAAATTGGACACCTCGAAGTCTGCAGAGACTATTGATCTGCAAAAGAAGATATTATACAGCGAACCGCTAAGTAAAACTGACAACCTCACTGGTTGGACACAACATGGATTCGGCAATATAAGCTATTCTGCAGAGAGATCGGTTTCAGAAAAAAGAAGTATAAAATTATCATATCCTACTTATACCGGAAAAAGAGCAAAGGGCTCTGCATCCGACCCCGATTATGCAACTTATGGCCATGCAAGTATTGCTTTTGATGTAAAAGGTGCCGACTGGGAGAAATTTAATAGAATTGCATTCTATATTTATCCCGATTGCGAGGGTGCAAGAGTAGTAAATATAAATCTATCAATAGAGAACGGTCACACACCTCACAAAGAAGGTTATAACCGTCAATCGGGTTCACACCTTATCAATCTGGTAAACAAGCAATGGAACAAGTGCTACCTCAATATCGGCGAATACCAACGGGATAAGATAACAAAGATAAGTTTCGGGGCATCGCTGAAAGGAAAAGACCGCACTACGGGCGATTCGATGGTATATTATTTCGATAAGATAGAACTGCAACAAGTTGAAAACCCCGAAACAATCAGTGGATGGATGCCGGGAAAGAATAAAATAATCTATTCAACAAGCGGCTATCTGTCAGGAGGCAGAAAAACTGCCATTGTTAACATTGATAAGTATAATAATTCTTTTGAACTAATAGATACACAACACAATAAGATTGCTTTCAGCGGCAAAATAAAAAAGCAAAAAACCACAACAGGTGAATTCGATGTTTTGGATTTTTCAAATTTTAATCGATCGGGATTATATAGTCTGAAAGTTGGTGAAGTCATGACTCCACCTTTCCAGATCAATGACAGAATATGGGATAACTCCCTCTGGCGTGTACTTAATTTTATATTCTGTCAGCGCTGCGGATATCCTGTACCGGGAAAACACGGCACATGTCATTCAGACCTTTGCTCGAAACATGACGGCAAAATGATTTCGTATGCCGGAGGCTGGCACGATGCCGGAGACCTTTCGCAACAGACATTACAGACAGGAGATGTTACTTTTGCACTACTGGAATCATATAATAACCTGAAAGATAAGAATGAACTCCTGGCAGCCCGCATGCTCGAAGAAGCCGAATGGGGTCTGGAATTTATTCTGCGAAACCGTTATGGAGACGGTTACAGAGCAAGCAGTATGGGATTGCTTATCTGGCAAGATGGTGTTATAGGCACACTGGACGATATCTCTTCGGTACGGGTGCAGAATATATCGTTCGATAATTTTCTCTATGCCGGATACGAAGCTTATGCAGCATTATCAATGACAGAAAGAGACCCGATGCTTTGTGAATATCTTAAACGAATAGCTAAAGAAGATCTCAAATTTGCTCTGGAAAAGTATGAAAAGGATGGATTCGGCGGTTTCCTCCATTTCTATGAACATAGTTACAACACATCAGAAAGCCAGTATATGGCAACCATTTCGTGGGCGGCAAGCATGTTGTATAAACTGACAAAAGATCCATATTATTCACAAAAAGCAACTGAATTTATCAACTATACCCTCGATTGCCAGCGAAAAGAACCGGTGGGAGATCAGGACAAAATAAAGGGATTCTTCTACCGTGACAAATCGAAGAAAGTGATCGTTCACTACAACCATCAATCACGCGAACAAGTCTATATGCAGGCAATGACCTTGCTTTGTGAAACACAGCCCGATCATCCCGATTACAAAAAATGGAAAGAATCTATCCAACTTTATGGCGATTATCTGAAAAGCTTAATGAAATATACCGTCCCTTACGGAATGATAGCAAGCGGTGTTTACCATATCGACGAACCAAAAGATGAAGTGAGTTTCCAACACTCACATCTGTTTACCAGCGGAAGCGAAGCCGAAGAGTTTGAAAAACAGTTGAAAAATGGTGTACAATTAGATAAAGAACATTATCTAAAACGGTTTCCTGTAGGCTTTGGTATCTTCAATGGAAATAATGCTGTTCTCTTGTCGATGGGGAAAGCGGCCGCTATTTGCGGAAACTTTCTGAAAGATGAAGAATTACTGCAAATCGGTCGTGAACAGCTTTACTGGGTAGTTGGCAAAAATCCGTTCGGGCAGTCGATGATATACGGAGAAGGATACAACTATCCGCAAATGGATACCTTCTCTTCGGGAGAAATGGTTGGCGAAATGCCCGTCGGTATCCGTAGTCTGGGTAATGAAGATATTCCTTACTGGCCTTCGACAAATAACGCGACTTATAAAGAAGTGTGGATTACTTCGGCAGGAAAGTGGCTGACATTAATAGCAGAATATTAGGATATCATAGGGACTAGAAATTGAAAGCTTTATTAATATCCAAGATAAATTAAGCACATTATAAGTAATTTAGAAGTTGTGCCCGACACGAATCAGGGATTTAACAATGAAAAAGAATACCATTTTTAGTGTATTTATATGTATTATGGCTTTGTTTTTTATTACAGTTTTATCCGCTTCGAGTGTTCAGGCACAATCGGAGAAAACGAATCCGGCTGTTGGAGTATGGAAGCTTGTATATCCGGCCGTAGGTACTGCGGGTAATCAGGCGAAAGTTAAAATCATAACGGAAGAACATTTTATTTGGACACATACATACAATAATGTGATTGTACGTTCGCTGGGGGGAACTTGTTCTTTTGATGGCGAATTTTATACCGAAGAGGTAAAATACGGTATCGAAAGCATGAAAAGCCTTATAGGCGGAAAGGCTATATATAAGGTACAATTTGAAGATGGAAAGATGCATTGTATCGGAACTTTCGGACCGGAAAAAATTGATGAAATATGGGAACGAGTAAAAAAAGGAGATACTCTGGAGTCACTCCCGATGCTGACATCTCATCTGTACCAGTAGGGATCACTTCGGCCGGAAAGTGTCTGAAATTGATAGCGGAATATTGATTAAACATCTAAAATTTAAAATATATGAAAAGGACATATTTTCTATTTACTCTTTTTGCTCTGATACTGATCAGTTGCAATACAAAAGGCTCTCAGAGCCCACAAAGTCAGGAGCAAGATAAACCATCCAAAATACTCGTGTTAACCGAACGGGGCGGGCAGCATGGAGGCTTTACCGATGCCGGACTAAAATGGCTCGATACTTTTTCCAAAGAGAATAATTTTGAATACACCGAAATAAACAATACAAAACAGATAAATGAAGAATTTCTCTCTCAATATAAAGTTATCGTTCAACTGGATTTTCCTCCTTATACATGGACAAAAGAGGCTGAGACTGCTTTTATAAAATATATAGAAGAGGGCAAAGGCGGATGGGTAGGATTCCATCATGCGACATTATTAGGTGATTTCGACGGTTATCCGATGTGGCAATGGTTTTCCGATTTTATGGGCGGTATTAAATTCAAAAACTATATCGCCGCACTAGCTACTGCGACAGTTAATGTGGAAGATGCAGGGCATCCTGTAATGAAGGGTGTTAATAAATCGTTCAGCATACCCGACGACGAATGGTACACTTTCGACAAAAGCTCAAGACCAAATGTACATGTACTTGCCACTGTAGATGAATCTACCTATACACCCGCCTCGGATATAAAAATGGGCGACCACCCTACCGTATGGACAAACCAAAGGATGAAAGCACGCAATGTATATTTCCTGATGGGACATGCCAATACTCTATTCGATTCGGAAGATTTTGTAAAGATGTTTTCAAATGCTATACTATGGGCAGCGGAGACTGGAAAATAGTCTTCATTTATTCTTGAAATCTTTATCTATAGGATAAACAGGCTGATATGGCAATATGACGATATGCCAAAATGAAGAGATGATTTTAAAACGTAAAAGTGTCAACTTTGTAAGGTTTTAGTTAAAAACAAATCAAGAAAATACATAAAACAATGAATAACAACAAATTATACTTCATACTAATATTTCTGCTGCATATTTCCATATCTTTTGTAAACGCACAGGGCAATGCGGGTTATCCTGCCAATTATGCAAAAGAACCAAGATTCAATGCATTGGTTTATTACACAGTTCATGCAGAAGAGGCACATGTGAAATTTGCAGAACAGGGAGTAGAGTTCTTCAAACGGCTTAATTATGGAAGGGGATTTAACTTAGACATCACGACTAACTTTGCCGATTATCCTTACGAAAAACTAAAGGAATATGATATAGTGGTTATGCTAAATGTAACGCCATCAGCACCGAAAGAGCGTGAAGCATTCCAACAATATATGGAGAATGGAGGCGGATGGGTAGGATTTCATGCGGCAGCTTATAACGACAAAAACACAAAATGGCCCTGGCTTGTAGAGTTCTTAGGCGGTGGAGTATTCTATTGCAATAACTGGCCGCCTCAACCCGTAAAACTGGTAATTGACAATCAGTCACATAACGTAACTAAGAACCTCCCAGCTTCATTTATAGCACCCGAGAGCGAATGGTATCAGTGGAACCCGAGTCCGAGAGAAAATAAGGATGTGGAGGTATTGCTTTCCATCTCTCCTGATAACTATCCGTTAGGCATAAAAGATGTGGTTAACTTCGGTGATTTTCCTATCGTATGGACAAATAAAAAATACCGTATGATCTATCTGAATATGGGCCATGGCGATGACGAATTTACCGATGCCACACAGAAGCTTTTATTTGTGAATGCATTCAGATGGGTAGTAAGTCAAAGCCCGAAGGGAGATCCGTTCAACAAATAAATCGGGGTAACTTTAGTGCTTTCACGAAGTCTATCTTTTATAAAGCAGATTATCAAATTTACAGGGAGAGAGGCCCCTACTTGCCACTGATAATCAAGCACGTGCACAAGAATATTCTTTAAAGGGCAAATACTGTAATTACCATACAGGTAAGATTAAACCAGAAGAGATATATAAGAGAAAGTACAATGCGAATTAATAGGCAGATGACTTTAAGCACACTACGGGCAAGGATATTCAACCGTTACAGCAACATACCCGTTTTGATCATACACCACACGCAAACAGCCGGCAGAGCCATTTCCAACCCCCAATTCATGATGAGTCTGGAGACGAGAAAATTTTGTTTCTTGAGAGCAACAAAAGATATTGCGGATTCAGTCTAGACATATTTTTTCGGATAAATACTACCCAAATGAAGAATGAACGAGGAGTAAAGATTTGTCCAAAAAATTTCTGTAGGGTAAACTTGTGTGCCTATCCATTGATTTGATTTTCAAGCAAACACATGGATTCGCACTAACAAAGCTACACCTTCTTTTTTAGCTAAAACCTAACAGACCTGACGAAGATTTCAACTCTTAATTTTTAAAATCTAATATCTTCAAAGGTCGCTTCTTATTGTTATACTGTTATATAGATAACTTTATTCTGTATGGCATGACAAAGGATTCTATATTATCCGTAAAGATCCTGCTTCTATAGAAATAATAATCGAGCGTAATAGTACAGGAGAGGATTTTAATTTTGCCGTAATACTAGAGGATGCGGAAAAGAAAAAGATGGTTACTGTGAGGCAGAAAAAGTCGCAAGGTTACAGCTTCGATAACATAAAATATTCTATAAAGGAAGGAGATGGCGATTCTCTCTTTATATCAAAAGGCACGAGGTATCGTTTCGATATACATAAAACACAGGAAATCACGGTTTCACCTGTTATAGATATCGAAAAACACTCATATTTCAGTAGTGAAGATAAAAATGCGTTTGCATGGTTGATCGAAGAACCTGTGACTGTAGAAACTCCATCCGGCTTTTACAACAATACAATCTTCTTCAATGGAGAAAAAAGACTATACAATAGTAATACTATAACAAGCCCTTACGAATCTGAGAATAATAAGTACACAATATCTGTTCCTGCCGGAAAATCGGAATTCGTTGTCGAAACTCAGTTACATAGAAGAAAAATTTCCTATACATTAACCTTAACGGGTAATCGTACAAAAGAAAAGAAATCTGTAGAAGGTAAATGGATTGAGACAGCTCCAACCGGCGAGTTTTCTATCAAACAAGTAGAATAAAGAAATCTACCTCACTTCAGCAACTCTTTCCTCAACTGATTAATTGTCTTCTTCAAAACAGGGTGTATGTATTCTCCGGCTATCTCTGCCAATGGGGTAAGTACAAATGCACGCTCGTGCAGATGTGGATGCGGCAATACAAGATTAGTATCTTCAAATATCTCATCATCGAACAATAACAGGTCGATGTCTATTATCCTGTCACTGTAAACCTTATTCTGAGATTTGGTTTGCCGACCCATCTCTTTTTCTATCACCTGTGTCTTTTCAAGCACTTCGAGTGGATTCAGCTTTGTCCGCACTTCACATACGGCATTTAGGAATTGATTGTCGGACTCGAAGCCTACAGGTTCGGTCACGTAAAAAGCGGAAGTGGCGATTACCTCGCCAATCCGCTCTTCTATACTGTTTATCGCATGATTGAGATTCTCGCCCCTGTCACCCAGATTAGAGCCGAGACTCAGAAAAACATCATGCAAATTCTCTTTTTCCAATAACATTTTAGATTATCAACATGGCATCGCCATAGGTACCAAAACGATACTTTTCTTTTACAGCAAGTTCATATACATCCATTATACGGTCATAACCGCCAAATGCAGCTGTCATCATAAGTAGTGTAGACTGAGGCAAGTGGAAGTTTGTAACCATAGAATCCGCGATACCGAAATCGTAAGGAGGAAAAATAAATTTATTTGTCCAGCCCTCATTCACTTTCAAGTGTCCGTCGGTGCTCACAATCGTTTCTATAGCTCTCATTACCGAAGTGCCGACAGCACAAACACGGCGATTTGCGTCCTTTGCTTCGTTTACAATATCTGTAGCTTCTTTAGTGATCAGTAACTGCTCAGAATCCATCTTATGCTTTGTGAGGTCTTCTACGTCTATATCACGATAGTTACCCAATCCCGAATGCAATGTAATGTATGCAAAATGAACACCTTTTATCTCCAGACGCTTCAGCAGTTCACGACTGAAATGCAATCCCGCGGCAGGAGCTACAACAGCACCCTCATTTTTTGCGAAGATAGTCTGATAGCGTTCTTTATCGTCCGGTTCTTCTCCCCTGTTCAGGTATTTAGGTATCGGTGTTTCGCCTAGTGCATACAATGATTTTCTGAATTCTTCGGACGGTCCGTCATACAAAAAACGTAATGTGCGTCCGCGTGAAGTTGTATTGTCAATTACTTCGGCTACCATAGAATCATCGTCACCGAAGTATAGTTTATTACCGATACGTATTTTGCGGGCAGGGTCTACAAGAACATCCCATAAATGAAATTCCTCATTCAATTCGCGAAGAAGAAATACTTCAATGGTAGCCCCTGTCTTTTCTTTATTTCCATACAGGCGGGCAGGAAATACCTTTGTATCATTAAAGATAAAGACATCTTCTTCATTGAAATAACTGATGATATCTTTAAACACCTTATGTTCAATTTCTCCGGTCTTGCGATTGACAACCAACAAACGGGATTCATCCCTGTTCTTGGCCGGATGAGTAGCGATAAGCTCCTCTGGAAGATCAAATTTAAATTGAGAAAGTTTCATGTTATATATGCTTAACTTATTTATTATTATCCTTTTATTTAATCAACTCATCTATGAGTTCTTCTATATGTTCACCCGCAATACACTGATCGAGAGTGACCTCCCCTATACGTGTACGCTCCAGTCCAGTCAGATGTGCACCGGAATCGAGAGCCAGCCCAATATCTCGTGCCAATGCCCTTATATATGTTCCTTTACTGCACACGACTCTTACTTTTATTACCGGCAGTTGGCAATCGAGTAGTTCTATCTCGTCTATTACCAGCAGCTTCGGTTTCAATTCCACCTCTTGTCCTTCGCGGGCAAGTTCGTAAGCCCGTTTACCATCCACCTTACACGCCGAAAAGGCCGGTGGAACCTGCTCTATTGCACCTATAAAATTTTCTAAAGTATCGGCAACCAGTTTTTTTGTTATATGATCTGTAGGATATACGCCGTCTACTTCGGTCTCAAGATCGAAAGAGGGTGTAGTTTCTCCCAGTTTGATGGTTGCAATATACTCCTTTGTCTGATACTGAAACGATTCTATCAGTTTGGTCTTCTTACCCGTACAAATAATCATTACCCCTGTAGCTAACGGATCAAGTGTACCGGCATGTCCTACCTTCAACTTCTTAATTCCCAGCTTGCGGCAAAGTTTATTCCTCAGTTTTCTGACTAACGTAAATGATGTCCAGTGCAGAGGTTTATTTATGTATAAGATCTCTCCGGAGATAAAATCCATTATATAATCGCTAATTCATGGCCTGTCAGCAAAAGAGCCAAAAGGATACCTCCTAAAATAATACGATACCAGCCGAATAATTTAAATCCGTACTTGGTAACAAAACCGATAAAGAATTTGATAGCTAGTAATGCAACTATAAAGGCAACCACATTACCGATAATCAATACTCCTATATTATCTTTCAGCAACTCTAATCCGGTATCGGATGTAAACAGTTTCAGCACTTTCCACCCTGTGGCGGCAGCCATAGTAGGCACAGCCAGAAAGAAGGAGAATTCTGCCGCATTCTTACGGCTCAGTCCGCGTGTCATACCTCCCACTATTGTAATCATGGAACGCGAAACGCCCGGTATCATAGCTATACATTGGTAAAACCCAATGATGAAAGCGTTTTTATATGTTATCTCCTGCTCGCCTTCTACCGGATTGTTGAACAACTTGTCTACAAACAGCATCAATATACCACCTGCAACAAGCATTATGGCTACAACCAATACGCTTTCGAGCAGTTCGTCTATCTTATCACTAAAAATAAGTCCAAGCACTGCTGCCGGAATAAATCCGACAAGAAGTTTCCAATAAAACTCAAACCTGTAAAGGTTCTCTTTAATAAAACTGCCTTTAGCTGATTCAGGAATATCATTCCTCAAGCGGAAAAAGCGTTTCCAGTACAGAACAATCACAGACAGGATAGCTCCAAACTGAATAATAACTGTGAATGCTTTTACAAATTCGTTACTTTCGATACCCAATAAGCTTTGGGCGATAATCATGTGTCCGGTCGAGGACACAGGTAAAAACTCGGTTAGTCCCTCTACAATGGCAATAATAATTGCCTCGATAATACTCATTCTCTTCTTTTATGTGTTTTGTTATTTATTTGCTTTCTTCGTTTGCCTCTGACACGTTTTTAGGACGCGGATATAGTATTCCTACAATCATCAGCAAGAATCCGGTAAAGCAAACCATCGGAGCTACTACGATTCTCCGTGTACTGAAAATATCAGGTTCAAATCCGCCCTCTACACTCGATGAAGGTCCTGTCATCAAGATGAATCCAATGATAATTAGAAGTACCGATGCAGCACAAATAACATAATTCAGTTTGCCAAATGCAAAGTTCTTTTTATCCATATTTCTTACTTAAATGTGATAAAGTTTATTTGTAGTCATTCTTAAATATCTGTTTACAGCCGATACTGTAGCCAGAATAGTAATCAATATACCCAAAATCACCACCAATGCGTAAACAATAAGTAATTCGTACATTGTCACAATCGAGATCAACTCAGGATACTCTGTTGTAAAATAATAGATCACTCCCGTTATAAGTACGTTCGCAAAAATGGCAGCCAGTATTCCCGATACGATTGCACTAAGGACAAAAGGCTTACGTATAAACCCATTTGTAGCCCCTACAAGCTGCATCGTATTAATAAGAAAACGTTTAGAGTATATATTTAATTGTATAGTATTGCGTATTAATGTAAATGAAATAAGAATAAGTATAACTGCCAGAATCAGCAAGACCGTTCCTATCTTGGATATATTGGTATTTGCCTGTTCTATATCTTCTTCTTTGAATGAAAGCCCTTTAGTCAGTTTAAAATCTTTAAGGCTCGCCTCCACTTTCTTTAGGCTGTCGGAATTCATATATTCCGATTTGATGAAGACATCTATATAGCTCCGCGATGGATCGTAACCTAACACTTCTTCAGGATCGCCGCCCAAATCTTCGATAAGCTGTTTCTTAACCTCTTCCTTTGTAATATATGTCGTTGACTTCACATAAGGGATAGCTTCTATCTTTGCTTTTGTACGGGCTATGACCGAATCGCTTATATTACCCGACAGTTCTATGGATATTCCTATATTCTCCTTAAAGTAAGATGCCAGTCCGCGCCCCGTAAACCCTAACAAGATGGTCAACCCCAATAAAAAAAGCACAAGAGTGATACTTATAGTAGTAATTACTCCTGAGGTAAATAAGGATATAGGCTTCTGTTGACGTTTATCAGACATTTTTCGCAAATGACAATTTAGAGGATATTCCCGCTTGGATACAAAACACCCAAATTCGCTGCAAAGAAACAAAATAAATACATGTTAGAGCACTATTTTTGTTTTTTTTAATAAATAAGGTGTTGTTATGAATATAAAACATCGCGGAATTACTATTTGTTCTTGCATTATATATATATTATCGCGCTAACAGAATAGAACCTCAATATCTGATATAGAATACATTCATTACTCTCATAAGACAACTCTCTGGCTTAGGTTCTTATTTTATTTTTGACAAATAGGTAATATCTCACTTTCTATTATATCTTTGTCTGGCTTGCCTCTTTATTTGATACAAATTTGGACTATTCTTTATAATAAAAGCTTTATGATAAAACTGAAAACTCTTTTATTACTCACATTCGCACTTTTCGCCATAGGCATCAATGCACAAATACCCCTCAAATATGAAGATATGGCACACGGCTTTTTTGAAGATTTCGATGCAATATTCGGGAAAAAGAGTGTAGATAAAGATATTTATTTCGAAACGCTGAGAGATGTAGTGCGCATGCCGGGGGATGATGACAAAGTGAATCTCTTTTTTAATCGAATGGAAATTGATACTTCTACAGTTTATTTAAAGCTTAGCGAACTGCAGAATCTTTATAGCTATGCTACAGCATTGCTCGAAATGCAGACCAGATTTCAGAGAGCAAATTACCAAGAGATAGGACAAATGAACATGATGAAACATCTTGTAGCACATGATTACGATTCTATCTATGGATTTGCACTGTATTATTTTGATCAGGTAAGACAATTACCATCGGAAGAAAAAATGCTATTTTGGGATGAAAGCATGGAAAAATATAAAAACTCGATAGCACTTTATCAGGCTGATAGGAAAGGATTAATCGAGATCGCTTTATCATGTTTGGAGCATGGGGCAAGATTTCCGCTTTTTGCCGGGATGGGGGAATATTCAGGCATCAATTTTTCTGAACATGGTTGGTTTGGAGATGATGAAACAATATTATGTTTCTATAAACATATTTACAAGAAGGATGATAGTATTGAAAATGAAAAATGGGAATTATTGTCGCCCGGTGCAATACTTTTAGAGAATGTCTCCAATCCTTTTTTATCGGAAGCAACCTTTAAAGCATTGATAAACCTGATGCCTGATGATGAAAAAAGCTCATTCCCTCAAGCTGTGTTTGCTTTAGATCCAAGCTATACAAGGAACCAACCTTCATATGAATTTCTTCAAATGCTTTTTAATTATTTTCCTACTGCTTCGATAAATGCGGGTTACAATAAATTGCATCTGGCTATTATGAACCTAGATGTTTCCGGTATCCGAGACATTGTAGAAAACGGTGATGCATCACTGCTTTTGGAGACCAGTGCACCTCGAAATTGGAGTGAGTTTTACACAGACGATATCATACCAACATCTTACACTCCATTGCAATTATCTGAATATAAATTATCTGAATTTGAAAAAGATTTAACAATGGAACAACAACGGTCAGGAAGATCCAGATATACAGACAATGAGCTGTTTTACACATTCAGAGTAGAACAGATGAAAAAGATAATATCTATTCTGAAACAGAAATCGTAAATCTATAAGGGGATATAAATAAATCCAATACTGATTACTGATTCTTCAGATTAAGCCTTTAAGCCCTCTATCATTTTTACATATTTTCCATCCGGCAGATCGTCTTTATTTTCAAGATATCCGCAATAGAATTATTTAAATTTTATTAATGGTTACGTACCCAGATAGCCGCTGACTCAAAGCCTGTTAATCAATTATTATTGTATATTTGCATAGAACATCTATGAAAATTCAATTATATAATCTTTAAAATAATATCATGCAAGAAAATCAAACCAAAGCAGGATTAACTCCGGCAAACTTCTCAGGAAAGGTGGACGGCAAGGATGTACAGATGTATGCACTGACCAACGGTAAAGGAGCTGAAGCCACAATAATAAACTACGGCGCAAAAATAGTATCGCTATGCGTCCCTGACAAGAATGGTAAATTAACCGATGTCGTGTTGGGACACAACAATCTGAACGAGTATCTGAATTCGGAAGAACCCTATTTCGGTGCAGTATGCGGGCGTACAGGCAACCGCATTGCCAATGGGCAATTCACATTGGATGGGGTAACGTACAAGCTGGCGATAAACAACGGCCCGAACAACTTGCACGGCGGACTGAAAGGATTTAATGCTGTAGTATGGAATGCCAAACAAATAGACAATCAGACACTGGAACTTACCTATCTGGCAAAAGACGGTGAAGAAGGATTTCCCGGAAACCTGAATGTGAAAATGATCTACAAACTGACGGATGATAATTCGTTCGATATAGACTATCAGGCTACAACGGACAAAGCCACTATACTGAATCTGACCAACCACTCGTACTTCAATCTCTCAGGTGAAGGCGATCCGAGTGTAAACGATCACATGCTGGTAATGCACGCTTCGCAATACTTGCCGACAGACGACACAGCCATTCCGTACGGTAAGCCGGAAGCGGTAAAAGGTACGCCATTCGATTTCACAGCTCCTCATGCTATAGGTGAGCGCATCGAAGACGATTTTGAACAACTGCATTTCGGCAAAGGATACGATCACACAATGGTACTGGATAAGAAAGATGGCGAACTAGCTCTGGCTATAGAATGCTACTCGCCGAAGACAGGTATCAAAATGGATATTGCCACTACCGAACCCGGAGTACAAATATATACAGGTAACTGGATGACAGGCAATTTTGAAGGTAAACACGGACACCGTTACCCGATGCGCGCTGCCGTTTGTTTCGAGACACAACATTTCCCTGACAGTATCAACAAACCTGAATATCCGAGTATAGTACTCAGACCGGGCGAAACATTCAAGAGCAAAACGACTCACAAGTTTTCGGCGAAATAATATAAAGATATTTTAATATAGCAGTTTATAATGTGTAGGGGTGAATAAATATTCGCCCCTATATAGTATCTGAAAATATGGCAATGGGTATTTACTTTCTCAGACTCACCTGATCTACTGCATGGCCGTCACTCTTGTGCAATATCAGGCTGGCACGTTCGCGGGTGGGCAATATATTCTTGCGAAGGTTCTTACGATTGATCTCGCGCCAGATGGTTCTGGCTGTTTTTCTCGCTTCGCGCTCCGATAATTGCGCAAAGCTATGAAAATATGAGTCGGGATGAGCGAATGCACCTTTTCGGAATTTCATAAAACGGGATATATACCAATCTTCCAGCTTCTGCTCGTCTGCATCCACATAGATAGAAAAATCCAGATAGTCGGACACAAACATACGCGGCTTCTCATCCTGATAGTCCATACCGCTTTGCAACACATTCAGCCCTTCCAGTATCAGTATATCGGGCTGTTCTATAGTCAGAGATTCATTCGGAATAATATCGTAGATAAGATGTGAATATTTAGGAACCCGTACTTTTTTTACCCCCGATTTTATGTCGGTTACAAATTTCAGTATCTGTTTTATATCGTACGATTCGGGAAACCCTTTTTTCAGCATAATACCTTTTTCCTCCAGCACAGCATTCGGATACAAAAATCCGTCTGTCGTCACCAATGCCACACGGGTATCTTCTTTCCAACGGCTAAGCAATGCCTGTAATACACGTGCCGTAGTACTTTTACCCACCGACACACTACCTGCAATACCAATAATAAACGGTATTTTAAGGGACTCCTGCTTCAGGAACTTCATCAGCACCGACTGCCGGCTTGCACGCGCTGACACATAGTAGCTCAGCAGGCGGGACAACGGCAGATAAATATCTTCGACCTCATCTATCGACAGCTCGTCGTCTATACCTTGCAGGTTCAACAGCTCTTCGTAGGTAAGCGTCATCGGCTCGGAATCGCGCAGAGCCGCCCATTGCTGACGGGTAAACTGCATATACGGGCTGGGAATATTCTTCATTTATCTCCTTTTAAGTGATAACGCCGTAAAGGTATAGAAAAGAGATAAGTTATCAGTTATTAGCTATCATTTTTTTATATTTGCATCACAAAATCACTGACTTGCTTAACTATGAAATATATCTTATCCGCAATCATCTGCTTTCTTCTATCCGCTTGTACTAAACCTGCACTGCAAAGCATACCTCTAGCTATGACCTTTTCCGAAATCAATGAAGTATATGCTGACACGGCTTTGCTGAAAGGCCATGTAAAAACAGTAGTACTTTATAAAACAAATGGTGATTCGCGTCGCACAAAAAGGCTTGCCGGAAAAGATCTGCATATTTACAGTAAAACAACTTATACCTCCGATAAAAAAAAGCTAAACTTAATAAAATACAGCTACGAAGACCGTTACAATGACTCTATACAATACTTTTACAACAAGGATGAAAAACTATACTTCATCAAAAACAAAAACAAAGATGCTCAGTACTTCTGGTATGACGAGAAAGGAAATCCCACAGAAGCTTTGAAATACAAAATATCGGAAAACAAAAAAGTATTTGACGACTACGAGCGAATAAACTATACTTACAGTGAAGAGCAGACACAGGCTCTGCGTATGAGAATCGGTTATGACACCTTAAAATATGATCACACAGACTCTGCTGTGTTCAACAAATATGGCTACCTTCTGACGTGGAACGAGACCGGTTATGAATATCAGACTTTTGATGGAATACCCTTACCTGTAAAGATCGGCGATAATGTGATCACAAGAGACAAATCGGGACGGATAGAAAGCGAGTTAAATACATCTACAGATAAAAGGGTGCAGTATGGATATGACGAGGAAGGAAAACTAAGGCAAAAGCGACAAAGCGAACTGGCCGGAGTAAGCTCCATACTCAACGAGATATTTGAGTACGACGAATATGGTAACGAAAAGATCAAAACAAGTAGTTATCAGAATCACACCACAATAACAGAGTATGAGTATAAATACGATCAGCATGGTAACTGGACACAAAAAAACATTTACTATAGCGACAATGATGCACGAAGAAAGCTATCAGAGATAGAGTTGCGTGAAATAACATATTACGCCGAGAATGAAACGGAAACAGGCATCAACGAATCGTATTTGCCTATAAGTGATGACATACATTATATGGCTGACAACATCGAGAAATGGGCTGATGAAAAAAAGGAAAAATTAGAAGCATACCATCAGGCAATAGAGAACGGAGATTTCGATACGGAGATAACCCTCACATCGGCAGATAACCTTAGCGAATTTACACCAAAATGGTGGCGCATCATAGGGCAGGCTGATGGAGATCTCAATGGAGATGGTATTGCCGACAAAGCCATTGTATACAATACGCCTATCAATGATGAAGAATTTGAAGCGCGATGCCTCGCTATTTACAAAAAAGAAAATGGCAAATGGAAACTCTGGCTACAAACTTTTGCGCCGTTGCTGTCGAGTGGCGGCGGCGGCATGATGGGCGACCCTTTCGACGGGATAAGCATAGAGGATGGCTGCATCATTATAAACCATTGGGGCGGCAGTTCCGAAAAATGGTCTTATCAGCACTCATACAAATACATAAACGACAACTGGCATCTGATACACGTAAGGACTTCGGGAGGAAATGCCTGCCATGGGCATAGTATGCAATATGAATTGCTAACGGGTGATATTCTGATCGAAGACTACATCAGCGACTGTGAAGAGGACGGAACGAAAGAAGAGCATACCAAAAAGGAATTGAACCGGATGCCGGATAAACTACCCCTGATTACCGATCCTTTTTTTGATAAGGACTTCAATATAGATAAAAACGACTAGTCTGATTCATTATTTGTTATAAAACCCAAAACGACCAAACAAAACCTGCTTCTATCTGTTCTATGAGTGATGCAAAATATTGATATGTGTTCGATAAGTGGCAAGAATGTAATATCTTTGCAGCGCAATCAGTCAACAGTTAGCAGTTAACAACGATGAGCGAAGACTCTTGTAACTTCTAACTTGTAACTCGTAACTAATAAACAAAATGCAGGAAACTCAAGATAAAATTTTAGAAGATGTTACCACCGGTGATTATAAATACGGGTTTGTAACAGATATTGAAACAGAAGTTATTCCGACCGGACTGAATGAGGACGTTGTGCGTCTGATCTCGGCAAAAAAGAACGAACCGGAATGGCTGCTGGAATTCAGATTGAAAGCATATCGTCACTGGCTGACAATGGAACCCCCGCAATGGGCGCATCTGAATATACCGGAAATAGATTACCAGAGTATCAGCTACTATGCCGCACCGAAAAAGAAAGACGGCCCTAAAAGCCTCGATGAAGTAGACCCCGAATTGCTGAAAACATTCGACAAACTGGGTGTTCCTCTCCACGAGCGCGAAATACTGGCCGGAGTGCAAAATATGGCTGTAGATGCTGTAGTAGACAGCGTATCGGTGAAAACGACATTCAAAGAAGTGCTTTCCGAAAAAGGAATTATATTCTGCTCGTTCAGCGAGGCGGTACAGGAACACCCTGAACTGGTAAAGAAATATCTGGGATCGGTAGTGCCTTACCGCGATAATTATTTCGGGGCGCTCAACTCTGCCGTATTCAGCGACGGGTCGTTCGTATACATTCCTAAGGGGGTACGCTGCCCGATGGAATTGTCTACATATTTCCGTATCAATGCGGCAAATACAGGACAGTTTGAACGTACACTGATCGTTGCCGACGACAACGCTTATGTAAGTTACCTCGAAGGTTGTACAGCACCCATGCGTGACGAAAATCAGTTGCATGCCGCTATTGTGGAAATTATAGCACTCGACCACGCCGAAGTAAAATATTCGACCGTACAAAACTGGTATCCGGGCGATAAGGAAGGCAAAGGTGGTATCTACAACTTTGTAACCAAACGCGGGCTATGCAAGGGCAACGGTTCAAAAATATCATGGACACAGGTAGAAACAGGTTCGGCGATTACATGGAAATACCCTTCATGTATACTTGCCGGAGACAATTCTATAGGTGAATTCTATTCGGTAGCTGTAACAAATAATTATCAGCAGGCCGACACCGGAACTAAGATGGTACATATCGGCAAAAACACCAGAAGCCGTATCGTATCGAAAGGTATTTCGGCAGGATTCAGCCAGAACTCGTATCGCGGACTGGTAAAAGTATCTCCGAAAGCCGAAGGAGCACGCAACCACTCGCAATGCGACAGCTTGCTGCTGGGCGACAAGTGCGGAGCGCATACATTCCCATATTCTGATATAGCCAATCCGACAGCGATCATAGAGCATGAGGCTACTACATCGAAAATCAGCGAAGACCAGATACTTTACTGTAACCAGCGCGGTATTGGCACAGAAGAAGCTGTAGGACTGATTGTGAACGGATATGCAAAAGAAGTAATGCAGAACCTTCCGATGGAGTTTGCAGTAGAAGCACAAAAGCTATTGCAAATAAGCCTAGAGGGTAGTGTAGGTTAATTAATCTTTATTATTATAGTGTGGAAAAGACAGCTTTTAAGGCTGTCTTTTTTTGTTTCATCAATCTTTGACAGATCTGAGATAACTACTCCTGAAGAATCTACACCGACTTCCCCACCAAGCTCGAACACGATATTTTGTGTTAACTTTTGCTCCATAGGGCAAGCTGTAGCCGTCATGAGAATAAGTGTTGCAAATAGCAACTGAATAATAATTTTGTTTGTTTGCATAAAAGATATATTTTACTTTTTTGTCTCTTTTTCCTCCATTATTGTCCTCACTATATCTTCCCCTATACCAATACGATAACCCTGCGATGAGTACAAAATACCACCATTGGTAGACAGATAAATTACTAAAGGGAAGTTGTTAGAAAATTCAATTTGTAATGCTCCCGCCACACTATTTAACAGAGTACGCTTGTTGTCGGTCATCCAAACTGATTGCTTTGGCAATCCGTTAAATGCAGAAGCATCGAAAGCTTTGCTCACTTTATCGTCTGGAACAGCGAACAGCACTCCCCCGTCCCATTCTTCTAATGTCTGCTGAACAGCAGGAAGATCTTGCAGTATATGTTTGGTCGGTTCCTTGTCAGGATCAGCAAAGCAGATAACAAGCCCTTTCTTGTTGGTAAGCTCTTTCAGGGTTTTCTTACTACCGTCATTCAATATCACTATTGTATTCGGGTCTACAATACCCTGTACCTGTATACCCTTGTCTACTTTAGGAAGCTTTATTTCAATAGCCGTCTGGCTTTTTTCTTTCACCTCAAAATAACGGGTATCCACTGTTACCGAACCATCATTTGCCCTGCTTCCGGTCATCAGGCGATAATAACCTGCATCTACGGAAACTTTCGCAGGAAGGCTCTTGATCTCATTTTCATAATCGAGTGTCACATAATCACCTTTGTCGAAACGGGCGATTGTAAAATGCGTGTAATAGCCGGGTTTTACAATGTTACCTGCCGCGTTGGTAAATGTGATAGTTCCTTTTGGTTTTTCTTCGGCTTGCGGTTCAAAGAAAACATCTGTCCACAAACCATCTTCCGCTCTCAGATATTGCGGACGCCCTGTTACGGCGTCTATGCGGGTAAGTATATCCATCGAACGGCAAAGGGCTACAAAGAATATATCGCGCGACTGCCTGTCGGCCATCTTCAATTCATATACTCCCTGTGGCGAAATCGGGCATTTGAAATAGTTCTGGTTGTCGTCGATCTTAATATTATCGCGCACATACGCTATAACGTGCTGTATATCGCTCCTCGATTTATTTACAAAATCTTCCGACAATTCTTTCTTAAAGAAACTGCGCCAAGGGCGTATCAGTTCGAGCGCGATACGCGGAGATAATACATTTTGGGCATAGCGGATATGATGATCCGTTATAGCATTAAAGAGCACCCCGTCTCCTTGTACCAGATGGTCGGACAAATATTCATAAGGCGTATCGCGTAAATCTTTATCTTTAAGAGATTCCATAAAAGCATACAGATAAGCATTATCTTTCTTCTCTTTCAGAAATATCTGAATATCCTGCCAGTTGCCTTGCGACCTGTACAGATAATCCCATACCTTATCAGGATTCAGATTATTTTCAGCGGCAAATTTACGTGCATCGGCTTCTGTGATAAAAGTAGCCATATAAGCATTGCGAATAGAGTCTTCATGAGCCAGACGTTTTGCATTCTCAGCTATCTTCTCGGCAGATAACTCTTTTATTGTTTGCTCGGCAGGTGCAGCCATCACAATTCTTTCTTCGAGAGCTTCATCTTGTCTTTTATTCAGCTTGATGGTGAGTTCTCCATTATCAGGAGTCGATTTAGCATAACCGTAAATATTGTCCTTATTCGCCCAAACGAACACATCACCCATACCTGTAATAATGGAAGCCCTGCCGTCGGTAGCGGTCATACCAGTCGCTATGGGATAAAATTCCGCATAATTGTATACATTAAATTTCACGGTAGCGCCGTCCACCGGTTTACCGGATTCATCCGTTACTGTAACTTTCAGATTTCGTGTTTCGGTATAGTTCGGCAGCAGATTGATTACCGAATACAGTTCGGTCTGTACATTCTTTTCTTCAGGGCCATTGTATTGTCCGAATACATTTGTATGCACCATCATTGCCCGTTTCACCGGAGCGGAAAACCATGCAACATTCAGTTCGGCATCGGGCTCACAGGCTCCTATATAATGCCATTTACCATCTACCCACACTTCTACCCACGCATGATTGTCGTCGGTATGTACCCAGCGCGGTGTATAGCATTGGCGGGCAGGAATACCCACTGCACGCAAGGCGGCAGTAGTAAAGGTAGATTCTTCACCACAACGTCCCCACGATGTTTTCATCAAAGCCAATGGCGACGATGTACGCCCGTCCGTGCCTCTGTAAGTGACTTTCTCGTGACACCAGTGATTCACTTCGAGTACAGCCTGCTCCATAGTAAGACCTTTTACACGGTCTTTCAGCTCATCGAAAAATACCTGCCGAGCCGTATCGAGGTTTTCATTATTTACACGGTAAACAAGCACAAAGTGACGGAATATATCATCGGGAATGTCTTTACCCCAAGAGAAGTAGTCGCGCGCCTTGAAAGCGGCATCTACCTGACCGAGAAAATATGCTCCATCGTAATCGGCCAGATCGGATAACGGCATATATGCGTAAAGGAACTCGAGAGCTTCACGCTGCTCGGTAGTCAGTCCTTCTTTATCCAGCACCGAAAATAGTTGCTGGCTACGGCCTGCGGCCATTTCTTTTCGTTTGAGAAATTGCTCATGTACCTGTGTCCTGTATTTTTCATCTTTGAGGAAATGTTGGTCGGTCGGGCTACACGAACTGATAAAGAAAGCCATAAGGAAAATTACGGTAGAACAGAAAGACATTGTTTTCATATCTATCTTCAGATTTAAATATTACAATGGATGCAAGTTACGAGTTTTTTCCTTGTAAATTATGATGTCCGGAAAGAAAATTAATCCCAGTTAGGATCGTAAGAAGAGGTACGTCCGCGTTGCTCGTATTTCAGGTCTTGCAATAGGGAAGAGCTGGCTCGTAGCGATATATAATAAGACTTATACATCCCTATCGGATTTATATTAGCCGATATAGACCAACAGTGCAGATTGCGGGTAAGATTGACAGTCATATAAGCAATCTTTTTGGCATCGAAGTCGTACGTGGCATTGAAGTTGAGATTCCAGTTTTTGGTAGGTTGTATGTTACCATTGAAGCCGAATGTCTTGGTTATACGCCCCCGGTATTCCACATATCCATCCTTTCCTTCTTTTGGATCACGGCTGGTATCCCACGAATAATTCATAGAAAAGTTGAAGCCGAGATTCCATTTTATCTCATTTTTTATATAGCCGTCTTCATCGTATTCGTTATCGTCTTTCTTGCCTTCGAGCATGCTCTTTCTGCCCTCGCCTTCCCCCTCTCCGGTTTCATTGGCAGCGAGACCGTCATCCCTGTTTTCGCCACCTTCTTTTTTCTTGTCACTATCCTTGTCTTTACCAAACCATTTCTTAAAGGTATCCTGATCGATGGAAGGGGAAATGCTGTATCCTGTACTTTTCAGACGACCAAAACCACGACCATTCGAGATACGTAATTTATCAACTTTCCGCACAGTTCCATACTGATCTTTCCTGTACAGATAAGGATCGAATGCCGCTCCGATATTTACCACAAACGATTTGCTGAATTTAAGGCGGATATTGGTGGCTATATCGCTCCACTTGAGTGAATCGGCCATCATATTGTGGCTGAAGTTGATACTGAGATTATCTATCAGGCTTATTTTCTTATAGCCTGTAGAGTCACTTTGCGACGGTACTTTCATTTCCAGATTATTCTCGAAACTGAATGTAACCATCCCTTGTGCGCCCGAAGGTGCTGTACCGAACATTCCCCGCTCATAAGGCGAGTAAGTGTATTCCTGACTATTACCTTGTGCATCTATATAGTTATAACGCTCGTAGAAGCCGAAACGCGAACTACTGAAATCAGGCGCATAACTCAGGCTTATGCTCGGAGTGAATACGTGGCGGATATCGACACCTTTGATAAATAGCGGCTTGTAGAAACCGTATAACTTCGTCTGGAAACTTAACTGTGCATTGAAATCGTAAACCCGTTTGAACGAATAGGTCGTATCTCCGGGCAGCGATGTATGAGAACGTGTTACCGGATCGTATTGTTTTTCTATACGGCGGGTATACCAGCGTTCCGTATAGCTAAAAGACGGGGTTATATTCAGATAGTTGAGTGCGCTGAAAGTAGCCGACACCGGAATCGTATGTTTCATTGCATTGTTCCAGTCTTTCTTTAGATTCGACTTGAACAACAGGTTTTCTTTTGTCTGTATACTGTTCTTGAAATTACCGGTATACGACATATTGATTTTCTCATACCAACGCTCCGAACCGACCATCTCTTTCCGTTTGAACGGGTAGATACGCGACATGGTGACTGTAAGATCGGGCAATGTAAGTGAGATAGTAGAGTCGGCACTACGTTGAGCCACGTTCATAGAAGCTGAAATACTCCATGCACTATTTGGTATCCTCTGAGTAAGGTTGATACTGGAGCTCTTCGTATTTTCTGTTCCGCGCGGTACATATTTGTTGTCGAGACTGTTCCGGTTATACGAGCTTGTGGAGAAGTTTACGCTGGCCGACAGTGTTCTGAACATATTGGCTTTCGGGTCTTGGGTATGCGTCCAACTGATAGCAAGGTCTTTACTTACCGAATAGTCGATACCCTTCTCTCCGTATTTGTTGACAAGGTAATTGAAGTTGAACCCTCCGGAATATTTATAGCGCTTGCGATAATTGGATTGTGCCTTTATCCCCCACGAACCTTTTGTATAAATATCTCCGGTCAGGGCTAAGTCGATATTATCGTTTATTGCAAAATAGTACCCTCCGTCGTGCAGGTTGAATCCTCTGTCCATCTCATCTCCGTAGGAAGGCATAATCACCCCCGACGAATATTTCTCCGAAAAAGGGAAGAAGCCGAACGGCAACCCGATAAATGGTATCGGCAAACCCTCTATCACCAGATAGGCTGGTCCGGTAACAATATTCTTCTTAGGTTTTACTTTTGCTTTTGTCAGTGCCAGATAAAAGTGCGGATGCTCATGATCGTCGCAGGTAGTATATTTACCATCGAGCATAAAGAAAGAGTTATCCTCATTTTTCTTTGCCCGCCCTGCCACAACATAACCTTCGCCCTGAGTAGTCACTACATTTGTGATATATCCTTTCTTGGTTTTGAAGTTATACTTCATTGTTTTCGATTCGTAATCTGTTCCTCCATCAGAGAATATAGGAAAACCGAATTCCTTACCGATGGAGTCGAGCCCGTAGGTAGCATAAACAAGGCTGCTATCCATATTCATAAATACCTTTTCACCCTTCAGTTTTATATTGGTATAGGATACATTGGCGTCACCGTACAGGTAACCCCACTTATCGGCAGTGAGCACAATGGAATCGACGGCATTATAATCGACAATGGCATCCAAAGCATCTTTTTTCCTTGTAGTGTCTCTGGAGAGGGAGTCTGCACCCATCCTGAGCGAATCCAGACCTATCGTAAGTGAATCGGCCGGAAACCTGAGCGAGTCCAACCCTATTGCAAACGAATCGGGATCGACAGGCGGGAGAGTATCGTTACCATAGATGGGAGGAGATATATCTATATGAGCCATGCGGGCATATTGCGCACCCCAGAAGGGCACAGAGAACAATATACACACAAATATATATGTTAAGATGCGAATTTTTCTCATCTACTAAGAGCTCTTGCTAGTGTATTCGGATGCAAAGCTAATCAATTAAACAAGAAAGCATAATATGAAAAATCAAAAAAAGTTTAAATTTTTAATATTATAGCCACTTCGAGAGCTTAACTATGCGCTTCTTTTACCCGAACTTTCCATTTATTTTTTATCTTTGTCAATAGTAACCTAACGAATCTTTTTGTAGAATAAACATATAGGAAACCTTATAAATGCTTAAAGGTTTATAAAAGAGATTATAGAAAGATAGAAAACCGTGTAGAAACCAACATCATACAGAAATGAAATACATCCTGCTTATCTTTTCGGTATTCATCTGTGCATTGTCTGTGAATGCTCAGGAATTCGATGAATACTTTATCGACAAAACATTGCGTGTCGATTATGTCTTTTCGGGTGACGATAAGTCGCAATCCATCGCTTTAGACCAACTGAACCAGTTACCTCTGTGGGCAGGACGCAGACACAATCTGCCGCAAGTGCTGTGGGGCGGTAACGGACAGATAAAGATGAGGGATGTGAAAAGCGGTAAATGTATTTATGCCGATGCGTTCAGCACACTGTTTCAGGAGTGGCAGACTACAGATGAAGCCAAAACGGTGAGAAAAAGTTTTGAGAATTTATACCTGTTGCCATATCCCAAAGATAAGGTAGTAATAGAAGTAAGCCTGCGCAACAAACACGGGGAATATGTTTCTGCAATCAAACATACTGTAGATCCGTCGGATATACTGATAAAAAAGGCAGGGCTGGAACATATACCTGCTTATACAGCTATCCATCAGGGCGGAACGATCGACAAATGTGTGAATGTAGCCATCATAGCCGAAGGATACACGGCTGCCGAAATGAGAAAATTCAGGGAACATGCGGCTACAGCCTGTCAGGCAATACTGGCACACAGCCCGTTCAACAAGATGAAGGAAAAGTTCAACTTCTATGCAGTGGAAACCGTATCCGATAATTCGGGTGTCAGTGTTCCCAGAGAAAACAAATGGCAGAAAACAGTTTTCGGATCACACTTCGACACATTCTATTCAGACAGATACCTGACTACGACGAATGTAAAAGATATACATAATGCGATTGCGGGAATACCATACGCGCATATTATTATACTTGCCAATACCGATGTATATGGCGGAGGTGGTATCTTCAATGCTTATACGTTGACTACAACAGGCCACCCCAACTTCAAACCGGTAGTGGTACACGAGTTCGGACACAGTTTTGCGGGACTGGCCGATGAATATTATTATGAGAACGATACTTTCAGCGACACATATCCACTCACAGTAGAACCATGGGAGCCGAATATTACGACGCTTACCGACTTCTTTTCCAAATGGAGAGACATGCTTCAGACTGACACCCCGATACCGACGGACATAAAGTCGGCAGGGCAATACAAGGTGGGTGTATATGAGGGGGCAGGCTATTCATCGAAAGGCATATACCGCCCGGCTGTAGATTGCAGAATGAAGACAAATACATGCAAAGACTTTTGTCCTGTATGTCAAAGAGCCATAGAACGTCTAGTTAAATTTTACACCGAGTAAAAAAAATACAGCTAAGATTTTATTTATAAGGATAAAACAGCTATTTTTGTCGCTGCTAATTTTGAGAATCATAAAAATATAATAAGAAAATACGATGTCTTCTAAAAAGAAACAAGCCGAATTACGCGAAGAGAAAGAATGGGAAAAGATAGACGAGGCCGTTCATACTTCTGAAAACTTCATCGAAAAATATCAAAAGCAACTACTGATAGGTATCGGGGTTGTAGTGCTGATCGTATGCGGTTACCTAGCATATCAGCGTTTTTATGTAGATCCGAAGAACGAAGAAGCCCAGATCGCTCTTTTCAAAGGAGAACAATATTACAGAATGGGACAAGACTCTGTAGCTATCAACGGTGACGGAAAAGGCTATAACGGTTTTGAATCTATCATCAGCGAATACGGTTCTACCAAAGCGGGTAATCTTGCTAAATTATATGCAGGCATCTGTTATGCCAATATGGGCAAATACGACAAGGCGCTGGAATACCTGAAAAGCTATAGCGGCAAAGATGAGATCGTATCGCAACTGGTAAACGGTACTATAGGAGACTGTCTGGACAATACAGGTAAATCTCAGGATGCTGTTAGTTACTTTATCAAAGCTGCTAAAGGTGTAGACAATCCGGCTCAAAGCCCTATCTTCTACAAAAAGGCAGGACTTATATACAGAGATCAGGGTGATTACGACAAAGTGATCGAAGTCTTCACTACTATCAAAAATCAATATATGAATTCTCCGATAGCTATGGAAGCCGACAAATACATAGAAGAGGCTACTATACTAAAAGCGGGTGGAGCTAAATAAGAAGCAACTGTAAACATACATATAAAAAGGCTTTCTGAAAATCAGAAAGCCTTTTCCGCATTTAATAAGTTGTGTAATCTATAAAGTGGTATGTATTATCAGAGATAATATCATTTTTTATTTCTTATTATTCATCCTGTAGGTCAATGCACCTGAAGGACATTTATTTATTTGCGCTATCAACTGCTCGGTTGTCGCATTTTCGGGTTTTACCCATGGTCTTTCTTTCGGATGATAAACCTCAGGCAGCATCTTTACACAGACACCTGCATGCTGACAAATTTCGGGTTTCCAGATGACGGTCAGTTCGCCATTTGTGTATTCTACAATCTTTTCCATAATGATGATAGTTTAGTTTTGATATAGTTGTCTTATGAATTTTAGATATTGATGCCTTTCATTACAATACGTCGCCAGTCGGGATGTTTCTTAATGTATCCGGCAACAAACGGGCACAATGGTATCAACCGGAGCCCTTTCTGCTCTATATCGGCAAGTACTTTTCCGGCAAGCTGACTGCCTATCCCCTGCCCTTCGAGTGCTACTGGAACTTCGGTATGAGTCAGATAGATCTCGCCATTATTTGTTTTTATATACTCTATTTTGGCTAGGTGCTTACCTACATGAAATTCATACTGGTTTGCATCCGTATTGTCTATCAGTTCATAATCTTCCATTGTAACTTAAGTTTTAGTTTGTAAATATATATTAATATAAACATATCGTCTTTGATTTTGTTTACTATTACTTTTACAACTTATTCTTTTTTTTGCGTGTACCAACAACTTCGTATATACTGATAACAACAAAAACCGAGACGGAGAGCGCATTTATTATCAACAAATCCAAATATCTATAAAACGGTATTATCGCCAGTAAGGCCAATATCCCGAAAAAGTGCGATTTTGCCAGTTTCTCGCAGGTAAACCATTTATAGATCATATTGGCAATAAGATATATAATAGGCCCTACTACGATAACCACAACAGCTCCGGGGCTGACATGCCCCAGCGGGTGAGCTACGACTAACTCGTCTCCTACCGCACTCATTATAAGCGCTCCTACCAGAACGACATGAACTGCATGGTATTTAAGCCCGAGCATTCCCGGATCGTCTGCCTCCTTAATCTTTTCCGTACCTGCTTCACTACTGGTATCGAAATATACCCACCACATAGCCAGACTACTGATAGCGGAAATCATTGCCGCCAGAATTATTGGTACAGTCCACACTTCTACATCACTCAGCGATGCTCCGGTCATAAGGATGGTTTCACCGAATGCAATGATAACAAACAGCTGGCTTCTCTCTGTCAGGTGATGCCCGTCTATCGTCCAGTCTTTCGCCGAATCCGATTTGCCAAGAAACGGCAGATAGAAACCGAACATGGGAGAAGTATAATCGCAGATAACAGCAATGCTCCAGATAACAATACGCATGTAATCTTCCTGAAAAGCCCCGACAATCCAAAATACAGCAGAGATAACAAACCAACCGAATATGCGGGTATAGTTGGGTGTCAACTGATGTTTCTTCCCAAGCATAAACAATATCGCTCCGGTACGGCCAAGTTGTATGACAACATAACAGACAGCAAAAATGAGCCCCCTGCTCCCGAATGCTTCGGGTATTGCGGCAGCAATAATAAGACCTATCAGCATCAGTACAAACAGAAGCACCCTGATACTCCTGATATTGGGATCGAACCAGTTGGTCATCCATGTAGTATGCTGCCAGCCCAGCCATACGGCAAACCACAGAATGGTGCTTTGCACAAAGCCCAGCCAATCGAGATTATGCAATAGATAATGTGATATTTGTGTTACTGCAAACACATATATCAGGTCGAACAGCAGTTCTGAAAAAGAAACCGAAGCTATGCCTTCTCCTCTTTTCCGCAATAATGAATGGGTAGTATGTGCCATACTCTTGTGTTTTTTAAAATTAACAATATGAATTGTAATTTGTTCGGGATAAGTTTATCTATATATCAGTTAGCAATGATCAGTCAACAGTGATCAGTTAACAATAGAAAGCGGTCTTTGAAAGAATGGGATTTTTGTAAGGATTGTAAGGTTTTAGTTAAAATCTAGAGATAACTTTGTAGGGGCATAAAATCTTACGCCCGAAAGACGGGAAACACAGAGTAAAAGGAGTGGAAAAGAGTTTTCTTGCAAAGAAAAGGTGCAAAGAGAAAGGAATTGCGAAGCAATCGACAGAATCAATTACGAAGTAATCGGCGGAGCCAAATAAAACTAGCAAGCTAGTAGACTAATGACTAATAAACTTGTAAGGAATGTAAGCTTTTAGTTAAAAAGAAGATTAAAACCTATCGGATGGCTTTTGTAACACAATGAATAGAAGATATATAAATAAATATCATATTTTTGTATTATTGAAAATACAACTTTAAACTATCAATCTTACGAATGAAAACAAATATGAATATAGGAGAGCGCATAAAGCAGCTACGCGAAGCCAAATCGATCAGTATCGTAGAAATGGTGGAACGCTCCGGTCTGGATGGATTACAGATAGAAACAATAGAGGAAACAGGCATATTGCCGTCTCTGGCTCCACTGATAAAGATAGCACGTGTACTGGGTGTCAGACTGGGAACTTTCCTTGACGACTACGATGAATTGGGACCTGTAGTATCGCGAAAAGAGCAGTTCGACAAGGCAATCAGTTTTTCGACAAAAGATACGTCTTCACACAAACACATGGACTACTATTCGCTATCGGCTGCCAAATCGGGCAGACACATGGAACCGTTCGTGATTCAGATAGAACCTGTGCAAGAAGGTGTAGACTTTGTACTATCCACGCATGAAGGAGAAGAATTTATCTATTGCCTCGAAGGAATTGTAGAAATCCAGTATGGTAATGAGACCTATCTGCTCGAAGAAGGAGATAGCATTTACTATGATTCTATTGTAGATCATCATGTACATGCCGGAGGAGAAGAAGGGGCTAAGGTACTGGCTGTGATTTACACTCCGGTATAATACAAGTTATACTCTAAACTTTATATTTAACTTTATATGCAACTGACTGACCGGACGCTGGGGCAATGGCTCGAATACTGGGCGGAAGAAACACCCGATAAAGAATACATCGTATATTCCGACAGAGACCTTCGTTTTACATGGAAACAGTTTAACGAGCGTGTAGACAATATGGCTAAAGGGCTATTGGCTATCGGGCTGAAACCGGGCGACCACATGGGCATCTGGGCGACCAATGTACCCGACTGGCTCACATTCTTGTATGCCGGAGCCAAGATAGGTGTGGTACTGGTTACCATTAATACGAACTACAAGCAACATGAACTGGAATATATAATCGAGAATGCAGACATCGATACACTCTGTATTACCGAAGGTGTTTTCGACGGCAGCTATATCGACATGGTATATGAAATGGCACCGGAACTGAAAACAACACAGCGCGGATACCTGAAAAGTTCCCGTTTTCCCCGTCTGCGGAATGTAGTATTCATCGGACAGGAAAAATACAGGGGAATGTACAATACAGCCGAGATACTGCTATTGGGTAAGAATGTTTCGTATGATGCACTGAATGAGGCTAAAGCTTCGGTTGATTGTCACGATGTAGTAAATATGCAATATACGTCGGGAACAACAGGCTTTCCAAAAGGTGTAATGTTGACACATCACAATATAACGAATAATGGCTTCTTCACAGGTGAGGGCATGAACTTCACTCAAGATGATAAGCTATGTATCTGTGTACCGTTGTTCCACTGCTTCGGCATCACACTTGCCACAATGAACTGTCTTACACATGGTTCTACTCAGGTGATGGTAGAGCGCTTCGATCCACTGGTCGTACTGGCATCGGTTCACAAAGAACGCTGTACTGCGCTATATGGTGTACCGACAATGTTTATAGCAGAATTGAATCATCCTATGTTCAGTATGTTCGATGTCAGTTCGCTGCGCACAGGCATCATGGCAGGAGCATTGTGCCCTATAGAGCTGATGCGGCAGGTAACGGACAAATTACATATAACACATATCACAAGTGTCTACGGACTGACGGAGTCGTCACCGGGCATGACGCATTCTACGATAGAAGACTCTTTTGAAGCACGCTGTACGACCGTTGGCAAGGAATACCCTTTCACCGAAGTAAAGATTGTGAATCCCGATACCGGAGGAGAGTGTGCTGTCGGTGAACAAGGCGAAGTATGCTGTCGCGGCTATTTGGTAATGAAGGGTTACTATAAAAACCCGCAGGCTACAGCCGAAGTGATCGACAAAGACGGGTGGCTTCATTCGGGCGATCTGGGAGTGAAAGACGAGAATGGCTATTTCCGCATCACAGGACGTATAAAAGACATGATCATACGGGGAGGAGAGAATATCTATCCACGCGAGGTAGAAGAATTCCTTTACCACTTGCAGGGAATCAAGGATATACAGGTTGTCGGTATCCCTTCACCTAAATACGGTGAGCAAGTGGGAGCATTCATTATCCTGCAAGACGGAGCCACATTGCAACCCGAAGATGTAAAAGACTTCTGCCGCGGACAGATTGCACGCCATAAGATACCTAAGTATATCTTCTTTGTAGATGAGTTCCCGCTTACGGGAAGCGGAAAGATACAGAAGTTCAGGCTAAAGGATATGGGCTTGGAACTACTGAAGAGAGAAGGAACAGAAGTTATATAAAGAAGAAGGGCTGACATCAGCCAACCCTTCAAATCTGTTTCTTATTCCAGCTCCAGACCATAAGTCCTGCCCTTATCGACTGCCGGAACACCTGTTTTCATCCAGACAGGTTCAGGTGCACCTTTCAGATAGTAGTCGAAGAATTGTTGCAGGCGAATACTCAGGTCTTTAGTATTCTTACGCTCTTTCAGATTGTGGGCTTCATTGTTATATTGTAGCATCCATACGGGTTTGCCTAAACGGCGCAACGCCATAAAGTACTCTATACCCTGATACCAAGGCACCGCTCCGTCCTTGTCGTTGTGCATTATCAGCAGAGGGGTTTGCACCTTATCGGCAAAGAATATAGGTGAGTTTTCCTTATACAGTTCCGGCGCTTCCCACATAGTGGCTCCGATACGCGACTGGGTTTGCTCGTACTGGAACTGACGGCTCATTCCTGTATCCCAACGGATACCGCCATAGGCGCTGAACATATTGGATACCGGAGCACCGGCACCGGCAGCCTTAAACATATTGGTACGGGTAACCAGATAGGCAACCTGATAACCGCCCCAGCTCTGTCCCTGTATCGCCATATTGTCTTTGTCTACCCATGCGTTCTTTGCCATCATTTCGGCTCCCGATACGACACAGTTATAAGCGTCGTTACCCGGATGCCCTGTAGTATAAATGATATCGGGCGTGAATACGATATATCCGCGACTGGCATAGAATGGTATACTTATGATAGAACGGCTCGGAGCAGGAGGCGAATACCTGTATAGGTCATCGGTGTGCTGCTCATAGAAGTAGATCATCACAGGGTATTTCTTATTCGGGTCGAAGTCTTCGGGCTTATATACAATACCCTGCGTGGTCTTGCCATCGAATGTAGTCCACGACACCAGTTCAGCCGTACCCCAGTTATAATCTTTCATCTGAGGATTTATATCAGACAACTTGGTTTCCTTCTTCCAAAGGTCTGAAGTCACATACAGGTCGGGCGATGTATTGAAGTTGCTCTTGGTATAGCAATAGACATCCTGCTCTTTTGCCTTCACCGGATAGTTATAGCTATATTTCTCTATGGCAAGCTGCTTTAGTTTAGACTTAGCATCCAGCTCATAGAAACCGTTTTCCTTAGTCGTATTATCGAAAGCTGACAACAACAGCTTTTCACCCGGCTTTACGAACCTGCTCTCGGGGTCAGTCTTTATATAGCGTAGAGTCCGCTTCGTCTCCCGTCCTGTGCCCTTAGTCAGATTTTCGGGAGCTTTAACTCCGTTCGGATCGAGCTTCCATATATCGTAGGCATCGTAGACAAGTAAAGCCTCATCATTCTCCATCCATCCTGCAATACCATAAGGATAAGGCAGCATCGGGGTATCTGTCTTTTCATTCCAGAAGTTAACGTCTAACTTATCAGTAAGGCATACCTCTTTACCTGTGCTCATGGAATAGACATAATACCTGCGGTCTTCCGGATTGTACCATGCCAGATAATTCCCCTGAGGCGACAGGTATCGAACCCCCTTCAACCCCTTCTTGATCTGCTTTTGAGAATGATTCTCCAAATCGAGTAGCCAAACATCATTGGTAGAAGCAGCCCATACATCCCATTGCGACTCGAAGATATAATTGAGATTAGACGTTCCCACAGCATAGCGCCCGTTATCCTCATTGGAGATGAAGACTTCCGGCATATCTTCGGTTGCGAGTTGATAGAACTTGTTTCCATTGTCCAGATCAATGTATGAAAGGTATGTCTGTTTCAACTTCTTATCCTTCTGAACAAGCTGCATCGGTTGTATCAAAGGTTCTTTCCAATGCCATATATCGAGTTGTGCTTTCTCAAAATCGGGTATCGTCGTATCTTTCGGCAACTGTATAGGTGCTATACCAAGTAGCAGGCGTTTCTCATTCTTACTAAATACAGGATTGTAGTTCTCGCTTACATTCCATTTGTCAGGCATCCCTGATTTGGACTTATCTGCTACTACCATCGCCGAATCGAGAGCAGGATTGAAGTAATACAGGCTATAATCCTTTACCTCTTTCTTGAGACTGTCTGCCGTAGCCAGAAAGGTCAGCTTATTACCCGATTCGGATAAGGCTAATCCTTTATATGTGGTCTTACCTGTAGAGATTGTTCGTTTGGCATAATTACCCAGATCGATATACAGCACACCCGGCTTGTTCACACTATCCTTTGCTGCAGGCTTTAAGATAGTTGCAAAGCCTTTGCCGTTCCGGCTGAAAACATACTCGGTTGCATTCTTTATCGTATCTTCTTTCGAGGTAAGGATATTGCGCAGTATCAGCGAATAGGCTTTCACTTCTTTCTTGTCCTTTACCTTTAGTGTATCATCGTATGTATAAGCTATATAGTCAGAGAAGTCTTTCCCTGTTTTATAGCTTTTTACATTGGGTATCTTGGTTACGGTAAACTTATCAAGGGCAATGATCGCCAGTGAATCCTTTGGCATCTTTTCGTCAGCTGTCTTCTTTATCTTAGCCTGACGGGTAACTGCAAAAGGGGCTTTGATCTGCACAATGACATGCCTCTGATCGGGAGCTATAGAGTAAGTTGAACCACGAGGAACAATAAGCTCCCGCAATGTTTTCAGATCACGTATCAACAGATAATCGTCACCTTCCTGTTCTTTTACTACAGCGGCGGAATACTTCCCGTCGTTGGTTACACTGATATTGGAAATGCTCTTCCACGAATCGTAGACCGAGTGGTCCAGGACTTTCTTTTGCGCCATTCCCGGCAGGGCTGCAAATAGAGCCAAACCGAGAATAACACTTTTGACATGTGTTTTTCCTGCCATAATAATAAGGTTTTATAATGTACGGATTACGCCTCTTCGCCGTATTCCATTAAATAAGCTTTAATAAAATCGTCGAGGTCACCATCCATTACGGCATTTACATTCGATGTCTGATAATTGGTACGGTGATCTTTCACCCGGCGGTCGTCGAATACATAACTGCGTATCTGCGAACCCCACTCGATCTTCTTCTTACCGGCTTCTATCTTCGACTGCTCCCGACTGCGTCTTTCCAGCTCCATTTCATAGAGTTGCGATTTCAGCAAACGGATAGCATTGTCTTTATTCCCGAACTGGGAACGGCTTTCGGTATTCTCTATAACGATCTCCTTTTCCTCTCCGGTCTCAGGGTCTTTATATTTGTAATGCAGACGTACTCCTGTTTCTACCTTGTTCACATTCTGCCCCCCTGCCCCACTGGAACGGAAAGTATCCCATGTGATATCGGATTGATTGACTTCAATCTCTATACTATCGTCTACTAACGGCACCACAAACACCGAAGCAAACGATGTCATCCGTTTACCCTGTGCATTATATGGAGAAACTCGGACAAGGCGATGTACCCCGTTTTCAGATTTCAGGTAGCCGTAGGCATATTCGCCTTCCACCTGTAATGTAGCCGTTTTTATACCTGCTTCATCTCCATCCTGCCAGTTGGTAATGGTTGTCTTATATTTCTTATCCTCGCACCAGCGCTGATACATACGGAACAGCATCGAGGCCCAGTCCTGACCTTCCGTACCTCCTGCTCCACTGTTTATTTTCAGCACGGCTCCGAGCTTGTCCTCTTCGCGGCGAAGCATGTTTTTAAGTTCGAGGTTTTCTACCAGTTTAAGTGCTTCATTGTAGGCCGCATCCACTTCTTCTTCGGAAGTTACGCCCTCTTTCAGGAAATCGTAGGCAAGTTGTAGTTCGTCTACTCCGGCTTTCACTTCAGCGTAGCCTTCTATCCAGCCTTTCAGCCCGCGTATGATCTTCATCTGAGCTTCGGCTGTTTTGTTATCGTCCCAGAATCCGGGAGCCTGCGTTCTTAGTTCCTCTTCTTCGAGTTGTATTTTCTTTGCATCGACGTCAAAGATGCCTCCTCAACGCATCCTCGCGTTCCAACACTTCTTTGAGTTGGTCTGATGTAATCATAAGTTACCTTTTAAGTTAGTTAATAAATCAAGCTGCAAATGTATGAAAAAAGAAAGAGTTATCAATCTCTGAACAGTGAAATATCCAAATACCTTGCCTTAAATATAGCGTCAACACCTAAATGTTAATTAACATATTGAGGCGCGATTTATTGAAGTTATTTCTTAATTTTGAAACATCAAGAAAACACGATAGGGCAACTCCTGATAAGGATAGCCTTACTTATTAACAAATACATAAAACCTTAGTCGATGCCTTTTATCATTATTATCCTTAGCCTGGTGCTACTCATCATCCTTATATCCTGTTTTAAGGTCAATGCGTTCTTATCTTTTCTCATTGTATCTATCCTTGCTGGAATAGCATTAGGAATCCCGTTAGAAAAACTACCCCAATCTGTAAATAATGGTATCGGGGCAATAATGGGAGATCTCACTCTGATCATCGTATTGGGTGCAATGCTTGGAAAATTGGTCGCCGAAAGTGGAGCAGCACAGAAAATCGCCGATGTAATGGTAAATGCTTTCGGCACAAAGCATATCCAATGGGGATTGATGGTAACCGGCTTTATTGTCGGCATCCCTTTATTTTATGGTATCGGATTCGTCTTACTTGTTCCACTGATCTTTTCTATTGTATACAAATACAAACTCCCGGCGGTCTACATCGGATTACCTATGCTGGCAGCATTATCCATTACGCATGGTTTTTTGCCGCCACACCCTTCGCCTGTTGCATTGGTAGCTATGTTTAAAGCGGATATGGGACTAACGCTGATCTATGGATTAGCTGTAGCTATCCCTGCAATTATCCTTGCCGGACCTATCTTCTCAAAGACATTGAAGAATATCAAATCCGGACCCGTAACCCTATTTGAGCAGAAAGAGACTGTGAACAATTACGGAACTCCGGGTAAACTTAATAGCTTCATAACTGCCACACTACCTGTTTTTCTGTTAATAATAGTGACTATCATTCCTTACTGCTCCCCTAAGATGGGTGACACAGCTAAATCCATCATATCATTGATTGGAGCTCCATCAGTCGTTATGTTGCTTGCCGTTATCGTTGCCACATATTCGTTAGGCATAAGTCAAGGACGAAAGATGAAAGACATAATGGAAGTCTACGGAGATGCAGTAAAAGACATAGCTATGATATTGCTCATTATTGCCGGAGCCGGAATATTCAAGCAGATAATGGAGGATAGCGGCGTGAGCCAAGAGTTAGCTAATGTACTAAAACAACTACCTGTACATCCGCTCATTCTGGGATGGCTGATTGCTGCTATTATTAGAGGTTGCGTAGGATCTGCAACCGTTGCTGCCCTTACTGCAGCAGGTGTTATTATGCCACTTGTTGCTCAAAGCGGTGTAAACCCATGCCTGATGGTTTTATCTTTGGGTGCAGGTAGCTTAATGTTCTCCCATGTGAACGATGCGGGCTTCTGGATGTTTAAAGAGTACTTCAACCTAAGCATGAAAGACACGCTCAGATCATGGTCGGTTATGGAGGCGATAGTTTCCGTCGTGGGGCTATTAGGCGTCTTATTATTAAGCCTTTTTGTAAAATAAATTATATAAACTTAAACCATAAACATTATGAGTATGTACAACGCTGATGAACAATTCGCAAAATTGGGATTATCCCTTCCTCCTGCTCCTGCTCCCAAAGGAGTATATAAACCATGCCTGATAGATGGCAAGTATTTGTACCTATCCGGACATGGCCCTGTACAAGACGACAAGTCTTTGATTATTGGCCGTATCGGTAGGGAGCTAACTCAGGAAGAAGGTAAGCTTGCCGCACGACAGGTAGGGCTAACCATGCTATCTACCATCAAAACCAATCTCGGCAGCCTCAATAAAGTTAAAAGAGTGATCAAGGTTCTCGGCATGGTAAACTGCGTGCCCGAATTCGAGTATCACCCATATATTATCAACGGATGCAGTGAGCTCTTTGCCGAAGTATGGGGCGAAGAGAACGGTGTCGGCACAAGAAGTGCTGTAGGCTTCGGATCATTACCAGATAATATTCCTGTAGAAATAGAAGCATTATTTGAACTATACTAAACCTACCTCAATATTATGACTGAATGGTATAAGATCAAAAACAAAGAGCAGATAGATTCTCCCGCATTAGTTATCTATCCCGATAAGGTGCAGGAGAACATCGACCTTTGCATCGAAATGGCTAAAGATGTAGACAAACTCCGCCCTCATGTGAAAACAAATAAGATGAGTGAAGTCTGCAATATGATGCTACAGTCCGGCATTACCAAGTTTAAATGCGCGACTATCGCCGAAGCCGAAATGCTGGCTATCATAGGAGCTCCCGATATACTGTTGGCTTACCAGCCTGTAGGCCCTAAAATATCCCGCTTGCTGTCATTAGTCAAAGCATATCCGCTAAGCGCTTTCTCCTGCCTTGTAGATAACGAACTCAACGCACAGCAGACAGACTCACTTTGCAAAAAGGAGAGAATAAAGCTGAATGTGTATATAGACCTCAATGTCGGCATGAACCGCACAGGCATTTCACCGGAAGGAGCGTCTTCATTAGCGAAAAAGATACTCTCTCTGGAAAATATTCGCCTGACAGGAATTCACGGCTATGACGGACAAATACATGACGAGGATGTAAGTGAGCGTAAGAAAGGCGGAGACAGATCGTTCGCCCTAGCAAAGAAGGCCTATGATGAAATAGCAGAATGGTGTCCTTACCCCCTGACTCTGATAATGGGAGGAACTCCAACTTTCCCCATACATATACACAGGAATAATGTAGAATGCAGCCCCGGCACATTTGTATTCTGGGATTGGGGATACAAACACATTCTGAAAGACTTACCTTTCGAGTATGCCGCCCTTGTCATTTCGCGTGTTATCTCCGTCATAGACAAACATCACATTTGTATCGATTTGGGCCATAAATCCGTTGCTGCAGAAAACCCGTTGCCTCGTGTTCACTTTCTGAATGCTCCGGAGGCTAAACCCATAGCACAAAGCGAAGAGCATCTTGTGCTGGAAGTACCGGACAGTAGCGAATATCACTTAGGAGATATATTCTATGGAGTACCGGTGCACATCTGTCCTACGGTAGCGCTATATGATAAAGCCTATGTGATTATGAATAACAATAAGATCACATACTGGAATGTCGTTGCCCGAAACCGTTCTATAAACTATTAGGATCACTTCCTTTATTAATCATAAATACTGAAAACCTTAAAAAAAATGTCTAAACCACTTATTATAGATGCACACCTCGACCTGAGCATGAATGCTTTGGAATGGAACAGAGACCTCCGCTGGTCTGTAGATGAAATAAACGAAAGCGAAGCCGGCATGACCGACAAGCCCGACAGAGGTAACGCCACCACAACCCTGCCCGAACTGCGCAAAGGAAACATAGGGCTGGTAGTAGCCACGCAGATAGGACGGGTAGTAAGGAACAACAAAGGGCTGCCGGGTGCAGGATGGCACTCTCCTGAGCAGGCATGGGCTCAGACGCAGGGACAGCTGGCATGGTACCGCGAAATGGAGCGTCTTGGCGAAATGGTTATGATAAAGAACCGCGCCGAATTGGATGCACATTTAGCATTATGGGCGAACGGGGAACCGAATGACAAGAAGCCTGTAGGATATATACTAAGCCTCGAAGGTGCTGATTCCATTGTCACTATCGACCATGTAGAGATAGCCTATAATTACGGACTGCGGGCAATCGGCCCTGCACATTACGGTCCGGGACGATATGCCAATGGCACCGATTCATCAGGACGACTTAATGATATGGGTGTTGCCTTGCTAAAAGAAATGGATAGACTCGGTATGATACTGGATGCCACCCACCTGAATGACGACGCTTTCTGGCATGCTTTGGAAATATACAAAGGTAACATCTGGGCAAGCCATAATAATTGCCGCAAATTTGTAGACCATAACCGTCAGTTCAGCGATGAGATGATAAAAGCGCTGATCGAGCGTGATGCTGTTATCGGTATCGCTTTAGACGCGTGGATGATGGTTCCCAACTGGGTACGCGGCGTATCTAATGCAAAAGGCATGAACTGCAATCTGGAAATCATGATAAACAATATTGACAATATTTGCCAGATTGCCGGAAATACCGATCATGCCGCCATAGGCAGTGATCTCGATGGTGCATTCGGTACAGAGCAATGTCCTTACGACCTGAAAACAATAGCCGATCTGCAAAAAGTACCATCTTTACTTAAAAACAGAGGCTATAGCGACGAAGACATCGAAAAAATAGCCAATGGCAACTGGATACGCTTTATGAGAAAAGCATTGTAATCCTACAGACCATACATGATAGGAACTGTCTGGATTCACCTTCCAGACAGCTTTTTGTTAGCCCTACGAAATACAGCGAATAACAAAAGGTAACAATCATCGATCGCCGAAGCGAAGGCGAGGCAAATGTAACACATCTGCACTATTTTTATTTCTGTTACTTTTTATTCTCTCTGTCACTCTGACCATCGGGAAGAGTCTCTTGTTTCCATATTCTTCATTTTTGACTTTTCATTCTTCATTTTCAAAAGATACTTCGTACCTCAGCGTGACAGATCAGGCAATTTTAACTAAAAGCTGACAACCAACGGTCACAGGAGCGCAGCATATGTAAAATTACAAGTTTCCGATATGTAGGGGCGGAT
>JBEBPN010000033.1:0-43573 GCA_040395895.1 Dysgonomonas hofstadii
TAATTTTATACATTTTCAAATACTGATTGGCATTAATTATTTGTATTTTTGCTTTGCATTAAAAAAAAAGAAAACGAAAATGGCTCACCCTATACTTTTACCACCCGAATGGTATCCTCAAAGTGCAATACAACTTACATGGCCGCATCTGAGTACCGACTGGGAATATATGATAGAAGACGTAACCGCTTGTTATGTTCGGATCGCTGTAGAAATCCTGAAAAGGCAGAAACTGATTGTTGTCTGTCACGATGACGATCTGGTAAGATATCAGTTACAAGAATACAAACACCTGTTCGATAATCTTATTTGTGTGCAGTTGCCTACAAACGACACATGGGCGCGCGACCACAGCGGCATATCTGTCTTTAAGAACGGAGAGAAGCATATCTATGATTTTACTTTCAACGGATGGGGATTGAAATTTGCATCTGACCTTGATAACCAGATTACCAGAGGGCTTCATGCTCAAAAAGTATTCCGTGACGATGTCGAACTCGACAACCATAAAGATTTTGTACTCGAAGGTGGTGCATTAGAATCTGACGGAAAAGGAACATTGCTGACGACATCGGAATGTCTGTTGTCGCCGAATCGGAATTCTTATCTGTCGAAAGACGGCATAGAAGACTATCTGAAAGAGGTTTTCGGGCTCGACCGTGTGTTGTGGCTCGATCATGGCTACCTTGCCGGTGACGATACTGACAGCCATATCGACACGCTTGCGCGTTATTGCGACGAGCATACCATTGTGTATGTAAAATGTGACGACAAGGAAGACGAGCATCACGATGCGTTGAGTAAGATGGAAGCCCGGTTGGAAACATTTACCGATTATAAGGGGAAGCCTTACGATTTGATCCCATTGCCAATGGCGAAAGCCGTTTATGATGAGGACAATACACGATTGCCTGCTACTTATGCCAATTTCCTTATACTGAACGGTGCAGTACTTTTGCCTTTCTATAACGATAAGGAAAGGGATGAAGAAGCACGCTTGCAGTTACAGAAAGCCTTTCTCGACAGGGAAGTGATAGGAATCGATTGTTCTCCGCTGATTCGTCAGCATGGTTCGCTACATTGTATAACGATGCAATACCCCGAAGGGTTTATAAACAGTTAATAGTATATTAGTTTTTAGTTTACTAGCCTGCTAGCTTAAATTGTTTTTCTAGTAAACCAGTACACTAAAAAACTTATAACTACAAAAATATGAAAGATCAGAAAGCATTACTGTTCCGGTGTATAAAGAACGATGTGCCTGCAATGGTATTTTCGGGTAACGACATATTATTCTTACCTTTACTCAGACAGTATTATCTGGATGCCGAAAAAGCAGGTTGTACACAGGAATTTCTGGACGATATAAAACTGAGGATAGAAGAGTTCGAGAAACATATCGAAATGTCTCCTGATACTATTAAATTACCGGATTAGTCAGTTACGAGTTACTTCACCCTATCGGGCAGTTACAAGTAACAAGACGTATTCTTAATATAATAAATTTTATTGCTTTGCGCCATTGGCATATTGGCATATTCACTAATTAGCACATTATATTTATGAAAATAGGACTTATACAACAAGCAAACAGCTCCGATATAGAGAAGAATATACAAGGGCTCAAAAATAAAATACGTGTAGCTGCAAAGCAGGGTGCGCAACTTATCGTTTTACAGGAATTGCACAATTCCCTGTATTTCTGTCAGGTAGAAGACACCAATATCTTCGATCTGGCTGAGACTATTCCCGGCCCGTCTACCGATCAGTTCGGCGTATTGGCTAAGGAACTAGGGGTTGTTATTGTACTTTCCCTGTTCGAGCGCCGTGCAGCAGGACTATATCACAATACGGCTGTTGTTCTGGAAAAAGACGGAACCATTGCCGGCAAATACCGGAAGATGCACATACCCGACGATCCGGCATATTACGAAAAATTCTATTTCACACCCGGCGATCTGGGCTTCCAACCTATCGAAACATCTCTGGGGAAACTCGGCGTTCTTGTCTGCTGGGATCAGTGGTATCCTGAGGCTGCCCGCCTGATGGCAATGGCAGGAGCCGACCTACTGATCTATCCTACCGCTATCGGTTGGGAGTCGACCGATGCACAGGACGAAAAAGACCGCCAACTGGGAGCGTGGACAATATCGCAACGCGGACATGCCGTAGCTAACGGATTACATGTAGTTTCGGTAAATCGTACAGGCTACGAACCCGACCCATCGGGACAGACCAATGGAATTACTTTCTGGGGCAATAGCTTCGTCGCAGGCCCGCAGGGGGAAATACTATGGCAGGCAAGTAATGACAAAGAAGAAGTGCAGTTAGTAGAGATAGATATGAAACGCTCGGAACAGGTGCGCCGCTGGTGGCCATTCTTCCGTGACAGGCGCATAGATGCATTCGGAGATATAACGAAGCGGTTCAGAGACTAAAATATATACGGCTATGAAACACATCACTTTACTGCTATTTATTCTTCTCTCTTTCCAGAGTTGCAAAGACTATGGCAAGGAAATTTCTATGAGTGGTACAACCATGAATCTCGATGGTGAAGCTATCGTGATAACAGGTGGAGGAGTGTACTGGATCGACGGCTTGTCGGATTGGGGAGATCTGGCTGATAAGCGGATTGCAGTAAAGGGCTATCTCGATTCGATAGATATTGATGTCTATAAAGCAATAAAGCTCGATGGTAAGAGAATACAGACTTATTTTGAAGGAAAGCAACACAAGATAAAAGTTATACGAAAGCCCGAATGGAAGCTCGATAGTATCCAGAGTGGAGATAAGATTACCGTATCGGGCATTGCAAGAGACGATCTTAAATATGCAAACTATATAGATGCCAATGACGAAACTGTCTTTATGGATGGTTCTTTCTTTTGGGACGATTCAGTAGTAAATAGAAAAGTGATAGTTACAGGCGATTTCGATCCCCTTATTATAGATGCATACAGCGAAACTATAATTGAACAGAATATAGGAACCTCTGAAATGCTTGAGTTCAGAGCAATGAAAAATATTGAGTGGAAGTTTGATAATAAATAAAATAAACTGATGAAGATAAAACTATTTATTATCCTGCTATTTCTCAGCTTTTCTCTATCCTGTTCATCCGAATCACGCAGAGAGAAGAGCCTCGACGTGTGGAAAGAAAGGATAGAAGAACAGGTAAAACCCTACACTGATCTGAAAAAAGAAACACTCGAAAAGAGAGATGCTTTCCGTGTTGCTTATGATAAATATAAGGACGACAAAGACAAACAGGAACAAATACTGAACGAAGCTCAGGACTATCTTCTGACCATCTCCGACAATTTCTTCCGCTCATGGTACAATACCCCTTGGACATTTCACGGACATAGCCAGACACCGCGCGAGGGCAGCATTGCCTGTGGCTACTTTGTGACCACCACGCTGCGCGATATGGGTTTCAATATTCCCCGCATCAAATGGGCACAGCAGGCATCCGAATACCTCATAAAGAAAGTAAGTACAGATATAAAGCGCTTTCAACAAAAGCCGATGAAAGACGTTATAGACTATATCGAAGCCAAAGGCGAAGGCTTGTATATTGTCGGTCTCGATATGCATGTGGGCTATATTTACTATGTGAATGGCAAAATGTCCTTTGTACATGCCAACTATTACCGTCCTAAGATTGGTGTTATGTCTGAGCCATTAGTCGGACGAAATCCGCTGAATGACTCCAAATACAGGGTTATCGGTAAGATCTTCGATAAAGAAATGGTACGCAACTGGATACTGAATGTGAAGTATTCCGAATAAAATAGATTTCAATGTTAATGCCCGAAGAAGAAAACAAACAATATCTGACTAAAAGTACGCTCTGGTTGATGACGATCGGAGCCGGACTTGTTGTTGCTAATAATTATTACAATCAGCCGCTACTGGGTATGATAGCGCGGGAGTTGGGCGAGTCGGAGGCAGCCACCAGTAAGGTAGCTATGTTCACACAGATGGGTTATGCCGCCGGATTGCTGCTGATAATTCCGCTGGGCGATATGTACAGGCGGAAAAGAATCATACTGATAGATTTTATATTTATAATAGCTTCCCTGCTGGTCTTTGCCCTGAGCCAATCGCTAACGGTGATGATCATAGCCAGTTTCTTTATCGGACTGACATCGGTCGTGCCTCAGGTATTTGTACCTATTGCCGCACAGCTGTCGCGTCCTGAGGATAAAGGTAAGAACGTCGGTATTGTAATGAGCGGACTGCTTGTAGGAATACTGGCTTCCCGTGTATTCAGCGGACTTGTGGGTGAATATCTTGGTTGGCGCGAAGTGTTTTATATAGCTGCGGGTATGATGGTCGTAATGGCTGCACTGATAGCGTGGTTGCTACCCGATATGCGCCCTACATTCAGTGGTACATACGGTCAGTTGATGCGCTCCATTGCACGTTATACAAAAGATCTGCCCGCCCTTAGATTAGCTTCACTGCGTGGGGCACTTGGATTCGGTTCATTCTCTATATTCTGGACTACCCTTACATTCCGTCTCGAACAAGCTCCTTTCTTTCAGGGGAGCGATGTCGCAGGTATGCTCGGATTGGTAGGTATTGCAGGGGCATTAGCTGCATCATTAGGGGGTTATATTTCAGGGAAAGTAAATAAGAATGTTCTTATCGCCATATCCTGTAGTCTTATGATTCTTTCGTGGGTGATATTCGGGGTAGGGGGCAGCTCATATATCGGGCTCATTATCGGTATCATATTCATCGATATGGGGCTGCAGGGAATGCACGTCACTAACCAGACAATCGTGTTCTCATCGCATCCTGAAGCCTCGAACCGCTTAAATACGGTTTATATGGTATCATATTTCGTAGGAGGTTCGGTAGGTACATTAGTCGGCGGACAGGCATGGCAGCAATACGGATGGACAGGCGTTATCACTGTCGGAGGTATATTTGTTATTTTATGTCTTGCAGTCCATTTATTATTTTGCAATAGATTGAAATATAAATAATTCACTATATTTGTTTTTCAATAAACCCGTTTTTCATGGAAACACAATTACCTGAGAGAATATACAGAAAAGAGCCATTGCCCGATATGGCTGAAATCAAAAGTTTTATCAAAGCCTCTAAAGCAGTAAAAGCATTCGATGCCCTGCTCGATTTTTTGAACGATAATTACAACTTCGAGCAACAGATCGTTTTTGGCGGACAGAAATTCGGCGTTATGGTACGCTACCGTAAAAACGGAAAGACATTGGTTTCCATATTTCCCGAGAAAAATGCTTTCTCTGTTGTATTGGTATATGGAAAAAAAGAGGTGATCACTTTTGATGCTCATAAAGAAGAATTCAGCTCCGATATGATCACGATTTTCGACAATACTCCACAGCTTCACGATGGGCGATGGATGCTTATTACATTAAAAGATAGTACAAAACTGGCTGAACTGGAGAAAATGATAATAATAAAAAAATCAGTGAAGCGAAGGGATAGTTGACAGGATCGATGGAAACAAACACAAAACTCAAACTTATTTATTTCCCATATCTCTTAATAAGCATCTTGTTTATAGTTGCTTACCTTTCCTTGCTGTGGCTGCTCAATATCAAATTGGATCTCTTACCCCTGAAAGAGGATGTTCTGCACTATTGGTTGCCTGTCGGTTTGTCCTGTGTGGTTGCTTATTTATTGTTGCGTCCCCGTATCAAATTGCTGAAAATTGATTTTGACAGCAGGCCTTCTATGCTGATCCATTTGGTGCTGGTGGCTACAATGGCTGTACCTGCAGTTTTAGGTAGTGGTTATCTGACGAAGGCATCGGGAAACATTCTCCATCTCGATAATATAATGCAGATTACAGATCATAAGCCGGAGAAATATTATACGATAAAAGACTATTATTTAGACAAAAACGATATCGGCTACGAACCTGCGATAAGTTATACTGATAAAGGCAGGTCGCTAAGAATGCAATTATACATTGTTGTCCCCATTCGGGAAAATGCTTACGATAGTGTATTTGCACCTATCAGGGCATGGTATGGTATGAAATATACCTATTCTGTAAGCGCATCTAAACTGGATGATGCAGATAAAGAAGCCGAGTTTCGCGATTTCCTGAACGATAGCGAACGCAAGTTTGTGTATGAAGACCTGAATAAATTTCAATACTTTGAACGTGCTGCAAACAATGAGGACAACGACCGATATCTGGCAGCTATTAAGAACAATTCCGAGTTGAATAAGTGTGAGACTGTACTGCTGCCTATCAATGAGCCTTTTGAGGAGAGGACGGGAAGTTCCGTTATGTGGATTCTCGTATCATTTGCCATCTGTGCTGTTATTATATTGATTATTGTTCTGTTCAATATGCTGGATGCCTTTAAACTGCAACAGTTGAGGGAAAAAAAGGGGAAGATTGAGAGCGGAAATGAGTTCTCAGAACTTTTTCTGCCTCATAAAGGATTCGTTGTCACACCCGTGCTAATCTTCCTTAATATTGGAGTTTTCATCGCTATGGTCGTTGCCGGATTGGGTGTTGTTTCGTTCAGCGGAAAGGACTTGTTGGCATGGGGTGCAAATTATGCACCGATGGTCAGTGCCGGACAGTATTGGCGGTTGTTGACCTCTACATTTCTGCATGGAGGGCTGATGCACTTGGCATTCAATATGTATGCACTTCTCTTAGCCGGCCTTCTGCTCGAAGAAAGGATCGGCTGGTTGCGTATAACGATATTATATCTGTTGTCGGGTATCATAGCCAGTATGGCCAGTGTCGCTTTCAGCGATTCGGTAAGTGTGGGAGCTTCGGGTGCTATATTCGGGCTTTATGGCGGAGTGCTTGCCTTTATGCTTACAAGGGTTTTTCCAAAACAGTTTACAGGAGCCTTCATTATCAGTATTGCTATATTCGTCGGATTCAATCTGATTATGGGATTTGCCGATGCACAGATCGATAATGCCGCCCATATCGGCGGATTGGTAAGCGGCTTTATTATAGGCTTGCTGATGAGTTTTACATTGTCAAAAGCAAAAGAAGACGATTCGTTTTAGAATTTGTCTTTGAACCAATATTTTATATTCCACCATCTTCTGTACAACTTCCGCAATCTGAAACGGTGCTTGTAGTGATACTTACTTGTATAAAATTTATCTCTGCGTGCCTGTATCGGGTATTTGTCAAGTAACGACCAGTCGCGCTGAAAAATCTCATTCGTTGAAATCTCAGCTATCCCGTATTTCTTACCAAGTATAGAATAAATGCTCTGGTCGTGGCGATTCTCTTTAAATCCGGGCAGATTGGGTACGCGTGACGGTGAATCGGTCGCCAGACTGTAATCGTCCAGATAAGCCTGATACCAATCCTGTACGAATTGCATCACCGTAGGGCTTTTCTTGAAAAATATAATGGTCGATTCAAATTGTGGTGTATGCGTATATGCCTTGTCATCGTACACATTGTAGTAGGCAAACACATCGCCTTTAGTCCATTCATATTCGTAGTACAGGGTTTCGGGCATACCGTTGTAGCTTTCTTCCTGACTCTTTACGCCGAGAATACCGGTCGGTGTTTTGTCTACAATGTCGTAGTATTCCAACAGTCTTTCACGACCGTTAGGGTTAAAATAGCAACCTATATCGGAATATAGAAGCACATCGCCTTCTTCCATCTTTTCCAATATCTTCAGAATGAAATAAGGCTTCCAGCACCAATAGCCAAAACCTCTGGAATAAGGGATGAGGTAACGTCCCCATCGTTTATAGAAATCCTTATCCAGATCTTTTTCGCAGATAGTATATATATCGTCAAATATATTCATCTCCTCCGTCATCTTTCTGAAACGGGGAAAGCCTTCGGTCAGGTAGTAGCTGCCAAATGTACAAACTGCTCTTTTCATCTGAAATAGGTTTTAGGGCGTATCAGGCTCTTGAAGAAGTATTTGATACCCCAAAGGATCCCATAATACTTGCGCAGGCTGAATCTGTGCTGATAGTGCCACATACTTTTGTAATAGACCTCACGTTTAGCCCAGATAGGGTATTCTTTCATCACGCCCCAGTCCAGATTGTCGTATTCGTTAGGGCATAGCTCGTTACGCGAAAAATCTGCGATTTTGTATTTCTTTGCCATAACAGAGAATATACTCTGGTCGTGGCGGTTTTCTTTAAATCCCGGAAGGTTCGGTGATTTTGACGGCCTGTCGGTCAGGAAGTCGAAGTGATTATAAACCGTATCGAGCCATTCGTCAAGGAAAGCATTTACTATCGGGCCTTTCCTATAAAATACGATCCCTGCCTCAAATTGTCTTGTTTCGGTAATCTCTTTGTTATTCCTCACGCCGAAATAGTCAAGTATATCGCCTTTGGTATATTCATATTCAAAAAATGCCAGTTCTTTCCGTACGGCATGTGCTTCATCCTGTGTACGGGCGCACAATATACCTGATTCGGACTGGTTGGTAATGTCGAAGTATTCCAACAGACGCTTTTTACCTTCTACATTGAGTACACAGCCTAAATCGGTATAGAGGAGTATATCTCCTTCTTCCATTTTATCCAGCGTTTGCTTTATGATAAAGGGTTTCCAACCCCAATAGCCGTAGCCGCGCGAAAAAGGATAGAGAAAGCGGCCGAATTTAGTCCTGAACTTCTTGTCCAAACCATTTTCGTCGTACATGTATATTTCGTCAAAGACCCCGAATGCCTCGGCTTCTTTTTTATAGCGGTCAAATCCTTTGGATAAAGGGTAGTTGGCAAATGTGCAAAGTATCTTTTTCATATAATGGGGATAAACTGATACAAAAATAGGGCATTTATTTGAAAAATGCCCTATTTTATTCTGTATTAAGGTCGCAGACCTTTTTATTGTTTTACTTCAACCCATTGTCCGGTAGTGCGGCTTTGTTCGGTTGGGCTGTACATAGCTTCGCACGATACGGCAGGCAGATAGAACCGTCCGCAGTATGCAGCCTGCAATCGAACCTTGAATGCCATGGAATACCCTGAGCCAATATTGAAGTATGTATATACACGGTCGTCCCTTATATCCTGATAGTTGTATGATGCGGCTGTGTTATTTGCTGCCTGATTGAACAATCGGTTGTTGAATATTTCCCATCCCGATGCAAATATCTGGTTCAGATTCATATCGGTGAGTGTCTGTCCCGAAACGTTCTGCACAATGACGCTGGCATAGAACTCCGTACCCTGTTTCAGGGAAGTGATGTCTATATCCTTACCATTTTCATCCACATATTTTACATACAAGTTTACTCCGTTATTCAGAGCCGGACTGTTGTCTACCAACGGCTGTGTGCGCCCGATAAGGCGAACATATAATTGTCCTTGTCCTTTGTTTTGGAACGAAACATCGATCTTATCCTGTGGCTTGATCTCTATCTCTTGGAATACTTTTCCTGAATTTACGGTTTGTTGTTTCACTCCGTTCAGCGTCCAGTCGTAAGCAATAGTTCCCTTACCCATTTTCTCAGCAAGTTTCGACATAGCAATCAGTCCGTATGCTGCCGATTGAGTGGTAATGTAACGGTTGCTCAAGCTTTCCGATACCTTGAATGACAATGCCAGTGCTTTATCTACTTTACTTAACAAGAGATATGTTTCCATAACCATTGCCATATCGCGGCTCGAACTACCGTAAGTATTGTTATTGAAAGTATAACCTGTGATCTGGTCATTCACATTGTTTATCAGTTGGTTTGCAGCATCTTTTTTGCCTGCCAGTACATAGGCTGCAGCAAGTCGCCAACGAGCCTGAGTAGACAGATTTGCCATTTCTTTCAGACGGTTCATTGCTCCCAGTTCAGGCTCACCTGCCAATGCAAGCGTATACAGACGGTATGCCTGTTGTAGGTCGCTCATCGAATAACTGTAGTATGTATTGTATATATCCTGCTTATTCCATGTCTGAGCCGATTTCTTCTGGAACTGTTTCCACTTGGTTATTACCGAAGTCGGTACATCGCGTCCTGCACGCTGCGCTTCTACTAGGAAATGTCCTGCATAACTGGTTACCCATTCGTTCGGATAACGATCTCCCGGCCAGTACACAATACCGCCGTCACTCAACTGACGCGATGTGATAATGTTTATCGCTTCTTTGATATGATTATTCATCACTTCTTTTTCGGCATTGGTCAGTGCGCGGAAGTTCTCTATATATAGTAGCGGGAATCCTTTCGATGTTACCTGTTCCGAGCATCCGTGAGGATAATAGCGCAGGAAGTCGAGATTCTTACCTAAGTCGATACCCGGCATGCGCGATACTTCGAGGCGTGCCCAGTCTCCGCCTTTAATGTTGTCGAATGTCAGGCTCATATCTGAAGATTCGTTGGCCGCAACCAATGCCTGCGATGTCATTAGTACAGGCGTATTCGGATTGCGTATCTCTATATCTACAGTTTCAGTGGCAGATTCACCGCCTCCTGTAGCTTTGATCACGACTTTTTCAAACCCTGTCTTTTTACCTACTTTCACTTTGAAGTATACCATCTTGTCGCCCGTGTCGGTAAATGTAACCGATTTACTCGTTCCGTCGGTGAACTGGAACAGTCCGCCCGACTGAATATTTACGGTTACGTTCTTCACTTTCTTATCCATTGCGAAGACATTGACAGGAAGCAGTATCTCTTCGTCAGGCCCCGCTACTCGCGGAAGTGTGGATAGTATCATCAACGGATTGCGTACAGGAACAGTTTTCTCTGCATTTCCGTAAGCGCTTTTCGCATTTCCGGCGACTACCATTACACGCACCGAACCGAAGTATGGCGGCAATGTAATCTTATGGCTGTCTGTTTTTCCTCCGTTCAGCGAGAAAGGCCCCAAATACTTCACTACAGGCTTGAAGCGGCTCATGGTATTGTTGCCCGGTTTCAGAGCTTCGTCACCTCCAATACTGAGTAGCGGCCCCATTTTTCCGGTTTGTGCACCTACTACCATATCGAACATATCCCATGTGCGTACACCCAATGCCTGACGTGCATAGAAATCGCTCCATGCGTTCGGTGTCTTAAACGATGTAAGGTCTAACAAACCTTCGTCTACAATGGCAAGGGTATAAGTCATATCCTTTCCGTTCTTTTCAGATACCGAAACGGTGAATTCTTTCTCAGGACGCAGCTCGTTAGGCATATTTATCACAGGGGTAAGCTGTGTATCTTTATTCTCTACGTTGATGTTCAATACCCCATACAGGCGTATAGGCAGATCATTGTTTGTCTGAGCGTGCGGTTGCAGCAGCGTTCCGAAGATATAGAAGTTCGGCGCCATTTCTTCCGTAACGGTGAATGTATACTTAGTATCTTCTTTCGCCGTTGTATTTACCCAGTCTTTAGTAATGATGCGCGAACCGTCCTCTATACTGATAAGCACCCGTCCTTCCGAGCTTTTCGGCAGATTAACGGTAACTTTCTCACCTACCTTGTACGATTGCTTGTCGGTAGTGAACGAAAGCATTGTCAGTCCGCTAGGATCTTGCTTGTCGGAACGACCTCTCCACGACGGCCAGTCTACATACAATACCCTTCCGGATATATGTCCGCCCTGCTTATCTTCTACCATTACCAGATAACGCCCCCATTCAGGGTAATCGACACGGAATTTGATTTTTCCCTTGCCTCCGTTGGTTGTAGATATGGTTTCGTCCAGAATAACTTTAGTTGAAGTATTGTTGACATAAGAAGACAGGTTATCGCTCGAGTTCCACCACCAAGCCCAGTCTATCTTGTATATTTTTACTTTAAGGTCTGTCCTGTTTGTCGGTTGCCCTTTGGCATTCAGGGTAACAACGTCGAGTGAGTTGTCCTTGTCTGTTTCCAGCCATCCGTATTCGGTTTCAGCCGGAGACTTTATACCGATGTATGCGGCGAACGGAGAGTAAATAGCTGTCTGGGTATAGATGCTGGCATCGCCTCCCGATTCAAATACGCGTGACACAAAATCGGCTTTGAGCATACCCGGTGCGCTGGCTGCCTGCGGCAGATTTGCTCTGACCGAAGCATTACCCGAAGCATCGAGCCTGCCGTCGAAGATGGTATATGTATCTGTTGCAAAGTTAGATGCAGGGTTGTTGAACGAATACTTCTCATATCCTTTGAACGGAGTATAAGCCTTGCTCAGTGTCATTTCCACTTTAGCAGTCAGATTGGATGCAGGTGCACCATGTAGCCATTGCGAAGACAATGCTCCCATAAATGTACCCGAACTGGCATCTACCATATCGCCTACATCGAGGCGGATTTTCAGCCTGTTTGGTTTTACAGTCTCTATTTTCAGTGTTTTGTAGAATGTTACACCACCTACCTTCACACGAGCCTGCCAGTTTCCGGTGATGGCATTGGCATCTGTAGCCATGCGGAACGGATAGAACCCGTCTTTGCCCGAAGTGGATACATAGCGTTGCGCCATTTGTCCGCGCGGGGTATAAAGCTCCAATGAAACCGGATGGTCTTTAGGCAGTGTTTTGGCTTTATCTTCGAGGATGAATGTTACAAATATGGAATCTCCCGGACGCCATACGCCACGCTCGCCATAGATGTAGCCTTTCAGTCCTTTTTTGATCTCCTTACCGCTCACATCGAAATTGCTGAGAGACAGAGACAGATTTGATGTTACTTTCAGATAACCTTTCTCTTTTTCATGCGAAGCGATCACGACAAAAGGCACGCCTCCTTTATATTCTATCTCAGAAAATCCGTTTCCATCGGTTTTCCCGCTACCTATAAGCTGCATCTGGTAGTTATATATATCTACCGTTGCTCCCGAAATAGGATTAGTAGTCAGTATATTGGTAAGGGCAACTGTCATTTTCTTGTCCGAACCTAGTTTTGCCGTGATACCTATATTGGATGCCAGCACCATGCAGGTTTCGGAGGATTTCTCCATAAAGTATGTCGGATGGCACGGATTGTCCCTTTCTGCCCATACATATCCGTCCCAGTTGCGATCGTCATAATAGTAATAGCCTGGTCTGTCCCATCTGGCTTCTTCGGCTTCGCTTATTTCATCGAAGCGCTCTAGTGTGGCTTCCTCCGGTATTTGCGGAGTCATACCGTCGCAAGGATAGAGCGAATATTCTTTCTTCATTGTGAATTCGAGACGGTAGACAGCTCCCGGATCTTGTTTGATCATCTTCGACAAATCAAGAGAGAAGTTGTTCCATTCACCCAGTTTGAGTGTAGGATCGGCATCGAGGCGGATGCGTTTTTTGAGTATAAGCCGTCCGAAACGCTTTAGTTCATCATTTTGCCCGAAGTCGTTAGCCTGAAGATAGCCTAAAATGTTATTTTCAAATATCTTTATTACTTTTACATCTACTGCCCAAAGATTTACGGCCTGAAACGGAATGATCAGATTTTCCGAGTTAGGAAGTATATTTCCTGAATTCACCAACTTTATTTCGGGCTTATGTTTTTCTATATTGATAGCCGCCGTATAATCTTCGGCAAGAGTACGGTTGCCTGCACTTTTGAGTTCCTTGAATATTTTTAGTTCTATACTGGTGCCGCTTGTCGTTTTGTCCAGATATATTCTCAGTACATTCTTCTGTATGTCGAAAGAGAAATTTTCAACCTCTCCCGGACGTATCAGCCCTTGTATATTCTGATTGAGCGAAAGCGGATCGCTGAATGTCACACGGATGCACTCCTGCGGACTGTATTCGGTGGCAACATCTATTACAGAGAAATCCTGTATCTTAGGGATGGTGATTTTAATTTCCTCGCTTTTCTTCACCTTTATAGGGTCTCCGCTGACATGCAGTGTGTATTCGAGATCGGTCTGATCGCGACGCAGACTGTCTATAGTCAGACTGAAACGTCCTCTTGCTTCTGTAGGTGTTACTTTTATTTTTGCATCCTTCGCATTAGGCCCTGTGAGTGTGAACATCTTCGTCACATTCTCAAGATCGGTATTGTCGGCAAGTTGTACTGTGCCTTGTACTACATTCCATATCAGGTCGTTGTCTTTGATGGGAGAGTATGGCATGAGCGATACGGTGTAGTTTTGTTCGGGCACATGAAAGTTGAAGTAGAAATCTTTAAAGTCACTATCAACTTTAAGCACTTTGTCGAGATGGAACCATGCTTCGTATTCCTGTCCGCGTTCAAGCTGTCCGGGTTCGGGTACAAACTTGATGGTGCGGGTGCTGGTCCAGTATGCTTTCCCCTTTATCGACGGGGTAAACTTGAACAGTTCCTGATCTATTTCCTTATTCAGTTCCACAGTCGGTATGTCCTGTGTCAACTCGATCTGTATTTCAGATGATGATGTTATCTGACCGTAGGTAAATGCTGCAATATATTTTGCAAACTCGGGATTTATATCCCGGGAGCCACCTCTTTTACACGAATTGAGTACGAAGAGACACGACAGAATAAAGAAACTGGCGAGGAATAGATGTTTTTTCATATGATGTATATTTGTGCTTTAGTAATTGTATTATTGGGAATATTGACCGATATGCAAATATATAAGAATATTTCAGATAATGTTAATTTGAAAGGAGAATATATATTTCTCAAAATGTACTGTTGATGGGCGTTTTAACAAGTGAAAAGAGCCATTTGATCGGCAAAAATGATCTTTCTGTTAAAATAAGCATTATAGTTTGTTTATTTATTTTAACATTAATGTTGTAGACAGTCTGGGCTTATTTTGCCTTGTCCTGTTTCTTCTGGGAGCGTTTTACTAACGATACTCCTGTAACAGCTAAGGCTGATGCTCCTCCTATAAGGCCGATCGCATCATGATCGAAAAAGAAGATAAGGATTACGGCTGCAAGTGCAAGAGCAATAGCTGCAACTATCAGGATAATACCCCATTTTTTCATAAGCGTGTAGCGGTTTATGATGAAAACTATACAAATAAATACAAGCTAAAGGCCATAACTAACATTCCGGCAACGAGTCCTGATATGGAAATGTGATGTTTACCATACTTTTCGGCACTGGGTAATAGTTCATCGAGGGAAATAAATACCATAATGCCCGACACGGCGGCAAGTATAATGCCGTTCATTACCGGAGTCCAGAACTGCATGAGGAAAAGATAGGCTATAAGTGCTCCGAAAGGCTCGGCCAATCCGGATGCAAAGGAGTACCAGAATGCTTTTTTGCGGCTGCCTGTAGCATGATATATGGGAACTGCTACAGCTATTCCCTCAGGTATATTGTGTATGGCAATAGCTATGGTGATCGGAATAGCCACATCGAGCGAACCCAGAGCCGACGTAAAAGTGGCGATTCCTTCGGGAAAATTGTGTATGGCAATAGACAGAGCCACTACAATACCGGTACGTTTTAGTGAGCTTTTGCTATTCATATCTTCCACACCCTGAATCTCGTGCGGATTCAGCGATTCGGGAATAAGGAAGTCTATCAGGTTGATAAGTGCAATACCGCCGAAGAATGCGAGAATGAGATATAGTGTACCCAGTTTTTCGCCGAACGCGGATATCAGTTCGATCTTTCCCTGTGGTATCATTTCCATGAATGAAACATAGAGCATAATACCGGCTGAGAAACCTAAAGAGGCACACAAAAATTTGGTATTGGTATGTTTGGCTATCAGCGCAATAAGGCTGCCGATGCCGGTAGATAATCCGGCAACAGCGGTGAGTATAAAAGCCAATAGTATATTCTGTTCGGTCATACCTGTACCTGAGTGTTAAAAAAAAGCCGATGCAAATATACACTTTTGCATCGGGCTATTCCAAATATTTCAGGCTGAGAGTTTCACTTACTCCACAATAGAATTGAGATATACTTCCAGATTGGTATACGAACGGCTGAGGTTGTATTTTGCTCCGTCACTACTGTCATTCGGATCGAGACCGTTTGTCTTTTCCCATTCATCGGGCATGCCGTCACCATCGGTGTCGGTAAGTGCAGCGGTAGAATTGTAGGTCGGCCATCCTTTCACATCGGCTTGAGAATCGATGATGCCGTTCACACTACCATTTGATCCCTGATATGTATATGTCCCGGTCTTTACTTCGTTTACAATACGTTTGTCTACATCATCGCGCTTGTAAGATGCACCTGCGCCGGCAAGTACCAGATCATAAGCAGCCTGCGCCGTCTGCGTTTCACATGTTGCTATATTGTATGCGGTGGCAGATTTGCAGTCGGCGACAGTAAATTCGCCATTTGTTTTGTTCAGGGTTATTCCTTCCCAGTTGTCAGCATTCACTTTACTTATCAGGGCAGGATATGTGCTTACGCCCGAAATGGCTGCTGAACTGCCATCGAAATAGTTACCATTTACGTAAAAGTTTCCATAAACGCCTTTTGTATTTATATTCTTACCATCATCGGCATAAGCCTCGAAAATGCGGTTGACAACATTTTTCTTTGCGGCTGTAGCAGGTCCCGGTTTGTAATAGTTGTTCACAAAATTGTACGAACCGCCTTCTCCTGCATAACCGCTATTGCTTCCCCAGTTGTAGAAAACATTGTTGCGGATATCTACTTTTTCCAGTTCGGGTTTGCCCGTATAACGGCTACCACACAGACGTGGATTACGGCTGGTGTGATGTGCCAGCAGATTGTGGTGGAACGATGCGCCTTGCCCGCCCCATATACCGCCATAGCCATGTGAACCTTTTCCGTGTACCGAGTTTGCAAGGCTTTCGGAAAGTATGCACCACTGCATGGTAAAGTTTATATTATCGTAGAAAGATGAACATTCGTCGGTCGACCAGCTCATCGAACAATGGTCTATGATAATATTTTTGCGTTCGCGTCCCCACAGGGCATCATCGGCAGTTTGTTTTTCGTCTCCCATACGGAAACGCATATACCTGATAATGACGTTGTCGGCTTTGATGCTTGTCGTGTAATTTTTGAGACAAATGCCGTCTCCCGGTGCAGTTTGTCCGGCAATGGTGAGGTTTCCGTTCTTTATTTCCAGTGCGCTTTGCAATTCGATAATGCCACTTATGGCAAAAACGATGGTGCGTGCTCCTGTCTGGTTTACAGCCCACCGGAGTGTACCCGTCGAACCGTTGTCGGCCAGTGAGGTTACTGTATACACTTTTCCGCCTGCCCCGCCTGCTACATACTTGCCAGCTCCATCGGCACCGGGAAATGCGGGTACAGTATCTCTCAGTGGAGTAGGATAAGTTACCAGCGAGGGTACTTCCGGCGTAGGATCGGGTGTCGGATCAGGAGTTATAACAGTCTCGCTGTCATCGGATGATGAACAGGAAAATATAAATAGCGAAACGGATAGAATAAGGTAAAATATTTTTCGCATGTATTTCATGGGTTAAAATGTGAATGTGACACAAATATATTACATCTCATAAAAAAGATAACTATCTGTTCCTCAATTAAGGCGGAACGCCCCCGTTATTAGAACAATTTGTCACCCTGTTTCTTTTATTTATTAAGAATTATGAGCTAGGCTTTTTTTACTGCGCGTAATCTCTGCTTTTTATTATTTATTTTCAGCAATACGGATTTTAAATAATTATTTATACATTGGGCGCAATAACAGACAGTTTAAAATATGAAACGAGGAAAATTTAAATACATCCTAATAGCAATAGTGTTTGCAGCCAGTTTTTTAACACAGGCTGCTTATGCTCAAAAAACACAAACGATGCTACAAAAAGAAAACCTTAAAGGGAAAGTAAAATCTGTACGTGTAACAAATGAAAGAGATCTTTATATTAAAGTCTGGTTTGACAAAACAGGTAAAATAAGCAAGAAAGAGGAAAGTCGTGAGGATATGATAGTGATATGGAATAATTACATCTACGACGAAAAAGGGCGTTTAATATCTATCAGTGTCTATAGCGAGGATAATCCAACAGAGAAAAGTGAAGTTACCTATAAATATCGCAACGATAGTGTACGCGAATCTTACAATGGAACTGATAAATACGATAAAAGAGGAAATTGTATTTTGGAAATGCGACAAAGAGGTCAGGGGCATGAACATCTCGAGCGGATTTATAGCCAAAACAATCAGCTTGTTGAAGCATTCTCGCATAACGGTTTAGAGCGTTTGAATATATGGAAAACGGATAGTGACGGAAAACGAGCATATGAGGTCACTAAATGGGTTGAACCAATGAAGAGAAATCATGTATTTTTTGAATACAACAAATTCGGTGATGTTTCCCTGATAACCCTTAAAACAAAAAACGGATATACTATGTTGAATAAAACAGGGACAATAACATACAACGGTTATGATAGTGCGGGAAACTGGCTTGAACAAATACGTCCGGGAGATTTGTCGCGTGGCGACTATGATATAAAAAATAGTTACGACATGTATCATGAAATATATGATACCTATCTTGGCGGGTTTCACATTACCCGAGTCATCGAATATTATGAATAAGTGCTAATTATCTATTAAAGTTCTGTTATTAAAATAAAACAAGCTTTCATTCTTCGATCTGTAAACATTTTGTACATTTAACATCTCAATGATTAAGGAGATCGTTAAGCTTTTATTGTGTCCGGATAAAATTGTGAAATGGAGAAAGAAACAAGTTCAAAAACGAATACAGGTCTGTTGTTATTTATAATCTGCCTCGGGGCTTCTCTTGTCCCGTTTATGAGTTCGGCTCTCAATCTGGCGTTGCCCGATATCAATAAAGATTTATCATTGAATGCTGTTATGTCGGGATGGATTCCGACTTCATATATGCTATCGACAGCTATCCTGCAAATACCCTGTGCCCGCATTGCCGACATGGTAGGGCGGCGTAAAGTATTTATAGGCGGTGTTATATTGTTCTTTATATTTACGGTACTTAGCGGGCTGGCTACTACAGGAACCATGCTGATCGTATACCGTTTTCTTTCGGGTATAGGCAGTGCCATGATGTTCGGTACCAGTACGGCAATACTCACATCTTCCGTACCAGCCGAAAAAAGGGGGATGGCACTGGGCGCAATAGCCGCTACGGTTTACTTCTCACTTGCAGCAGGGCCTTTTGTAGGAGGTATGCTCACCGAGTATTTCAACTGGCATAGTATTTTCTTCGTATCGGCTGCTATCAGCCTTGTTGTGGCTGTGGGTGGTATGCTTATAATCAAAGACGACTGGAAGGAAGAAACACGGAGTAAGTTTGATCTTGTCGGTTCTATACTGTTTGCTATCGGAATCTCCTCTCTGATATTCGGCTTTTCGGAGCTGCCGCATGTACGTGGCTTTATCTTTATTGGTACAGGTATAGTAGTGTTGCTTCTTTTTGCTTTTTATGAAAAGAAACAGGAGTTTCCGGTATTCAATATTCGCGTATTTCTTGAGAACAGGGTGTTTCGGTTATCATCTTTGTCGGCGCTGATAAACTATTCTGCAACATTTGCCATCTCTTTTATGTTAAGTTTATATCTGCAATATGTGCGTGGTCTTTCACCACGCGACGCAGGGCTTATACTCATTATACAATCTATCGTTATGGCCTTTGTTTCACTTAAGTCGGGACGTTTGTCCGATAAAATGTCTGCCACGTTTCTGGCTACATTGGGCATGGGTATTATTGCGGTAGGATTATTAGGGCTTTGTTTCATCTCCGAAACTACCAGCTATTATTTTCTGGGCGTGGTATTGTTTCTGCTGGGACTGGGATTCGGTATATTTTCGTCGCCGAATACAAATATTATAATGAGTTCGGTGGAAAAACAATATTACGGACTGGCATCGGCCACAATGGGAACAATGCGCCTCACGGGACAGGCTTTCAGTATGGGGATAGCAATAATGGCGATTTCTATTACCATCGGCAATGTGGAACTGTCTCCGGCTGTGCATAGCCAACTGATGAGCAGTATGCGGATAACATTTATTATTTGTCTCGTACTGTGCCTATTCGGAGTATATGCATCATCGGTGAGAGAGAAAAAGAAGAAAAGTGCTTAAAATATATAGGGTGACTGATGAAAAATCTGTTCAATAAACTAAAGAAGGATTACAAAACAATAAACAGGAAGCAAAAATCCAGTGCTTTCGAGTTGTTGAAATATATAGGACCGGGTCTACTGGTAACAGTCGGATTTATAGATCCGGGCAACTGGGCTTCTAACTTTGCTGCCGGATCGGAGTTCGGGTATGCTTTGCTTTGGGTAGTCACGCTGTCTACTATTATGCTCATTATCCTTCAACACAATGTTGCCCATTTGGGTATCGTTACAGGACTTTGCCTCTCTGAGGCTGCAAATAAATACCTGCCGCGTACAGGTTCACGCATTGTGCTCTGGTCTGCTATCGGTGCTTCCATATCTACCTCGCTGGCCGAGATTTTAGGCGGGGCTATCGCATTGAACATGCTTTTCGATATTCCGATAAAAGTAGGCGCAGTTCTGGTTGCCGTTTTCGTTTTTGTAATGATGTTTTCCAATTCGTACCGGAAGATAGAACGCTATATAATTGCTTTTGTTTCGCTGATAGGACTTTCATTTATCTATGAACTTTTTCTAGTAGATATAGAGTGGGGGACAGCAGCCAAAGCATGGGTAGTACCTTCCGTTCCTCAGGGTAGTATGCTCATTATAATGAGTGTGCTCGGGGCTGTGGTGATGCCTCACAATCTGTTCTTACATTCGGAAGTGATACAAAGCCGTCAGTGGAATTTGCAAGATGAAGAAGTAATCGAAAAACAGTTGAAATACGAGTTTTTCGATACATTCTTTTCCATGCTTATAGGCTGGGCGATAAACAGTGCCATGATATTACTGGCAGCAGCTACCTTTTTCAAGCAGGGAATAGTAGTAGACGATCTGCAACAGGCTCACTCTCTGTTAGAGCCTTTATTGGGAAGTAATGCAGTGATCATTTTTGCTGTAGCGTTACTGTTTGCGGGAGTTTCATCGTCCATGACATCGGGAATTGCGGCAGGCTCTATTTTTGCCGGAATGTATGACGAGCCTTACAATATAAAAGATATTCATTCACGTGTTGGTATTCTCATTTCTCTGGGTGTTGCCCTACTGATTATATTTATGATAGGCGATCCGTTCAAAGGGCTGATCATATCACAGGCCATACTGAGTATGCAGTTGCCTATTACTGTATTCTTGCAGGTACGGCTTACTTCGTCGAAAGAGGTGATGGGTAAGTATGCCAATACTACATTTACGAAGATAATGCTGTATGGTATTGCTTCAATAGTAACTTTCTTGAATGTACTGTTACTGCTTAGCTTCTTCGTGGATATTAAATTGTAATATAAAGAATCTGTGAATAATGTAGGGGCGTATTGCATACGCCCGAAAACAAGATTAGATAAGTAGGCGTATGCAATACGCCCCTACAATTTAGTCATGTCCTGTGAAATATTGTGTCTTTATTCCCAAAATAACTATCTTTATCGCTCATTATAGATTTTATGAATATGAAAAAATATATGATTTTTGCCCTTTGCTGTGTATTCACAGCGGGTATACTTTCCGGTTGCGGATCGAAACCGAAAACCGATGAAACCGGAGATAAGACTGTTTCGACAACAGCAAAAAGTGAAGCTCCCAAAGAGAAGTTTGTAAAGATGGCAGCAGAGGCTAACAAAAAAATGCCGTTGGTAGTGCCCGGAGGTTTGCGTCAGGATAAGGAAGAAGCCTTGTCGAAGACCGAATATAAATATCATTATACATTTACACAAGCCCCTGTTGTATCGGCTGAAGAGTTTGTAAGAAGTACGAAGCCTATGCTAACAATGGCGCTGAAAACGGTAAAAGACGATAATATAGATATGCTTCGTAAGGAAAAGATGACACTGATCTATGCATATCACAAGATGGATGGCTCTTTATTTGCTGAGGTGAAGATTTTACCTGAAGAATATAGTAAATAAAAACAGAGAAGTTTATCTATATATTAGTTAGCAGTGATCAGTTAACAACGAAAAAGTAATAAGGATTCAAATTAGCGAAAATCTATTACATTGGCTCCGCTTCGCTCTGCCGATCGTTGATTCGTTACATTTTAGTTAAAATATCAGGGCATGCTGCAGGGGCATAATATTTTACGCCCGAAACGAGAATAATGCTTCTAAAAGCGGGCGGATGATAATCCGCCCCTACAGGCAAAGCCGTGAAAAAGAGGATATATAAGAGTGGGGAATGACGAAGAAAGTAACAGGATACGAAAAACAACATAATTCATTACATTCGTTACATTTTAGTTAAAATAAAAAATAAATATCTGAATAACAATATTATACAATTATGGTAAAACATATAGTGATGTGGAAGCTTAAAGAGGAAGCCCACGGAAACGACAAGGCTGTAAATGCCAAACTAATAAAAGAAAAGCTGGAAGCTCTGGGCGGAAAAATAGACGGCGTGCTGAAAATAGAAGTCGGAATTGATTTTCTCGGAGAGGGTAACTTCGATGTGGTGCTTTATTCCGAATTGTCTAAGAAAGAAGATCTGGATGTATATCAGAATCATCCGTTGCATCAGGCTGTGCTTCCGTTTATCAGGGAAGCTGTTATGGACAGGAAAGCAGTAGACTACGAGATTTAAGATGCAGCAGGAAGATATAATAAAAGATATCCGTACGCGTTGCCGTATGGGGATGAATGGTATTACCTCTACCAGTATGCGGCAGAAAGGACTGGCATACAAGGTCAATTTCGGTTTAGCTATCCAACAGATAAAAGATCTTGCAGAACGCTATCAGCCCGATAAGGAACTAGCCGAAACCTTGTGGAAAGAAGATACCCGCGAACTGAAAATACTGGCAACCTTACTTTATCCCGTTTCGGAATTTACAGAAGAAAAAGCGAACGAATGGGTGGCATCAATTCCCAATCAGGAAATACGAGAGCAGGTGTGTATGAATCTGTTTCAGAACCTGCCTTTTGCCGAAAAAGTAGCTGTAGAGTGGGGTAGTAATGCCGATGAAGATATCCGTACAACAGGCTATTGGCTTGTAACCAGATTGTTTCTGATAAAGAAGACAGAGAATATCGCTCCGGATGCTTTCAGCTATATCTGGAATGATGTGGTTGCAGATAATATATCGTTGAGGAATGCTGCTTTGCAGGCGTTGAAGCATATTGGTCGCCAGTCGGAAGATACCGCCGGCAGTATTTTGGATAAATTGTCTGTATATAAAGAAAGTTCTGATCTTGTAAAACAGGAGGCTTACAACGGACTGGTTTTTGAGTTTGAGTATTATTTCGGAGAATAAATAGGATAAATCTATAAAAGATTGGATATTATATTTCTATTGTTTGTAGGGGCGAATAAATATTCGCCCGAAATGGAATAAACTGCGGGCGAAAGATTTTTCGCCCCTACAGTAATATCCCTAATAGAGATTATATTTTTCATGCATTTGTTATGGGGGAATAAAAGTATGAGTTATGAATCCGAAGACTCATAACTCATCATTTATAACTTATAACTACCTAAATCTTACTTCCCTATTGCATAACGGAATCCTACGTAGAACTTACGTCCCTGTGTAGGTCCCCATACCATAGTAGCATCGAAATTGTCATCGAACGGATTTTCTGCTGAGATAATCGGGTTCTTCTGCTTAAAGTCAGTGATATTCTCTGCTCCTGCATACACACTCCATGTACGGAAGTTCTTTGTGATCTGCGCATTCAGTACGGTGAACGAATCGAATGTGGTTTTCCACAATGGGTTCACAGCATCGGGTGTCGGCATGCGGCCACCTCCGTTAAACTGAGCTGTGAGGTCGAATACCCATTTCTTCATTTTGGTTTCGTACGATGCTGTAGCAAGCGCTTTGTAGTCGCTCACCAATGGCTTTTTCATCAGCTTGTCTCCGTATTGGGTCTTTGCATTCATCCAACGGTATGCACCGAGTATATTGAACCCTCTGAACAGCGGGTATGACACTTCCACCTGAAAACTGTTGGCATACGATTTGCCGTTGAGGTTGTAGAATTTCACAGCATGCGAGTCACTGTCTACATCGGTCACCACCTGATTGTCGAAGTCGGTACGGTACCATTCCCCCGATATGGTAAGTTCCTCGCCTTTTATAGGGATATGGAATGAGACGCTTGCACCGTAATTCCATGCCGATTCCTGTTTCAGATTTTCCGCTATCTGTATTTTGCGGCTGCTGGCAAGGTAAAAACTGTTTTCGGGCATAACGAATACTGTGCGGTAGCCTTTTCCGGCCGAAGCACGTAAGTTGAGCCAGTCAGCAGGCATATATTTCAAGTGCAGGCGCGGAGTAACGAATACTTTGTCGTGCAGGGTGCTGTAATCGGCCCGTATTCCGGCCAGTGCAATAAACTTATCATCCTTGTTGAATGTGTATTGTGCATATCCACCCGTTGTAGTCTCGTGATCGGGCTGATAGGTTAATGGCTGGTTCAATGCGATAGTCTGGGCATATTGATCCCAGTTCATACTTAGCCCTGTGCTTAATTGATGTTCTTTGCCAAGTTGGGTTTCATACATCAATGAGGCGTACAGATTGCTGCCGTACACATTATATTTTTGCAGTGCATAACGTGATTTCTGATCCTGATACGATCCTGTAAATATCAAAGCGATGTTGCCATTGCGCTCTTCGTCGAGTATATAAGAGTTTTTTGTATAGAACTCGCCTCTGTTCGCTTTCACAGATATCTCATACGGATTGTCTTTGTTTACGGAAGCATCGTTGAGCGTGTGCATTGTCTGCCCGCTGGTACGGTAATCCTGTAAAAAACGGAATCCGAACTGAGAAGCATATCTGCCCGACATATAATGCCAACGGTTCATTATATTGAACTGATGTTTCTTTGGCATATCAAGGAAGCTGTCGTCGTTGTCGTCATGCGAAGCCTGTTCATTTGAATAATGCAGGAATACACCTGTATTCAACTTATCATTTAATATAAAGGCAGCATCGGCATTAGCTTCGTAGCGTCCGGCATCACTGGCAAATACATTCAGACTGAGCGGATCGGCACTGTTCGGTTTCTTGTACTCTACATTCATCTGTCCGGTGATAGATTCGTATCCGTTCTTTACTGAGGCTGCTCCTTTCGAGATTTGTATACTTTCCATCCAAGGACCGGGTATATAGTCGAGTCCGTAGGTAGAAGCAGGGCCTCTGAAGTTAGGGTAGTTCTCAGTCAATGTCTGTACATATGTTCCTGCCAGTCCGAGCAGTTGTATCTGTTTTGCTCCGGTAACAGCATCGCTGAACGATACATCTACCGAAGGATTGGTCTCGAAACTCTCAGAGAGGTTACAGCAGGCGGCACGATGCAGTTCTTTTACCGTTATCTTCTCGGTCTGCAATATCTCTTTACGCGATTTGATAGTTCCGGGAGGCGTTTTTTCAATGACTACTTCGCCCAATTCATTGCTCTCTTCGAGGACGATGTTCTGCATATCCGCAAAATCGTGAATATGGACTACTTTCTCTTTAAAGCCTACATAAGCGATTGCCAGCATGTGGTCTTTATGCGGTGTTCCGGCTATCTCAAAGTAGCCTTTGTCGTCTGTTACAACACCCGTCTTTGCATTTTCCCATTTGACGGATGCGCCGATCAGGGGTTGTTTCTGAGCATCGGATACATATCCTTTGAGTATCTCTTTGCCGAATGCCAGAGCAGGGAGTAACAGTAATATAATAAATATCTTAATTGTTTTCATTTGATTTTCAATAATATAGTTTGCTTAATACAATAATGGAATATCGCATATCAATAGTGATACACAACAAATAGCGATGTATTAGTAAATCAAATGATAAGTACCCGTATGAGGGAGAGATATTCGCGTGGTGGAATATCCGGCGGAGACTTAAATAGGGAATAATGATCTGTAAGCTCTGCCGTATTATCGGGTAGAAGTGCAGATGCTAATGTAAGCGAATTGTCAGAAATCCACACAAATGGTGTAGCTACATGCGGACGGAATGATGCGGCATCTATGTCGATAGACAAGCGCGAAGCCTGACAATGTGTTTCGCCTGACAATGTAGAGGTTTCACACGCGTCGTGACTATCAGATCCGGTAGTCGCACAACAAGAGGCTGTGGTATTTGTATGTTGTTCGTCACTCATCGCACAGCAGATATGCTGTTGAGCCATAATGAGAGTTTGCCCGCTGCAAGATGTACAGCAATAGTTGATTATAGTTACCCCTGCACCCGTAAAGAAAACGGTTGCGGCAGCCATAACAAGTATTATATTTTGAGCAAATCTTTTCATAATTATCTGCAAAAGTAAAGAATTGTTCTAAATAATGAGCTATTTAGGATAAGTTTTTAGGATTATTAGATATTCCGTATTACAGGTTTTTGATCACCGGATAACCTATATCGTATTTCTCATCCATAAAAAGAAAGAACATATACAGCTTGTATTCAAAATCGAGTCCGTAGTTGGTATCCGGATTATAATTTATAGGAGCTTCATATATGTTAGGATTGAATTGAAGCGGCTGATTATGACGATTGTTCCATGCTGAAACCATAATTGTATTCTTTGTTTTCAGATATGGAACAGAATAGTATTCTTTAGGCAGTTGTGTTTTCAGAAATGTTTCATAGCTGGCATCGAAGACTGTAATATCGTATCCGTCTTCGTTATTCGCATCTTCATTATCCCACCATGATTTTGTAGTGATGAGGATGACATTATCCCACGGGGTACAGGTATTAGGCATTATATCTGCCCCTTTATATGCGTGAGCAAACTCTATAGCAGCGAGGTGAATATATTTATTATCCAGTGAATCCGTTTGAGGATATCCATCTATAATGAAGAGTGTCTTTTGAGGATTATCCGTTACAGCGGTTTTTCTGATGAGCGAATCGGCTAGTTGCTGCAAACTGATAAGTTCGCTACTTTGTGCAAATGAGCAGAGGGGTAATATAGCTAATAATAAGATGATGATTTTTCGCATTGCAGCCTGTTTATCAGATTGGTTTCAAAGGTAAGGAAAAATAATATGATGTGATTATTTGGGCAGTGTATTTTTCTTTGGGAGGTTTATCTATATATCAGTTATCAGTCAACAGTTAACAACAAAAAGCGATCTTTGACAAGTATGGATTTAAAGGATTAAAATTTAAAACTAAAAGATTGAATTTTTTGTGAGAAATGTCAGGTTTTAGTTAAAATGTAGAGTGGTTCCGTAGGGGCAGCGGCTTGTCCCTGCCCGTTTATCGCATAGGCGGGCACCCACAAGGGATGCCCCTACATCGGGAGAAGGAATTGAAAAGTGTAAGGAATGTGAGGTTTTAGTTAAAATAGTCTCACGCAAAAGCGCAAAGAAAATACTTGTAACTCGTAACTGCCCGATAGGGCAAGGTAACTTGTAACTAGCATCAGCTTTGTAAGCTTTTAGTTAAAAAGAAGGAGACTACAGTCAAAACTGTAATCTCCCTATATGATCTTTGAAATATTTATTTATCCTTTCAATGCTTTATCCATAGCGGCAGCGGCTTTACGTCCGTCTCCCATAGCAAGGATAACGGTTGCACCACCACGTACGATGTCACCTCCGGCATATACATCGGCCAGATCGGATTGCATGGTGTCCTGATTGACAATAATGGTTCCCCATTTTGAGATTTGTAAGCCTTTAAATGTCGATGGAATCAACGGATTTGGCGAAACACCAACACTAACAATTACCTCATCTACATCGAACCATTCAGTTGCACCTTCGATAGGCACAGGCTTACGACGACCTGAGGCATCGGGTTCTCCAAGTTCCATCTTTTGGAGTAACATTCGTTGTACGTGTCCTTTTTCGTCACCTTCGTAGCGAACAGGGTTATGCAGAGTATGGAATTCGATCCCTTCTTCTTTCGCATGTTTTACCTCTTCTATGCGGGCAGGCATTTCCTCTTCCGAACGGCGGTAAACGATCATAGCTCTTTCAGCACCCAGACGCTTAGCCGTACGCACGGCATCCATTGCGGTATTTCCGGCACCAACGATGGCTACTTTCTTGCCTTTCTGCACAGGAGTGTCGCTTTCTGGATTTGAAGCATCCATCAGGTTGACACGTGTAAGAAATTCGTTAGACGACATAACACCGATCAGGTTTTCGCCCGGTATATTCATAAAGTTAGGCAGTCCTGCGCCACTGGCAACAAAGATACCTTTGAAGCCTTCTTCGTGAAGGTCTTCGTATGTTATTGTTTTACCTACGATGCAGTTGTTGATAAACTTAACACCCATCTGGCGAAGTACGTTTATCTCTACATCGACAATTTCGTTCGGTAAACGGAACTCAGGAATACCATATTTGAGTACGCCTCCGATTTCGTGTAATGCTTCAAATACAGTGATGTCGTATCCCAGTTTAGCCATATCGCCTGAGAAAGACAGTCCGGCAGGACCTGAGCCTACTACTGCTATTTTAATACCATTAGGCTGAGCCAGTTCTGGTATTGCTACCTGTCCGCTTTCTCGTTCATAGTCTGCCGCGAAGCGTTCCAGATAGCCGATAGCTACAGGTTCTTTCTTCATCTTCTGTATATAGATACATTTGGCTTCGCACTGTTTCTCCTGCGGACAAACGCGTCCGCATACAGCAGGTAATGCGCTTGTTTCTTTCAATACCTTAGCGGCTTCGAGGAAGTTTCCGCGTTCTATATTCTTGATGAAAGAAGGTATCTGTATATTCACAGGGCATCCTTCCATGCAGGTAGGATTGGCGCAGTCGAGACAACGTGCTGCTTCGTAAACAGCCTGTTCGGCCGACAGTCCCAGATTTACTTCTTCTTTTAGTGTATGGCTTCTGTATTCGGCATCTAGTTCCGGCATGTGTACACGCGGCCTGTCGCCACGCTCTTTGGCTTTCATATTCTTGCGGAGCTCTTCTCTCCAAGCCTCACTCCGGCGTGCCTGTATATATTCTTGTTCTGTCATATTTGATTGTTGGATGATAGCTGTTAAATTGATTGATGTTAGTTGTATGCTCGTAGTCTCATCAGCATTTCATCGAAGTCTACTTCGTGCGCATTGAATTCAGGTCCGTCGACACATACAAACTTCGTTTTGCCTCCTACTGTAACACGGCAAGCTCCACACATTCCGGTACCGTCTACCATGATTGTATTGAGAGATGCCATTGTCGGGATATTGTATTTCTGGGTAAGCAGGGAAACGAACTTCATCATAATGGCAGGCCCTATAGTTACGCACAGGTCTACCTGTTCACGGTTAATAACCATTTCAATACCGTTTGTGATGAGCCCTTTGTGTCCGTATGTACCATCATCGGTCATTACTATTACTTCATCCGAATATTCGGCAACCTGTTTTTCCAGAATCACCAGATCTTTCGTACGCGCTGCCAGTACGGATATTACCTTGTTTCCTGCACGTTTCATCGCTTCTATAATCGGTAGCATCGGGGCTATACCTACACCTCCACCGGCACAGATTACCGTACCGTATTTTTCAATGTGGGTAGCTTGTCCGAGAGGACCTACAACGTCTGTGATGTAATCTCCTACATTCAGGTCGCATATTTTACGAGACGAAGCTCCTACAGCCTGTATAACAATGGTTATAGTTCCTTTTGTTAAATCTGAGGCAGCGATAGTAAGGGGAATGCGTTCGCCTTTTTCTCCTACTCTGACAATAACAAAATGTCCGGCTTTACGGCTTTTGGCAATAAGGGGAGCCTCCACCTCAAATTTGACTACATTCTCAGAGAAATACTCTTTGTCTACAATCTTATTCATTAAAAATATCAGTTTAAGATTAGGTATCTATTGTTTGAGTTTAGTTGCATTTTAACTATTGGAATAATCAGAAAGACAAAGTTACGACAAAGTTTATATCTAATAGCAACATAGAAGAGTAAAATATCTTTAATATTTCCTTGTTTTTATATTTAAATGAAAATATAATGAAAGTTGAATTATACATTTGGTTATCGAAAAACTTATTCTGCTTTTGAGAAAAGTGTCAAACAACAGTCATAAAATAGCAAATAGTAAAATATTAAGTCTGAAAAAAATCATATTTTTTCAAATTCACAAATTTATATTGTATTGATTGTATGATTTTTATAGATTTAGTACCTATGAAAAAACTAATATCGGAAAATTAATGATTGTTTTTCTTTCTCCTATGCTCTAGCTTTGTGAATAAGTTAAGGCAATGAAGTTGATTTGAATTCTTATTAAGCTTATTTAGGGGTATGTATTCGTTTGGTAATCTGAAACACTATAATCTTGTTGTAAACAATGACAATGATTGGTCCGAAGTAATTTTGAGGACAACAGCAATTACTCTCGATAAAATAAGTAAGAGAAAAGAGACTGTGGCTGTATTAGTTCCGTTGTTTCGATCTGTACAGATGTTTCAGAATATATTTGCCTTAAGAATTATAATGTTATCAGAAGAAAAAGTCAATATAAAAATAACGAGTGGTGCGGGGGCGCCGGTATATCTTCGGCAATATCTGCCTGGGTCTGCTGACAATGAGCTCAGAATAAGTATTTCAGGCTGGAGATACGGAGATTATAATATTTGTTTTACCAATTCGTCCGGAACTGCTATTGCAGAGGGAGAATTCAGTATACATTAGGTTTAATTAGGCTTAAAGATTAATTCCCACCAGACTTAGCTTATTTACAATTATTAATGGGAAGTCTTTTGCAACAGCTACTTGCAAATAGCTATTTTGGAAAGAGTGAATCTTGTAGATTCGCTCTTTCTGCCTTTTTAGAAGAAAAACCGTATCCAACAATAAGATAAGACTGCTATTATAATCCAGAGCAATATTCCTTGCATAAATGTATTCACTCCGGTCTTCTTCACTTCATCTATATTGATGGATGTACCTATAAAGAACAGCGATATCATCATTCCCTTTTTGCCCAGCCAGCTCAGGTGCTGATTAGTCTCCTCCATTCCGGGTATGTAGTTGCCTATCAGTATGGCTACAACAAATAAGAAAATAAACCAAGGGATATTTATTTTGGACGCATTATTCTTATTGAAAAAGGCAATACACAATGCCAGCGGGATAATCCACAGTGTACGGGTTAATTTCACCGTGGTGCCGACCTGTAAGGCCTGTTCTCCGTATGCGGAACACGCTCCGACAACCGAGCTTGTATCGTGTATGGCTATAGCTGCCCAATAACCGAAATGCGTCTGATCCATCTCTAATAAATGTCCTATAGCCGGAAATATAAATAAGGCGACAGCGTTCAGTACAAAGATTACCGCTAGCGAAAAGCTGATCTGGTTGTTTTTTGCATCTATTACAGGAGCAATAGCTGCAATGGCGCTTCCCCCGCAGATTGCAGTTCCTCCCGAAATGAGCATGGATGTATTTTTCTCTACTTTAAATAACCGTCCTAGTAGTATACCACTGATCATGGTCACTGTAACAGACACTATTGTAATCATAAACCCTGCTCTTCCGGTTTGTATTACATCGTGAACTGACATTGCAAATCCCATGCAGACGATGGAACCTTGTAGCAAATATTTTGTCAGTGCTCCTGTTTTTACAACTTCGTCTCCTTTATAAAAAAAGGCAAGCAGGATACCTAGTAGTAAAGCTAATGGGGCAGAAAAGAAAGGAAATAAACAACAGACCGGAATAATGTAGTATAACTTGCTTAAAATCTTTTGCATAACTTTATTGTTCTAACAGCCTGAGAGCCTCATTTTCACATTGAGTCATATAGGCTCTTTCCTTTGGCGTTTTATCATTGATACCGCAGAGATGCAGTACTCCGTGTATAACAACTCTAAGCAATTCATTGTTGTAATTGGTCCGGAATTGTTCGGAATTACTTTTCACAGTATCGAGGCTGATGAATATGTCGCCTGAAATAGTGTTGCTCTCTGTATAATCGAAGGTAATGATATCGGTATAATAATCATGCTGCAAATACTCCTTGTTTACTTCCAGAATTTTTTCATCGGAACAAAATATATAACCAATATCACCAACTTTTTTATTGTAAGTAGCTGCAACTGCTTTTATCCAGTTGGACGTTTCTCTCTTCTTAAAGGATGGCATTTTTACACCTTCAGTATTATATATTACAGGCATAATGTATGAGATTTGAAGTGAATTTATTGGTACAAAGGTAAATTTATTTTTAGAGTTAAGTTGTAAAGAATGGACTTAAATTCCAAATAAACCACAAATCCTTTTTAACTAAAACCTGACAAACCTTACAAGTCTACTAGCTTGCTGGTTTACTCCTCTTTTTCTAGTACACTAGTAGACTTAAAACTAGTACACTCCATTGGCTCCGCCGATTTATCAATTCAAAGATCGCTTTTCCCTATAGATAAACTTTTCCATTCTTCATTACATCTTCATTTATCCCCTCGTAATTGAATTACAATCAGCCTCACCTATCATTTATAGATAAAACTTATATGCGCATAAACAAACACTATTCTGTATCGTATCAAACTATAAGAATATTCTTATAACTTTGGGCTATTATAAAGATTAACTAACCATTTCATCATTATGAAAAATATTGCTAGAAAAACATTGGATGAATTTATCATCGAAAGACAAGAGGACTTCAAGTACTCTACTGGTGAACTTTCCCGCCTTCTCAATTCAATCCTTTTGGCTGCCAGAGTCGTAAGTTATAAGGTCAACAAAGCCGGACTGGTAGACATATTAGGGGCTGTAGGCACAACAAATGTACAGGGAGAAGATCAGAAAAAACTGGACGTATATGCCAATGATGTATTTATCCAAACTTTGGTTAACAGGGAAATCGTATGCGGTATAGCATCCGAAGAAAATGACAACTTCATTACCATACAAGGGTTGGATGAAGGTCACAATAATAAATATGTAGTATTGATGGATCCCCTTGACGGATCGTCGAATATAGAAGTAAATGTTTCGGTAGGAACTATTTTCTCTATCTATCGTCGTATTTCGCCGATAGGTTCACCCGTAACGATGGAGGATTTTCTTCAGCCCGGCGTAAATCAGGTAGCAGCAGGATATATCCTGTACGGAACATCTACAATGATTGTATATACCACCGGACGCGGAGTAAACGGATTTACATTGAATCCGGCAATCGGAAGTTTCTATCTGTCGCATCCTGATATGAGATGTTCTAAAAATGCCAAAATATATTCCATCAATGAAGGTAATTACGTACATTTCCCTCAAGGTGTGAAAGACTACATTAAATACTGTCAGGAGGAAAAAGACGAGCGTCCGTATACAGCCCGTTATATCGGCAGTCTTGTTTCCGATTGTCACCGCAATTTGATAACAGGCGGTATTTACCTTTATCCGTCTACGCACAAAGCGCCGAAAGGAAAACTTCGTCTATTGTATGAATGCAACCCGATGGCATTTATTACAGAACAGGCCGGAGGTAGTGCTACAGATGGCAAAAACAGGATTCTGGAGTTGCAGCCTACCGAACTGCATCAACGCACACCATTCTATTGCGGAAGTGCTAATATGGTAGAAAAGCTCAAAGATTTCATTGCACAGGCAGAAGAAAAAGAGCCTAAGAAATAAAGAAAGATAAGCTCCCGCAACAAATTAAGAATTGCGGGAGTTTTTATTTATATTTGTAGCGTATAGGATGCAGTCGAACAGACCTCAAACAAGTTTGATTCTGCTTTTTATTTTCACTATATATTTATGGACAAAAGACTTGCGATGATAGAACTGGAATTTAATTTGGATGAAGACGATTATTTGAATCTTCAACTTTATGCAGCTTCACAAAACCCTCTCATCAAAAAACAGCGGAAAAGGAGGACATTTATTATACCCGGATTCTTTGTCCTTTTGGGTATTGTTTCTTTTTATTCCCTGCCCCCTTATGCCGGATGTATTTATATTATTCTGGGGATTATATTTTTTATCCTTTATCCGTTCTATTCAGCTTGGCTTTACAAACGTCATTACAAGCGTCATGTAAAACAGTATTACGATCAGGCAGCGAGTAATCATATTTCGATGAAAATAGATGATGAAAGTATAATGACCTTCGATGCTAAGGGAGAAAGTACCATAAAGATAAATACTCTGGAAGAGATCATAGAAATCGGCGATTATTTCTATTTACAACTTAGTAAGGCAGCATACCTGATAATACCGAAAAAGAAGATCGATTCTGAGAAATTGCTGCGTCAACATCTGATAGAGTGCAGAAATGCTTATAATATCCCGATAACTATTGATCCGAATTGGAAATGGAAATAAAGCCTGACCCCACCACTTTAGAATATAAACTTACAGCAGATGATTTCCTGAACCTTCAGCTATACCATATGTCGACAGACGAAGCTGCCAGAAAACAGCGAAAAAAAGAAAAATACAGGATACTCGGTTTGTCTGTCCTTTGTGGTCTTATATTGCTGTTTGAAGGAGATTACCAGCTATATTCTTATTTCTTCTTAGGCTCGGCACTATTATTTTTTCTTATCTATCCATGGTGGTCTGCATGGTTCTATAAACGAATGTATAAGCGGCAGATAACCGAGACTCTGAAAGGTAGTTTTCCACACACCACAAAACTTTTATTGGATACTGACGTTATAGATGTCGATACTAAAAACGGATATAGCCGTTTCACTATACATGATGTGAAATCGATAACCGAAACAGGTACATATTTTTTCATAACGATGTCTCAGTTTATTACAGTTATTATTCCTAAGAACAGGGAGGATAATACGAAAACGGAGGAGATCGAAAACTTGTTGAGGTCGTACGAAGCTGATTATAAAGTTCCGTATGATAAAAATATAGACTGGAAATGGAAATGAGAAAGAAGGAGTATCGAATCATATATCTCCGAGTATAACAGTTTTCAGCCATTATACTTACAATAGTAATAAAAAGGTCTGTGACCTCTTTTAGCATATTTCACATTTTAGTTAATTATTTTAGTCAAAAATGTAATCTCTAGTTTGCATTTTTAGTACATTTGTACCGGTAAAAAAATAGAAGAACTTCATGATCTTCGCGACCAGACCCGAAATTACAACAACAAATATATATCATGGAATTAATTAAACAAATCGTAGAAAGGGCTAAATCAAACAAACAACGTATTGTTCTGCCCGAAGGAACAGAAGTAAGAACTATCAAGGCAGCAGACCAGTTGATAGCAGACGGTGTCGCCGATATTATTCTGGTTGGAAGCACAAAGGAAATCAAAGATCTGGCTGCAAGTCTGGGATTGAAAAATATAGATAAGGCAACAATCGTTGATCCTGCGGGTTACGAAAAAAAGGAAGCCTATACAAACCTCCTGTTCGAACTGAGAAAAGCCAAAGGAATGACTATCGAGCAAGCCGCTAAGCTGGCAGAAGACCCTTTGTATATCGGATGTCTGATGATTAAAAACGGTGATGCCGACGGTGAAATAGCCGGAGCGCAAAATACAACAGGCGATGTACTTCGTCCTGCACTTCAGATCATAAAAACAGCTCCCGGAATCAGTGTCGTATCAGGAGCTTTTTTAATGTTCACCACTCAGAAACAATACGGAAAAGACGGATTGCTTGTAATGGCGGATTGTGCCGTGACTCCCGATCCTACAGCTTCTCAGCTGGCTGAAATTGCTGTTGCAACAGGTAACACAGCCCGCGCACTTGTCGGCGAGGAGCCTCAGGTTGCTATCCTTAGCTTCTCTACAAAAGGAAGTGCTAAGCACCCGTTGGTAGATAAAGTGATAGAAGCCACACAGCTTGCACAAAAAATAGACCCTACCATGAATATCGATGGAGAACTACAGGCCGATGCCGCCCTTGTTCCTGCTGTCGGTAGCCAGAAAGCACCCGACAGTAAAGTAGCAGGTAAAGCAAATGTACTTGTATTCCCTTCACTCGAAACAGGTAATATCGCTTACAAGCTTGTACAGCGTCTTGGTGCCGCCGAAGCTGTTGGCCCTATCCTTCAGGGAATGGCCGCTCCGGTACACGACCTTTCGCGTGGCTGTTCGGTAAGCGATGTGTACAATATGGTAGCTATTGCAGCGAATCAGGCTATTGCAGCTAAGAATAAATAACATTTAACTTTATAATATGGCAGAAATCATAGAACCTATTGAGGAATTCGGACTAAGTACCAAGCATAAAAAAAGGTCGCTTTTTTCCAAAATCGGAGTTGTCGGCTGTGGTCGCGATGGCAGGCATATTGTTAGCCTTACAGCCCTTTCGGGGATGGAGGTTGTCTTCATCGAAGTATCCGAAGAAAGAATACAGGAGGCCTTGAAAGATATAGAAAACGGGCTTGACACAAAGATAGAGAACTGGGGCTTGACTCAGGGTGAGAAGCGTGCTACAATGGGACGCATCAAAGGATCTCTTAACTACAGTGATCTGAAAGGTTGTGACTTCGTTATCGAATGTATCCGTTACGAAGCCAATGGAGAACGTAGTATCGAACTTCGTAAAGAAGTATTCCGTAATCTGGAACTGGTATTGGCTCCCGATGCTATCATTGCTACAAATGCCACTACCGTTATCATTAGCGAACTGGCGGCAGACCTCACGCATAAAGAACGCTGCATCAGCCTGCATTTCCCTATTACACATACCGAAGCCAAGTTGCTCGAAGTAGTAAGAGGTACATTTACATCACAGGAAGCTATAGATAAGATATATCTGTTTGCCAACATGATCAAGTATACACCTATACCGGTTCACGAAAGCAGCGGACTTGTCAGCTTCCGTTTGTTGATTATTATGCTCAACGAAGCCTGTGAAATATGGATGGAAAATGTGGCATCTATTGAAGACATCGATAAAGAATTTACCATTATATACGGTCAGCGTTATGGTATATTCCAGCTGGCGGATATTATAGGTATAGAAAAGCTTGTGATGATGATGGAAGATATGTTCCACGAATATGGAGATAAGAAATATAAGGCATCGCCTGTACTTTGGCGCCTCTATCGTTCCAAACAGCTGGGAAAAGCAACAGGCAGAGGATTCTATATATACGATGATGAGTCAGGAAAACAACTTGGTCCTAACAATTTAATTTAACAGCATGAAGATATTAGTATTGAACTGTGGCAGTTCGTCTATCAAATATAAGCTCTTCAATATGGAGAGCAACGAAGTCGTGGCTCAGGGAGTTGTCGAGAAAATAGGACTGAAAGGATCGTTTCTTAAGTTCCCGCTGCCAAACGGAGATAAAGTAGTTCTGGAAGGAGAGATTCTTGAGCACCAGGCAGGTATAGAATATATACTCGGTGTTCTGACCAGTGATAAATACGGCTGTCTGAAGTCTTTGGACGAAATAGACGCTGTAGGACACCGCGTAGTACACGGTGGCGAAGAGTTTAACAGCAGCGTGTATATTACCGATGAAGTTATCAAGAAAATGGAAGAGTGTATAGAGCTTGCGCCTCTTCACAATCCACCTAACCTTGCCGGAATATATGCCGTAAGAGAACTTATGGGCGATATACCTCAGGTAGGTGTATTCGATACCGCATTTCATCAGACAATGCCGCCCGAAGCCTATATGTACGGATTACCGTACTCCTTATATGAAAAATATGCTATCCGCCGTTACGGATTTCACGGTACAAGCCATCGCTATGTATCACGCAAAGGTTGCGAATCGCTTGGTGTCCCTTACGAAAGCCAGCGCATTATTACCGCACACATCGGTAACGGAGGCTCATTAGCAGCTATCAAAGACGGAAAGTCTATAGATACATCTATGGGTATGACACCGGTAGAAGGCCTGTTGATGGGTACACGTTGCGGAGATGTAGATGCCGGTATTGTTTCCTTCATCATGGAGAAAGAAAATATCGGTACACAGGCTATCTCTACACTGGTCAACAAACATAGTGGTCTGTTAGGAGTATCGGGCGTATCTTCCGATATGCGCGAGCTAAGAGCTGCAATGGATGCCGGAAACCCGAGAGCCAAGCTGGCATTCGATATATTCGTTCACCGTATCAAAAAATATGTGGGTGCATATGCCGCTGTTCTGGGTGGAGTAGATATACTGATGTTTACCGGAGGTATCGGAGAAAACGCATCCAATGTTCGTGAACTGGTTTGTGCCGATATGGAATATATGGGTATAAAACTCGATAATGAAAAGAATGCTGAGATACATGGAGACGAAGCCGTAATCAGTACTCCCGATTCTAAGGTAACTGTTATAGTTGTACCTACAGATGAGGAATATATGATAGCTTCTGACACAATGAGCATCGTGAACAAATAGACTTATATATCTATATATCAATGCTATAAATAAAAATCGGCACGGATGGTGTCGATTTTTATTTGTTTATAATCTGCAAGGTTATTTAACAAAATCCTTAACATTTCACCCGTCTCCGTTAAACAAATTTAAACTGTTAAAATTACACTCATTATTGTTTGGAATATTCCCAAACGCCCCCTATCTTTGTAATGTGTTTTTCATAGTATTAGATTTAAGGTTAACAATGAAGATTGGTTGTCGTGATGACAACCTTTTCTTTTTTATATAATATACATAGCTTTCGCTAGTCTACAAAAGCCATAATCACTACTTATATGAGCTAAAATCAGGATTATCTTTCTTTCTTAATATTATTTTGCAGGATTCTTCAAACGTTTCTTTGGTATTACTGTGCTGAGTTTGCTGTAATCAATTTTATCTACTTTGTGCATTGTTGGTGGAAAATCATATATTCCTGCACTATTCAAATCCTTGTTTCTTATAAGTCCTGTTTCATCATCAAACAGTTTATAACGAAGAAGAGTCATATTTTCTTTCTCCTTATCCATTATATAAACCAAAGAGCTGTCGCAGTTATAGAAATTGTGACAGCATATAGGTATAAAAGATAATTTAGAGGAATTCTTAGGGTCAGTCTTATACTCTCGTTCATTAATGGTAATAATAAATGAAGTACAAAACTTAAAATCTATATACTCGGATTCAGTTTTATTCATATCGATCCAATTTGAAGTTTCCATAAATAAGAAATTACCATATCTGGCACTTCTATAAATTACCTTGTAGTCATCAAAAGAAAGTTTTGAGAGCGCCGGATCCTTTTTACGTGAAAGCTCCAATGTACAATACCCGAAGTCGTCACTTTCATAAGCATAATAAATTGATTTGTTGCAACTGGATAGGATGCAAGCTGTTATTAGAATAATTACGGCTGCTTTTTTCATTTTAGATAAGCATTATAAGGTCATATTATAGTTTTGCGTATGTATGTGAAGTAAAGATATATATATTTATCGAAAATAGGCAGTTTGCAGAGAAAGATATTTTCCGATATAAAAACTCGATATGATGATTAGCGATTGTACAAAACTGCCACCATCCGGGTTCGATAGCTTGAATATAGAATCGAACAACCCCGAAAAATCCGAATAAAAGGAGATAATAACTAATTCGGATTCGTTATATTTACACTCGCTTTTTGAGTGCATCAGAGTATAATCAAAGAGAAACACTATGGATAAACTGTTGTTATTGTTAATCATGTTATCGTTTGTGGGATGCCGGAATAAATCTTTGGATCAAAATAAGATTATAGATGAATTAAAGGGTACATGGTATTTAGATTGTGACCATAATGATCATGCTTTTACTGTATATGATAGCCTTGAGGCTAGCGTAACTATTATAATACACAATACTTACCTCTCGTGTGAAAGGCTGGAAAAATATGATAAGGATAATAAGATATACTATAAATTTACAGGTATGGATTCCAAAATTGGATTGGAGTATCATGTTGATAACAATTTTTATAACGATAAGCCTGTAATCGAGGTAGAAGTACATAGTAAAGATACAATAGAATTCAAATGGTTAGGATTCTATAATAAGAATACGAAGAAGCGTGAATATACCGCTAATCCATTAGACTCATCGAAGAATTCTGTAAGATTAATTAAATGTGACGAGTCGTTAGACTAAAATTGAAATCCCGAAATGGAACTTAGAACAAAAGTAGAAATCCCGAAATCTCCCTTGCATATTTCGCATAAGAGCCGCATACAGATGCTCGGTTCATGTTTTATCGAGAATATAGGGAAACAGCTTGTTGATAATAAATTCAATGTCGACCTCAATCCTTTCGGTGTACTGTACAATCCGCAATCCATTGCACAAGCGATCCGCATACTTATCGGGAACAGAAAATTTACAACAGAAGATATTTTCCAACATAAAGGACTATATCATAGCTTCTATCACCATAGTTCTTTCTCTGATACGGATATAGATAAATGTATTTCAAAAATATGCAATCGCACAGAAGAATCTTCCGATAATCTGCGGCAAGCCGATGTGCTTATCATTACATTCGGTACAGCTTACATTTTCAGGCATAAGGAGCTCGATATGGTGGTCGGTAATTGTCATAAACTGCCTGCATCCGAATTTGACCGCTACCGCCTTACTATAGATAATATCGTCGAAGATTGGAAAATGCTTATAGATCAACTTAGAGAGATAAATCCCCTGTTGCAGATTATATTCACCGTTAGCCCGATACGTCATCTCAAAGATGGAGCGCACGACAACCAGCTCAGTAAATTGACATTACTGATGGCTATAGATGAATTATGCAATTATGATAGTGGTTGCCACTATTTTCCTTCGTACGAGATAATGCTCGATGAATTGCGCGACTACCGTTTTTATAATGAGGATATGGTGCATCCGTCACCCCTTGCCATCAGATATATATGGGAACGATTTTCGGAAACATATATCTCGGATGAGGCACATCCCATAATAGAGGAGTGGAACAAAATATATCTGGCACTCAACCACAGGCCTCTCAATGATCAAAGCGATGAGTATAAGCATTTTTTAAGGCAAACTTTGTTAAAGCTCAAAGCATTCGACGAGAAATATCCATACATTTGTTGTAGCGAAGAGCTGTCCCGACTAGAAACATTGTTATAAGATTAATCAGCGCAATAATGAAATATCCCATACATAAAATAGCCAAAATACTTGATGCTATAACTACAGAGTTATACGATGCCGAAATCAGCATCCTGCTGACAGATAGCAGGCAGGTGTTTTTCCCTGCCGAAACTTTATTTTTTGCCCTGTCTACAAAAAATAATGACGGGCATAAATATGTAGATGAGCTATACGGGCTTGGCGTGCGTAACTTCGTCGTGTCGCATCTGCTACCCGAATGGGAGAGCTATGACGATGCCAATTTCCTTGTCGTTACCAATACCTTGAATGCCTTGCAACGCCTTGCAGCATATCACCGCAAGCAGTTCGATATTCCGGTGATTGGTATTACGGGCAGTAACGGAAAGACTGTCGTAAAAGAATGGCTATACCAGATACTTCATCAGGATTTCAATATAACCCATTCACCCCGTAGCTACAATTCGCAGATCGGTGTACCGCTCTCTGTATGGCAGATGAACGATCAGACACAACTCGGTATATTCGAGGCGGGAATATCACAACCTGAAGAAATGTCGAAGCTCGAAGCTATTATACATCCGACCATCGGTATCCTTACCAATATAGGACAGGCACATCAGGAAGGTTTTAAGAGCATGAAGCAGAAATGCCTGGAGAAGCTGGAGCTTTTCATCAACTGTGACGCGATTGTCTGCGAAGAAGAGAACGAACTGATAGACGAATGTATGGAGATAGCCTGCCTGTCTCATAAGCGGCTTACATGGTCGCGCAAAGGCTCTCCCGATAGTCCGTTGTATATAATGAAGATAGAAAAGGGCGAAACCTCTTCTGTCATCCATTATGCCTTGTTGGGAATGGTTTCTAAAGCTACCATACCGTTTACAGACGATGCCTCTATCGAAGATGCCATTCATGTGATGGCTACAGCTATATACCTGCACGTACAATTACCGGAACTTAACGAACGTATGGCAACACTGGAACCGGTGGCTATGCGTCTCGATGTGCGTCAGGGAAAGAATAATTCCACTCTCATCAACGACTCTTACAACTCCGATATAAACTCGCTGAATATAGCACTCGACTTTTTGGCTCAGCGGGCAACCATAAGCGACCAGAAGAAAACCATTATTATATCCGATATACCACAATCGGGGCTTGTACTCAAAGACCTGTATTACTTGGCAGCAAACCTGATGATAAATAAAAAGGTAGATTTGCTGGTAGGAATAGGCAAAGAAATATCGGCTCACAAGGATCTGTTTAAAGGTATCGAAAGTCATTTCTTCAATACGACTGATGACTTTATACATTCCGATCTGTGGCACGATTTCCACGATATGTTTATTCTGCTCAAAGGAGCCCGAAGCTTTTCTTTCGAGAGTATCAACAAGTTGCTGGAAGTGAAAACCCATGAAACTGTACTCGATATAGACCTCGATGCCATTGTGCACAACTATAACTTCTACAGGTCGAAACTCAATCCGAAAACCAAGATGATCTGTATGGTCAAAGCTGACGGATACGGCACAGGCTCTTCGGAAGTAGCTAAGACACTGCAATATCATAAATGTGACTATCTGGCTGTAGCTGTAGCCGAAGAAGGTGTATTCCTGCGCAAGCAGGGAATAAAAGTACCTATCATCGTACTCAACTCGGAAGTCGGAGGATTTGAAGAACTCGCTACATACTCTCTCGAACCTGAAGTGTACAATTTTCGTATACTCGATGCTTTTATCAAAGAGGCTAAGTTGCAGGGAATTACCAACTACCCGATACATATCAAAATAGATACGGGTATGCATCGGCTGGGTTTTACGGCAGAAGATATTCCCGAACTGATAGATCGTGTCAGGAGTCAGACCGGTATACGTATACAATCCGTATTCTCGCATCTGGCAGCAAGTGAAAGCTGGAACTTCGACGACTTTACGCTCGAACAGATAAAGACATTCAAGAAAATAGCCAAAGAGGTAGAAGACAACTGCCATTATCCTGTGATGAAGCATATCCTCAATTCGGCAGGAATAGAACGCTTCCCTGAAGAACAAATGGATATGGTACGTCTCGGTATCAGCCTGTATGGTGTCAGTGCCAGCGGACTCGAAGGACTTCGCAATGTGTGCACCCTGAAAACGACCATCCTGCAAATAAAACATATCAAGGCAGGCGAAACGGTAGGTTACGGACGCAAAGGGCACTTCGATCACGATGCCGTTATCGCCACTATCCGTATTGGTTATGCCGATGGTATCAGTCGTCAGTTTGGCAACGGGGTAGGGAGCGTTTTGGTAAATGGCCATTCTGTACCTATTGTCGGTAATATCTGTATGGATCTTACCATGATAGACGTTACAGGAGTAGAGGTTAAAGAAGGCGATGTTGTCACTATTTTTGGAGAAAATCCATCGGTGAAGGAATTAGCCAAAAGGATAGATACCATTCCCTATGAGATATTCACATCTATATCCAACAGGGTGAAACATATTTATTATAAAGAATAAACCAAATCGAATAATAATTATTTCAAAGATCATATTGAGGGGATTGTAGCTGTGGCCATAGTCTCCTTTATTTTTTTAACTAAAAGCTGACAACCAACGGTCACAGGAGCGCAGTGTATGTAAAACTGACACTAGTTACAGGAGCGAAGCGTATGTAAAGCTGACAAGTTTTTTCGGTCTTTTGTAGGGGCGAATGATTATTCACTAGTGTCCACTAAAAAAAATTAAGACATA
>JBEBPN010000034.1:0-43511 GCA_040395895.1 Dysgonomonas hofstadii
GTAAAGAATAATATATAAATTTAAATAAAATCGCCGATCATTGTTAAATAACCTTTCTCTTGTTGCATGTTTCATAAATTTATACTTTATTTGCATCATTAACGCAACAGTATTATTATAAACTTCAAAACCCATTAGCCTATAGAATAAACATTACTCTTTTAAAAACTTTAAATATAAGAGATAATGGATACATTAATAATGATGACCGACGAGCAGTTGGTTACAGATTATTCTAATGGCAACAATCTTGCTTTTGACATCCTGCTTTCGCGACACAGACAAAGTGTGTTCGGATACATCTATTTCACTGTTCGCAACAGGGAACTGGCAGAAGATATATTTCAGGAAACCTTTATTAAAGCCATCGTCACCATCAAACAGGGACGTTATACCGAAACGGGAAAATTCCGTGCATGGATATCGCGTATCGCTCACAATCTGATTATAGATCATTTTCGTCAGGAAAGAAACGAAAATACCATCTCGAATGACGATGCTCCTATAGACCTGTTAAACAATCCTACTCTTTGCGACGGAACCATAGAAGACGAACTGGTGAGAATGCAGATTACATCCGATATCCGCAAATTAGTTTCGTATCTGCCCGACAGTCAGCGCGAAGTGCTGGAAATGCGCTATTATCAAGACCTCAGTTTTAAAGAAATAGCAGACCTCACAGGGGTAAGTATCAACACCGCACTGGGACGTATGCGTTATGCAATCCTCAATATCCGCCGCATGGCAGAAGAAAATAACATTGTACTGACAATGTAATAAATAAGTATGTAGTTTTATCTAAGATAGTTAAGTTTTATAAAGTAGCAGAAAGGGGAATGCAGTAATGTATTCCCCTTCTTCTGTATATAGAAAACCTATTTTATTATCCCAATATCTTTTCTATCAGATTCAACTCTTCTGCCGAAAATTCGGCATTTTCTTTCGCTTTCAGATTATCTTTCAGCTGATTCAACGAACTTGTACCCACAATGACAGATGTTACCTGTTTGTTATGCAACAACCAAGCCAGAGCCATCTCTGCAAGCGTTTGCCCACGCTGTTGTGCCAGATCGTTGAGTGCAGTAACTTTCCGGATCACATCGGGCGTAATCTCACTTTCCTGCAAAAAACCATGACTTTTATGAGCACGCGATGTTTCAGGAATACCATGTAAATACTTATTAGTAAGTACGCCCTGAGCCAACGGGGAGAAGGCAATAAACCCTACTCCGTATTTTTCGTTAATAGCCATGTGATCCTTTTCCGGATCGCGTACAAGCATACTGTACTTATCCTGATAAATGAGGCACGGCACATTCTGCGACTTCAGAATATCATATGCCTTAACAAGTTCTTTCGGGGGATATTTGGATATACCCACATACAGGGCTTTACCCTGACGCACAATATCTATCAATGCCTGCATAGTTTCTTCTATCGGCGTTTGCGGATCGTAGCGATGCGAATAGAAGATATCGAAATACTCGAGTCCTGTACGTTTCAGGCTTTGATCTATACTCGCCATTATATATTTACGCGAACCGCCGTCGCCATATGGGCCGTCCCACATCAAATGTCCTGCTTTAGATGAAATAATTAGCTCGTCACGATGCCCTTTAAGTTCTTTAGCCAGCACTTTTCCGAAATTAGTTTCTGCACTTCCGGGAGGTGGCCCGTAGTTATTTGCCAGATCGAAATGGGTAATTCCATTCTCAAAGGCATATAAAATCATAGATGTAGCCATTCCGAAATCATCCACATCTCCGAAGTTGTGCCACAAACCGAGTGATATCTCAGGTAATTGTAGGCCGCTGTTACCGCAAAAGTTGTATTTCATAACTAATGTTTTTTGATTTTTTTACCGATCTAAAGTTAATTCTTTTTCTATTCTGTTATCAGAATTTTCATATATTTTATATCAATTATATAAACTTGTAGTTCGCTAAATTATATGTTCAATTAATTTTTGCACATAGCTATTCTCTAATTCTGATATTTTAAGTTTGGCTCACGACTAACGCGCACTCCCATGCTTGTTTTTACTTTTGCCATTGCCGCAAAAGTAAACAAAAGCTATGAGCGAGTTTTTTTGTTTAGCCTTTAAGCTCTGTAACGGGTCGGCCTATGAAGCGGGGCGCTAAAGCGTTTTGCTTACTTTGCGGCTTAGGCCAAAAGGAATGCAAGCAATCTGTGATTGCGCGCAGTAAGAAATAAGACATTATGTTAAAGACATTTTTAAATAGTGATTGTTTAATCTATTTATATTACTACTTTTGCGCCCGCAACTTATAATAAACAATTATGGAAACACAACATGTGAAAGTAGAAGTGGCAGATCCTACCACTCTCGGATTATTCGGACTGGCTATAGTAACCCTTGTCGCCTCATCCCAAAAATTAGGATTGACAGACGGTCTTGCTTTTGTGCTGCCTTGGGCACTCTTTTTAGGGGGAGCCGCGCAGATAATAGCGTCGATGTTCGATTTCAAACACAACAATCTGTTCGGAGCAACAGCATTTTCTGCCTATGGATTATTCTGGGTAGGTATGGCAATGAGTTGGCTTATTAAACTCGGTTGTCTAGGAGAAACGTTAGCTACAGCAGTTGATATAAAACAACTCGGATTTGTCTTTCTCGGCTATATGTTCCTCACCATTGTATTAACTATTTCAGGACTGAAAATGTCGAAGGCAATGTTTATCCTCCTGTTCCTTATCGTTCTATTGTTTTTAGGACTGGCACTCGACTCTTTCGGCTGCGGACATATCTGGCATAGTGTAGCGGCTTATTCCGAACTGGCAATCTCACTGGTTACATTCTATGTACTAGCTGCAAAATACCTGAATAGCTTTTTCGGAAAAACAATCGTTCCTGTAGGATCTCCTTTTTTAAAATAAACACCAAATAATAAGTACACAGAGGGCTGGCTTTAACTCAAGTTAAACCTGCCCTCTTTTATTTTTTATAACTCGTAACTAAAACTTATCTTTGTTATCCGATCACAAATATCTATGGATAATTTACTAAGCCAACTAAATAAACAGCAGCGAGACGCTGTGGAATATATTAACGGACCATCCCTTATTATTGCAGGGGCAGGTTCGGGAAAAACGCGTGTACTTACATATAAAATAGCCTATCTACTTCAACAAGGGCTATTACCTCAAAACATACTGGCTCTGACCTTTACCAACAAGGCTGCCCGCGAAATGAAGGAGCGTATAGCACAGCTTATCGGCTGGCAATATGCCCGTTACCTGTGGATGGGAACATTTCACTCCGTATTTTCACGAATACTGAGAACCGAAGCCGAAAAGATCGGATTCACAGCTAATTTTACCATATTCGACTCGGCAGATTCGCGCAATATGATAAAGACAATTATCAAGCAATACCAACTTGATGATAAGGTATATAAACCCGCTCGGATACAGGCTACCATATCGAATGCCAAGAATGCGCTGATTTCGCCGCAGATGTATGCCCAAAACAAGGAACTGATAGAATACGACCAACGGGCAAAAATGCCTGTGATAAAAGACATATACAGGGAATACAACAACAGGCTGAAAGCGTCGAATACAATGGATTTTGATGATCTGCTGTTTTATACCAATTGCCTGTTCAGAGACTATCCTGAAGTGTTGAAATCGTACCAAGAACGTTATCAGTTTATTCTGGTAGATGAGTATCAGGACACTAACTTTGCACAGTATCTGGTAGTAAAACAGCTTGCCGATGCACACCATCGCGTATGTGTGGTAGGCGACGATGCCCAAAGTATATATTCATTTCGGGGAGCAAACATCGAAAACATTCTGAAATTTAAAGAAGTATATCCAGAATCAAAGCTGTTTAAGCTAGAACAAAATTACCGTTCCACACAAAACATTGTGAATGCAGCAAACAGCCTGATAAAGCAGAACGAGGGCCAGATAAAGAAAACTATATACTCGGAAAACGACGAAGGCGAGCGTATCGAAATAGCCAGTGCATATTCCGACTTCGAGGAAGGAGTGATCGTATCAAATAAAATATGGGATCTGCGGCGCGAAAAGAATGCTGCGTACAGTGAGTTCGTTATACTTTACCGCACTAATGCACAGTCGCGCATATTTGAAGAAGCATTGCGAAAAAAGAACATCCCCTATCGTATCTATGGCGGATTGTCGTTCTATCAACGTAAAGAAATAAAGGACGTTATCGCCTATTTTCGTATGGTAGTCAATCCTAATGACGAAGAAGCATTCAGGCGAATTATCAATTTTCCTGCACGCGGAATCGGTAACACTACACTGGGTAAAATAGCAGATGCTGCACGGCTACACAATATCAGCTTGTGGGAAGTAATCGGCGATCCATTAGAATACAACCTGAATGTAAATGCAGGTACAGCTAAGAAGTTGACCGATTTCAGGACACTTATAGAAAGCTTTATAGCGGGACTAACGGAATATAATGCCTATGAGCTGGCTACCCGTATCGTAAAACAAAGCGGTATTGCCACAGAAGCCTATCAGGATCAGACACCGGAAGGCATGAGCCGGCAGGAAAACCTGCAGGAACTGCTCGGTGGTATTCACGAATTTTGCGAATCGCGCCAGGAAGAAGGATTAGGCGGTATCGGGCTTATGGATTTCCTGTCGGAAGTATCTTTACTGAGCGATCAGGATACGGACAAAGAAGCCGATAAAGAGAAGGTGACCATGATGACCATCCATGCTGCCAAAGGACTGGAGTTCAACAATGTATTCATCGTTGGACTTGAAGAAGATCTCTTCCCGTCGGCTATGGCTAAGGAAGAATTCAGAGGACTGGAAGAAGAGCGCCGTCTCTTTTATGTAGCCATTACACGGGCTAAAGAGTTCTGTATGATCACTTATGCTAAAAGCCGTTTCCGGAACGGACAAATAAATGCCTGCAACCCAAGCCGGTTTCTCAGAGATATAGATACATCTTACCTGAATGTAAATGCAGGAGTATTAGGCGGAGGAGGTTTCGGTGTACTAAACCGTCCCGACACTTATACACAAGACTTGTTTGACTACACGGGTACGCCCCGTACATCGTTTCAGGAACGACCTGTTCAAAGACAGGCAAATCCACAAAAAGCAGAATCATACTCAGCCCCGTCTCGTACTAACTTTGTAAACGCTAAGAAAGCTACTCCGAAAGCATCGGCAGGAACAAATGCCGGAGAAGTACAAGTCGGAGCAATCATTAAACACGAACGTTTTGGCATCGGTAAGGTAACGGCAGTAGCGGGCGATCCCGACAGCCGTAAAGCAACTGTTGAGTTTGAAAATTCGGGAACAAAACAGCTATTATTGAAATTTGCCCGATTTGAAATTATCGGATAATATCTGATAAGGGGTGTCTATCTGTCTCAAATAGGGGGATATTCTGTCTTTATTAAAAATGGTATAATCGCATCTCAACCTGAAATAATATATTTGCAGTTATAATCATTGGTGGTAAATGGTTATAGCCATTATTGCATTTAATCGATCTCACGATAATGTTATTAGGCTATTTTAGGTAATTAGATTGATAAAAAAAGAGTGGAAAATAATTCCGCTCTTTTTTATTATTTTTGTCTGTGAACAAATACCGGTTAACGAATGAAAAGACCAATGCTGATAGAAAGCAGAATCCATATCAAGGCATATGAGATAGACTCGATGGGAATAGTCAGTAACATCGTGTACGTAAAGTGGTTTGAGGATTTACGGCATCTCTTTCTGGACAAATATTATCCGTATACAACGATGATGGCAGAACAAAAATCACCCATGCTGATGAAAACCGAGATAGAATACAAGAAGCCACTCACCATAATGGACTCTCCTACCGGCAAACTGTGGGTTTCCAAATTCGGCAGAACAAAATGGGAAATGAACTTTGAAATATCCGTCGGCGAAACTATTTATTGCACAGGGAAACAAACAGGCTGCTTTTATGATATTGCAAATAAAAATGTAACAGCTTTTCCCGATTGGTTTCTTGATATCTACAACAAGGAAATGAGCGAACAGTAAAAATATACACCACTTATTATTTTATTTCTTCCAGAATTTCCAAAAAGGTTTTTCTTCCTTTTTCGGCTCTACTACCTTCTCTGCCTCCGGCATAGTTTCATCGATCTTTCCCGCAGGACGATAATGGGATAAATACATGATAGGTGAACCGAATCTCGCTCCGTTGAGGTCTTCAAGCTTTGCCCCTTCATTCAAGGCATTATTAAAAGCATTAAGCTCTGCACTTTGAAGAAATATTTGTTTGAAATGATCTTTATTGACACACCCCTCTACAGCTATCTTTTCGGCAAGCCGGTATGCTTCTGTATAGATGGGTTCGTCACATAGATTTATCGCTTTTTCTTTTTCATTACCGTCTATAACAGTAGCCTCGTCCGGAAATCCGGCGGTAGTAATACCTTTCAGAAAAACACGTCCGAAAGCGATCGGCATAAAGACTATCGCCTTTTCGGCATCTGTTACCGACATACCTTCTTTTACAAGTTTCTCTTGAATTTCTTCATTATCTTTATCTCCCAACCACGCCATAGCTGCCGCAGCACGACTGACATCACAACCATCCGTAACGACCACGAAAACACGTACCGACAAGAAATCATTCGTCTTCGGAAAATCAAAAGAGCGGACTGCATTCTCTACCGGTTGCCATGTATCATTATCCAGTAAGATTTCAGTTGATATAGCCTCCCGCTGCGACTGGGCGTAATACAGCCGCATCCAGTGAATACCGGAAGGCAGGGTTTGCTTTTTCACAAGCTCTTCAAACTGATCGAGCCAGTCCATTGGGAGCGGATCGGGAGCCTGTCCGCGCAGCCCTATCTGGCTCATTACCACATCGTACTTACGCCCACCGATGAGCCATTGATAACGGTTTATCTGATCATCGAATTCCCGGGTAAAAAAAGCGGAAAGCAACACATGAAAAGAATTACTGAGAAAATTTTTCCAGGCATCCTTTATTGCTGCATCCTCATCCATTCCCAGTCCTACGCACGATTCTATAATTTCTTTACCCAACCCGACTTCGAGAATAACATCGAGTTGCAGCACCAATGCCGATGATGAAGACCTGTTGAATACTTTGGTGCAGGCAGTCATACGCTGTCGGGGAAAGATCAGCAGAGCATCCGTTATTTCACATTCAATAGTGTGTTTACGAAAAGCTTCCTGTAAAAATTCGTTCAATTCTTTTTCTCGCTCAGTCAACCGAAGTGCATCCATTGTATGTAATTTCTTTTTGTGTAATTTTATAATATTCAAATATAAATATCTTTTGGAAAAATCTATTCAAATCACCTTTTTAATTTTCTCATTCTGTTATATAGAAATAATCAATAACAGAAATCACCTTTTTTAACATCTTTAAACGCAGCAATCAGACCCTTAATTGCATCTTTACTATATAAAACTGGTGAGTAAAAATAAATTATCGTATATTTGTTTAATATCTTGGTTTATTTTATAATCTAGATTAAACCTTTCAAAGTAGGGCTAGTCTAACAGTTATAAGTAAAAGTATTCGAGCACAAAACTTAAAAGAATTATAAATTTTAAAGATAGGAGAGCAGTTTATGAAAGCAAAAAACTTATTAATCATGTTTCTGATGTCAATATTGCCTTTCTTGGCTTTTGCGCAGGAAGACTGGGATGATATCTATGCTTCTTCTAAATCTAAAGACAATAAGAAGAAAGAAGTAAAAAATACAGTTTCGCAGAAACAGCAAAGACAGGTAAATCCGACTCAGGTACTTGTAGTACGCGACAATGGCGATGTTACTCTGGAAACAACAGGTAATGTAAACGTTGATGTGGACACATACAACCGCAGAGGTGGAAATGTAGACGTATACCAATATCAGGACTCTGTCATATATGAAGACGAGTATCAGGACTATGAGTATACCGATCGTATCGTTAAGTTTCACGACCCTGAAAACAGCGTTAAGATATCCAGCAACAATGAAATAAATGTATTCGTTGCTAACGATTCGTACAGCAATTACTACCGCAATCGCGGCTGGAATTTCAATGTAAATCTCGGCTGGGGCTGGGGAGGCTGGAACAGCTATTATCCTTGGTACGACCCTTGGTATTACGATTCTTGGTATTACCCTTCCTATTCTTGGGGTTGGGGCTGGGGTTGGAACAGACCTTGGTACAACTCTTGGGGTTGGAACTGGGGCTGGGGTAGCGGCTGGTATGCCGGTGGCTGGTACGGTGGCGGCTGGTACGGACATCACCACCACAACTACTACTCAAGACCTACATATTATAGTGGAGCATCACGTTCGAGAGGTACATATTACGGATCGAGATACGGATCTGGCAGCAGAAATAACTATGACAGATACGACAGACGCAACAACAGTTCACGCCCTAGTTATGGCAGTGCAACCAGCCGTCCGTCAACAAGGCCTAGTTACGGTTCAAGCGGATCATCAAGACCGGCATATAACGGATCGAGTAGCACTCGCCCTTCAACAAGGCCTAGCTATAACGGATCGAGCAGTACCCGTCCATCAACAAGACCGAGCTACAATGGTTCTAGCAGCACTCGTCCATCGACAAGACCTAGTTACAATGGAGGTTCAACCACCAGTACTAGACCAAGTTATAATGGTTCAAGCAGTTCTACTACCCGACCTAGCTACAACGGAGGGTCATCGACAAGTACAAGACCAAGTTATAACGGATCGAGCAGCTCATCCTCAAGGCCAAGCTACAACGGATCATCTAGCAGTAGCTCATCTTCAAGACCAAGTTATAGCGGATCGAGCAGTTCATCAAGACCTAGTTACAGCGGATCAAGTAGTTCGTCAAGACCTAGCTATAGTGGATCAAGTTCGTCCTCAAGACCAAGTTACAGCGGCTCAAGCAGTTCATCCTCATCACGGTCAAGCAGCTATAGCTCACCGAGCAGTAGTTCCTCATCCAGAGGATCATATAGTTCAGGTAGCTCATCATCGAGCAGTCGCTCTTCCGGTGGTGGCGGTAGCAGCAGCAGTAGAGGTGGCGGCGGCCGTAGCAGATAAACATCCAAACTGAAAGAAAATAAATCACATAATAAAAAAAGCTGTTTCATAGATGCTATTGAGGCAGCTTTTTTAAAATACAAAAACTGAAATATTATGAAACGTAAAGTTTTATTATTAGCAGCATTCGTTATTTCCATCGGGGGAATTTATGCACAAGGAGAAATGGATGCCTACAAGTTGTCACAAAGTGATCTTACCGGAACAGCACGTTCGGTAGGAATGGGGGGGGCTATGGGTGCTCTGGGTGGTGACATCTCAGCCATATCTATCAATCCTGCAGGAATCGGAATATTTAAAAGCTATGAGGTAGTGACTACTCTCAATTTTCAGAATACGAAGACTGAAACAGAGTTGAATGCCGGAAAGCTCGATCAGAGCAAGTTTAAAGTAACATTTGACAATCTTGCTTTTGTTACAGTATTCCCTACTAACAGTGATGTGGCACCATCTATCAATTTTGGCTTCTCATATAACAGGCTGAAAAATTTTGACCGTAAATATTCTATGAAGGGCAGCAATCTCAATAAACCTATCTCAGAATATATGGCGCATCGTGCGAATGGAATAACAGATCCTCAAACAGAGCTCCTGTTTGAAGACGATTCGGATATTTATCCATTGCAAAATTATGACTGGCTTGCAGTATTGGGTTACAATAGCTGGATGATAGACGAATTGGATGGGCAACCCGGTAAATATGGTTACTTAGGCGGTATCAAAGACAATGCAACTAACAATTATCTATCAGTAAGAGAAAAAGGATCTATCAGTACTTACGACTTCAATGTAGGAACTACCTTCGCTGACGTGGTGAGTGCCGGTCTTACAGTATCGATCACCGATATTAGTTATCGCTTGTCATCTGATTATGATGAAGATTATAACGGTCTGTCGAATGCGAATATGACATTAATGAACGATCTGGAAACAGACGGTACAGGATATCAGTTTAGCTTAGGTCTTATATTCAAGCCGATAGATGCCCTACGCATCGGTTTGGCTTATCATTCGCCTACATGGTATGATATGACCGACTATGCCAGCGCCGGACTAAGATACGACCTGAGAGGTATTATTCCGAATCTTGAAGGTAACAACTCAACTATTACAACAGGTGTATTCCGCTACGATTACAGACTGCGTACACCGGACAGATATACTCTTAGTTTAGCAGCTATTCTTCTCGACAAAGGTGAAGGTTTATTCCCTAAAGTCAGCCTGAGTGCCGATTACGAATATACCAATTACAAAAACAATATGAAATTGTTTGATGATAATGGAGGCAGACTAAGTCACGATCCTAATCTGGATATCAAAGAAGATTTTAAAGGATCTTCTACCGTACGTGTAGGTGCTGAAGTCCGTTTTACAAACCAATTCTCTATGCGTGCAGGTTATTCATGGAAACAAAGTCCGTTGAACAAAGAATTTAAGAACAACGAAAGAGAAGTGATGACTGTAGGTTCTGTACCTCATTTTACGCTCGACGGTGATACACATTATTATACATACGGATTGGGTTACAGATTTTCTCCATACGTATATGCAGACGTAGCATTTGTAATGAGAAATCAGAAAGCCGACCTATACTCATACGACCATTCTGAAAAAGCAACATGGAAAGATAATACTTTCCAGGGATTGCTTACTTTAGGCTTCAAATTCAGAACATTGTAATAAATATACATAATTATATAAGAAAGCGTGTTCCCTTGCGGAATACGCTTTTTTCTTTCACCCGTTAAATGTATAGAAGAAATAATATTACCTTTGAAACTTAGAAAGTGTACGAACCGGCAGAAACCGGAAACAGAAGACCAACAATATGAGAAAATACAAATATGTCATTATCGACGATGATGACATGGACCGGCTGGCTATCGGCTTCTATCTGAAAAATTATACATTTCTCGAGCATGGAGCATCTTTCTCTTCATCAAGAGAGGGGCTCGACTATATACTCAATAATAAGACCGACATTGTTTTCCTCGATATAGATATGCCTGACATCAGTGGCGTAGATATACAAAAACAAATAAAGGATAATGTGTTGTGTACCGTCTTTGTCACATCTCATCCCGAATTTGCCGTTGAAGGCTTTAATCTCGAAGTACTCGATTATATCGTTAAGCCGCTGACACAAGAACGATTCGATCATTCTACAAGCCGGATAAAAGAATATCTCGATACAACCGTCAAAGCCGGATTGTTCGATATAAGTTTCAAAGACGAATCTGTACTGATAAAAGAAGGGTACGACTATGTAAGCATCCGCATATTTGAGATAATCTATATGGAAGCCCTTAAAGACTATACCAAGCTGGTGTTACTCGATAAAAGGACTATTACAGTACACAACAATCTGGGTAAAATGCTTAAAGACGAATACTTCAAGCATTTCATCAGAATTCATAAAAGCTTTGCCATACAGAAGAATTATATACAGAAGATCAGATCGAACGATATTATCCTTGCCAACAATATCACGCTGCCTATAGGCCTGAGCTACAAAAAGGAGGTGCTCAGTTTGCTCAGTTAACCGATTTCTTTCTGCCAAGCCTGTCATTAAAGATTTAACTCAAACTATTATGCGTAAGCTTATACTATTTATCGTCTGCCTGCTATATTTTATTCCTGTTTGTTCGCAGGAGGCCTCCGAGCAACAGATGATAGATTCATTGCTCAGAAAAGTAGCTGAAGCGAAAGACGATACCACCAAAGTAAAACTATATATCCTGATACAGCGGAATTGTGATCTGGGATCACCCAATATTATAAAGTACGGTAATATAGGGCTGGAACTTTCCAAGAAAATAAACTGGAAGAAAGGAATAAGTATATGCTATTATCAGATGGGATCGTACCATGTATATAAACAGCGGGAAGTCGCTCTGGACTATCTGCGAAAAGCCGTAGAATATGCCGCCGATGAAGAAACAAAAGTACGGGCGTTAGGCCATGTATCTCAGTTGTATGGTTTAGAATCGAATAACGCATTATCACTCAAATATGCAAAGCTGGGAGTAGATGCCGCAGAGAAAACACAGTCGAATGAATTGAAATCCGATGCCTATCGCAATCTAGGTGATGTATATCGCTACGGCGACGATTTGAAGGAAGCAGAAGAGTATTACCACAAATCGTTAGAATATCTTGAAAAAGACAGCCTTATAGACCATAGCTTCTCCAAAGCTATTCTTTATATATACCTGTCCGATTCCACTAAAGACCCCTACTCTGTTCTGGATTATTCGATGAGAGTAAAGAATCTGTACGACAGTAAAAAAATATCTGACAGGCGGCTCCATGGCATTGCCCTGTACAAAATAGCAAATGCCTATATGATATTGGTACGTGACGAAAACCTAACCAAAGCATCGGGTAAAAGTAAGAATGAGCTGTTGAAAAAAGCCGAGACTCATATAAACGAATCGTTCAAAATAGCTAAGAAAGAAGATGATACCTACCAGATAGTGAATTGCAGCCGGATCATTCACGAAATAAAGGCATTACAAGGGGATTATAAAAGTGCTTATGAGTATGCTATCAGACACTATGCCTACAGTGATTCCGTTTTCTCTCAGGAGACGAAGAACGAACTGGCTGCTATCGAGAGCCAGAAAGAAATAGAGCTACGCGACCAGCAGATAAAAACCAATGAGCTCCGCCTTGAGAATGAAAACCGGAAGAAATGGATATACATCGGCGGATTAGCCTTGTTAGGTATCATTGCCGGACTATTGCTGTACCAAAACCGGATACGTAAAAAAGCGAACGAAAAGCTGGCTAATGCAAATGAGATGAAAGCCCGGTTCTTCGGAATTCTCAACCACGACCTGCGCGGTCCTGTAGCAGGGCTGATCAGCTATCTGGAACTGAAAAAGGCCGCACCCGATATTATCAGTGCAAAAGATGCTGCCGATTTTGAGCAAAAAACGATAGATACTACGCAAGAGTTATTATACAACATGGAAAGCCTCTTGTTCTGGTGTAAAGACCAGATGCAGACCTTTACACCTGAATACCAACCGGTTCCGGTCTCAGCATTATTCGACGATACAAAATCATTTTTCAGCTACGAAAGCAGCGTACAACTCATCTTCAACCCAGTGGATAATATTACAATTACCACAGATGAAAATTATGTGAAAACAATAATGCGTAATCTTACGGCAAATGCCATTAAAGCACTCGAAGGCAAAGAGGGTGGTAAAATAGAATGGAATGTCATCCAAAAAGACAATACCATTATTCTGTCTATTACCGATAATGGTACAGGAATATCTCCCGAAAAAACGGAAATATTGCAATATGGCAGCAATAAAGCTTCCAATATAAAGGATGGTCTGGGATTGCAGATAATACACGATCTGAGTACAACTATCGACTGCCGGATAGAGGTCGCTGCATACTCTTCGGAAGGCTCGGCATTCTATCTGATTTTTAAATAAATACCATTTCCTGTAGCCTTTTTTAATTCTTTTTAGGCAATATGATTTAAAGGAATAAGTTAATTACATGTACATTTGCCTTGTCTTGTAAGAGAGGCATATAATCTATCTTATTTATTATTTACAGACAATGAAAAAAATACTAGTTATATTCGCATTCCTGTCCTTTACCGTCTCTTCGTTCTCTCAGACTTATGAAGATATGATAAGCCGCTCGATGGATTATGTAGAAATGAATGACTATGCAGCAGCAGAGCAAGCGTTGAAAGCCGCATTACGCAAAGAGCCGGGCAATCCCAACAATGCCATGCTTATGGTGAATCTGGGTACTATACAACGAAATCTCGGAGAACTCGAAGAAGCGCTTATATCATATAATGTAGCACTTGAGAAATATCCCAATACAGCTTTTATCCGTCACAACAGGGCTGCTCTTTTTTGTGAAATGAACAGGTTCGACGATGCGCTGAAAGACTACAATACCATACTGCTCACAGATGAAAAAGATACGGAAGCACTATATCGCAGAGGACTTATATATTTAAGTGAAAAAGACCTGTTCCGTGCTGAGGAAAATTTCGAGAAAATACTGGAAATAGAGCCTAAAAATCTAAATGCAAAAATGGGAATTGTGCAGATAGCCAAGCGCCGCAGCGAATGGAAAGAAGCTGAACAACAATACAGCGATCTCATTTATGAGAATAAAACGAATGCGGACCTGTACTTCAACAGGGCTGAATGCTATCTCCGCCTCAATAGGTTGGGACGCGCACAGGAAGATATTGCCAAAGCAATGGAACTGGGATATGATGGTGCACCTATCTATGTATTGAGGGGACAACTACGACTGGCACAATACGAGAAGCGTTCGGCCAGAGAAGATTTCCTGAAAGCAAAGGAATTGGGTACCGACGAAGCGGCTATCGAAGATTTTTTGCTATTGTGCAAATAATAGCTTTCAATCTACTTTAATTGATTGATGATATAATTCTTGGTAGGGAATATCTGTGATAAGAGTTTCTTCACACTATTCTTTTCTTCATCAGTCGCCTGAGCACATATCTTCATTAATTCATCTACCTTAGTTTCACCGACAACAGCCGTTACAATCGATGACGGGCGGGCTTCATGCAGTTTCTGCAAATCACTAAGCGATTCTATTACACGAATCCTACCCCTTGAAGGGTTTGCAGCCATTTCGTCCAGCCCCATACGGTGATAATTATACCAGAATGTATGAAAACTCGCTGAACTTTCTTCGGTAAGTCCCATTGCCAGATCGTAGCGATTACTGTTCTTGCCAGAGAAAGGCTCCCACCCCTTTGTATTCAGCGACTGAGCCATATTCGCTATTTCCATAGCTTTAGCAAAGTACGGACGGCCACCGTTAGGAGAAAACGAATCGGCATCGAGCCCTATTATCACATAGGCATAAAATGCTATAACAGCCACAATATTGTTATCTATATTCATGCTGTTGTAGTATAGCGATTGCCCTTGTATATAACTGAAAGCAAATTGAGTATCCCTAAAATTCAGTAAAGATGTAATATATGAAGAATTGTAGACAGGGCGACGCGAAGCTACCTGTATCTCTGCTGAAAAGCTATTCTGATCTGTTATTTCATTTACAATAATGGCAACCGAGCAGTCTATACGCTCATTCTTGCTATATGTGAGATCAGTCCATTTCTGTTCATTCAGCAGTTGGTTTATATTAGTCTCCAATGACGAGAAAAGCTCTTTATTGGGCGTAGATAATTTCTGTGTATTTATTGTCAGGCGGGCATTCAGCTCCTGAGCCTGCGCCATACAACACAAGGAGAAACAGATAAACACACAAGTTATGAACCTTACCATTTATTCCAGATTATAAGTTACACTCAATACTTTAAATTCCGTACGGCGGTTTACCTGATCGGCCATATCCTGCTGTTCGGGAGGTAATTCCTGTATAAACTCCTCAGTCAGCACCTGTCCTTCTTCAAGAAAATCGTATTTCTTTTTCACCGCTTTAGTCACCGTTTTCGGCTCAGTCTTTCCCTTACCTACCGCAGTCAGGCGATCGGGAGCTATTCCGGCTGCTATCAGATATGTAACTACCGATTCTGCCCTGCGTTGCGACAAAGCAATATTATACTCTGCCGAACCTTTACGGTCGGTATGTGCCGATAATTCGATCGTTACATTCGGGTTCACATTCAGCAGGTCTATCAAGCCATCCAACTCTTCTTTCGATTCGGGACGAAGAGTTGCTTTATCGAAATCGTAGAAAATATTTTCAAGTACAACAGGCCTGTTTATTGGTGTCAGCACAAAGTCGAGTGGATAAATGGAATCTTTCTCCATCTCTACCGTACTCAGCGACATCCTTGTGTTCAGGAAGTTTTCGCCACTGGCCAGAAAAACATAACTCACACCCTGATTAAGATCGAGTGTGTATGTGCCGTCAATTTTTCCGGGAAATTTCTTATTCGTTCCGTCACGCCCGACTACACGTATGGTAGAACTGGTAACAAATTCATCATCCGTATCTACAATATAGCCTTCGGCCATTGTCTTTATCACAGGATAGTCGAAAGTGTAAATATGATCAAATCCTTTTCCGTCCCCTCTGTTGGAGCTAAAGAATCCCGACTCCTTTTCTCCGGCAAAAGTGATACCGAAATCATCGGCCTGAGAATTGATCGGATATTTCATATTTTCAACGCTCCAGCGTTTTGCTTTGAAGTCATACGAAGCTTTATAGATATCCAATCCACCCATTCCGACATGCCCGTCGGAAGAGAAATACAGTGTGGAATCGTTTCGCAGTACAGGAAACATTTCATCGCCTGCCGTATTTATATCCGGCCCCAGATTTTCGATGTACTCTACCAAATCACCGACCATAGATGCACGCCATATATCCTTGCCTCCATAACCGCCTTTCATATCGGAAACGAAATACAAGTATTCGCCTGTAGAGTTGATAGCCGGATGTGCATATACGCTCAATGTATCTCTTTTATTTATCTCTATCTTTGTTCCCGCACTCCACGATCCGCCACCACGTTGTGATACATAGATAGCGGGAAACGACACTTCCATAGAATCGGCTACCCGTGTATGGGTATAATACATAGACGTTCCGGCTGTACTGAAAGATATACCACCTTCGTCCGATGGCGTATTGATGGCAGACTCTACTACTTCGGGTTTCATCCAGTTGCCAGACTCGTCTTTCCGAGCCATAAAGATATCGTTCAGCTTTGCCCCTGTTATACCACTGATAGTATCACCTGTGGCTTCTTTCCTGTTCGACGCAAAATATACCTGATCATAATCGGGAGGCAATAGTGCCGGTCCGAACTCTCCTCTGTTGGAATTGAACAACTCCATTCGTTTAACGGTATATTTAGTAGGCTTTGCACGCCACTGGGGAGCTATCTTCGTGCCTTCCAATCCATTCAGCGCAAATTTATTATCGGGAAACAGTTGTAGAAATTCGTCGTAATATTTGGCAGCCTGCTTGTATTCACCTGTTTTATGCAACGAACGTGCATATTGCAGGGTAACGGTACTGTCACTGGCTTTGTATCGTATAGCATTGGCATAAGCGCCGTTCGCTCGTGCAGGATAATTTATCAGGCGGTAACTTTCGGCCATGCGCAAGGCTACCTCACCTCTCAGCTCTCTTTTCTTAGCAGATGTTTTACGATAGATTTTACGGTACATATCGGCTGCAACAAAGTATTCTCCCTGCGCAAATTTCTTATCGGCATCTTCCAGCTTCACGGATTTACAGGAAGCGAAAGCTGTCAATAATATAATTATACCCGTTATGTAGTAAGTATATTTTTTCAATATGTGGCTTTGTTAAAGTATCAGACCTTTTATTACTTTGTTAAGTGTAAATAGATAATTAATACACAAATATAACTCATTTCGGCGCAGAATATTGCAATAAGGAGCTAGAAACCTCGCATGCAACATCAGTCTTCGCCTTTCAATACCGGCAGTTTCAGGTGATATTTTGTAGCCAGTATACGTATGAGAACGACAAATACTGCCGTAGAAATCTCTATTATGATCAGGTCTACATTCAGATAACTCAATAAACTAAATAAAATACCACCCAAAATACAAGCCACAGCATATAGTTCCTGTGTGAATATTATAGGTATTTCATTGATCAGTATATCGCGGATCATCCCTCCTACTATACCCGTAATGGTAGCCATAGACACACATACCCAGATAGGATAATCGAGCGCCATTGCTTTTTCGTAACCTACAACGACAAACAATCCGAGACCGATACAGTCGAACCAGAATATAGTGTTATTGAGGTGAACCAGGTATTTGCGGAAGCAAAGTACTACGACAAAGGCAAACAGTGTACACCAGATATAACGGCTGGCCTGCATCCAGAAAACAGGAACATCAAGCAACAGGTCGCGAAGCGTACCACCACCCACTGCCGTTACAAAACCGATAACAATAGCCCCGAACCAATCGAACCGCTTGGCTGATGCCAGACGGATACCGCTGATGGCAAATGCGATTGTTCCCAGAAATTCGATTATATCGACAAGCTGTATCTGGGCGAGATCATCAAAGAGAAACATTTGTCTAAATTATGAATTAAAAATTATGAATTAAGCAGACTGAATCATTTGCTAATTTGCTAATTATTATTCTTCATTGGCAATCATACCGCTACCGATACACAACCGGGAATCGGCATCATATACCACCCCGAATTGTCCGGCAGCTATACCCTGTATCTTATCATCGGAACTGATGCGGTAAAGGTCACCTATCTTCTCTATACGTCCATGTGTAAATTCAGGTGTATGGCGTATCTTGAATGTAATATCTCTTGTTCCTTCAAAATCGCCCCAGATATCTTCTGTTATAAACGAGAATCCGGCCAGATTTACAACATCGCCATACTGTGTGGCAGGATCGTATCCGTTAGAAACATAAATAATATTACGCTTGGTGTCTTTCTTTATCACGAACCAAGGGCCACCGCTCAGTCCCAGACCTTTGCGCTGTCCGATAGTATGAAACCAGTAACCATCGTGCTTACCCAGTACTTTGCCTGTTTCGAGTTCTACAATCTTTCCGGTGCGCTCTCCCAGATAACGACGAATAAAGTCATTGTAATTGATCTTCCCCAGAAAACAGATTCCCTGACTGTCTTTTCGTTGAGCAGAGGGCAATGCCTGCTGTGCGGCAATAGCACGCACTTCACTTTTCTGTAAATCTCCGATAGGAAACATCAGTTTTGAAACCTGCATATAATCGATCTGTCCGAGAAAGTATGTCTGATCTTTTACGTGGTCTTTTGCAGTAGACAGCCATGTCTTGCCATTCAGTTCTGTTGTCGTGGCATAGTGCCCTGTAGCAATCTTATCGAACTCGTGTCCCCATTTCTGCTCGAAGCATCCGAATTTGATCATCTTATTACACATCATATCGGGGTTAGGGGTAAGCCCGCGTTTTACGGCTTCTATCGTATAGCTTACTACATTTTCCCAATATTCTTCGTGTAACGATACAATTTCCATTTTACACCCATATTTCTTTGCTATATAGGTCGTAATTTCAATATCTTCTTCGGCAGGGCAATCGATATAGCCCTGCTCGTCTTCCATACCTATCCGTATATAAAATATCGTAGGATCGTAGCCTTGTTCTTTGAGTTGATGCACAACTACCGAACTATCTACTCCTCCCGATACTAATGCTGCTATTTTCATTTCTATAAATCCCTACCAGATTTTAGTCTTCACAAAATTCTTAAACGTACCTATCCCGAAATTGAAACCGAGACGCACAAAAAACTGTTGTTTGCCTCCCGTCACATTAAAGTCATACCCTGTTTTTACAAAAACGCCTTTGTAATCGAAATAGGCATTCGGTGTAATAACTATACCGTCTTTACCATGACGAAAATTGAATAAATATCCGGCATCACAACCCACCAATATCGTAAACGGATGATCGTTAAACAATGATTCACTGATAAATGAAGTGAACTGGACGGGTTTGATATTAAGCCCTGCTACAGGTGAACTTCCTCCTGTATAGTCTATCCCACTGGATATATACGAATTCAGCGGATTCTTTTTATGCCATACAGGAAATGAAGCATTTGCCGCAAACTGTATAGCATTTCCTTTTCCCTTTGCATCTGCATACTGCGCTCCTATTCCTATCAGCTGTGCCGAACAGGCCAGAGGTAATAACAGAAGTAAAGCAATTATCTTTATAGTTTTCATGTGCTGCTATTTCTGATTCGAGTTGCAAAATTACACTTTATTTCTCAATTTATAAGTCTGAATATCTTACATAATGACTATAACCAAGCGTTTAAGCCCTTATCATTTGGCTTCGGCAACCACTTCTTCTTTTTCCACATCGGCACGCGACTTACTCTTCGTAACCAGATATACACCTCCGAAAATAAAGACTGCGGCTATCAATTTTTCCACCGTAAAATGATCCATCCCCATATAGATGGCTACACCGGAAGCTATCAGCGGCTGCATGTTGTTGTACATAGATATGGTAGTAGGACGTATGCGCCGTTGGGCAAAAGGAATCAGCAAATATGTAAGAAATGTAGCACCGATCAGTGTAAATGAAATTAACAGGAACGGTGTAGCATCCGACTGATGGAAAAGCGGTGCTTTCAACACCTCTCCGTAGCTGAATGGCAAGGCTGCGATACAGGCAAAGAGAAACATCCATTTCATCATAGTCACCGAAGAATATTTTTCTGACAGCGGACGGGTTATAACCAGATAGAATGCATAGAAAAACTGCGCTCCGGCTATTGCCATATTGCCTGCCATACTTGCATCTTGTCCTGTATTGCCGCTATGGCTGGAATAGACCAGAAATATAGCTCCGGCCGCACCGACAAGCACACCGCCGGCTTTCATCCATGTTATCGGTTCTTTGAGAACGATAGCAGCTATGATCATCGCAAAAAGCGGACTACTGGTAGTTATTATAGAGGCGTCGACTGGCGAGGTCTGCCCCAGTCCGTAAGCAAAGAGCCCCTGATTAAATACCATTCCGCATAATCCACCTCCTAATAATAACAGCATATCTTTTTTCTCTACTTTTTCTTTGGGTAGGAAAAGCGATACAAGCCAAAACATTACAGCTGCAAACGACATGCGTAATGCCGTCATTGCCATCGGTGTAAGCAGACCTTCTGCAAACAGATATTTATTGATAGGGATATTCAACCCGAAAATCAGTATAACGACCAGCATTATAAGATTTCCTTGCTGTTTTTGAGACAAAACCATAATAATTATAAATGATGAATTATGAGTTATAAATTGGCGTATTTACTCATTAGCACATTGGCATATCGTCATATTAAGACATTTTCTTTATTTGCTTATCCTGCAATTTGGAGAAGAGAATAAGCATACATATAGCACCTATCATCGCACAAAGCATATCCGACTGGGTATCCCACTCGTAGCCTTGCATACCCAGAAAATCGTCGGCTCCGTCACCGGACAATACGGCAACCCACCATTCTATAAATTCATAGAACGCACTTATTGCCATACAGATGCAAACTACAAAGAATGGAATCCAGCCTTTTTTCTTCACCACATCGAGACGGATTATCAGTTCGCGGGCTATCATAGCAGGAATAAATCCCTGTGCAAAGTGCCCTACTTTATCGTAATTGTTACGACTCTGATCGAATGCTTCCTTTATCCAGTCGAACAACGGTACTCTGGCATAGGAGTAATGCGCACCGACAAAAAGAATAATAAGATGGATCAGGATAAAGATATATGTCAGGTCTGTAAACTTAAACCGTTTGAAAGTAAGTATCAGGATAGCCACCCCGACAAGGCACATGCCGGCTTCGAGAAACCAGAGGCCTGTTTCGTAAGCCCCGATACCCGACCAAATGGCTACGATAAAGAATATTGCCAGAAATACGATATATTTCTTTTCCATCGTTTTGCAAGTTTGTTCTATTTATATGTGTTATAGGAAATTACCTCTTCTGTAGTTTTCCGTTTCTTGTCGCGCAATGGCTGAGCCGGATAACCGATTACAATATCGAGTACTACTCGTCTATTTTCAGGAATGTTCAACAATTTCTTCATCTTGGCTTCGGCAAACCACCCGAGAATACAACTACCCAGTCCTTCGGCTTCGGCTGCCAGACAAATATGAGCTGTGGCAATGCCGATATCGAGAAAAGCGAAATGCTTATCTTTCACCATGCCCCCGATACCTGAACTGAGATTCACTTTTTCTTCTACAACGATGATATGAACCGGAGCCTGTTTTGTAAAGTGATTCATACCCAACAGACGGGCAGATGCAGCATCGGCAACCTTATCCTTCAGTTCGGGCTCGTCGACAACAATAAAATGCCACGGCTGCGCATTGCAGGCAGAAGGCGACAAACGACCTGCCTCGAGCACACGATTTATCACATCACGGTCTACTGTACGTGAAGTATCAAATGCACGCGTACTCTGGCGATGCTTTACCAGTTCGTAAAAGTCGGCGGCCTTCATATTAAAGTTGGGTGATACGGCTAATATATTTACCTATAATATCGAATTCAATATTTACTACACTACCGATCTTAAACTGATGGAAGTTTGTATATTCGTATGTATATGGAATAATGGCTACTTCAAATGTATTGTTTGTAGGGGCTACCACTGTCAGACTTACTCCGTTTACCGTAACCGAACCTTTATCGACAGTCAGGTAACCTTTTTTAGCCATTTCGCGGTCAAAATCATATTCAAATTTGAAATACCAGCTACCGTCGGCTTCGCGTATTTCTACACATCGTGCAGTCTGGTCTACATGCCCCTGTACGATATGCCCGTCGAGACGGCCATTCATCAACATGCTGCGTTCGAGGTTTACCTTATCTCCTACCTGCAACAATCCCAGATTGGAGCGTTCAAGTGTTTCTTTTATAGCCGTTACGGTATATGTATCACCATCGAGATTTACCACCGTAAGGCAAACTCCGTTGTGAGATACGCTTTGATCTATTTTCAACTCATGAGTGAATGAACACTTCATTGTCAGATGCAGATTTTCTGCTTCTTTGCGCAACGAAACTACTGTAGCTGCTTCTTCTACTATGCCTGAAAACATGTTTTTATATATTTAAATTTTCATTCTATTTTCGTGGTACAAAGATACGCATTTATTTACAGAAAAAGTTGTTTTTTCTCTTTTGTAACAGGCTACTCATCTATATGCTGCCCGAGCTGCCGCCTCACCAAAGCAACAATAGCATAAGCCCTGTAAAATTCTTCTACATTGGGGAAGGGTTCCAGATATCCTTTCGGAGAATGATAGTTATAAACTCGCTGTTTTGTCTTGTTTTTCAACTCATAACGATAGCCGATACCATCGGTAATGGTAGCAGTTTTATACACATCGGCCTGTGAATAAAAAACGGCAGTGGTATCAGCCGCGTATATTTTCATTTTATCGCGAATAGAGTCCTGAGTAGGCAGTGTTAATACCTTTTGCCGTTCGAGGGCATACCATAATCTGTCGAGGCCTTTCTGATCGACTCCCGATGCTTCCCATGTTTTACTACTCCCGTCATACTCTACATAGCGGGCACTCCACGCATCATTCTTCAACCTCAGGATGAATAAAGAATAAAAATTAGCAAGGCTTTCATTCGTCCACAAACGGAATTCAAAATCGAAGTCATTGCCTAATCCCAGTTTTTGATCTGCCTTACGATTCATATCCTGATAATTGGTATGTTTATCGTTAACCGATGCGGGATCGTTGCGGAAGTCGATTTGTGAGTATGCCTGATATGCGAATAGCAAACACAAGTATATTGTAAAAAATCGTTTCATAAATTATTATCGTATATAGTATTACTTCTTAATATTTTCAGTCACTGCTATTATGATTCCAAATTTGCCGTCGATCTGCATCCGGTTCTTTTCCGGCAGATACATGCGGGAAACAAAGCCATCGAGATACAAAGCATCTGTACAGCCCTGAGATTTGAAATAAGCAGCAAAGTCATAAAGGTTGACTTTCGTTGTGGATATAGCAAATATCACTTTCCCGTCGGGTAACACCCCTACCCCGTTGCGGATATGCACATTAGACGAACCTTCTTTAAACTGCGGATGAGTCTGTCTTCCGGTGAGCAGCATAGGCCCCGACTGTGTGGCATACTTTACCTGTCCGTCATTCTTAAAGTCTTCTGTTTTGCATACAACGGCCTTATTGTCAGTCGTGATATAGAATACACCATTAGGTTTCAGGTAAAAGTTTCCGTTACCGGAAGCTGTATCTAACGGAATCAGTGTCTGACACTGTTGCATATAAAGCCCTTGCGGTGTATAGAGGGAATCGAACATGCCTCCGTTCATTGCGAAAATAAGCTTTCTATCCTTTGTCTCCACATACGTTTTCAGATTCTGAATGCTGCGGATTATCTTTCCGCTATCGTCGCGCCAATAAAATACCAAATCCTGCGAACGGGGATCGACTATATAGCTTATGAAACGGTCGTCCGCCGGATTCTTCTTAGCTGAACAACTAACGTTACCTATTATCAGTATAACGAGGAATATTATAGGGGGGAAAAGCTTACTGTTAAGATTCATTTTATAAGACAATTATATATCACAAGTATTGTATTATCAAATTCTGTTTTGTTTATCTATAGAGAAAATAAAGGTAAACAAACTATTGATATAAATAAAAATGGATGCAAAAAAGTTACAATTATAAAAACGGAGCAAATGTGTTACCTGTGTTACCTTTTTCAAAATTAACAGCTTATTAATTAATTGTAAACAGGTAGCTAATACTCTTATTCTAAGGGGAGAAATTCAAAAAAAATCCTATCTTTGCCCCCTGATTTCTTTAACTAAACTATATAATGAAGAAAATACTGTGTGCGTGTCTCATTTTGTGCATTTCCTCTATCAACTATATACAATCGCAAGTATACGATAAAAACTGCTATTTCGGATTTACGTTTGAAGCCAGCAAAAACCCCAACTGGGGATACGGAGAACTAGTGATAACCGAAGTAGAGCCTTACTCTCCTGCCGAAAAGACAGGCATAAAAGTAGGGGATATCATTATGGAAATAGACAGTAAAGCCACATACTTGAGAGACAACCAAACAATCGCAAACTGGCTGTTTGACAATATGTATGTTCCTACCGTGAATTTCACGATCAGAAACATGAACACCTACTTTAAAGAATATACACTTACCCGCGAATGTATTGCTACCAATTCGATAAATGAAAGGCAGCTGTCTGAAATTTTTTCTTTCTATAGCCTTGAGAATACAAATCGCCGTACATTTTCACTCCCATTGGAAGTAGAGCCGAATAAAGATGTAGACTTTACAGACTATCACTCTTTCGACTTTTATACCGATGGCGGCCCTGTTCCAGCTATAGATACTGAAATTACTGCTCTGCTGGAGCAAGACCTGATAGACAAAGGGCTTGTGCGTGATACTTCCGATCCCGACATTGTGGTACAGGTATATTATAGTTACGGGCCTAATCCCAAATTTACAGGATTGGACAATCCGAACTATGCTCCGGGTACATGGCGATACGACAGCAAGAAACAACAACTGGTATTGCTGCCTATTTTCGATCCGAAGGAACGAAATAAAGAAAAAGCAGGACAATTTATCGTCGAATTCGGATTTAGTTTCTACGACCGTAAATATATTGACACCAACAAGCTGACTCAGATATGGGATTGTAATATAAAAGATTACATGTCGTCTAAATACACATTGGATGAATATGTAAGGCTGCACACTCCGCTTATGCTGAAACAGTTTCCGTTTTCTGTAGCCAAAGAAGAGGCAGTGTACAGAGTCGATTTCAATAAGTATAACTATACAGGTATGCACTTCGATGCCGACGACCTGACTACCGTAAAAGATGTAGATATGGATTCTCCCGCCTTCCGTGCCGGAATACGTCCGGGATATGTGGTGAAAAAGCTGAACAATAAAAAGTTTGAGCACTCGAAGGAAAGTTTATCGGATGCCTATAAGCGTTTCATATCGGAAACAATGGTATATCGTGACCAGGCAACCCAATTTACCAATGCCGATGGGTTCAGTGATTGTATGTTCTGGAACACTGCATACTATAGCGATATAAACAAAGCTTTCAATAAATCGGACTATCAGACTAATTTCTCATATCTGTACGATTTTGAAAAATATGTAAGCAACAGGAACGACAACAAAATAGACATCGAGGTATGGAATGGCATACAGTTGCGCCGTTTCACGATTATCCCGCAAATACGGAAGTCTGTCACAGTAAAAGCTTTATAAGCTGCTGTCGTTTTCCTGTCTTTGCAGATAAGGCTTTCAAATATCTGTCGGTTTATTCGTATTTCTATTACAGAATCAGGCAAAAAATTCGTACCTTTGCGCCCGATTTCATATTTCGCATTACGGTAATAATGGTTATCCTTCTCCCCGTTTGCGATCAATCAAGGTATATAAAACAATAATAATGATAACAGTTTCAAATTTAGGTATTCAGTTTGGCAAACGCGTATTGTTTCAAGATGTGAATCTGAAATTTACAAGCGGTAATTGCTACGGTATAATCGGTGCAAACGGTGCCGGTAAATCAACTTTTCTGAAAATATTAAGCGGAGAAAAAGATGCTACAAGCGGAACTTTCTCGCTGGGACCGGGCGAACGCCTCTCTGTACTTTCGCAGGATCACTTTGCATTCGACAGCCAGACGGTAATGAATACCGTGCTGCAGGGACACTCTGTCCTCTGGGATATAATGCAGGAAAAAGATGCCCTGTATGCAAAAGAAGACTTTACCGATGCCGATGGTATCAGAGCTTCGGAGTTGGAAGAGAAATTTGCCGAGCTGGAAGGCTGGAATGCCGAAAGCGATGCCGCCATGCTGCTGAGCGGGTTAGGCATAGTCGAAGACCTGCACTACCAGATGATGGGCGACATAAGTGGTAAACAAAAAGTGCGTATATTGTTGGCAAGAGCACTCTTCGGAAATCCGGATAACCTGTTGCTCGACGAGCCTACCAATGACCTCGATATAGAAACCGTAATGTGGCTCGAAAATTATCTTGCCAATGCAGAAAATACAATCCTGATCGTATCGCATGACCGCCACTTTCTGGATTCGGTATGTACACACACTGTAGACATCGACTTCGGACGTGTAGCCATGTTTGCCGGAAACTACAGTTTCTGGTACGAATCGAGCCAGTTGGCTCTGCGTCAACAACAGCAACAAAACAAAAAGGCTGAAGAAAAGAAGAAGGAACTGGAAGAGTTTATCCGCCGCTTTAGCGCCAATGTTGCTAAATCGAAGCAGACTACAAGTCGTAAGAAAATGTTGGAGAAGCTCAATATTGAAGAGATCAAGCCATCGTCGCGAAAATATCCAGGTATTATTTTTACTCCCGACCGCGAACCGGGCAATAAGATACTGGAAGTAAACGGCCTGAGCAAATCGGTTGAGGGTAAGGTATTATTCGATAACGTGAGTTTCAATATAGAGAAGGAAGACAAGGTGGTCTTCTTATCTAAAGACCCGCGTGCCATGACAGCTTTCTTTGAGATAATAAATGAGTATCAGAAACCGGATAACGGAACATACAGCTGGGGGCAAACGATAACACCGGCTTATCTGCCGTTGGACAACAGCGATTATTTCAAAGACGATCTTAACCTGATCGACTGGTTGTCACAGTTCTCAGACGACACCAGTGAGATCTATATAAAAGGATTTTTGGGCAGAATGCTGTTCTCGGGCGAAGAAGTACTCAAGAACACAAAAGTACTCTCAGGAGGCGAAAAAATGCGTTGTATGATTGCACGCATGATGATGAAGAGCGCCAACTGCCTGGTGCTGGATTCACCGACTAACCATCTCGATCTGGAATCGATACAGGCATTCAATAATACATTGATACAGTTCAAAGGCAATGTGCTGATGTCGTCGCATGACCACGAATTTATTCAAACGGTATGTAACCGTGTAATAGAGTTGACACCGAAAGGCACGATCGACAAGATCATGGATTATGACGACTATATAACCTCTGATGATATAAAGGCACTGAGAGAAAAGATGTACAGCTGATAATAATCGATCGCTATATAAAATAAGGGCTTAATAATAAGTCCTTATTTTTTTTGTATATCTGCATTTTTTCAGAAGTAATTTATCTATACTTCACATTGGATAGACTAACAGGTATCTACAAGCTCTTTGAATTGAAAATCGGCGGAGCCAAATAAAAACAGCACATCGCCAAAATGTCAATATAGACAATAAGGGAATCTTTCTTATTAAATCAATTAAGATATTTCTGCTTCTAATATATTGAGGCGAAGGAATCAATGTTATAAAAAAGTATTGATTAAGAGCTTTCTCGTTCTTAAAACAGGGCATTATGTACAGTAAAATTTTACGGCATTGTTACTTTTAACATAATAATTTTTAATTATTACAGTATCTATCTATATATTTGCGTCTCGAAAGAAAAAATGTGTTATATTTACACAATAAAGCAAACTCAAACAAATAAAACATTTTAATAAGAAATATAGTACTTTTTCAGCAAAGCATATATCGAGGAGGAGTTATCTAAGGTGTTCTGGGCATTAAAACCTCCAATCACCACGTAAGGTTCGTACTTTTATCAATCTTACAAATTCAAAAATTTGCTTGTGAAAGTTAATCTTGATTCATCTGGTTTTTGGACATAGCTCCTCCAAGATTTATATCCAGTCCTTCATCCTAAAATAGCAAGTACAGATATATGTTATTCCTCTCCTACAAGCATAGAATCCCGATAACCTAGAAAGTAAAGGATACCATCGAGTCCAACAGTAGACAGGGATTGTTTTGCGTTCTCTTTCACTTTAGGCTTAGCATGGAAGGCAATACCGAGACCGGCAATACCAAGCATAGGCAAATCGTTGGCTCCGTCTCCTACTGCTACAGTCTGACGCATATCTACTTTCTCTACCTGAGCCAGCAGACGCAGTAATTCAGCCTTGCGCTTGCCATCTACAATATCTCCCAGATAATTTCCGGTCAATTTACCATTCTCTATTTCAAGCTCGTTGGCATATACATAATCGAATCCGTATTTATCTTTAAGGTAATTACCAAAGTAGGTAAATCCTCCGGATAAGATAGCCAGTTTATAGCCTCCTTTTTTCAATATGCGAATAAGGCGGGTCATACCTTCGGTTATAGGCAAGCTCTCGGCAATTTCTTTCATTACCGATTCGTCCAATCCTTTCAGCAGGCTGACACGCTTTTTGAAGCTTTCGGAAAAGTCTATTTCGCCACGCATAGCCGATTCTGTAATTGCTTTCACCTCGTCTCCTACTCCAGCGCGCTCGGCCAGTTCATCGATCACTTCGGTCTGTATCAGGGTAGAGTCCATATCGAAACACACAAGACGGCGCATACGGCGATACATACTCTCTACCTGAAAGGCAATGTCTATGCCATGTTCATCGGAAAGTTGCATGAAATCGTGCTTCAACATCTGTACGTCATCAACCATACCCCTAATTGCCATTTCGATACACGAACGGCTGGGACGGTTCTCCGACTCTAAAGGCACACGTCCTGTAAGACGGATTATCTTTTCTATATTGAGCTTATATTTTTGGCTGATACGTGCTACTGCCGATATTTGTGTAGGGGTGAGTTTACGCCCCAGCATGGTAACTATATAGCGGTTCTTTGTTCCCTGCATACATACCCAACGGGTATATTCGTCCTTACTGATAGGGGAAAAGCGTATGATCACACCCAGTTCCGTAGCCTTGAAGAGCAAATCCTTTATAACCTCTCCGGCATTCTCTGCCTCGAACATTATAGCCAATGATAATGAGTGGTGTATATTTGCCTGACCTATATCTAGGATATTAGCATCGTGAGCAGCCAATACTGCTGTCAGGGCGGCCGTAACGCCCGGCTTGTCCTCTCCGGACAGACTAGCTAATATTATTTCTGAATCTTCCATAACAAGACAATGTAGTTATAATATATGGTAGTTAATTGACGAAGTCTAACAATGCCTTCTCTGCAGAGGACACTCTATCGAATCCGAACTGATTTATAATCTGTTGTTTCAGGAGATCTATCTGGTCATTGCACAGATTACCGATGCTTCCTTCGTGTGTGTGATGAACTTTCTTATCGTGTGCGAAATTTCCTTTCTCTATCTCCAGTCCTACTTGCTTGTAGGCATCTCTGAAAGGAACACCCTGCAAGACTAAACGATTTACTTCTTCTACACTGAATATAAGCAGGTACTTAGGATCATCGAGTATATTTTCGTTAATCTTCACTTCGCTCATCATCCGATTCACCATTTGCAGACAGTCGTTCATCTCCTCAAATGATGGAATAAATTGTTCTTTTATTATCTGCAGATCGCGGAAATAACCGGAAGGAAGATTATTAATGATCAAGGTTATATCGTTTGGTAGAGCCTGCAGCTTGTTACACTTTGCCCTTGTGAGTTCAAACACATCGGGGTTCTTCTTATGGGGCATAATGCTCGATCCTGTTGTATATTCGTCAGGAAGCTTTATAAATCCAAAGTTCTGGCTATTGTACAGGCAGGCATCATAAGACAACTTGGAGAGGGTGCCGGCAATAGAAGCGATAGCAAAAGATACTATACGTTCGGTTTTACCGCGTCCCATTTGGGCATAGACCACATTGTAGTCCATTGAATCGAAACCGAGCAGATCGGTTGTCATTTGTCTGTTTAGCGGAAAAGAAGAGCCATATCCGGCAGCCGAGCCTAATGGATTACGATTACATATCTTATATGCTGCCAAAAGAAGTTGCAGATCATCGACAAGGCTCTCGGCATAAGCACCGAACCACAGACCGAAAGATGATGGCATAGCTATCTGCAAATGCGTATATCCGGGAATAAGGACATCTTTATACTTCTCACTCTGGAGAAGCAATGTATCTATCAGCTTGGATATGGTATCGGTAAGTATCTGTATCTGGTCACGGGTAAATAGTTTCAGATCAACCAGTACCTGATCGTTTCTAGAACGGCCACTATGGATCTTTTTCCCAACATCACCCAGTTTGCGGGTAAGCATAAGCTCTACCTGAGAATGGACATCTTCTATGCCTTCTTCGATAATGAATTTACCTTCAACTGCTACCTGATATATAGTTTTCAGTTCTTTCAACAATATGGATAATTCATCCTTAGTGAGCAAGCCGATCGACTCCAACATGGTTATATGAGCCATAGATCCTAAGACGTCATAAGGAGCAAGATATACATCCATTTCCCTGTCGCGTCCTACAGTATAAGACTCTACGTCTTTATTTACCTGAACACTTTTTTCCCAAAGTTTCATTTAGTTATTATCCGATTGTTCCTTTATCTAATATCTTATTGTAAGGCAACGCAGCAAGGCTCTCCGCTACTTTATCCAATCCTGCCTGCAATGGTTTGGATACCATTGGCTTCAGGAAAGGATTCAAGTCGGCATGTACGGTAAGCTTCATCTTTGTTTCCCCGTTATTATCCGGTAAAAGCTGAATCCACATATTCACGCCGAAAGGCAGCTGTTCTGCCTGAAACTTAATAGTCTTGTTCGGTTCTCTTTCTACAACTACAAATCTTATTTTTCCTATCGGGTCTACTGTTACTGTACAGGAATCCGAATCGAAACTAAAGTCTTTGATCTTATCTTGTGGTATCCTTTCTTTTGCCAGTTCCAGATTGTTAAGATCTGAAAGCACAGCATATACATCTGTATCGGAATACGGTATAGTCTTTACTTCACTAAAAAATTCTGTCATGATATCTTTATCTGCTTATTTCCAATCGGCAGGAGCCTTTCTCCACTCTTGCAATGTTTCAAGATCGGATTCTGCTATATAATCTATATGTAAAGCCTCTTCTAATACTGCATCGTAGTTTGTCAATGTCAGTAGTTCCACTCCGGCTTGTTTGAATTTCTCGGTAGCGATAGGAAAACCATATGTAAAATTAGCAACCATCCCTATAACCTCCGAGCTATCGCGACGAATAGCATCTACAGCTTTCAGACTACTGGAGCCTGTGGAAACGAGATCTTCTACTACGACAACTTTGCTTCCCGGTTTCAATTCTCCTTCGATCAGATTTTCGAGACCGTGATCTTTCGGGGTAGAACGTATATATACAAAAGGTAAACCTAGCGCATCAGCAACTAACGCACCCGGTGCAATAGCTCCTGTGGCAACCCCTGCAATGGCATCTGCCTCAGGGAAGTGTTCCAGAATAAGCCGGGAAAGTTCTATCTTTATAAAAGTCCGTATCTTAGGATAAGATATTAACTTTCTATTATCACAATAAATAGGCGATTTCCAACCCGAAGCCCATGTAAAAGGATTAGAGGGCTGTAATTTAATAGCCCTGATACTAAGAAGCTTTTCGGCAGTCAGTTTTTCTAAAGTGCTCATATTTATCTATTCTAAATAACAACAATCAATATTATTTGCGTACAAATATACAATTAATAGGCATAATAAAAGAAATTATAGCAGAAAGAAAATGTGTTTTTTTGCTGGGGATATAAAGGCAAAGGGATTTGCCTATAGTAAGACAAATCCCTCTGTATAGAAAAGTCGTATTGGTGGATATAGCCGAAACTCCGTAAAACAGGATTTGAGCGCTTCGATCCCTTTGTAATCCACCGTGCTAAGCAACCCGGAGGTGTGGCCCGCCATTAGAATCAAAAGCTTGTCTCGGATATTTTATTAATTGATGAGCTTCCCAATCGACCAACACGACTTAGAACTAGCTTTTTATTTTCTTTATATCAAATTTACGCAAAACTATCGAACTATGCAAATATAGAATCAATATTTTATAGACTTTTGTTTTGTGCTGCATCCGCATTTTGAACATCCGCAACTGCCTTTTTGTTCAGTCTTGGAGAAGAAAAAACCGTATATCTTATAGATAACTATCAGCACTACTGATAGTCCGACTAATGCAACTAATATTTCCTGAAACATCTTTATTCCCCTTTTATCTGAGATCAAAGTTATACAACAGAATGTGAAAAGGGCGTTAAAGAAGGGTTAAAAGAAATAAAAAGCCTCCAAATCTTATATCAGGAGGCTTTTAGCTATAATAATATATATCCAACATCTCTACTATAAGCCAAAAAGACTTTTAAGGTTTATGCTAAACTGATAATTAAAATTCTCAGGACCAGACATCCATCCGGAACTATTAGAGGAATATTTAAATGTTCCAATTTTCACTATTGTTACAGTATAATTACCATAAAATGTATCATTATAACTATATTCTATTGTTCTGGGATATCCACCAACCACATTCATAGCTGATGAAACTTTTACTTTACCATTAGAATCGGTACTCCAAGTTGCTGTAAAAAGAAGATCATCACCACTATAAAAACGATATGAGCCATTTTTCAAATCACCCTGAAGTGACACTCCTCTATTATCTCCTTCTGGAGGAAGAGGCACTAGTTGTTCATATTCATTTTTATCAACAGTTTTGAGGAGTGCATTTTCCGTTTCATCAATAACTAAATCCTCTACGGAATCATTAGAACATGAAAGAAAGAATAAAGTTACAACCAAATAAACAACAAGCCTACATTTCATAACATCTATTTTTTAAATTATATATTATTCAAATATAGATAAAAGTTCAAATATAACAAGCATTAAGTTAATTTTATTTAATGCAAAAAAAATACCCTTCCAAAACATCATTCAGAAGGGTATCTTAAATATTCTTCAACTAACTAATTTTCAGGTTGCCACAACTTTGCGGATTCGTTATAATTAGTTTCAAGTTCTGGAACATCCCAAGTCCATTTATTAGCACCGTCAGGAGCCAAAGTAATAGCCAATGCAGCGAGATAACTACCACCACTAGATCTGCTTGTTCTTGCAATAGAACGTCCTGTTCTCTTATGGTCGAACCAATCGAATCCCTCACCCCACAATTCTATAGAGCGATATGTATAAATTTCCTCTAACAAATCATTTCCTGTTTTAGTAGTTGCATAGTCAGGGTCACGTTCACTTGTTTTATTCAATTCCACTAATAGATCTCTCACCTTGCTTTCGTTACTTGCACTTTGCCTTAGCAGGGCCTCTGCTTCGATAAGTACCATTTCTGAACTTCTGATATGGCAGGTATTACCCACACCCGGTAAGCCATTACAACCTATTTTGAACTGCATATAATTTCCCGTACGTGCATTCGACTGAATCTCCGGATAGTTTTGTCTTATATACGTATCTCTGGCCGAACCATTTGCTACTAATCCCGGTGTTGTTGTAGCATCTCCCGGATACGCCCACCAATCACGCCTTACATCTGTTTCAGGAATCTTTGCATACAATTCTTTCGTGATCATGTTCGGATACGATCTTATGATCGAAGCTGATGTATTATACGCCATATAAGCCTGATAAGAATAATAATAGAGGTTTTGTTCCGAGCCTCCATAAGAGCCCCATATCCATTCACTTGTCGGATCGAAGAAACCTTTCATCAGATTGCTTGCATCCATTAACGGATAATTAGCCCGAGCCTCCTTAGCCATTGTAGCTGCAATAGCGAAATCTTCTCTTGTTAATGCTGCGCGCGCATAAATAGCTTTAGCTACATCAATATCTGTTTGCCAGAAGTTACTTCTTTCAAATCCAGATTCTTCAAAATAATCTATAGCTGTATCAAGATCATCATATACTCTCTTGTAGGTGTCGGCTAAAGAACTAAATTCCAAGTCAGTATTATCATGATCGGCTGTATTCAAACGGAGGATAAGCCCTCTGCTTGCTCCGTTATTGCTATCACTCCAACGGTTGCAATACAACTGCGACATCATAAAGAATGAATAAGCTCTGAAAGTAAGCGCTTGAGCCTTTATTGCCAGCTTATCTGCATCCGGCCCTTCAGCAGCATCTACATGTTCCAAAATATAGTTTGCATCCCCAATGATCTTATAATAGTAATACCATGGATAATACAAATAAATACTTGTTACGTTAGTCAGGTACTGAGAGTTGATAATAACAGACCAGCCTGTAAGATCCTTAACAAAGTTATTGCCTGGATATTCTCCATACCACATCTTAATAGTACCTTCTCCGTTAAATCCCTGGCTTTCCAAATATTGAGTCGACATCAAAAGCGCCAATCCATTAACAGCCAAATTAGCATTTTCCGTAGTTTCAAAAACCTCTTCCGGAGTTGCGGTCCCTGATCCACTTGTTTCCAACTCTGAATTACAAGAGTAATGGAAAGCCATCATCCACAGAGCAAGGAATAAGGATATATATTTTTTCATATTATTTAATCGTTTTAGAATTATTATAATGTAACGTTTAGAGAGAATGAGAATGTCCTGGCAGGAACAAACTGATAATCTGTATTTCCGTCATAAGATTGCTGAGGGTCCATACCTTTACGTTTGCTAAAGATTGCCAGATTCTCAATGCTGGCTCCAAGTGATAAACCTTTCAGATCCAGTTTTTGAAAAAATGCTCTCGGAACATTGTAGTTTAATGTTACATTCTTAATTGTAAAATAAGAGGCATCTGTTATAAAACGGGTAGATGCGTAGGAATGATTGTATGAATTTACAGTATAGTCCAATGCTGGAACCCCTTTCGGATCAATTCTATTTGTAGATGTTTCTGTCATTCCTTCCGGTATTGCGGTCCAAGCCTTCAAAGCATCTTTATGAAGCGCACCCGGAGTAGAACCGAAGCTCATATAGCTGGCATAGTTAGCATCAAGAACCTTTCCGCCTATTCCATAAGTAAACAGCAATGACAATGCAAAATTCTTATACTCCAATGAAGACTTAATGCTACCGAACGCATCCGGAATTGCAGAGCCGGAATAGTCTCGTCGGGCATAACTAGTAGCTGTTGTGTATTTAGTTTCATTCCCTTCAGCATCTGTTATAGTAACTAATCTGTTGGCTCTTGCTGCTGTTGCTTCAAAATCCGGATCCAATTCATATAGGCCCAATCCTGTCATTTGATCGACTCCGGCCCACTGATATACAAATAATTCGTAGCGGCTCTTGCCTTCCTCCCACCTACTGTTACCTGTTCTATAACCGTTTTTCATTTGCTCAGGCAAGGATACAATCTTGTTTTTCATCAGAGTAACATCCGCACCAAGATTCCATCTCCAGTCACGTGTTTTAATGATATCTCCATCTAATGAGAATTCAAACCCATAGTTTTTAACCGTACCCAGATTTCTTCTCACTGTCGGACTAGGTGTAGCAATATTAGTAGACCCTGTAGACAACGGTTTAGCGACATCAAATAACAGGTCTTTATTACGTCTGTCAAAGTAGTCGAAAGTAAAGTTCACTCTGTTGAATAGACGGGCATCTAATCCAACAGTGAAGTTCCCCATAGATTCCCATGTAACATTGGCATCTGCTTCTTTGTACCTATGTACAGCACCTGATCCTCCATTAAAATCTAAACCATACAAGTCTGTATACAGATAATAGTTTCCGGCACCAAATGTATCATTTCCAACCTCTCCGTAAGAAGCACGCACTTTCAGCATATCTACCCATTTCTGATCGGCAAGGAATGCTTCTCTTGAAACAATCCAGCTTCCTCCTAAAGCCCAGAATCCACCCCATCTGTTGCTTGGAGCAAACATAGAACTACCATCGCGACGATATGATCCTTCGAAGAAATATTTCTCATCATAATTATATCTGATACGGCCTAAATAACTTTCGAGACGATAACGGTCTCTATAACCATCCAGAGAGTTCACAGTAGAGAAGTTCGAGAAATCCATATTATTAGCCAAACTCTCGCCTTGTTTGAAAGCATAGATATAATGACGAACCCAGTTGTAATATTCATGGGCAGCCATCACATCAAAATTGTGCGATTCACCGATAGTCTTTGCCCAGTTCAACTGTTGGCTGAATGTATATTCTTTAAAATCATAATCATACATATATCCACGTCCCGTTCCGGCACCGTCTCCTATTATAGAGTTAGCATATCGCTTATCCTTCTGATCTCTAACAACCATATTTGCCTTCACTAAAAACTTGAAGTCATTGAGGAACGATATCTGAGCAAAAGGCTCAATCGTCGTACGATTATTTGTTATCGCATATTTATTCAGTTCACTCTCCCAAATAGCATGTCTAGCTAAATTCTGAGTTCTACCATACAATTCACCACTATCGTATTGTATATTTCCGTCACGGTCTAAAATATAATCTCCATTTGCACTTTCCAAATCATGTAGGTGCACCGGATATATAGGAGCTATTGTACGTGCATAGTAGAATACATTATTATAGCTATTTCCCCCTGACCCCGGAGTCCTGTTTCTTTTCTCATAGCTACCTGATAGGTTCAATCCTGTATTGAGCCATTTACGAGGAGAATATTCTATATTTATTCTTCCTGTATAACGCTCATAATCGGAAGTTTTAACATACCCTTTATCATTCAGATATCCCAATGAATAAAAGACATTAAAGTTATCCCAGGCACCGCTTCCGCTGATATTGTATTCCTGTCTGTAACCAGTTCTTTCCATGTCCTTAAACCAATCAAGGTCACCGGCAATATTAGACTTTATTTGAGCATTAGGATTAAATGTTCCATCCTCATTGTATAAACTGGCATTGTCAACATTAAAGATGTTATAACCCATAAAATCGGAAATTATAGTTTCATTGGCTAATTTATTAGCAATCTCTTCTGTATACGAAGCATTACCGGACATTAATCCGTTTCTATAACCGGTCCAAGCAGATTGCATATATTGTTTTGCATTTTGTCTTTCATACTCGGGCATTGCTCTATTTGTAAAACCCTGACGAATATTCAGAGACAAAGTATGGCTTTCACCTTTCTTAGCTTTTTTTGTTGTTATCAAGATAACACCACTAGCAGCACGGCTACCGTAAAGGGCGGCAGACGCAGCATCTTTCAGAACCGATATATTTTCGATATCGTTCGGATTAATGTTAGCAATATTTCCATTGAATGTGTTTCCGTCTAAGATGATTAACGGACTAGCTGCACCAGAAAGCATAGAAGAGAAACCTCTGATTCGGATTTCCGGAGCTTGTCCCGGCTCTCCGAAAGAGCTACTCACCTGAATACCGGTACCCATACCTTCTAAGGCTGAGCCGACATTAGAAACCGGACGTTTCACAATATCAGATGCAGAAATAGCTGACACAGATCCTGTCAACGCTTCTTTCTTTGATGTACCATAAGCAACAACAATAACCTCATCTAAGATTTTGTCATCATTGTCCATTATCACTTTCATTCCTTGTGTAGCCCTAGCTTCTACAGTTTTCATACCAACTAAGGTAAACACCAAAGTGTTGTTTCCATCCGGTACATTTATCGAAAATTTACCATCTAGATCCGTTACAGTACCAATAGTAGTTCCTTTCACTACAACCGAAGCGCTAATAACAGGCTCTGCGTTACTGTCAACGACAGTACCGCTTATCCTTGTTGTCTGCGCTACGATAAATCCCACGCTCAATAATAAGCAGGAGAGAATTAACATCACTCTTTTATTCATACAAACACTACTTTATTAAAATTAAAACAACTTCAATATATTTATATTACAATTATCCTTTTTACACTTTGTTGTTTTATAGTGACTTTTAGCATCACTTTGCTTTCCAATATGCAAATTTATACATTTTTCACGAAAAAACAAAGCTTAGATTAAATTATATAAATTTTGACAAATTGAAAGAATAAAACGACAAAGGAATCATTATATATGTTAAATTAAACACACCTATGTTAATTAAACATCATATTGAAAGCACAAAGCTGACTTAATGAATTTTAAGGTAAAAACAAGTGTCGGCAATTCGTCTTAAAAAAGCTAAGATTTAACATTTAAAGCTTACACTTCTTCAAATAAAAGAAAAGATGCTTTTTATTAATATTTTTAAACCATTAAACAGCAAACATCGACATATCAGCTACATATGAACATCAAAACAATACAAACTACAACAAACTTCCAATTTGGAAGACTAAGAATGATACTACCCAAGCTAACAATGTAGTATAGATAATACTAAAAATTCCCCACTTCCATGAACCGGATTCCTCTTTTATTGCAGCTATAGTTGCGACACAAGGAAAGTAAATAAGCACAAATAGTAGCAAACTGACAACCACCAAAGGCGTAAAAGCCGGAGTACCATCAGCCCTCGTATCACCAAGTAAGCGAACCTCTAGTGATTCCTGATTTTCCGGATCTCCTGTATACAGAACTCCCAATGTACTCACTACAACCTCTTTGGCTGCCATGCCCGACAGCAAACTGACACTGATTTTCCAATCAAAACCGAGCGGACGCATTAGTGGCTCTATAGTCTTACCGATGCGACCTATATATGATTCTTCCTGATGAGCTATATTTCGTTGATCCTCTATCTCTTCTATCTGCTCCTGTTTAGCAGCTTCATCTATCTGCTTAGCTTTGAGCTGAGACTCTACCATTGCCACCTGATCATCAAATGCTGACTCTCTAACTTCGTTTCGTGGGAAGTATCCCAGAAACCAGATAATAATAGAAGCAATAAGGATTACGCCCCCCATCTTGCGAAGGTATTGCCTCGATTTATCCCACATATGAATTAAGACTGCACGGACAGTAGGCATACGGTAAGGTGGTAATTCCATAACGAACGGCGTGTCTTCTTTAGGGAAGAGGAAGCGCTTGAACACACGTGCCGAAATTACGGCGATCAATATACCTGTAAAATAGAGTCCAAAGAGCACAAAACTGGCATACGACTTAAAGAATACACCTACAAACAATAGATAAACCGGCAATCGCGCACTACACGACATAAACGGGTTGATCAGCATTGTTATCATACGGCTATTGCGGCTCTCGATAGTCCTTGTAGCCAAAATGGCCGGCACATTACACCCAAAACCCATAACCAATGGTATAAAGGATTTACCATGCAAGCCCATCTTGTGCATCACCTTATCCATTATAAAAGCAGCCCGGGCCATATAGCCCGAATCTTCCATAAAGGAAATGAACGCATACAATATTAATATATTAGGCAGGAATACGATAACACCTCCTACCCCGCCTATTACGCCATCTACAATCAGGTCTTTGAGCATACCCTCTGGCATTACACCTCTGATAAAATTCCCAAGCAGAGCCACTCCGCTCTCTATCCATTCCATTGGGTAGCCTCCTAGCCGGAAAGTACATTCAAACATTACCCACATAAAGAAGAAGAACAGAGGAAAGCCCAAATACTTATTGGTAACGATGGAATCGATTATACGCGTACGTTCCGATTCATTTGTCTTTTCCTTCAGTGTTTCCTTTAGTCCTCCGGCAATAAATCCATAACGGGCATTTGTCAGAGCCGACTCCGTATCTTCTTTGAGAGTCTCCTCTACATATTTTACTTCGGTATTTCTTACATCAAATATACCCTTACTGTTAGACAGTGAAGAAACGTAAGACTCAATATCTCTATCTTTTTCCAACAGTTTAACCGATATATAGCGACGTGGAAAGACCAGCCGGTCATCCTTACTTTTCTCCAGCTGTATATTCAGTTTGCTGATGGAGTTCTCTATAGTATTACCATAATATATATGTACGCGACGAACAATAGGTTCCTTATCTTCATAGATACGTATAACCGAATCGAACAATTCATCTATACCGACTCCCGACTTTGCCACAGTAGGCACCATCGGTATGCCTATCATTTTCGACAGCTTCTTATAATTGAACTCACTGCCACTTTCGAGCAGTTCGTCATACATATTAAGTGCAATGACAACAGGAACCTCCATATCTATCAACTCTGTTGTCAGATACAGATTTCGCTCGAGATTGGATGCTGCGACAATATTAATTACCACATCGGGCTTATCGTCCACAATATGGCTCCTCACAAACAACTCTTCGGGGGTATATGCCGAAAGCGAATATGTACCGGGTAAATCCACGATCTTGAATGTGTATCCGCCATGCTTAAACTTACCTTCTTTTGAATCGACTGTTACTCCCCCATAGTTTCCGACATGCTCATGGGCGCCGGATGCTATATTGAACAAAGACGTCTTCCCTGCATTGGGATTACCAACCAATGCGACAGTAATAACCTTCTTACCCTCATCTTGAGATTTTATCGGTTGCGACTTTCTGATGTCCTCAACCAACATCTCGTTCGACTCTGAATCGAAATTGTGATGCAATGAGGCAACCTCATCCTTCTTTGACGAATCGGGATATACGACTTCTATCAGCCTTGCTTCGCTACGGCGAAGTGAGACCTCATAGTCCATTATCTTATATTTAATGGGGTCTTTTAATGGTGCATTCAGGATTACCTTTATTGTTTTCCCTTTTATAAAACCCATTTCAAGGATACGTTTGCGAAATGCCCCGCTACCGTTAACCCTGACTATAATACCTCTTTCTCCCGTTTTCAGATCGGATAAAAGCATATCTAATATTCTCTTAAATTCAGGCTACAAAGATGCGCATTTTTTACCACATACGCACAATAAGCATCCCCTTTATTTAGAATGAATATAAAAAAGAATCTTTTTATTTTCCAGAAATAAATCGAACAACTTATTATCTGGTAACGATAAATCAAACGTCTGATCATAGGCTTCATCTTATCAATCTTAAAGTTCATCCGATTATATTCTTATTTCCAATCCGTTTATCCGTATTTTTGCATACTATACAAACCATATATCTAATGATAAAATATCTGATAGTAGAAGACGAACGTTTCGCCTATGAGGAAATACAGCGAATGATAGGACGCCTGCGCCCCGACTATCAACTCACAGCCCGAACTGAAACAGTACGCGAAACTATTCAGTTCCTGAAAACAAATACCCCTGACCTGATCATATTGGATGTCCATCTGGCAGATGGCAGCTGCTTCGAGATATTTGAGCAGATCAATGTTTCAACTCCCATTATATTCACCACAGCATATGATGAGCACGCCATCCAGGCGTTTAAGGTCAACAGCATCGACTATCTGCTGAAACCGATCGAAGAAAAAGACCTGCTCGCCGCACTCAACAAATATGAACAGTTACATTCTGCCAAACAACCTGATCTCGACTATAAGAAACTGAGAGAAACCCTGATGGGCAACTACAAAAGAAATCGTTTTCTAGTCCAGATAGGCGACACATACCATCATATCGAGGTCAATGAAATCGCATTCTTTTACAGTGAAGACAAAGCCACTTTCTTACATACATTCTCTAATAAACGATACATCATCGATCATACATTGACCCAAATAGAAGAACAGCTGGATAACAAGATGTTTTTCAGGGTTTCCCGTAATTGTATAACCAATATCAGTTCTATCAGAAAGATCTCCAAATATTTCAATAGCCGACTGAAACTTAGCTTCCAACCGGAGTGCCCTCACGAAATACTCATCAGCCGCGAACGGGTTCCCGATTTTCTGAAATGGGTAGATGACATCATTTAAACACTTTGCGATGAATAAGAAACACATACTCCTGTTTATACTGATAACCGCATTTATCCAACTAATGTGTCAGGCAGCATTTATGCTATTGAATACAGGCTATGCAAAACAAGGTTTCCTGTTCCAATATCTGATGAACCTCCCCGCTTCCATCTTTATAGGGGTGGTAGATTTTCTTATCATCAATACGGTCTACAAAAAACTGAAATTGAAAGACAATGCCATCCGTGTAATGACAGATCTTATATTAACTTCATTGTTTGTTATAGTCTTTGCCATTGTAGCGAATTACATTCTTTCGCCATTAGATATCTTCGATTATATTTCCAGACTTGCACTCTCTCTGATAGTATGGAATACCATAATGGTCTTGCTCATCGAGATCTTTTTCTACAATCAGAGGCAATCCGAAACCGAAAAAAGGCTGGCAATAACCGAAAAAGAAAAAATCCAATACCAGTACGAAACATTAAAGGCTCAGGTGAATCCTCATTTCCTGTTCAACAGCCTGAATGTGCTTTCGTCGCTGGCATACGAAAATCCTGACAAAACGAACCTCTTTGCAAAAAAGATGTCCGGTGTTTACCGCTATCTGTTGTTAACCAATGATAAGCCCATAGTCACAGTCAAAGAAGAGCTCTCTTTTCTGGAATCATATATATTTCTGGAACAGATACGCTTCGAGGACGCACTATATACCGAGATTACAAAAGATGACAATTCAGACCTGAATAAGAACATAATACCCGTCAGTTTACAACTGATAGCTGAGAACGCAATAAAACACAATATCACAACTAAAGACTCTCCACTCACCATCCGCTTTCATATTACAAGTAAAAATATAATCATATCTAACAACCTCCAACTGCGAAGTTCGGTAGATAAAGGCGGCGTAGGTCTAAGCAATCTTCAAAAACAATATGCCTTACACGATAAAGCTATTGACGTAACCCAGACTGACACTGAATTTATAGTAAAAATTCCATTTATAAACAGCCTGTAATTTTAACTAAAACCTTACAAAGATTACAGAAGTTACAAGTTTGCCTCGTCTTCACTTCGGCGATTTCCAATTCTTCGCCCTACGGACAGTTACCAGTTACAAGTATTTTCTTTGCGTGAGATTCTTTTAACTAAAACCTAACAAAACTAACATTAGTTACAAGTTACGTCGCCCTGCGGGCAGTTACAAATTACAAGTGTTTCTCTTTGTACCTTTGCGTGAAATTCTTTTAACTAAAAGCTGACAGAACTTACAAGTTTTCGATATGTAGGGGCGAATAATCATTCACTAGTGTCCACTAAAAAAAATTAAGACATAATTGAGTATCATTTTGATAG
>JBEBPN010000035.1:0-43122 GCA_040395895.1 Dysgonomonas hofstadii
ACATATCGGAAACTTGTAATTTTACATATGCTGCGCTCCTGTGACCGTTGGTTGTAAGGTTTTAGTTAAAATCCACCTCTCCCCAGCCCTCTCCAAGAGGAGAGGGAGCAGCAAAGCCCCGAAAAAGGTTTGGATTAAATATAGGGGCAGCGGCTTGTCCCTGCCCGTTTATCATACAATCGGGCACCCGCAAGGGACGCCCCTACAAAAAGGTTACATAAAAGAAACTGTTGCAAATGTGTTACCTTTGTTACCTTTTTAAAAACAAACACTGATAATCAACAGATTAAAACAGAGACAACAATAGGTTATCTATCCCCTTTGTGATCTGGCTGCGTGAACCGGTAAACTTGTTGACCATAATGGTAAAGGCATATTTCTTCTCGCCATTTATATAATATCCGGCGAAGCATTGTACGCCGTTGATACTTCCGCTCTTCATATACACTTTGCCTGCAAGCTTAGTACCTCTGAGGCGATAGGCTACTGTGCCATCCTTTCCAGCCTGAGGCAGCGATTCGAGAAAAGCTTTGGCATTCTTACTCTTTGCCTGCATATACACCAACAGGTCGCACATAAAGGCAGGGCTGACAGCATTGGACGGAGATAAGCCACTACCGTCGAACATCATAAGGGCAGTAGTATTCAGCCCTCTGGCTTTCCATAGCTCGTTAGTCTTTTTCACACCCTCATCGAGGGCGGAAGAATAGATATCAGCATTCTTTACCCGTCCCACCGCGCGTAGTAGATGCTCGGCATAATGGTTGTTGCTACGCACATTCGTATCCTTGATAATGTCGCTGAGCGGATATGAGCTATGGGTATAGAATATATCTTCATTAAAGGCTGTTTTAGCCGTTGAGTACATCTGTGTAAAGTATCTGTCGTATGTGCTGCTTACTTGTCCGACATTGCGCCCGTTAGCCGACAGTTGCTTCGCTAAGGCCTCACCTAGAAACAAGCCGGGATTGGGTATATCACCCTTGATGCTGAAAGAAGCCTTTCCTGCAGGAATATTTCCCGTCAACAGCCGATCCTGCGAAAAGGGCAATCCATGTATATAGCCGTTGTCCTGCCCCGAAGCATTTAGTGTCAATGTATTTCTGAAAGACAGGTTTATTTCAGGCTCGGTCTTCAAGATAACAGGACAGGTATCGCGCCGGGTGGTGTTGAAGTATAGCTGGTATGTATTATCATAAACACTGATGCCATAGGCAGCAGCAGCATAATAGTTGCCCAAGTCCTGATATATCCAGCGCTGCGATATACCGTCGTAACCGAAATAGTCGTCGATCACTGTTATATCGAGAGGCTTTGCCAGATCAAAATTCTGTCCTATCTGATCAACCCACTGAGACAGGAAGGCATTGGATATATTATCGAGGTGCTTTGTACCCAATGTAGGATCACCATAGCCGTGAATCAACAGATGATTGGTATTGTCCTTATCTTTTGCAAGCGTGGTTTTGTATTTATAGTCAGCCCCGAGAACCTCCAGTGCAGTAGCAGTAGTCACCACTTTCAGTATAGATGCGGGAGTATATGACTTTTCCGCATTGTGTCCGGTAATCTGTTTTCCGGTGAGGTCTTTTACACAAACACCTACCGAAGCGTGTTTCAATCCGGGCAAACTAAGGAATTGCTGAAGTCCTGTTTGACGGGTCTGGGCTGTTAAGATGTAAGGCGCTAATATGAAGAGGAATAATAAATGTTTAATCTTTACTTTCATCGTGGACAAATTGTTTCTGAGAATCGGAAAAATAAAATATCTTTGTAAAGATATACTAAATAATTCAATCAATTATACTCTGATATGTCATTAGGACAACCATTTGAAAAGCCCTTTACTTTTGACAGAACCATTCGTATGCTGATCAGCGTACTGGCCATCGGAGCCGGCCTTTACTTTCTGTATATACTCAAAGATGTACTTTTGCCGTTCTTCATCGCATGGTTGTTGGCATACATGCTCAATCCATTGGTGCGATTTTATCAGAAGAGGCTAAGACTGGCGCATTCACTCGCTGTTGTACTCACCCTGCTATCTGTAGCCGGAGTATTAACGCTACTGGGATTCATCCTTGTACCGCTGATAGAAAACGAAATATGGCAGATCAATGCTCTGGTCGCAAGTTATGACCTCACATCTATTAGTAAAGACGGTATTCCGGTGAGTGTAGCCGATGCCATAGGCAGGTATATCGACTTTAAGGAAATACAGGAGAGCTTGTCGAAAGATAATCTGGTGGAGATATTCCAGTTTCTGGGGCCTGCCGTAGAAGCACTCTTCTCTAACACGGTCACCTTCCTGCTCGGGCTCACTGTTGTATTCATCGTGCTGCTCTATCTTATCTTTATCCTGCTCGATTACGACAAGATAAACGAACTGTGGAGATTCCTTATTCCTCCTAAATACCGTCCGATAGTAGGACGCATCACACTGGATGTAGAAACCAGTATGAACAAATATTTCCGCCATCAGGCATTTATCTGTGTTATCCTCGCCGTACTGTACGCTACCGGATTTTACATTATCGGTTTGCCGCTAGCCATTATGTTTGGTATTATAGTCGGACTGGTACACATGATCCCCTATTTGCAGGTTATTACCTTTCCTCCGGCAATATTGCTTTGCTGGCTACGGGCTTCACAGACAACCGACAGCTTCTGGGTGATGATCGGTCTTGTGGCACTGATATATGTTATCGTGCAATGTATCATGGATTTGTTCCTTGTGCCAAGAATAATGGGAAAAGCGATGGGGCTGAATCCGGCTATTATATTATTATCATTGTCCGTATGGGGGTCTCTATTGGGAATAGTGGGTATGATTATCGCCATACCGCTTACTACACTGATACTCTCTTATTATAAGGAATTCATCGCAGCAGCAGAGAGAATGCAGGATATAGAAAATGCTCAGCAGGATATACCTTTTGAGGAGGATGAATAAGATTATATTGTAGCATGAGATAGCATTTTCTCAATTATCGGACTATCTGTCTATCAGATTCCCGATTCTATCGATTATAATTGAATATCTATCTTTCTCACCTTACCTTTATGCAAATTATCACAAACAACTGACAATAATTGTAAGAACCAACATTTTTAACTTATGAAGAAAAATATTTCTATTTTAACCTTGTTCTTATTTGCATTAGTAAGCAATGGGCATGCTCAATCTTTAAAGGACTTGCTCAACAAAGAAACCATATCAAGTGTAGTATCTTCTGTTACAGGAGGCTCTTCGAGCAATACAGATATATCCGGCACATGGAGCTATACAGGCTCGGCTGTAGAGCTTCAATCTGATAATATTCTGAAAAAGGCGGGTGGAAAATTGGCAACCTCCAGCATTGAAAGTAAATTAAATTCTCAGCTTGGCAAGGTAGGAATCAAAGAAGGTGCTACAACCTTCACTTTCAATTCAGACAGTACTTTCACTGTAGCACTTAACAGTAAAACCCAGAACGGAACATACAGTATTGATAAATCTACAGAGAAAATAAATCTGGTGTTCTCCGAATCTGCTACTATTGCTGCAAACTATTCCCAATCGGGTAGTGAGATGACATTGACTTTCGATGCCGATAAGTTTATGACTGTTATCTCTTATGTTAGCAACGTCACAGGCAATTCGACTCTTAGCACATTAAACAGCCTTTTACAGGGCTATGATGGTATAAAGGCTGGTCTCACATTGAAAAAGCAGTAACTGAGCATTCAGATAACAAAATCAGGTAATCCTTCTGAATTATTATTCGGAAGGTTTTTCTTTTTTATGGGCGAGAGTATATTTTCAGGTCTTTAAGCTTTAAAATTGAAAAGTCCTGATTTTTTTGTACTTTTATGCTCTGATTTAGAAAAATACAAACAAAATAAAGTTATAATGGAATTAACAGCTAAATTGATTCAGGTACTGCCGGTACAAACAGGAATGGGGAAAAACGGAGAATGGCGTAAACAAAATATAATACTGGAAACAGATGGCATGTATCCCAAGAAGGTGTGCGTTACACTATGGGGAGACAAGATAAATGAGTCTGTACTTCAGGTAGGCAATATACTGAATGTATCGTTCGATGCTGAAAGCCGCGAATATAACGGAAACTGGTACACCGACCTCAGAGCTTGGAAAATAGAGCCTGCCGGAGCCGGAGCACCTGCTGCCGCACCTGCATACGGAGCACCGAATCAGGCACCTCCTGCCGCACCGGTAGATTTTAGCGGAGACGATGGTGACGACCTTCCTTTTTAAGGAGACATTTATTCGCTAAATGTTTGTCTGTCAAAAAATAAGTTTTATCTTTGCACCTCGTTAAATAAATTATAAATAATTACTTTATGTATTTAGACTCAGCTAAAAAGCAAGAACTCTTCGCAAAATACGGAAAGTCTAACACTGATACTGGCTCACCTGAAGCTCAGATAGCATTGTTTTCATACCGTATTTCGCATTTAACTGAACACTTGAAGTTAAATAAGAAGGACTATAACACTGAAAGATCATTGAGACGCCTTGTAGGTAAACGTCGTCGTTTACTGGACTATCTGGTAGCAAACGATATCGAAAGATACCGTGCTATCGTTAAGGAGCTTGGCCTCAGAAAGTAATCTTTCGTGCGAAAATTTATCAAGAGATTGTTTCTTTATTAGAAACAATCTCTTTTTCTTTGTTCTAATATAAATATCAGCAGGCTATGGATAAACTGACCATTATAAAGGTAGGAGGAAAAATTGTAGAAGAGGAGCAATCGCTGAAACAGCTTCTGAATGACTTCTCCAAAATAGAAGGAAATAAGATTCTGATGCATGGCGGAGGACGATCGGCAACCAAACTGGCCGAACGTCTGGGCATAGAAAGCCGGATGGTAAACGGCCGCCGCATCACTGATAAGGAAACGCTCGAAGTAGTAACAATGGTATATGGCGGACTTGTAAACAAAAATATCGTTGCCGGATTACAGGCTCTGGAACTGAATGCTCTGGGGCTGACAGGAGCCGACATGAATATCATAAGGTCTGAAAAACGCCCTGTGAGGGACATCGATTACGGATATGTAGGAGATGTAAAGGAGGTAAATGCGGATACATTATCTTTCCTCATTGCTCAGGGAGTAATACCCGTACTGGCTCCGCTAACTCACGACAGACAAGGAAATATACTAAATACCAACGCTGACACCATTGCCGGAGAAACGGCAAAAGCTTTAGCCCGAAGATTCGACGTTAGCCTTGTATACTGTTTCGAGAAGAAAGGCGTACTGATGGACGAAAACGATGACGACAGCGTCATACCTCATCTGAACAGAAACGACTTCGACAAACTTGTAAAGCAGCAAATCATACAAGGGGGGATGATACCCAAACTGGAAAATGCCTTCGAGTCTATCGAATCGGGAGTGAAAGAAGTCATTATTATGAGCGCCTCTCAGATAGGAAATAATACGGGCACAACGATTACAATCTAAAGATATTCAGCGCGATCGGTTTAAGAAAAATACATGAACGTTTGTTTTTTTTATCATTTTTTGTTTCAAATTGTGAATTTTACGAAAAATAACATATATTTGCATCCATAGAGTTAAACAAAACAATCAAGAAACGAAGCACTTTAATAATTTAAATTATGATCGCTATGAAAAAAATGATTTTAGTCGTAGTTCTAGCTACAGTATGTTTATTTGCGAATGCTCAGGATGGTCTTAAAGGTACATGGTTTGCAGGTGGTGAATTGTCATATGGCAGCTCTCACATAGAAGAAGGGAAACAAACTACTACAACTGTGTTACCAATAGTAGGTACATTTATTTCTCCGGATGTTGCCATTGGTGTCGGAGTCGGATATATGGGTAGCAAATTAAAAGACGACGGTGTTCAAATTGAAAAAACAAATGGATTTGTTATCAAACCATTAGTTCGTAAATACTGGAACATCAGCGGAGGTCTGTTCTTCTTCGGACAAGCAGCCCTACCTGTAATAATAGGCAATACAACTCTTGGTGACGGAGATGCTTCTGTAAAAGTTAATTCCACACAGATGGCGATACAACTTGCCCCGGGTTTTGACTATGTTGTAAACAGCTGGCTAACAATAGAGGCTTCATTCCCTATTTTCAGCGCAGGATTCAATACCGCTAAACCAAAAGGAGGCGACAGCACTACTGATTTCCACGTAAATGCGAATCCATTCAACTCTGTAGACGACAGAACACTGGGTAGCTTGCAGTTAGGAGTGAAATTCTTATTCTAGATCGATTAGGAATAAAAAATACAGAAAAGAGGTTGTCCATCATGGACAGCCTCTTTTTATTATGACAAAAAGATGTGATTTTCACAAAAAGATATATATTTGTGGCTTACAGTTTTTAATTTTAACATCAAAAAAACTCAATCACTATGAAAAAGCTTATTGGAACAGCCCTAGTTGCCTCCGCTCTACTTATCAGTACAAACGTAAATGCCCAGGACAAGCCCATAACATTCGGAATTAAAGCAGGAATGAATCTTTCAAATATGACCGGAGACCTGAAAGGTGATGCTAAAATAGGCTTCAATGCAGGAGTGACTCTCGATTTTGCGATGACTCCCGATGTGTACCTAATGACCGGCTTACAATATTCATTAGAAGGCACAAAGGATGGTGATGCCAAAATGAACTTCTCATATCTGAAATTACCCGTACATGTAGGATATAAAATGCCCGTGTCCGAAAATATAAAGTTTGTCATACATGTAGGTCCGTATCTGGCATATGCTGTCGATGGCAAATACAAGTTGGGAAGTGTTAGTGTAGATGCTTTCAATGAAGATCTCGAAAACATGTTCGGTTTTAAATACAGACGGTTCGATCTGGGTATAGGTTTGGGTGTAGGAGTTGAAATCAGCAAAGTATATCTCGATTTGGGTTATGACTTAGGTTTTATCAACCGCATCAACATGGAAGATAATACCTGGTCAATAGACAATACAGGTGTATCTGATCCTAACGGCAAAAACATGAACGCATACCTTACTGTAGGGTATAAATTCTGAACGGACATTCATATTTACAACGATTTAGAGAACACTATATAAACTATTTAACTCAACAGACTATGAGAACAATTCTTAAAACAAGTTTAGTTGCTATCGCTTTGCTTATCGTTACGATTGCGAATGCACAAGACAAACCCATAACATTTGGAGTAAAGGTGGGTGCAAACCTTTCTAACCTTAGTGGAGATGTAGAAGACACAAAAGCTAAATTCGGGTTCAATGCAGGCGTTACTCTGGATTATGCTTTGACACCGAATCTATATTTGATGACAGGCTTGGAATTCACAACTAAAGGTGCAAGATATGATTACGAAGAGTCAATAACGGAAGAAGGGGAAACTTTTAATCTTTCTATGAAATCTAAAATAAATGCGATGTACTTGCAACTACCTATTCATATAGGATATAAGATGGATGTAAATGAATCTACCAAAATAACATTCCATGCAGGACCATACATAGCTTACGGAGTCGGTGGAAAGTTTAAAATCGATGATGAAGTAAAGGTGAGAAACGGTGCTACAACCGTAACAATAAACATGAAGGAACTTAAAAAAGAATATGGCATCAGCGACGCAGAATTACCGATGGAAACAGACACATTCGGAGATGAAGCATTTAAAAGATTTGACTTTGGTGTAGGACTAGGCGTAGGCGCTGAATTCGGGAAAATCGGCGTAGGACTTGGCTATGACTTCGGCTTATTTAATATGGCCAGAAGCAATGAAGGCAAAGTACGCAATATGAACGCATACCTCAATGTAGGGTATAAGTTTTAGACCGAACGTTCATTTTTATTAACAAAATTAGTTATAGACAAAAAAAAGGATATATATTTACGGCGATTTAGAGAACACTTTAATAAATTATTTAACTTAACAGGCTTATGAGAACAATTCTTAAAACAAGTTTAGTAGCTATTGCTTTGCTTATCGGCGTGAGTGCAAGTGCACAGGATACCCCTATTACTTTCGGTGTAAAAGTGGGTGCAAACCTTTCTAACTTTAGCGGAGATCTGGATATGGACGCTAAATTCGGTTTCAATGCAGGGGTAACGCTAGACTATGCTTTCACACCTGATGTATATTTATTGACAGGTCTTGAATTTACAACTAAAGGTGCAAAGATTAAAGAGGGAGATGAATCCCTCACTATGAATTCGATGTACTTGCAACTACCTGTACATGTTGGGTATAAACTGACAGTTGCAGATAATACAAGACTGGTATTTCACGCAGGGCCGTACGTAGCTTATGGACTAGGAGGTAAAACTACTGTGAAAATAGCCGGAATAAAAGAAAAGGGTGATTTCTTCGGTAGCGAAGAAGAAGGCGGAGCTAAACGATTTGACTTTGGTGTAGGACTAGGCGTAGGCGCTGAATTCGGGAAAATCGGCGTAGGACTTGGCTATGACTTCGGTTTGCTAAATATGGCCAGAGGTGATGGTAAAGTACGCAACATGAACGCATACCTTACAGTAGGATACAAATTCTAATCTTATGATATAAGAAGACAAAAAGCCCTGATTGATCAGGGCTTTTCTCGTTTATATACCAGAGCTGATAATATAATATGTTGTAAAGATACTTCCATCAGAGAACCATTCCATATAAAATATTGTTTTTATTATTATCTTTGTCTTAACAGAATATAATAGCAAACATGGCTCTGAAACAACAGTTACAACTTAAGCAACAGCAAAAGCTTTCGCCTTTGCAGATGCAGGTTATTAAACTGACCGAACTACCTGTGATAGAGCTCGAAGAACGTATAAAACAAGAGCTCGAGGACAATCCGGCTCTCGAAGAAGGCCTGGAACCGACAGATGATACATCGGAGTTTGACGATGATTATAGCTCCGAAGACGATACAAATATATCGCAGGAAGACATCACGCTCGGCGACTACATGAACGAAGATGAGATACCTGACTATCAACTTCGCGATAACAACAGACAAGCCGCAGGCAAGCAGGAAGAAATACCTTTCTCGGTAGCATCTTCGCTACACGAATACCTGATAGAGCAATTAAGCGAATGCCAGTTCGACGGAAACGACGAAAAGGTGGCCGAATATATCATTGGAAGTATAGACGATAGCGGTTACCTCGATCGTTCCCTCTCTGCTATATCCGACGATCTTATTTTTCAACAGAATATAGATGTACCAGTCACCCATCTGGAAGAAATATTAAAAGTTATTCAGGATTTTGAGCCGGCAGGTATAGGGGCACGCACATTACAGGAATGTCTCTTGCTACAGCTGCAACGAAGAGACAAATCGGAGACTACAGACATAGCCATTCAGATTATCTCCAATTATTTTGAAGAATTCTCGAAAAGGCACTATGACAAAATAGTAAAGCAACTGGGCATCGACGAATCCCGACTGAAAGAGGTGATACAGGAGATAACAACACTGAATCCTAAGCCCGGAAACAACTGGGGCGATTCGATGGAGATTACACTCAGTACTATTGTTCCCGATTTTATTGTAGAATCATATAACGGGGAACTATTCCTCAGCCTCAATAACCGCAATGTGCCCGATCTGAGGGTAAACCGCGAATACTCCGACCTGCTGAAAGGATATGCTGACAATAAGGAGAGTATGTCGTCCGACAGTAAAAATGCAGTCCTCTTTGTTAAACAAAAACTCGATTCGGCGCGTTGGTTCATCGAAGCTATCAAGCAGCGGCAAGACACATTGCAACGCACTATGCAGGCCATCATAGATATGCAATACGACTTTTTTCTCACCGGAGACGAAGCACAGCTGAAACCAATGATACTAAAAGACATTGCCCAACGTACAGGTTACGATATTTCAACTATTTCACGGGTTAGCAACAGCAAATATGTACAAACTAACTTTGGAATATATTCGCTGAAATACTTTTTTTCAGAATCGATGCAAACCGATACCGGAGAAGAAATATCGTCACGCGAGGTGAAGGCTATACTGAAAGAATGTATAGAACACGAGGACAAGAAAAAGCCATTGACCGATGACCGCCTGTCGGAAATACTAAAAGAAAAGGGTTATATAATCGCCCGCCGTACAGTTGCAAAATACCGGGAACAGATGAATCTGCCTGTTGCCCGATTAAGAAAAGAAATATGATAGAAGAAAAGGAGGATCTGCCCTTAGTAGGAGAAACGATTATCCGCAAGAAAATGCCGGTTTCTTCCAAGCAGGCTACCGAGAAAGAACCGTTGCTTCCCCGTATAATATCTATTATACTACACCCTCTGTTGATGGGTGCATACGGAGTCGCACTTCTGTTTTTGTATACCGACTTCAATTTGCTTTTTGCAGGGCAATTTATCCGCTTCATGTCGCCGGTTGTATTCTTTACTTGTATCGTACCACTCACAGGTATATATTTCCTGAGAAAAGCAGGGCTTATCGAAAGTTACAGACTGACAGAAAGACAAGACCGGCTCCTCCCCTACATTATCGTCTTTTTCGCCTACGTCTTGCTCATATACTACTTCTATGCAGCAAAACTGTATGTATGGTTTCTGTCTACACTGGTAGCTCCGCTCATACTGGTTGTTATCACAGCCATCATTAACGGGTTTTGGAAAATAAGCGCACACATGATCGGCATCGGATGTCTGATTGGTTGCACTTTATCAGTATGCTATAATGTAAAAGGGGGCAATCCGTTCTTTTTATTCATCATTTTGTTTATCTTAGCAGGGTGTTTGGGTGTATCGCGTCTGGCACTCGGCCGTCATACTCCTGCACAGGTATATGCCGGATTTCTGCTAGGACTCGTAGTTTCTTATATATGTGTGTGGATAGGAGCCTATTGGGGTATCCTTTTGTTTCTGAAAAATGTATAATGTATAATATTATAAAATAAAAAATTATGAACTTTCCTGAAAATCTAAAGTATTCAAAAGATCACGAGTGGATCAGAGTAGAAGGTGAAACGGCATTTGTTGGTATCACAGCATTTGCTCAGAACGAACTTGGTGAAATAGTATATGTAGATGTAACTACAGAAGGTGAAACTATTGCCAAAGACAGTGTATTCGGTAGTGTGGAGGCTGTGAAAACAGTATCTGATCTGATGATGCCTGCTTCGGGAGAAGTGCTTGAGGTAAATGCAGAACTGGAAAACAAACCGGAACTGATCAACGAAGATCCTTATGGAAAAGGATGGATCATTAAAGTTGCTCTTAGCAATCCTTCAGAACTGGACGGACTGTTATCGGCTGCTGATTACAAAAACTTAATCGGAAAATAAGATACATATATGAATCCGGTCGTAAGCATTATAATGGGAAGCACATCAGACCTTCCCGTAATGGAAAAAGCTGCAAAGTTTTTCGATGAAATGGAAATTCCTTTCGAGATAAACGCCTTATCGGCTCACCGCACCCCCGAGCGTGTCGAAGGTTTTGCCAAAGCAGCCCAACAGAGAGGAATAAAAGTAATAATAGCTGCTGCCGGTATGGCTGCACATCTGCCGGGTGTTATTGCATCGATGACAACTATACCTGTAATAGGTGTGCCTATTGACGCTTCACTCGATGGTATGGATGCCCTGTTGGCTATTGTACAGATGCCTCCGGGAATTCCTGTAGCCACTGTAGGAATTAACGGATCGCTGAATGCGGCAATTCTGGCATTGCAAATGATCGCTACAGGTGACGAACACTTGCAAACAAAACTGGCTGCCTACAAAGATTCGCTGAAAAGCAAAATAGAAAAGGCGAACGATGAACTGGCGAAAGTGCAGTATAAGTACAAAACAAACTGATAACCGGCTAATGCAATATTCATTCTTCAGAGAATGACCTTTTTTGCCATAGGACGAATAAAAAACCCATGATGAATATTCATCGTGGGTTTTTGTATTTTACCAAACAAAAAGCCGGTATTATAAAAGTTAGGCTGTCAAAGCCTAGAATTATTCACTGTTGTAAACTAATTATCAAACTTTATTCTGCATTCTCTTTCAGCCATTTCAGGCGTCGCTGATCCGGCAGGTGCTTTACTCCGAAGTGCTCAAACTTAGCGTTAAAGCCAGTCCCGTCAGGACAGGCTGCCATGAGCCCTACCATAACAGGAGTATTGTCCTGAAGCCATGCGTTGCGCATCATTGTATATGTCTTATCATCGAGCGAATAGAAAATCTCTACAGCATCCAGCCTTCTCACCGCCTTTATCCACAGGTAAGGAACAGGATTATCTAAAGTAATAACACTCCAGTCGCTTGTTTTATGTGTAACTACCGTACTGATATTGTATTTCCCATCAACAAACTCAATTCCTGCCTTAATATAATTTTCATGATCTGTACGAAGCATCAAACCTGACTGATCGAATCGTGTTTGATAGTCACCTGAGATCTTCACCTTTACTTCAAATTCGCCACCATAGGTCGTATAAAGAAACGGCGCGTCGTCAACGGTAAAACCGTAATGTGAAATACGCCAATAATCGCTTTGTGGTGTAACAAACATAGAGAGGGTATTATCTTTTATTTCCCATTTCTCAGGTTCGTTAAACCACTGCATTTTTTCTAAACTCTGTGACATTGCATTCTGTGATAAAGTTGTCATTAACGACAACATAATTACTGATATAAACTTTCTCATATAATTTACCTATTAAAATATTATTCAGATATTTTCTTTAAAACATGATAAGAGAGAATGATTGATTGAATTTCTGCTCAAATATTATTGCGGACAGCTATCCGACAGGCATACCCTAATCTCCTGCCTGTTTTTCACTTTTCATACGAACCTCAATAAAATAACCATCCAAATACATTATCTTTACAAAGGTAAAGATCAGTATATCAATATACAATACTGATTAATAACCATTTTATATAATGAATATTATCAATACCTTAAATGTTAAACTCCTGGAACAGCCTTTTGAAGAGGAACTTGCTCCAGCAATGTCATTAGCAGAATATCAGCATATTGCATTCACATATTCGGTAATAGAGAATGCGATCGCTGTATTAAGTGACCTGAAATTAAGGAAAAGTTATATCTATAACGGAGGTGTGGCTTCCCGCCTAGGGATCTCTGAGAGAGGACGTGCAGAAGAGATAGATTCTATCTGGGAAGAAAGAATACTGAACCGGATTCATCCGGATGATCTGCTTGGAAAACATCTGTTGGAACTCCAGTTCTTCCATTTTCTGAAGAACATACCACTTTCGGAACGATTGGACTATTATATTATAAGCAGAATGCGTATGCGCGATAACTCAGGAGAATATATTGCTGTTCAGCACCGGATGTTCTATGCGTCCAGCCACGACAGTATGCGACTGGCTCTTTGTATCTACACTTTGTCGGAAAACAGTAATCTTCCAAACACTTACGAAGGAATGATCGCAAATTCGGCAACAGGAAAGTCAATGAAACCGGATAAACAAAACAATAATATCTTATCTGTCAGAGAAAAAGAAATATTACGCCTAATTGCTAAGGGAAAAATGAGCAAGGACATTGCCGACTCCTTATCCATAAGTATAAACACAGTCAACAGGCATCGTCAAAACATTCTGGAAAAATTGAGGGTAAAAAACTCCATTGAGGCATATCGGGTTGCAGAGTATATGGAAATATTATAGACAAAATCTAAGAATATTCATTTGAAATGATGTGAAGAAGAATAATATAATTTATCTATAGGGAAAAGCGATCTTTGAAATAACATTCAGCGGAGCTAATTGAGAAATCGGCGGAGCCAATTAGTGAACGGGCAAAAGTAATGAAAAGTAAAACAATGTAAACTCATTACTTTCGTTACATTTTAGTTAAAATCATGGATAATACAGGAGCAGATCTGTGCTTTTTCCTGAATAGAAAAGCGGGTAATAGGTTCACCTTACAAGTGAAAAAAGTGACAAAGTAACAAACTAAAAAACAATACAAATTCGTTACATTCGTTACTTTTTAGTTAAAATCATTTTCAAAGATTTATCCGGTTACACTCCCAAAACCCTTTTTGTATAAATGCCAGACAAAAATACTATCTTTGGCAAAAGAAAAAAAAGAACATGAAAACAGACGAAATACGTTCCATATTAGAGCAGGAGGCTACGGCCATACTCAACATCCCGATCAGTGACGCATACACCAAAGCGATAGACCTTATTGTAGAACAGGTGAATGTAAAAAAAGGGAAACTCGTTACCAGCGGGATGGGAAAAGCCGGGCAGATAGCACAGAATATTGCTACCACATTCAGCTCTACGGGTACACCATCTGTTTTCTTACACCCAAGTGAAGCACAACACGGCGATCTGGGAATTCTACAGGAGAATGATATTGTATTGGCAATATCTAATTCTGGCAAAACACGGGAGATTGTCGAGCTGATTTCATTAGCAAAAAATCTGATACCCAATATCAAATTTATAGTTATCACCAGTGATCCCGACAGCCTGCTGGCTCTCAAATCAGACGTATGTATTACGACCGGTCGACCTGATGAAGTTTGTTGTCTCGGCCTTACCCCCACTACATCGACTACCGTGATGACCGTAATAGGTGATATACTTGTAGTAGGTACAATGAGAAGAATTGGATTTTCGGCTGCCGACTATGCAAAAAGACATCATGGCGGATATCTGGGAGACAAGTCGCGGGAAATGAGCAAATAGCACACTCCTCCACCCCCATTCGACTATAGTGATATAATGCAAGCAATATTGCACATACAATATCATTTTACTATTTTTGCGTATCGATAGTATAAATATGCACATATGAAATATTACAGTACAAACAAACAGGCACCCGAAGTCAGCCTACAGGAAGCAGTAGTAAAAGGCCTCGCTCCCGACAAAGGGCTTTACATGCCGGAGCAGATAAAAGTATTGCCACAATCGTTCTACGATAATATAGGCAATATGACTTTTCAGGAGATCGCCTACACCGTTGCCGATGCTTTTTTCGGAGAGGATGTAGAAGCAAATACATTGAAGCAAATCGTTTACGATACGCTCAATTTCGATACGCCTGTTGTACATGTAAACGGTAATATTTACAGTCTGGAACTGTTTCATGGCCCTACCCTAGCCTTCAAGGATGTAGGCGGCCGTTTCATGGCGCGCCTGTTAGGCTATTTCATAAAGAAACAGGGACAAACAGATGTAAAAGTCCTCGTTGCCACATCGGGCGATACAGGAAGTGCCGTTGCAAACGGATTTCTGGGTGTGGAAGGCATCCATGTATATGTGCTTTATCCGAAAGGGAAAGTGAGTGCGATACAGGAATGCCAGTTTACAACTTTAGGACAGAATATCACAGCCATAGAAGTGGACGGTACGTTCGACGATTGTCAGGCATTGGTAAAGACTGCGTTTCTGGATGATGAACTGAATAAAAAGCTAAACCTTACATCAGCCAACTCCATTAACGTAGCGCGATTCCTACCACAGGCTTTCTATTATTTCCATGCTTATGCTCAACTGGCAAAGCAGGGAAAAGCCAACAATGTGGTTTTCTGTGTACCTAGCGGCAACTTCGGCAATATCACTGCCGGACTGATCGCCAAACGTATGGGATTGCCTGTTAAGCGTTTTATTGCTGCGAACAACAGCAACGATATTTTCTACGAATACCTGCAAACAGGCGAGTATAACCCACGTCCGTCGGTGCAGACTATTGCCAATGCAATGGATGTAGGCGATCCGAGTAATTTTGTACGCGTACTCGATCTGTATGACAAATCGTTAGACAAGATAAAAGCCGATATTTCGGGTGCGTGGTACAGTGATGATATGATCAGAAAGATTGTAAAAGACACTTATGTATCTACAGGTTACCTTCTCGATCCCCACGGAGCATGTGGCTACCAAGCATTGAAAGCCCGACTGCAACCCGATGAGACCGGTATCTTTTTGGAAACAGCTCATCCTGCCAAATTCCTAGAAACAGTGGAATCCATTATTGGAGAAAAAGTCGCTATACCTGAAAAACTGCAGGCCTTTATGAAAGGTAAAAAGCAAAGCGTAAGTATGGGTAAGAGCTTTGACGAGTTCAAGCATTTACTGCTCTGACAGCATCGAGCAATAGTTGCCACTTTTCTAATTTCTGAGCAAAAGTCATTCGGGCATTCGCTGCGCTGGGTGATGGCAGAGTAACGTATATTCTAGTATCATCGAATCCTACATATTTCTTATAAAATTCTGAAGCTTTTGTACTGGTAAAGAAGATGTATTTTATTTGTGGGTACTCTTTGAACAGGGTTTTGAAGTCGTTCGGCTTTTCATTCTTCAGGTTACTATCAAGACTCCCTTTTCCTTCAGCCGAATGCAGTACATCCCATATAGCGATATTGTTTTCAGCAAGTATAGTGGTCTTCTCTTCATAGCTTTCGGGAAGCGGTTTATCGAAAAGGGCGAACAGTAAACGCCAGAATTGGTTTGTCTTATGCCCGTAGCGCTCTTGTTTACGCATCGATTCCTCACTAGGCAATGTACCGAGAATCAATATCCGGCATTTCTCATCTATGATTGGCTCGAAGCTGATTTTCCACATATCTTTTTACTTTAGCCCGTGCATCATTTTCAAGAGGGTTTTCGACAGGAAGAAAAGGATAACAGAAGCTGCACCTGCCATAAATACAAACAGCATGAAGAAGTCATATAGATTGGAAATACGGTAGCCGAAAAAGGTTTTCGGGTTTTCTATCTGTTGTATTTCCAGATTTTGCTGTACTCTGGCTTTCATGTCTGTGTCTTTTATCTTTGAGAATATAATCTTATCGAAGGGGATAACCTTCAAACCGTTCTGTTCAAATACCGATTCCTCGTATTCGTCGGGAAGCAAGGTCAGAGAATTACTTTCTGCAGCGTCCTGCACTTTTGCCAGTTCTATAATAGGCTGCGGATAATAGCTGCTCAATGTTCCTGCAAACACATTCGATGCCGCCATACTGAGATACCAGATAGCCATCAGCAATGAGGCAAAGCGTACAGGCGACAATTTATTCACCATAGACAGGCCGATGGGTGACAGGCACAATTCACCAAAGGTATGAATAACATATAACCCGACAAGCCATAGCATACTTACTTTTATGCCGGGAGCAAGGCCTTTTACTCCGAATGCTATAACCAGATAGCCGACCGCCAACAGAAACAAGCCTATCGACTGCTTATAAGGCGATGCGGGTTCTTTGCCTTTTCTGCCGAGTTTTGCCCATAGGGCTACAAACACAGGTGCAAAGATAATAATACCCGCTGCGTTGATAGACTGAAAGTAAGATGTAGGGATTACCCAGTCGAACAGGCTCAGATTACGATTCGTCTGCTCCTCTGCAAAATAGGTAAGTGATGCTCCTGCCTGCTCGAATGCCGCCCAGAAGAAGATAACGAAAAAGGCGATGATATATATCACCCAAATGCGCGAACGCTCTATACGGGTAAGTGAAGGATCGGATATTATAAATCCGGGTGCGGCCACAGTCATTGAGAATATGAATGCCCCGATAATATCCAGATCAATTACAAAATGAAGAAGGGCAAATAGCGCAATCCACACAAGTCCCCATGTAAGGGATATTTTGAGTTTCGACTGTTTGGTTTGTGATTGCTCAGATCGCTGTGTTTGCTCTGCTTCCGCGTTGTTCCGTTTTTCGTCGAGGCTGTTAGGAATTACACCGATCGCTTCTCCTGTCGGTGTCTGCAAATATTTATCCTTGAACGAAACAAATATAGCAACACCCAGCAACATACCTATACAGGCGGCAAGAAAGCCCCATCTGAAATCGGCAGGATGTCCCGTATCTCCTAAAAAACCACAAATAATAGGTGCAATAAACGAACCGGTATTCACTCCCATATAGAAAATAGTATACGCCGAATCTTTACGGACATCATCGGGTTTGTAGAGTTGTCCCACCATTGTGGAGATATTAGGCTTGAAGAACCCGTTACCAAAAATAAGGAAACCTAGTCCTGTAAACATCAGCATCTTTGCCAGATCGACACTTTCATAATAATGCCCCGAAAGGAACATTAGAAACTGTCCGACTGCCATTAGCAGACCACCTACTATGATAGAGCGTCTGTTTCCCCAATATCGGTCGGCGATATATCCACCGATCAGCGGGGTAAGATATACCAATCCTGTATAGCTCCCGTATATTCTTGCTCCATCAGCTTTATCGAATAGCAAGGCTTTAGTCATATACAAGACAAATAAGGCGCGCATACCGTAATAGCTGAACCGCTCCCACATTTCGGTAGCGAAAAGAAGATATATGCCTTTAGGATGTCTTTTACTGATTGTTTCGGTTCCTTCTGTCATCTTATAAAAAAGTCCGGTTGAGCCGGACTTTGAATTTTATTGCTTAATATTTGGTTTTTCGAGCCCATAGCCTTTTTTCTTATCTTCGCGTTTCAGTAAGAATGCTACAAATAAAGCAAGGATACCAAAGCAGGTGAAGATAATCATAGGGAGTGTATAATCATACAGTGTTGAGATTTTCCCTTCTGCATCTGTTTTCTCTCCTATAATACAATATTTGTTCAATACCCAGCCAATCAGCAACGGCACACCGCTAAGCCCTATATTTTGTACCCAGAAGATTAAGCCATAAGCTGTCCCGAGTTGATTTTGTGGTATTATTTTCGGCACGGAAGGCCACATAGCAGACGGAACGAGAGAGAATGCAATTCCGAGTACTATCATAAGGATGGCCGCAAACCACCAGTAATTGAATGGTAGAGAAAATAAGAAATGGACAACTATTAGTAAAATAGCACCTATTGCCATAATAGTAGCGCCTTTCCCTTTCTTATCATATATTCCTCCGAAAAGTGGAGTTAACAGTACAGTTCCAAATGGAAGAATAAGTGGAATAAGTCCTGCAAGTTTAGGATCTACACTGTATTTATTTATCATTAAAGATGTTGCATACTTCAGGAAAGGAAATACAGCCGAATAGAACAATACACATAAAAGAGCTATAAGCCAGAATCCTTTATTACTAATAATTGAGAATATATCTTTTACCTTAAATGGCTCTTCCGGTTCCTCCTCCATATTTTTCATAGAAGCGTCCAACTTCTTATCCATCACACAGAATACAAGGTAAGATATTAGGCCTATACAAAGGAAACCTAATCCTAGTAATATTGGAGCAGATAAACTACCCAAGCCATTAGCCAATGGAATAGCTGTTCCTATGGCAAGTCCTGTACCGATACGTGCCACTGCAACCTGGATACCCATTGCCAAAGCGATTTCATGCCCTTTAAACCAACGGGCAATCACCTTAGTAACCGTGATGCCTGCCGTTTCGACACCTACTCCAAATATGGCAAATCCAATACTGGCCGAAATAACCTGCGATTTTATACCCAAAATAGTTCCTGTAAATAAATCAGGATTAGCTACAGAATAATACTTCAACGCACAACCGATTATCATTAACGCGCAAGATATAACACCTGTCCTTCTTACACCTAACTTATCTAGTACCATACCGCTAAGAATCAACATGAACAGCATTACATTGAACCATCCGTATGCGCTTGTAAAAATTCCGTATTCATTAGCGTCCCAATGGAGTTCAACTTGTAGCATATCCATCAACGGAGCCATTACATCGGTAATGTAATAACCACAAAACATAGTGAATGCAACAACACAAAGCACAGTCCATCGGGCTGCTTTGGAGTCGCTTAGTTTCTGTCTTAATATTTCGGTCATAGTCTAAATGTATATTTGAGATATAAATTATCAGCTTAAAATTTTGCTATGCAAATGTATAGAAAAGAATTCTAAAATCTCACCCTATCGGCCAGAACATGGATAAATGATAGTATAAATATCTTTAATCGAATAATGTTATCAGTTTAGAGAAAGTTTATCTATAGTGTATAAATGTGCCGATTGGCAAACAACGTTCACCGAAGTGAAGACGAGGTAAATATGCTGATGTGCCAATGAAACGATCTTTGAAATAACATTCAGCGGAGCTAATTGATAAATCAGCGGAGCTAATTAATGATGAGTGTACTAGTTTTAAGTCTACTAGTGTACTAGAGGAGCTTTAAGCTAGCAGGCTAGAAACATCGTTCAGCGGAGCAAAGTGTAGCTAAAATTTGTAATTAATGTCAGGTTTTAGTTAAAATTATCTCACGCAAAGACGCAAAGAAAAATACTTGTAACTTGTAACTGCCCGATAGGGCGACGTAACTTGTAACTAATGTTAGTTTTGTAAGGTTTTTGTTAAAAACAGTATTACTATTATTTACTTACTTTATCTTTGTTTAAAATATTAGAAACTATGAGACTGAAAGATAAACATATTGTATTGGGTATTACCGGGAGTATAGCAGCTTATAAGGCCGCATCATTGGCACGTCTGCTGATTAAGGCAGGTGCAGAAGTACAAATAGTGATCACCCCTGCCGGAAAAGAGTTTATCACACCCGTAACCTTGTCAGCCCTTACAGGGAAACCTGTGGTGAGCGAGTTCTTTGCTGCCAACGATGGCACATGGCATAGCCATGTAGATCTGGGGCAATGGGCAGACCTGATGCTGGTGGCTCCTGCTACGGCCTCTACTCTAGGGAAGATGGCAAACGGCATAGCGGATAATATGCTGATCACTACATACCTTTCTATGAAAGCGCCTGTAATGATAGCTCCTGCTATGGATTTGGATATGTTTGCTCATCCTTCTACTACACGCAATATGGAATTGCTTAAGTCATACGGAAACATTATTATAGAGCCTGCTGCCGGTGAACTAGCCAGCCATCTGATAGGCAAGGGGCGTATGGAAGAGCCTGAGAAGATTTTATCTATAGTAGAGGATTTCTTTACGAAAAAGGAGTCACTCTCAAAAAAAAAAGTGCTGATAACAGCGGGACCTACGTATGAAAAAATAGATCCAGTGCGGTTTATCGGTAACTATTCATCCGGTAAAATGGGATTTGCCCTTGCTGAAGAATGTGCCCGTCGGGGTGCAGAGGTTATACTTGTTGCCGGCCCTGTTTCATTGAAAGTGAACCATCCGAATATTACCCGGATAGATGTAGAGTCTGCCGAAGAAATGTATAATGCCTCTGTAAAAGCCTTTCCGGAAATGGATGCTGCTATACTATGTGCTGCAGTGGCCGATTTTCGCCCGTCGGAACAATATGCAGAAAAGGTAAAACGTGGAGAAGACTTGCTGACTATCTCTCTTGTGCCGAATAAGGACATTGCCGCTTCACTTGGTAAAATGAAGAAAACCAGTCAGCGCCTTGTCGGCTTTGCATTGGAAACCAATGATGAAGAAACCAATGCTCTAAAGAAGATAGTGAAGAAAAACCTCGACTATATAGTGCTGAACTCGTTAAACGATGCAGGAGCCGGATTTAAGTATGATACAAATAAGATAACTATCTTAAATAAGAATGGAGAGCGTACAGACTATCCGTTAAAGACAAAAAGAGAAGTTGCCTCTGATATTATAGACAAAACCTTAGAATAATGCGTCACAGACAGCTAGTCTGAAAACAAATCGCTCTTTATACTTGTTCAATAAAGATAGACGGAACAAAACTAACGCTGTTTGATGGCAATAAAAGGGTTCAGAATACCAAAAATATTATTCCTCATTTTCACATTATTGATTGTGGGAGGGTTTGCTCTAAACTGGTTTATGACCTATCGGTTACAATCGAAATTGAATGAACACCTGAGTGAGGAAGTACTAAAAGCCACAAACGGTTTCTATCGCTGCTCGTTCGACAATCTTTCTGTAGGATTATTTTCCGGAGAGCTTTCCATTCAAGGAGTTGAGCTAAAGCCGGACTCGATAGCTCTCGAGCAATGGAAGAAAGGGGACAGTTTGCCTGAGATTTATTATAATATCCATATCGGGGAAATCCACTTTAGAGGTATAAACCTCACATGGCGGAAAGATTATACAAACCTACACTTCAGTTTGTTTGAGCTAAAATCACCTGACATTAAAGTTGTTCAGCCAGTTTTATCATACGTACAGAAGGAAGAAAAGCATCCGAATAAAGACCTGAGAACGTTATATGAGGTTGTTTCCCCTTATATCGATGAGCTGGCCGTTAACCGCATAAGGCTTAGTAATGCCTATGTTCATTATGTAGTCGAAGACTCAGTCTCACCGGTTATTTATGGTTTGAAGGATGCTAATTTCAGGGCTTTCAATTTCCGTTTAAATAAAGACTCTTATGATTCTGGCAAACTACTTTATTGCGACCATTTTGAGTTTGAAGCAGATCAACCGCAACAGCTTCTTTATAGTGATCAGCTAATACTGGAGACTCAAAACATAAAGCTGAGTACCATCGAATCACTGATCAGCATTGAAGGAGTTCATATTGCACCGAAAGAAAGCTTTTGGAACGACAGGATGCATAACCCCGGCGGATATATAAAGGCCGAAATAAAGTCGGTTGCCCTGAAAGGAGTTGGTTTCAAGAGGGAGAATGCAGAAAACTATCTCCATGCTACTTCTTTTGATATAGCGTCTACAGATATACAGTATTATAGTGTGAGAGGTGGGTCACAGCAGGAAGAAGAGGAGGATAAATCACCAACTGATACAATAAATGATCAAACATGGTCACTCTACGGAATACTATCGCCCATCCTGCATAGTATATCCATTGACAGGATAGGGATTGAGAAGACAAAGTTCAACTATACACTGACACAGAAAGGATATACGGATGTTTATACGCTTTATCATTTTGATTTTCACGCAAATAACTTCCTCGTAGACTCTCTGTCCGAACAGCAGAAGAAGTTCTGGTATGTGGACAACTTCACCCTGACGGGAGATAACATCAATGGGTTGATGGAGAGTAACAACTCAAATATCAGTGCCAATAGTTTATATCTGAGTACAATAGATAGCAGCTTCCACATATCGGATATCAAAGTGAAAGCATTGTCTTCAAGTTCATCCAAAGACTATATGTCAGGAGGAATCAAGCAGATAAGTATAGAAGGACTCGATTACGATAAGGGAGTTTCAGCCAACCAACTACGGATCGACTCTTTCAATATAGATTACTATAAGGTTGCTCAGGATGCACCTAAGCAATCAAAGAGCAAGGGTTCCGAAAAGCCGGAAGATATACTGGATATGTTCACTCCTTATGCTGATTATCTGTCGGTAAGAAATATCAATCTGAAAGATGCAAATGTCACCTTTCACGATAAGGCAATGCAAGAAACATACCGCCTGCGACATTTGAATTTCTATGCTACAGAGTTCCTTATCGATGAGCAGACCAGAAGAGCATCACGGTATCTTTTTACATGTAATGATATCGGGCTGTCCATCAAAGACTTTGACAACTTGCTACCGGGAGGCTATTATCGCCTACAGGTGAAGGATGCTGATATTTCTACGCTGACCGGAAAGTTAAAACTGGAAAATGTACGGCTTATACCACAGACAGCAACATGGACAGATGCTCCTGATACATATTACGACTTTAAGACATCACTGATAGACATTCGTGGCTTTAACAATGAGGCCTATGCAAATAATAAAGCTATACAGGTAAAGTCACTTAAGATAGCTTACCCTGACATCAGGATCGTAAAGACAGGTGTATCAACCGGACAAAAGAAGGACACAGCGAACAAGGGACTTTTATCCAGAATGACCAGCCTATTTGCTGATACAATAAATATCGCAGGAGCAAAAGTAGCTTTTTCCGATAAGATGGGAAGAGATAGTACGAAGGCCGATTTATACGCTTTAAACCTAAGGTCTTTAGATTGGACGCCTCACAAAGGATTAGATATAAAGGCGTTGATATTGCAGTCTCCTGTCATCACCAATGTGTCTCATAAAGCAGAAGAAGCCGGACAGGCAGATAAGAACCAGACATTAGGCGCGTTAGGGAAGCATATTAATATCGAGACGTTTGTTATAACTAACCCTCAGCTCAGTCATCAACAACCCGATCTAAAGCTTCTGTTCAAGACAGAATCATTCAACTTTTCAGGATTGCATCTGGCTAAACAAGATAAGTCAGTACTAAACCTCACTTCTGTAAATCTGATAAAGCCATATATCAATATCGACCAAAGTTATCAGGTAAAAGTAGATACTGTATCGGATAAATCATCGAGCCGGAGCCCCTATGCCATGCTGAGGCCTTATGTGAATGAAGCAACCATTAAGGACATCAATATTTTGGATGCAAATATCAACTATAACCATGCGCTTGACAAGAAAGTGATCAGCCATAGGGCTATCAATAAGACCAACCTTAGTATAGATGGCCTGTCCCTCAATACTGATCTGGGAGAGATGGATATGGACGACTTCCGCTTTAATACGACAGACCTTAGATTCCCTATTATGGATGGTTTCTATACATTGGCTTTTGGCAGAATAGAACTGGACAAGAAACAAGGTCGGGCACAGATATCCGGTATACACATGATCCCCGCATATCCCAAAATGGAATTCTCTCATAAACACCCTCTACATAAGGACTGGTTCGATGTGAGTGTAGGCAATATCTTACTTTCGGGAGTAGACTATCCATTATTCTTCAAGAGCAATATTCTTAAAGCCTCCGGTCTGGAAGTGGATAAGGTTATGCTCAGGAACCTGAAGAACAAGCAGATATACACCCCTCCTAAGATGCAGCCGATGATTTATACAAAAATACAGGAACTGCCTATTGGACTGGATATTGCGAAAGCTAACATCACCGATTTCTCGGTTGTCTACGAAGAACTGCCCAAAGGCGGTACAGAAACAGGCAAGATACTCTTTAGCAATATGAACGGCAGCTTCTCTAAGCTTACCAATATAGCCTCCTATCCTGAAGAATATATGCGACTCGATATAGATGGTCGCTTCATGGATAACGGACATTTTACAGCTCGATGGGATATGCCCATCAGTTCGGACTATGATTGTTTCGTATTAGATGCCCGACTCAAAGACTTTGACCTGAGGGAGCTGAATCAGATATTCCTTCCATTGGCAAAAGCTGAGATCACAAAAGGAACCCTGAACGATTTCCGGTTCATAACAGAGGCTACCAGTATGGATGCACATGCTGATATGCTGTTTCTGTATAACGACCTTAAGCTGAGTATCCTTAAAAATACCGAGACGGAAGAACCTAATAAATTCCTGACCAGTATGGCAAATATAATAGTCAGGTCGAATAATCCGAATAAGCCCAAGTCGAAACCGCGTGAGGCAAATATCTATATAGAACGTGATCCTTACCATTCCTCATTCAACTACTTCTGGCAGATCATACAACCGGCAGTAGTAGAGTCAGTCGGAGTGTCGCAAGGAAAACAGAACCGGTTGAAGAAAGTTGCAGGCTTCTTCACGAAGGTGAAGAACTTTTTTAGCGGGAAGAAGGGCAAAGAAGAGAAGCCTCAGGCTCTACCTGAATAACCGTCCCTGATAAGTCTCTCTTTCAGCAAAACGCTTAAGCACCTTTGCTGTAAACTCGAAGTTCTTCAAACCCCAATCGGGAGCAATCAGAAGCTGCTTCGGTGATTGTGAAATAAACCGCTCTATTATAAAGTCAGGATTCAGCCGTTCCGCGAAGTCGATACATAGATCGATATAACCGTCTACCTCAAACAGGTCGAACCAATCAGGATGCTCCCTGTGCTGTTTTGCCATCACTGTACCTTTTATCAGTTGCAGTTGATGGATTTTCAGTGTAGTCAGAGGCAACTTAGATACAATGTCTGCATGTCCCAATATTGTTTCTCTGCTCTCGTGTGGTAGCCCCAAGATAAGGTGTGCGCCGGTATAGATTCCTTTCGCCGCCGTTTTTCGGATAGCCTCCTCACTTTCGGCATGAGTATGCCCCCTGTTTATAAATTCCAGAGTAGCATCCTGTGTCGATTCCAACCCATACTCTATTATAAGGAAAGTCCGTTTACTTAGCTCAGCAAAATAGTCCAGTAGCTCGTCCGGCATACAGTCGGGACGGGTACCTATAATCAGTCCGACAACATCAGGATAAACCAGTGCCTCTTCGTACAAAGCTATCAGCTTATCTATACTATCATACGTATTCGTATATGACTGAAAGTAAGCCAGATATTTCATATTCGGATATTTGTAGGAGAAGAATGCAATACCATCTCTCAGCTGATCGCTGACCGATCGTTGCTTGCCGCCATATCCGGGACTGAAACTCTGATTGTTACAGTAAGTACATCCGCCTACAGCCTTCGATCCATCTCTGTTAGGGCAGGTAAACCCTGCATTTACCGATATTTTCTGTACCTTATGGGGGAAGTGTTGCCTAAGAAGCTCACCGAACTCTTTGTAGAATTTGTTTTCCATCCCAGTGGTCACTTTATGGTCACCTCACGGCTACCGTCTTCCAATGCTTTTATATATACATTTACAGTATCATGCGGCAAAAGGTCTTCCACTTTTTCCGGCCATTCTATAAAACAAAGGCTTCCACTATAGAAGTAGTCTTCGTAACCGAAATCATAAGCCTCTTCTATTTTGTTTATCCGGTAAAGATCGAAGTGGTATATAAGTTCGCCGCTATCGGAACGGTATTCGTTTACAATAGCAAAAGTAGGGCTGTTTATTGTATCCGAAACGCCCAGATTCTCACAAATGGATTTTATAAAAGTAGTTTTACCTGCACCCATTTCACCTCGAAAGGCAAATACAGTATTGTCACCCATTCCTTTTATAAATTCGATGGCAGTTTCGTCTATTTTGTCAAGAGATTCTATTTTCAAATTCATTTATCTAATATTTATTTTTTATGCAAAGATAGAGTAAGTAATCTTTGAGAAATAAGATTTTAACTAAAACCTTACAAAACTTACAAGTTAATAGCATATAGTTTACTAGCCTGCTAGTTTAAAGCTCTTTTTTCTAGCACACTAGTAGACTTAAAACTAGTACACTCATCATCAATTAGCTCCGCTGATTTATCAATTCAAAGATCGTTTCATTGGCACATCAACATATTTACCTCGTCTTCACTTCGGTGAACGTTGTTTGCCAATCGGCACATTGATACACTATAGATAAACTTTCCTAAAATAGTTAATATCCAAGAGAATATACCATTGGTCATAAGCAAACAGCCGTTTGTCAAATATATTTGAACCGTATAAGCCTGAAAAGTACCTTTGAAACAAAAAAGTAAGGGAAATGAAAAGACAAACAACTTTAACCTGACTTTGGATTTTATTTAATTCATTCGAAATTTTACTCAGAACACCTGATGAACTTTGGACTCAAATTGTATGCTTTGGGTATGGATGTTTTTTTGTCTATACATAAAGTACATAACCGGAAAACAATCCTGATTAATGGGCATAACACCTTTAGTAACATCTTTACAGACAATCATTCAATCATTGCCTCTGTAGGCATGGGGCATATACTACTACACACACGATCCGCATTTAGCGACTACCCTTCCTCATTATGTTTACTCATGAGCCTTACAGGCTCGAAATGCAAAAAAACAAAAGAAAGAGCGGCAGGAATATTGAAATTCCTCAACAATTACCTTTATCTGTCTTTTTTGTCTTCACAGTCCACTCTGCAGCTTGGGAAAGTAGCACTGGAAACCCTAAGGTTGTTGAAGTTCTTTCTTTTTCTTATCGGCAAATGTAAACATTAAAATAGTAAAATTCCATATCAACAAACTCAAAACAAACGAAATTATGAAACCAGCTAACTTTAAAACTCTTCTATTATCTATTATCGCCTGTTTTTGGATATCGGGCATCAATGCACAGGTTACTATAGGCTCGAATACACCGCCACATAAGGATGCGCTTCTCGATCTGATGGAAGAGGCGGGTGGTACTTCTGCCAAAGGGGTGCTGATGCCTCGTGTATCGCTCAGTTCGACTGTATTAGCCGATCCAATGGAAAACCATGTGGCAGGAATGACGGTTTACAACACAAACACGGCTGCGGATGTAATTCCGGGCTACTATTATAATAATGGTACGCGCTGGATACGATTGGTAGCGGAAACAGACCGGTTCTTCTATATACCGTCTATTGTACTCCCTACCGATACAGGGGATCCCTCGTATGACGATGTGTTGAAACAGTTTTCTTTAAATCTGTACGGTATTTATGCCGGACAATTCGGTATGACTGACCTTACTACTACTGTAAAAAGTCCGAGTGCAGCCACTCTGCCTGTATTTGCCAGCGACAAGCTGGATTATTTTGTCATCTACTATGACAAAGATGTTTTCGAGATCGTGTCGTTGAGTGACACGGGTGTACTGGTCTACAAACTGGTGGATGGTTATGCTATATCGGAAAAAACGTATATGAATATTGTACTGAAAGTAAAATAACACAACTGATGAAAAGGATAAATAATATGGCTATTAAACGTTCTTGTTTGATAGTGCTACTGATATTTACTTCTGCCATTGCATCAGTAAATCTGATGGCGCAGGCAGAACAGACGATGTACTGGATTGGGGGAACAGGAAACTGGAATGACCTGTCGCACTGGTCGTTTAAATCAGGGGAACAGGATACAGAGTTACCTTCTTCGGTACCAACGGCGACTACAAAGGTGATTTTTGATGAAAAATCGGGAAATAAGTCTAATATGTAAATATCAAAAATGCAAATATCACCACTAAACAATGGATATATTCCGGTAACAGTGCCAGTACCAATCTTAATCAGATACAATCAGAAGGTAGTACAATAAATGTATCAGGTAATTTTACAGGACGAAGCGATCACAACTATAATATTGTCAATGCAACTTCAACCGGCTATACAATTAGTGGCGGCATGTATATCGATGACCTGATCTTAAACGGTAATTATACCCTTAGCGGAAATAACACCTTCGGCAAGCTTACATTAATGCCCAAAGGAATAACATTACGTTTTGCCGCCGGAAGTACGCAGACCATAAACAATGATCTCATACTGAACGGCACCCCATGTAATTTCAACTACCTGCGTGCAGGCTCCGAGACAGGAGCTACACAGACCAGCAGCACGGCAACGATTGTCTACAACAATCCAAGCCACAACAAATTAGATTATCTGTATGTAGGAGGAATCATTGCCAGTGGCACAACTCTCGAGTTCGATGTCAACAGTAGTTCATATGGAAAGAACGAAAACGTAGTCTTCCTCGATGGCACGCCGGGACTCATTGGCCTGCCCGACAATGAGACTTGCAAAACCACTTGGGATGAAGATGAAAATGATGATCCGGCAGCATATATTATTTCAGCAGAAGCATTTTATGGAGGGCCACTGTCCACATATACATGGGAGAAGAAAAATGCAGAGGGCAAATTTGTAGTTCTACCTATAGATAATCCTAAAACTGTTAGCATAGACGCACGTGATCACGGACTGGACGGCACTTACAGAGTTAAGATAAGATACGATGAAACAGCAACAGGATCAGCTGTCTGTGAAGCGACTGATGAAATGACAGTCACTTACCAGCCGCCGGCTGTAGTATTCCTCGACGGAACGAAAGTATCTACCGCTACCTATTGCGAAACAGATAAAAACACTGTTGCCGACCTATCAGAGCAGCTAATGAAAGAATCACCTGCCGCAGAATATATTAAAAATCATGGAGGTATCATTAAGTGGTATAAGACCGAAGCGGGCGGAGAAGCTCTCGATGAAGAATCTTTGTTAGAGAGCGGCAAGTATTACATCTCTGTCACCAGTTCTAAATCAACTTGTATCAGCCAGCAACGATCGGAGCTAACCGTTGCAGTAAGCACAATGCCTGAGGCTGATGCAGGTGAAGACATGAAGAGCAGCGACAAGAACTTCACGATGAATGCCAACCAACCTGAAACAGGACAAACAGGATTGTGGACTGTAGTAAGCGGAAATGCAACTATAGCCGATCCGTCAAGCTACAATACTACTGTTACATTAGCGGATGACTCGAAGAGTGCAATACTGGAATGGACTGTTACCAATGGAGGCTGTTTTGCCAGTGACAGGATAACCGTAGGAGAAAGCCCCTTTGCACCAATGGTAAATCCGGGAATCAGAATAAGGATTCAGAGATAAGTACAGAACGCTGGTTACTTCTTAATTAAACAATCTGAAAGCCGTAAGAGCAGAAATGCCTTACGGTTTTTATTTTTCACAACACTAATTATCAGCTAATTGCAAACAATCTCACTGTTGTTTGCGTAAAAAATACGCTAAATATTTTGTGGTTCTAAAATAACATCATATATTTGCGTAAAATATACGCAACTTTATTTTCAAAGATATGGCATCACCAGGTAAATATATTTATGAATATCCAAGACCGGCAGTAACAACAGACTGTGTTATTTTCGGGTTTGACGAAGGAGAGTTAAAGATTTTGTTGATAGAACGTGGAATAGAACCGTACAAAGGCAGGTGGGCACTTCCGGGAGGATTTCTCGACATGGATGAAGATGCTGAGACTTGTGCCAGAAGAAAGTTATTACAAGAGACCTGTCTCGAAAATATCTTTATGGAACAGCTATATACATTCTCAGCTGTACAGCGTGATCCGCGCTATCGGGTAGTTAGTATAGCCTACTATGCGTTGGTAAAACTGTCGGACTACAGCCCTCAGGCTGGAACAGACACCGACAATATCCAATGGTTTCCATTATCAGAAATCCCAGAACTGGCTTTCGATCATCAAGAGATATTAAAGGTAGCTATCGACCGGCTGAAAGGGAAAATCAAGTATCAACCTATCGGGTTCGAGTTGTTACCCGAAGAGTTTACATTGCCAGAGTTACATCAGCTATATGAAACGGTGTTGCAGACCAAATTAGACAGGCGCAATTTTAGAAAAAAGATGCTGAGCTTCGGACTATTGATCGACAAAAATGAAGTTGTGACCGGAGCACCTAACAGGGCACCGAAGATCTATAGCTTCGATAAGGAAAAATATGAGAAATTATCTAAAGAAGGATTTTACTTTGAAGTATAATAACGAACACTTTACGACATGACTACAATAGACATAAACGACTTATTCAGAAAAGGAATGGAATTGCATAGTATAACAAATACGGCATATCCATTGACTCCGACATCTCTGAGAGAATATGCTGTAAGAGACGAAAGATCTATTCAGGAGTTACTTGAGAAGGAATATCAGAATATGAATTGCTTGTCACTGTACTTTCATGTTCCATTTTGTAAATCGAAATGCAGATTTTGTGAGTACGTTGTTGTCTCAGGGAAAGAATCTGACTTAAAAGATGAATATGTAAATGCATCACTGAAAGAAATCGACTTATACAGTCAAATAATAGATAAAAATAAGCGAATATCGGGCTTTGACATAGGAGGAGGCACACCTACAGAACTAGGGCTACAACGAATAGAGAAGATAACGAATAAACTTTTCAACTCATTCAATCTGAATAATGAATTAACATGGTCTATAGAAACCACTCCTTATAATGCAGTAAATAAATCGGATGACTTAAAAGGAATATATGATCTGGGATTCCACCGTATTAGTATGGGTGTTCAGACGGTAAACACCGAATTATTAGAGAAAATGGAACGTGAAGGAGGAACACTCCTCTACCAGAGAGCTGTAGATGCAATACGGAATGCCGGGTATAAACGACTCAACATTGACCTGATGTATGGATTTAAAGAGCAATCTGTAGATGATTTCAAAAGTACCGTTGAATATACGGTTTCTCTTTCACCCGAATACATCACACTATACGAAATGAGATATAAATTGACTAAGATTGCAAGTGATGCGTTCGATGTTACTCAGTCCAAAATAAGTACACAATATAAAATCGCCTACGAGATACTAACCCAAAACGGATACAACGCTAATTACGGAAAAAATACATTTAGTAGGATTAAGGACGATCATGGCACGAGCGACTACCTCACAAACAGAGTAATCAATGCAACTCCCTATCTGGGATTAGGGGCCGGAGCGCAATCGTTTGGATTAAATTATTTAGCTTACAATCAGGGAGCGGCAACAAAGAGCATAGCTAAATATATTGACTATGTGAATAGTGGCAAATTTCCGATTCAGGATATTTATAACCTGCCTGAACAGGAAGTGATGGCAAAAGCCATATCGGTTATGTTCTATTTTGGGTTTATAGATTTAGTTGCTTTCAGGCAAAGATTTGGTAAAGAATTTACAGGTATATTTAAAGATGAAATTGAATATCTGAAAGCAAAGGATCTCATCATGATTGAAAATGACCTGTTTTACATAACAGAGAAAGGTGTTGCTAATCTGAATGGCGTTATTCCGATGTTTTATTCCGACAGGAGCAAAATAGAGCTTATGAATATGGATATAGAAAAACTATTACGATAATTATAAATAATAAACGATTATGAGATACAACACATATAATTTGCAATGGCTGCTAAATAAAGTAGAGAAAAAGGAGAACGTTAAATATCTTTTCTTTTGGGGACACGCACCCTCAAAAGATGGATCAGTTACAAAATCATGTTTCAGCCAATGGTGGCAAAGTGCATTCACGGTAAACGGAGTAAAATATGCAACTGCCGAACACTGGATGATGGCGAAAAAGGCGGAATTATTCAACGATAAGGATATATTAGAAAACATACTAATAGCCAAATCTCCCGCAGAAGCTAAAAAACTTGGGCGAAAGGTAAAGAACTTTGATCCTAAAGTTTGGGGTGAAAACTGTTTTGAAATTGTTTGCGAAGGCAACTATCACAAGTTCTCTCAACATGAAGACCTGAAAGAATTTTTGCTGGATACTAAAAATCGGGTATTGGTTGAAGCCAGTCCTGTTGATAATATCTGGGGAATAGGTATGGCGCAGGACAATGATCATGCCGAAAATCCACGCCTTTGGAAAGGATCGAATTTACTTGGTTTTGCATTAATGGAAGTAAGAGACAAGATAACACATGAATGCTGATTTTATAAACATAACAACAGAAAACCTAGCCGATGAGCATTTATGCTGCATTATCCGCAGTAAAAAATCTCATCCGGGTATCGACGCAAAGCGGCAATGGCTTTCAGATCGGCTAAAAGAAGGTCATGTCTTCAGAAAATTAAATGCAAAGGCTACCGTTTTTATTGAATATGCTCCCCTTGAAACAGCTTGGGTTCCTATAACCGGCGACAATTATTATTATATACATTGTTTATGGGTTTTAGGCGAGTACAGAGGAAAAGGGTATGCTAAATCGCTACTGGAGTATTGTCTGGCTGATGCTAAAGAAAAAGGAAAATCCGGTGTTTGTATGCTTGGAGCAAAAAAACAAAAGACCTGGCTTTCCGATCAATCATTTGTGAAGAAGTTCGGTTTTGAGGTTGTCGACACTACCGAGAATGGATATGAACTGCTTGCTCTTTCTTTTGATGGAACAAAACCAAAGTTTGCACAAAATGCCAAGAACGAGAGAATCCAAAACAAAGAGCTGACAATTTATTATGACATGCAATGTCCTTACATTTATCAATGTATTGAGATGATAAAACAGTATTGTGAAATGAACGATGTTCCTGTAGCTTTAATTCAAGTGGATACACTACAAAAAGCAAAAGAACTACCTTGTGTTTTCAATAACTGGGCTGTGTTTTATAAAGGTAATTTTGAGACAGTGAATTTGTTAGATATTGCCTATTTGAAAAGAATACTCAAAAAATGAAAGAAAAAATGAATATGGACACCAGAATAAAACTCGCCGAGAAATCTTTACGGGGTTTATCTATTGGTGATGCCTTCGGAGATAGTTTCTTTGGCGATGAAGATGTAGCTGGAAATTGTATATATAATCGCACAATTCCTGCATATACAAAATGGGAATTTACAGATGATACTGTTACGGCTATTGCTGTAACTAATAATCTAAAACGATTTCATCATATCGATCAAGATGGGCTTGCAGCACAATTTGCCAAGAATTATGAAAAGGATCCGAACCGTGGATATGGAGCGTCTATTCACCGATTATTGCGAGGATTGGGAGAAGGTAAAAGATGGCAAGATCTGTCCTCAGAGCAATTTTATGGAGAAGGCTCTATGGGGAATGGAGCAGCTATGCGCGTTGCACCTCTCGGTTGTTTCTTTTATGATGATTATGATTTGTTGATTCAAGAGGCTTATAAATCGGCAGAGGTCACACATTGGAATATTGAAGCAAAGATTGGAGCTGCTGCAATCGCTGTCGCCGCTGCATTGGCTATTAATCTGAAATTAGAGAATAAACATATCTCAGGAGAAGAGTTTATACTTGCTGTAGCTTCTAAATTGGAGGATAGTGATACTAAATCAAAGATTGCAAAGGGAGTATCACTTCCCAAATCGTATAGAATTGAAACTATTGTTTCAGCGTTAGGCAATGGGGTGAGGTTATTGTCAAAGGATACTGTCCCTATCGCTATTTGGTGTGCGGCGCATTACCTTGATAATTATGAAGAAGCTCTTTGGAAAGCTGTTTCTGCTTTAGGAGATAGAGATACTATATGTGCTATGGTTGGAGGTATTGTCTGCTTATATGCTGAAAATAATACTATTCCTCAGAAATGGCAGGAATGGGTAGAAAAGGTAGAAGATCGTGATTTCATTTGAGTTTTAATTATGAAAAATAATTTAATACATAGCACCCTATTCGGTATTGCAGTGGGTGATGCTTTAGGCGTTCCTGTAGAGTTTAAAAGTAGGGAATACCTGAAAGCAAATCCGGTAACAGATATGTTTGCCTATGGAACCCATAATCAACCGGCAGGAACATGGTCAGATGATAGTTCTCTTACATTCTGTCTGGCAGAAACACTTACAGACAAGTATGACTTAAAAAGGCTTGCCAATAGATTTATAAATTGGTATGAACATGGTTACTGGACTCCGCATGGAGAAGTATTCGATGTAGGAAATGCTACATCAAGGGCAATATTCAGATTAGAGCAAGGAGTAAATCCTGTTATGGCAGGTGGAGTAGATGAGGCTGACAATGGGAATGGTTCATTAATGCGGATATTACCATTATTATTCCATATAAAAGAGATGAAGATAGAAGATCGGTTCAGGTGTGTCAGTGACATCTCTTCTCTTACTCATCGTCATATAAGGTCTGTTTTAGGCTGCTTTATTTATGTAGAGTTTGCTTTACAATTACTAAAAGGTGTCGATAAATTTGAGGCTTTCCTCCAAACTAAAGACACAGTGAATGATTTTTTAAATAATAATCCGGTTTGTTCAAATAATGAGATAGATAAATATCATCGGATCTTGATGAATCCTATTGGCGGCTATGAGATTAAACCAATTTATGAATACACAGAAGAAGGGATAGCATCATCGGGCTATGTAGTACATAGCCTCGAAGCTGCTCTATGGTGTATCTTCAAAGAAGATAACTTCGATGGAACTGTATTAAGAGCAGTTAATCTGGGCAGCGATACCGATACCACAGCAGCCATTGCCGGAGGATTGGCAGGACTACGTTATGGATTCGATGCTATACCGCAAAAATGGATCGATCAACTGGCGCGTAAAGATGATATTTTTGATTTATGTGACAGACTGGAAAAGAAATTACAACAATGAAACAATATGAAATAAGAGCTGATTACGACCGCAATACAATCGTTGTCTATCAGGCATACCGGGACGAAATAGGAAAACCCGCAGCAAAGAACAAGAAATTCACCCCGCCATTCTCGTTCAACAGAATGACATGGATAAAACCTTCTTTCCTCTGGATGATGGAACGATGTGGATACGGTCAGAAATCCGGACAGGAATGTATTCTGGCTATCAGGATTAAACGTTCGGCATGGGAATATGCTTTATCGCAAGCAGTTCTTACGCACCCTACAGGAAGGGTATACGCAAGTGGTGAAGAATGGAAAGAACTCATTGATAAAGCCACCGTGAACATCCAATGGGATCCGGAACGTTCCATCAGAGGAGCAAAGCTCGATTACCGTTCTATACAGGTAGGTATCAGCCGCCATCTGATCGAAGAATATAACAACGACTGGATTGTGGATATACAGGATTGCACCCCTTTGGCACATAAAATATATCAGTTGAAAATGGATGGCCGCCACGACAAGGCGAAAGAACTGCTGCCTAAAGAGAAAGTATATCCTATATCGAAAGAAATAATGAAAAGACTGGGTATGGACTGAAGATGTGTAACAATGAAAAAAATAACATACCTGAAAGGTGATGCTACATCGCCACAGGCAAGCGGCACAAAGATAATTGCCCATATCTCCAACGATATTGGAGGTTGGGGTAAAGGTTTTGTTCTGGCTATCTCGAAACGTTGGCCGGAACCCGAGAAAGCATACCGCTTATGGCACAGAGAACGCGCAAAGAATGATTATGCTTTAGGCAATATTCAGATTGTACAGGTTGAGCCATATGTATACGTTGCCAATATGATCGGGCAAAGAGGTACAAAGACGGGGAGAAGCACTGGAGTTCCTGTACGTTATGAGGCTATTGAGGCTTGTCTGGAAAAACTAGTAGAAGAAGCTAAGGATTTGAGTGCAAGTGTTCATATGCCCCGTATCGGCTGTGGACTAGCCGGAGGAAAATGGGAGAAAATAGAACCTCTTATTAAGAGAACATTAATTAAGAATGATATAGATGTATATGTTTATGATTTTTGAATAGTCATGAAAACATTTGAGAACGACATTTTAAATGAAGGCTTAAATATAGCTATGGAGTTTGGCGAAAATTGGCTTAATCCCATCCAAGAGAGGCTTTCCAGAAAATACCCGAAGCTAGATGAAGAAGATTTGGATTATCTAAACATATACTGTCGGGAAGCAATGTTTGAAGGACATCAATTTATACCCAAAATATTAGACGATGCAGATAAACCTATACTATCTGACCAGTTGTCAGAACTATTTTCAGACTTTATAAGAAATAAATATAATTGGATAAATAAAGAAAACATAAATCGTCTGTTTAGTCAGGGATGCTATTATGCCTGGAAAGATGGTTATTTATAAAAGAACAAAATGAACGAACAACATAAAAAAAGAATAGGAAAATTCCTAAGCCTCGTTTTACGTCACGAGCCTCAGAAGATAGGTATCCGACTCGACGAAAACGGTTGGGCAGACACGCAGGAGCTTGTACAAAAATGTGCAAAGCACAGAGTAAATTTCACAATGGCAGAGCTGGAAGAAATAGTAGCTACAAATGATAAGAAACGCTACTCATTCAATGAAGATAAAACAAGGATACGCGCCAATCAGGGGCATTCTATAGAAATTGACCTCACCCTATCTCCTGTCGAGCCACCGGAATTTCTATATCACGGTACAGCCGACAGATTTTATGCCTCGATAATGGCAGATGGAATAAAGAAAATAAACCGTCAACATGTGCATTTAAGCAAGGATAAAGAAACCGCGCATAAAGTGGGATCACGGCATGGACGACCGATAATTCTTACTATCTTGGCAAAACAAATGTATCGCGACGGAATCGAGTTTTTTCAGTCTGATAATGGAGTCTGGCTGACAGATTTCATCGATCCGAAATATATATCGAAATAGAATGGATATAAAAGACCGACTAAAAGGGTGCTTAATTGCCGGAGCAATTGGTGATGCTTTAGGACATAAATATGAAGGAATTGATCATATAACGGATATGGACTTTGAGTTCGATTGGCGCATATCCGACGACACACAATTAACTGTTGCAACAACCGAAGTTCTTTATGATGCAATAGAAATTGAGCCCGAAAAAGTAGCTGAAAGATTTCTATATTGGTACAACAAAGGCAAGCTTTCAGGATTAGGAGCAAGCACATTAAAGGCATTACGCGAATTACAGGTCGGTGGGCATTGGGCTATAGTCGGACGCTTAGGTGAATTCGCAGCAGGCAATGGTGCGGCAATGCGCATCGCTCCTTTAGCATTTAAGAAATATGCAACCAGACTAAAGATCAGAGATATTTGCTCTATCACACATCGTAACGATGAAGCTTATACCGGAGCTTTAGCTATCTATTATGCAATAAAAGCGTCTATCCTGAATAATTGGGAAGGAGACGACAATCTTATTGATTATATAATAGAGAAAATACCGGATACCAGAGTTCGGGACAGATTAATCGAGGTCAACGAACTAAAACACTTATCCATTGCAGAAATAGGAGAAAAATATAAACCGACAGGCTATGTTGTAGACTCTGTGCCAATGGCAATATTCGCTGCACAAAAGATTAATCAATTTGATTTCAAATCTCTTATCACTAGTTTAATAAAAATAGGCGGAGATACAGATACTGTTTGCTCCATGTTTGGCCAAATAGTAGGTGCATTGAAAGGTATTGACATAATTTCTGTCGATTTCATGAATAAATTTGATAATTTAGAAGTCAGTCAAACCATTCTTGACCTTGTAGATAAATGGAAAGAATAATATGAAAACAACATTATACAGGCCAATAGGTCTGAAAGAACTACTATTAATAATTGATTTGGATTTTAAAGCTTTTCCTCCACGATTAGAATGGCAACCAATATTCTATCCTGTACTCAATCAGGAATATGCGGAGCAGATAGCTGAAAGGTGGAATACGAAAGATGAATTCTCCGGCTACTGCGGTATTGTTACTAAATTTGATCTACTTACAGACTACCTACAGAAGTATGAAATTCATAATGTAGGAGGCTTTATACACAATGAACTATGGGTTCCTGCTGAAGATCTTAATGAATTCAACAGCCAGATCATGGGAAGTATAGAAATTGTAAACGTCTTTTTCGGAGGAGACTTCAATAGTTCAAACAATGATATTGCCACCCAATATATTCTAAAATATTTATAACTATGAACACTAGAATTACCTTAATAAAAGACGATATAACAACCATACAAACCGATGCCATCGTAAACGCCGCCAACTCTTCCCTACTTGGTGGAGGTGGTGTCGATGGTGCTATACACCGCAAGGGAGGAAGCCAGATTCTCGAAGAATGTAAAGCGATCCGCAACAGGCAAGGCAAATGTGCTACAGGACAGGCTGTATATACTTCTGCCGGACGGCTTCCGGCAAAGTATGTCATACATACTGTTGGCCCTGTGTGGAATGGCGGAGGGCGAAACGAACCGAAAGTATTAGCAGATTGCTATCTCAATTCGTTAAGACTGGCAAACGAACTGAATGTAAAGACTATCGCATTCCCTAATATCAGCACGGGTGTGTACAGATTCCCGAAGAAAGAAGCTGCCGAAATAGCTATCCGTACAGTCCGCGATTTCATAAGCAAGGAGAACCGGACTATAGAAGAAATCACCTTTGTCTGCTTCGATGACGAGAACTATCTCTTGTATAAAGAACTACTGAAAATATAGTTAAAGAAAGGCTTCATTTTCTCATCAAACATCCTACCTTTGTTATTATTCAAGTCTTTTAACAAAATCGTAGCTTACTATGAGAAAATTGATCCTTTCGCTCTTAATATCAGCAATAGCCCTACCGCTGATATCCGCCCAAGAAGCGCGGCTGCTCCGTTTTCCAACATCGAACGGACAGGAAGTAGTCTTCTCTTATGCAGGAGACCTGTATAAAGTATCTATCAACGGAGGAGAAGCCAAACGCCTCACCTCGCACATCGGATACGAGATGTTTCCGAAGTTCTCGCCGGATGGCAAAACAGTCGCTTTCACCGGACAATATGACGGCAACACCGAAGTATATACTATACCTTCGGCCGGAGGCGAACCGCTTCGCATTACCTATACCGCCACAAACAGCCGTGACGATATAGGCGACCGTATGGGGCCCAACAACATCGTCATGGGATGGACACCAAACGGAACCGATATCATCTACCGTAACCGCATAAGCGACGGATTCTCCGGCAAGCTATACCTTGTGAATAACGAAGGCGGTCTGTCAAATGTCATACCACTACCCGAAGGTGGCTTTTGCAGTTACTCGCCCGATGGAAAGAAGCTCGCCTACAACCGCGTAATGCGTGAATTCCGCACATGGAAATACTACAAAGGAGGTATGGCAGATGACATCTGGATATACGACTCCGCAACCGGATCGGTAGAGAACATCACCAACAACGATGCACAGGACATTATGCCAATGTGGATAGGAGACGATATTTACTTTATCTCTGACCGTGACCGCACTATGAACCTGTTCGTGTACAATACAAAGACCAAGCAGACAAGCAAGGTCACCAACTTTACCGAGTACGACATCAAGTTTCCAAGCTTTCACGGCAACACGATCGTATTCGAGAACGGCGGCTATGTCTACAAGCTGGATGCAGCAAGCAAGCAACCTGTAAAGATCAACATCACACTGGCATCAGACAACATCTATGCCCGCAGCGAGATCAAAGACGGACAGAACTATTTCACAGCGGCAAGCCTGTCGCCCGACGGGGAACGCCTTGCTGTGACCTCGCGCGGTGAAGTGTTCAACATCCCTTCCGAGAAAGGTGTTGTTAAGAACATCACCCGCTCAGCAGGAGCACACGACCGCAATGCCGAATGGTCTCCTGATGGTAAATCCATTGCATACATATCAGATGCCACCGGCGAGACAGAGCTTTATCTGCAGGATGCAACAGGCTCTGAACCGGTACAACTGACGAAGAGCAACGACACCTATATCCGTTCGTTCAGTTGGAGTCCCGACTCCAAGTCGATCGTCTACACCGACCGTAAGAACAGGATAAACCTGCTGGATGTATCGTCAAAGCAAAAGAGCATACTGCTCACCGACCCTGCTGGCGAACCGAGAGCAGTGGCTTTCTCACCCGATAGTAAATGGCTGACATATACCCGCTCCGAGACTAACGAATTCGATGTGGTGTATGTATTCAACATTGCAGCTAAGAAGGAATATCCTGTGACCGACAAATGGTATGAGTCGTATAATCCTGCATTCAGCAAGGATGGCAAATACCTGATATTTACTTCCGACCGCGACTTCAATCCGATATACGGACGTAAGGAGTGGAACCATGTATATACCACTTCGGGTGGCGTGTACCTCAGCCTGTTGTCGAAAAACACCCCTTCCCCATTCCTGGAGAAAGATGCAGAAGTGAAGACAGGCGATGCCAAGAAACCCGAAGCCGCTAAGAAGGATTCGCTGAATACCGTGAAGATAGACTTCGACGGCATCACCGACCGCATCGTGAAGCTGCCGATAGCCCCGTCATACTACTGGGGATTCTATAGCGATGGCGAGAAGGTATATTACAACAAGCCCGGCAATGCCATGATGTACGACCTGAAGAAGCAAAAGGAAGAAACCATTGCCGATCAGGGAGCATCGATCCATATAGGAAATACAGATAAGAAAGCGCTATTCCTGAGAAACAAACAGCTATTCGTCACCGCTATCCCGTCGGCTAAGACCGATCTGAAAGATGCGGTCAACATGTCGAACATGAAGATAACCACAGATTACCCGATGGAATGGGCGCAAATATTCGACGAGGCGTGGCGCGTGTACCGCGATGGCTTCTATGTAGAGAACATGCACGGGGTAGACTGGAAAGCCATAAAGGCCAAATATGCCGTACTGCTGCCTTACGTGAAAAACCGCCTCGACCTGAACTATATAATTGGCGAGATGATCGGCGAACTCAACTGCGGACACGCCTATGTGAATCCGGGTGAAGCCGACCGCGCCGACAGGATAAAGACCGGACTGCTGGGTGCAGAAATATCGAGAGACAAGAGCGGATTCTTCCGCATCGAAAAGATATTGCAGGGCGCATCGTGGGATAAGAAACTACGCTCACCGCTTACCGAAGCGGGCATAGAGGCTAAAACAGGCGATTTCATCGTAGCAATAGACGGTGTACCGACCAACAGCGTAAAAGATATATACGCCCTGTTGACCGGAAAAGCCGGCATACCTACCGAGATATCGCTCAACAGTAAGGCACAACTGGCAGGCGCACGCAAAATAGTGATCAGCCCGCTCGAAGAAGAATACTCACTCTACCACTACGAATGGGTACAGAACAACATTAAGAAAGTAGAGAAAGCATCCGGCGGAAAGATCGGCTACATCTACATACCTGATATGGGACCCGAAGGTCTGAATGAATTCTCTCGCTACTTCTATCCTCAGCTCGACAAGGAAGGTCTGATCATAGACGACCGTGCAAACGGCGGTGGAAACGTATCACCAATGATACTCGAACGCCTGTCGCGTGAGCCGTACCGTCTGACAATGCGACGCGGATCGAACCGTATAGGTACTGTGCCCGATGCCGTACAGGTAGGGCCTAAAGTATGTCTTATCAACAAATACTCGGCTTCGGACGGCGACCTGTTCCCTTGGGGATTCCGCGCACTGGGACTGGGCAAGCTGATCGGAACACGTACATGGGGCGGTATAGTCGGCATATCGGGTTCGCTGCCGTTCATCGACGGAACGGATATACGTGTGCCTTTCTTCACCAGTTACGATGCCAAGACCGGACAATGGATCATCGAAAATCATGGCGTAGACCCTGACATCATCATAGACAACGACCCTGTGAAAGAGTGGAACGGCGAAGACCAGCAACTCGACAGAGCCATAGAAGAGGTAATGAAAGACCTGAAAAACCGTCAACCGCTGAAACCTGCTCCTGCACCGAGAGTATGGAATAAGTAAGTGATAAAACCAATATAGATTAAGGGTGGCTTCGGTCACCCTTTTTTAATGGCTTATCATGTCTAGTGAAAGCTTTTCACCTCATATATCTGCCTGTTATATTTCCATTTGTGTTCTTTGTACTGATTCTTAGTGTCCTTCGTGGTGAAAAACATGTATTGAACCACAAAGAGCACAAGGTTATACACAAAGGACACTAAATATATAAATATGATGATGCTATACGCACTATTTCTTACGTCGAACTCCTGCTAATTTTCAAAAAAAGGTAACAAAGGTAACACATCTGCAACATCTTTTTTATGCTGTTACTCTCCCGTAATATCCTCTTTGCAGCCTCCCTTCAGGGAGGTTGGAGGGGCTATCTTTCAACACCTTCACACTATTCCTGATACGGCGGGTTGTTACCTTTCCTGTTTTGTTATTGGTTGC
>JBEBPN010000036.1:0-40034 GCA_040395895.1 Dysgonomonas hofstadii
TGCTGTCTTCTGAATTTTGTTTTCTTCGGTTGTAACATTTTACTTCAAACGTTTTAATTACTTTCTCTTATTTCTCTTGAAACCTTTTCCTTGTCCGTCTCCTCTATCGTTGCGACGATCTCCTCCTCTGTTATTGTTAGAGTGTCCGCTTTCTTTAGATGCTACAAACGAAGGTGCAAGGTCTTTCTTACCGTAAACTTCTCCACGGCAAATCCATACTTTGATACCAATCAAACCAACTTTTGTAAGGGCTTCGGCATGTGCATAGTCAATATCGGCACGGAATGTATGAAGCGGAGTACGTCCTTCTTTATACATCTCGGAACGAGCCATTTCAGCTCCGTTCAGACGACCTGATATCTGAATTTTGATACCTTCGGCACCCATTCTGATTGTTGAAGCAATAGCCATTTTGATAGCACGACGGTAGGCGATCTTGCCTTCTACCTGACGGGCTACGTTGTTAGCTACAATAACTGCATCTAACTCTGGCTTTTTGATTTCAAAAATGTTGATCTGGATATCTTTATCTGTAATTTTCTTCAACTCTTCTTTCAACTTGTCTACTTCTTGTCCGCCTTTACCGATAATGATACCGGGACGAGCTGTACAAACTGTGATAGTTACAAGTTTCAGTGTTCTTTCGATCACGATACGTGATACACTAGCTTTAGCCAGACGAGCATTAAGGTATTTACGGATTTTGCTATCTTCCAACAACGTTTTGCGCGTGTTGCTATAGTCTTTTCCTCCATACCAGTTAGAGTCCCATCCACGGATGATTCCTAAACGATTTGCTATTGGATTTACTTTTTGTCCCATCTGCTAATTTAATTTTGAATTTCTTTATTAAGTGTATCTACGTGAAGTGTTACGTGATTTGAACGTTTACGAATCCTGTAACCTCTTCCTTGTGGAGCCGGACGCATTCTTTTCAGCATTGCGCCTCCATCAACGTTTATCAATGACACATACAGTTCACCGCTTTCTGCTTTACGCTCATTCTTAGCTTCCCAGTTTGCGATAGCTGAACGCAACAGTTTTTCTAATTTAGCAGCAGCTTCCTTGTTAGAGAATTTCAATACACCAAGTGCTCTGAAGGCTTCCATTCCACGAATCATATCTGCCACAAGGCGCATTTTGCGTGGTGATGTCGGCACATCGTTCAACTTAGCAAAAGAAATAGTCTTTTGAGCTTCTTTTCTTGCTTCAGCTGCTATACGTTTTCTCTTACCCATTATTTTAATGTTTCTTTTTTAATTAATTACTGGTGCTTCAATTATTTTTTCTTGTTACCACCGTGTCCACGGAATGTACGTGTAAGCGCAAATTCTCCGAGTTTGTGTCCTACCATGTTTTCTGTCACATATACCGGAATAAATTTATTTCCGTTGTGAACAGCAATAGTATGACCTACGAAATCGGGTGATATCATTGAAGCTCTTGCCCATGTCTTAACTACAGCTTTCTTACCTGACTCATTCATAGCCAAGACTTTTTTCTCAAGCTTAACATTAATATACGGGCCTTTTTTTAACGAACGACTCATAATTTCTTATTGATTAATCAGGTTATTATTTTTTTCTTCTTTCTATTATGTACTTAGAAGAATGTTTCTTAGGAGCTCTTGTCTTAAGACCCTTAGCATACAATCCTTTACGCGATCTTGGGTGACCTCCTGAAGCACGTCCTTCTCCACCACCCATCGGGTGATCGACTGGATTCATTACCACACCACGGTTGTGAGGGCGACGACCCAACCAGCGAGAACGTCCGGCTTTACCTGATTTTTCAAGTCCGTGATCTGAGTTACCTACACTACCGATGGTAGCTTTACAGGTAAGAAGGATCTTGCGTGTTTCGCCAGAAGGCATTTTTATGATTGCATAGCTTCCTTCACGAGAAGTCAACTGTGCGAATCCACCTGCCGAACGAACCATCTTAGCTCCCTGACCAGGACGAAGTTCGATGTTATGAATAACTGTACCGATTGGAATTTTTGCCAGTGGCAAAGCGTTTCCAACCTCAGGAGCAGCATCGGCTCCCGATATCACTGTCTGACCTACTACCAAGCCTTGTGGTGCAATAATATAAGTTTTTGCGCCATCTGCATAATACAACAAAGCGATACGTGCCGAACGGTTCGGATCGTATTCGATTGATTTTACAGAAGCCGGTACTCCGTCTTTTGTTCTCTTGAAGTCTATGAGCCTGTATTTTCTCTTATGACCGCCACCGAGATAACGCATAGTCATCTTACCAGTATTGTTACGGCCACCAGACGCGTTTTTACCGACTACAAGGGATTTCTCTGGTACACTTGCAGTGATTTCTTCGAATGTACCAATAATTTTGTGTCTCTGCCCCGGAGTTGTGGGCTTTAATTTACGTACTGCCATTTTCTATTTAGATATTACTAAAAAAGTCTATACTTTCACCTTCTTTCAGGGTGATTATTGCTTTCTTGAAAGCGGGAGTTTTTCCACTGATAACACCTGCTTTGGTATAGCGACTTTTGCGTTTTCCGGAATAGCTCATCGTATTTACCGAATCAACTTTCACTCCGTAAATTTCTTCTATCGCTTTCTTTATCTCCACTTTGTTTGCATTTGGAGCAACACGAAAACCATAACGATTCGGAAATTTTTCTGAAATCGCAGTTTGTTTTTCTGTCAATATTGGTTTAATAATTATTCCCATAGTATCCTCCTTATGCTTTTAAAAGGTTATCTATAACAGCTACTGAAGACTCAGCCATTACTAAACTTGTACAGTTAAGTATTGCATAAGTATTTAGATCAGAAGCTCTTACAACTTTTACTCTTTGTAAATTACGAGCCGACAAATATACATTTTTATTTTGGTCTGGCAAAACTAGAAGTATCTTTTTATCAGCCACTTGCAAACTTTTGGTCAATGCTATGAAATCTTTTGTTTTCGGAGCATCGAAAGAAAAGTCTTCCACGATCAGTATCTGATTGTCTTTCGCTTTGGTAGAAAGAGCAGATTTACGTGCAAGTTGTTTTACTTTTTTATTCAGTTTGAAGCTATAGTCTCTTGGTTTTGGTCCGAATACACGTGCTCCACCAACCAGTACCGGTGAATTGATATCACCACGACGGGCACCACCTCCACCTTTCTGACGGATCAACTTACGTGTACTACCTGACATTTCACTTCTTTCTTTAGATTTGTGAGTACCTTGGCGTTGGTTTGCAAGATATTGTTTCACATCTAACCAAAGAACGTGCTCGTTAGGCTCAATCCCATAAATAGCGTCATTCAGCGCTACTTTTTTACCGGTATCTTTACCGTTTTTATCTAATACACTCAGTTCCATTATCTTTCTATTCTAACGATTGAACCTTTACTACCCGGAATAGAACCTTTAATCAACAAAAGATTATGTTCCGGAATTATCTTAATAATCACGAGGTTTTGTACTGTAACTTGTTTATTACCCATCTGACCGGCCATTCTTGTTCCTTTAAATACCTTTGCAGGGTACGAACAAGCACCGATAGAACCCGGAGCACGAAGGCGGTTATGCTGTCCCAGTGTGGCTTGTCCAACTCCACCGAAATTGTGGCGCTTAACTACCCCTTGGAATCCTTTACCTTTAGATACTCCAATTACATCTACAAAAGGATCGTCTAACGAGAACATTCCGTCCACAGTGATAACGTCTCCTAAATTGTATTTCTCTTCATACTTGAACTCGGCCAAGTGTCTTTGAGGAGCAACTCCGGCTTTCTTGAAATGACCTTGCTGAGGCTTGCTGGTATGTTTGTCTTTCTTTTCGACAAAACCTATCTGCACAGCTTCGTAGCCGTCTTTTTCATCTGTCTTAACCTGAGTAACTACACAAGGACCCACTTCGATAACAGTGCATGGAATATTTTTTCCCTCGGCACTGAAAACGGATGTCATTCCGATTTTTTTTCCTAATAATCCTGGCATTTCTCTTAATTATTTATTTAAACTAATATTAAAATTCATCAAACTTTGATTTCAACTTCTACACCACTTGGCAACTCAAGTTTCATCAGTGCGTCAACAGTTTTAGCTGTAGAGCTATAGATATCGATAAGTCTCTTATATGAAGACAGCTCGAATTGCTCACGAGATTTCTTGTTAACGAAAGTTGAACGGTTTACAGTAAAGATACGTTTGTGTGTTGGCAACGGAATTGGACCGCTTACTACTGCACCTGTCGCTTTTACTGTTTTCACGATCTTTTCGGCAGATTTGTCTACCAATGTGTAATCGTACGATTTCAGTTTAATTCTAATTTTTTGACTCATTACTTGGTTTTAATTAATTGTAATTTATTATATAAAAGCTGTGGTTAAGAGTCATTCACTAACCACAGCTTATTTTTTATTTAATCAGATCTACGCGACCTTTTACTTCGGTCAGCACCTGACGTGCGATCGAAGGTGAAACTTCTTCGTAGTGAGAGAATGTCATTGCTGATGTTGCTCTACCCGAAGTAATGGTTCTCAATGATGTCACATATCCGAACATTTCTGCCAACGGCACTTTCGCTTTCACTATACGTGCTCCTGAGCGGCTCGACTCCATTCCTTCTACCTGACCGCGACGTTTGTTTAGGTCAGAGATCACATCACCCATACTTTCTTCCGGAGTAACTACTTCGATTTTCATGATAGGCTCTTGTAATGCAGGACCGGCTTTTTCACATGCATTTTTGAATGCAAATTTAGCACAAAGTTCAAATGACAACTGGTCAGAGTCCACAGTGTGGTATGAACCGTCTACAAGAACTACTTTCAGTTTGTCCAAAGCATATCCCGCAAGCACACCATTTTTCATGGCAGCAGCAAATCCTTTCTGAACTGAAGGGATAAATTCTTTAGGAACATTACCTCCTTTTACTTCATCTATAAATTGCAATTCGCCCTCAAAGTCTGCATCGGCAGGACCGACTTTAACGATGATATCGGCAAACTTACCGCGACCTCCAGATTGTTTCTTGTAAACTTCGCGAATTTCGACAGTCTGGGTAATTGTTTCTTTATATGATACCTGAGGACGTCCCTGGTTACATTCTACTTTAAATTCACGTTTCAGACGCTCGATCAGTACATCGAGGTGAAGCTCACCCATACCTTCGATAATAGTCTGACCGGAGTCTTCGTCTGTATGTACACGGAATGTAGGATCTTCTTCTGCTAATTTAGCTAATCCGTTAGCCAGTTTGTCAACGTCTTTCTGAGTTTGAGGCTCGATAGCGATTCCGATAACCGGATCCGGGAAGTCCATTGCCTCAAGGGTAATAGGTGCATTCTCGTCACAAAGTGTGTCTCCTGTACGGATATCTTTAAAGCCTACTCCTGCACCAATATCACCGCAACCGATAACTTCTTTCGGGTTTTGCTTGTTGGAGTGCATCTGGAACAAACGGGAAATACGTTCTTTCTTTTCAGAGCGTGTATTGTAAACGTAAGATCCTGCATGCAATTCTCCCGAATATACACGGAAGAAGCACAAGCGTCCTACGAATGGGTCTGTAGCAATTTTAAACGCCAAAGCACAAAACGGATCGCTTGGACTTGGGTGACGAACTATCACTTTTTCAGGATCGCGAGGGTCTACGCCTTCGATTGCAGGGGTATCCAACGGACTAGGCAAGTAAGAACAAACTGCATCCAGCAGAGGTTGTACTCCTTTATTCTTGAATGAAGAACCGCACAACATCGGGGTAATCTGCATAGAAAGCGTTCCTTTACGGATAGCTACTAAGATTTCCTCTTCGGTGATCGTTGATGGATCGTCAAAGAATTTCTCCATCAATACATCGTCACATTCTGCTGCGGATTCAAGCATTTTTTCTCTCCATTCTTCAGCTTCAGCTAACAGATCGGCCGGAATATCTTCTATGTGGTAGTCGGCTCCCATTGTTTCGTCGTGCCAGTATAGGGCTTTCATAGTCACAAGGTCTACAATACCTTTGAATGTTTCTTCAGCTCCTATAGGTATCTGGATAGGACAAGGGTTGGCACCCAACATTTCACGCACCTGACGAACTACTTCAAAGAAGTTAGCTCCGGAGCGGTCCATCTTGTTCACATAGCATATACGCGGCACTTGGTATTTGTCAGCCTGACGCCATACTGTTTCTGATTGAGGCTCAACACCTGCTACAGAGTCGAATGTCGCGATTGATCCATCCAGTACACGTAATGAACGCTCTACCTCTACGGTAAAGTCAACGTGTCCGGGAGTATCAATCAGGTTGATCTTATACATTTCATTATCATACTTCCATTGAGTGGTAGTAGCCGCAGAAGTAATGGTAATACCGCGCTCCTGCTCCTGATCCATCCAGTCCATAGTAGCTGTACCGTCATGGGTTTCTCCAATTTTGTGGGTAAGGCCTGTATAGAATAGAATACGTTCAGAAGTGGTGGTTTTACCGGCATCGATGTGAGCCATGATGCCTATATTTCTCGTATTTTTTAAATTGTCTGTATTTTTTGCCATCGTTTTTTAACTGTAACCTTTTTGTTAAAATCTGAAGTGAGCGAAGGCACGGTTAGCTTCTGCCATACGGTGCATATCTTCTTTTCTTTTAAACGCTCCTCCTTGACTGTTAAACGCATCTGTAATCTCAGCCGCTAACTTGTCGGCCATAGTTTTTCCGCCTCTCTTGCGAGCATACAGAATAAGATTTTTCATACAGATTGATTCTTTGCGGTCAGGGCGAATTTCGGTAGGAACCTGAAATGTTGCACCACCTACACGGCGAGACTTCACTTCTACTTGTGGAGTTACATTATCCAATGCTGCTTTCCATATTTCCAAAGCGGATTTTTCTTCGTTTGGTAGTTTTTTCTTCACAGTTTCCAATGCACCATAGAATATGTCGAAAGCTGTAGATTTTTTACCATCGTACATCAAGTGGTTAACAAACTTTGTAACCTTTACATCACCGAAAACAGGATCCGGAAGGATCTGTCTTTTCTTTGGTTTTGCTTTTCTCATTTTTTACTTAAAAAAATTTTGTTTTTGTTTTTGGTTGCCAATTTTTAGTGTCTTCAACGATTCCGCCGAATCATTTACTCAACCTGTATATAGCCTATCCAATAAACTTAAACCGTTTTAATACTTAATTAAAAATCTCGGTTAAGGGATTTACTAATGGCGATTATTTCTTCTTACCTTTAGCTGCTGCAGCTGGTGCTGCTCCCGGTTTAGGACGTTTTGCCCCGTACTTCGAGCGACGTTGTGTACGACCATTAACTCCGGCTGTATCCAATGTACCGCGTACAATGTGATAACGAACTCCCGGAAGGTCTTTCACACGACCACCTCTAACTAATACAATAGAGTGTTCTTGCAAGTTATGTCCTTCTCCCGGAATATAAGCATTCACCTCTTTTGTGTTTGTTAAACGCACACGTGCTACTTTACGCATCGCCGAATTAGGTTTTTTAGGAGTAGTTGTGTACACACGAATACATACACCCCTGCGTTGAGGGCATGCATCCAGTGCACGAGATTTACTCTTTTCAACCAAAACAGTACGTCCTTTTCTTACTAATTGTTGAATTGTAGGCATCTTGTTTTAATCTTTAGAACTTTAAATTCAATTTTTATTATACATTTTACTTTATCGAACAACACAATAAACAGAAGCTATTTCAATGACAATCAAATATTTGCCACCAAAACAAGCCTCTTTTCATGCTTTATTCGGGTTGCAAATGTAGACATTATCAATTAATTAGCCAAATATTTAGAAAGAAAAATAAAGAAAAAGAGTAGCTGAAACCACTTGTTCAACTACTCTTTCTTATTTTATTACCAAATCGTTATTCTTTTTTTAGAAAGAGAAATCGACTCCGGCTGTGAACACTTTATTCTTTCTTGTATATGATGTGGAAGGGCTACCTGCAACATCAGCCATCTTGTAATCGGAATAATCTGTGAAGAAATATCCGACATTTATCTGAACATTCTTAGATACATTTACAGCACCACCAAAGCCTAAGGAATATGAATTCACAGAGAAGCTTAAGTCGGACTGGAAACCGTCAGCCAAGCCATATCTTGTGATCTGCCCACCCATACTAACAAGGAACATCGGATTGATACGGTACTCAATACCGGCCAAATATTCATTGGTTCCGCCTGTCAGATGTTTTTGCTTATCTCCCGACATACCGGCATCTTTATCGAAAAAGTGGTGGTATCCTACACTTACGGTCAATGGTGCAATAATATCGTAAGATGCTCCTACCGCAAGATAGGCAGGCACATCATGTGCAGTATTCACACCGTCTTTGAAAGAATCCAAACCTGCATCTTTATTGAACTGAGTCTTATTTTCGACATTGAGGCTGGTCTTAAATTCATATTTAGCACCAATGTTTAAACCTTTATATGAAAAATGCACACCCAAGATAGGAGCTACTCCCCAGCCCGTTTGCTTTGAGTTCAGTTCCTTATCTGCTGTTTGCGCAGCATAGGCTTTAATCATATTTTGCTGCTCCTCGCTCAGATTCGGATTGGCTGCCAGTTGGGTAAAATACTCGGAAGCATTTACCATCTCTCCATTTCCTAATCCCGGAACCTGAGAATTCGGGTTAATTCTTATATCTCGGATATAACCCTCATACTTATTATGTACTATATTTAATCTAAAACCTGCATAGACAGAAAACATATCGTTAATCTGATAGGCTCCTCCAATCTGAGCACCAAAGATGTAATTCGATCCGGTCATATAAGTATCGTATGAATACTGATTACAAGTCAACGGAAGCCCCAGTGCTCCGGCAAATTGCTGGATAGCCGGAGGAATAGAAGCTATAGGAGCCTCGAACATAGAGATACCATCATTGAAGGTGGCCTTCCCCCCGCCTCCGGTAATCGCTAAATTTCCCGAAAGAGCCCATTTACCTTTTCTGTATACACCCTGCAAAGAAGGAATAACAGGTGCAGAAGCTGTACCTTTAAATTGTTTATATTCGCTTCCACCGGAACCTGCATAAGGCGCAAATGTAGAATTTATTATTCTTTCCTGAAATGCACTTTGATTGCTAAAGGAAAAATGGAAACCTTCGCTAAGCTTTATCGTCCCTGCCGGGTTGTAATATGCTGCATCAGTTGTAGTAGTTGCTTCCAGAGCCATTAGACGAGCAAATCTTGCACTCTGATTGGTATTAGTAAGTATACCTCCGGCAAACACCATAGAGGAACCACATAAAGTAATTATGGCTAACAAGGCCAGTTTGATCTTATTCATTATGCATAAAATTAGTTAAATGAGGTTGCAAAGATAAACCTAATATATTAGTTTCAAAAGAAACCATGTTAAATTTTGAGTTATTTATCTATCTGATAATCAAATATTTGTTGTCTATGCAACTAATAAAATTTATAATCATCTGTTTATCTTACACTTTAAATAATAGATTCACCATTTAACATTAGTCGAAAATAAATATATACCTTTGTAGCCGCAAAAGCATAAATATATGTTACTGTTAAACCTCTATTCCGCATTATTTTACTGAGTGGGATCGCCCGACTCCAAAAATCCTTAAATACGCTTTAAGGCAAAATCAATTATTTCTCATATTTGTTTAATCAACATCAAACCGAATTCCGATTTGATTCGGGCTTTTGCCCTCTTAGCTATAGATAATTTTGTTTATGAATAATACAAACAACTGGAAAAAAACTTTCGCGATAATCTGGTCGGGGCAATTCTTTTCCACGCTCAGCAGTTCCATCGTCGGATTCGCAGTCGTATTCTGGCTGAGTACAGAAACAGGATCGGCCGAAGTATTGGCTTATGCCATGATTGCCGTACTGTTGCCATTTATAGTACTGGGACTGTTCACCGGAGTATATGTAGACCGGTGGGATCGCAAACGCACCATGATATTGGCCGACAGCTTTGTCGCTCTTTGTTCGGCAGCTTTAGGGATTCTGTTCTATCTGGACATTACCCCATTATGGCTTATATATATCCTGCTGGCGCTGAGATCGGCAGGAAGTGCATTTCATGTACCTGCTATGCAGGCATCTGTCCCGCTACTGGCTCCCGAAAGTGAATTGATGCGGATTGCAGGTATCAATCAGATGATACAATCCATCAGCAACATTGCAGGCCCTGCACTGGGGGCGATACTGATTTCGTTGCTGGATATGACTTATGTGATGATGCTCGATGTACTGGGTGCCATAATAGCCTGCACCTCGCTACTCTTTGTCATAATACCGAATCCGGAGAAGAAAGAAGATGTGGAACCGGATGTATGGCTCGAAATAAAGGAGGGAGTAAGGCACCTGTTTATGAACAAGGGTATTACCTACCTTATGGTGGCTGTTATTGGCATCACATTCTTCATTGTCCCTATCTCTGCCCTTTATCCGTTGATGACAACTAGCTATTTTGGCGGGAATGCCTATCAGATGGGGCTAGTGGAAACAGCATGGGGTATAGGCATGCTTGTAGGAGGTGCATTTCTCAGCCTCAAGTTTATGAAAACAGCAAATAAGGTACTCAGCATGAATATAGTCGCCATCGGCTTAGGCATTACATACTGGTTAATGGGCGTTTTGCCGACATCGGGCTTTGTACTGTTTGTGCTTCTCACAGCGATCAGTGGTATTGCAGGCTCGGTCTACTGGAGCTCGTTCACCGTTATCCTGCAAACCAAGATAGATCCGGCAGCTCTCGGACGGGTATTCTCCATATATGATAGCGTCAGCCTGCTGCCTACCATACCGGGATTGCTTGCCACAGGACTTATCGCCGAAAGGATCGGGCTGCTGAATGCTTTCATTATAGCTGGTGTTGCCACACTTATTATCGGCATTATAGCCTTGTTTGTTCCTGCCATACAGGAACTCGGACGATCGACAAAAGGTAGTAAAGAATAAAGATAAAGGATGCTTAATGTTAAGCATCCTTTGTTATCTATTTATAGTATTCTATATCTCTCTTGGTTATATTATTAATCACTGATCCGTTTTCCATATTCGCACGCATCACCCAGTTTTTCTGGTCATCGAACATGATATATCTGTAGAACATCTTCGACTGCACTTCGTGAACAGGGCTGAATGGTTTCAGGAATTCGGTCTCTACTATAAGCTTGCGATAGTCGAACGTATTTATAAACCAGCTTGAATATTTTGCATGCGCATCCGATACCAGCTTATATTCGTCAAGCAGACCGTCCTCATTATACTTTTCTATATTTACTATACGCCCGCCTTTATCTTGCATCACAAGTGTTCTTCCCCTATCAGTCTTTGCCTGATACAAAGTATCTGAGTGAATATCCCCACTTGCATTTCTTACTTGTTTCCATACATTCTGATTTGCTGTAGAAGACATCAATCCACGTGTAATGACAACAGGGGTATTCAGCTCATGATAAGTCTCTGTCTGTTTCCACAACTGCCCGTTCCTGTATTCATATTCGATTCTGAATACCAATACATCCGAACCATTGTACATTTCCTTCCGGATAAGATTTCCTCTTTCATCGAAACTGCTAACAAAAGAGCTCAGGCGTTTTGTGTTTTTCTTTACAGCCGAAAGTACTGTCTCATCATATACAGTCTCCTTACAGCTTTTCACTTTTCCTTTCAGCCCCTGATTGGCGGCTGTTGTCTGTGCATTGCCTTTTGTGATAGCAATACTGAATAATAATATAAGAAATAATATCTTCTTCATAGTGTGTTGTAAAGTATTATCTTGTCTATAGTGTCTCTAATTGTTTTAACCATAAGCTCACAGCTGCATCGCTCGGCATCCGCCAGTCACCTCTCGGTGACAAATTCACCGATCCCACCTTCGGCCCGTCAGGCATGCAGGAACGTTTGAACTGCTGCGAGAAGAAACGGCGGAAAAACACCTTCAGCCATTTCAGTATCTCTTCTTTCGAGAATTGTCCTTCAAATGCGTGCTGTGCCAGATAGTATATTTTGGCAGGCGAAAATCCGAAACGAAGTACATAGTACAGGAAGAAGTCGTGCAGCACATACGGCCCTACCACATCTTCAGTCTTCTGTGCTATATTTCCGTCTTTATCGGCAGGTAATAGTTCCGGACTCACCGGCGTTTCTATTACATCGTCCAATACGGTTTTCGATACATTATCCATGTGTATGCGCGATATCCATGCTACCAATGTGCGTACCAGTGTCTTCGGAATACCCGTATTCACGGCGTACATCGACATGTGGTCGCCATTGTAGGTACACCAGCCCAGAGCCAATTCAGACAGGTCACCTGTGCCGATAACCAACCCGTTCACTTTATTGGCATAGTCCATCAATATCTGAGTACGTTCGCGCGCCTGTGAGTTTTCATATGTTATATCGTGTACATTGCTGTCGTGCTCTATATCTTTGAAGTGTTGTATAACGGCATCTTTTATAGATATCTCTTTAATAGTGACGCCAAGGGACTGCATCAACTTTATGGCATTACTATACGTACGGTCTGTCGTTCCGAAGCCCGGCATCGTTATACCATATATATTCTTTCGGGGAAGATTCAGTTTATCGAATACTTTTACAAGCACCAACAGAGCTAATGTAGAATCGAGCCCGCCCGAAACTCCGATCACGGCGGATTGTATATTGGTATGCAGCAGGCGTTTTGCCAGACCTCCGACCTGTATAGAGAATATTTCATCGCAACGGTCGTTCAGCATATTATCATCGGCAGGCACAAAAGGCATAGACGGAATATATCGTTGAAGCTCAAATCCGGAATTCTTTGCAGCTACCTCTACTTCAACATACTGCATCGGCATATCTTTCAGGAAGCTATATTCCGAAACGGAAAAAGATTTATTCTTCAGCCTGTCATTTCTTAACCGTTCTATATCTATATCGGCAATAGTCAACTTACTTTCAAACGAGAAACGTTCCCCTTCTGCCAGTATAGAACCGTTTTCGGCAATCATACTGCTACCCGAGAACACAATATCGGTAGTCGATTCACCGTTACCCGCAGCAGCATATACATAGCCTGCTATGCAACGTGCCGACTGCTGACTGACCAATGCCTTACGATAACCTTGCTTACCCGCAGTCTCATTACTTGCCGACAGATTGAATATCACCTCTGCCCCGTTCAGCGAAGTCAGACATGATGGAGGAATCGGTGTCCACAGGTCTTCACATATATCTATCGAAAAATTATAGTCAGGAGTCTTAAAGATCAGGCTGGTACCGATTGACACTTTTTTACCACAGATAACTGCTGATGTATCTTTCAGTTCTTCGGATGAAGAAAACCACCTCATTTCGTAAAACTCGCTATAATTAGGCAAAAATGTCTTAGGCACTGCTCCCAGAATACGACCGCCACATATAATCACAGCCATGTTATATAGCCGACCTGACACTTGCAATGGCGCTCCTACAACAGCTACGATAGACCGGCCTGTTGTCGCATCAGCTATTCTGCGAAGCGAACTCTCCGCTCCATCGAGCAGGGTGCGTTGCAAAAACAGATCTGCACATGTATAGCCTGTTATGCACAATTCGGGAAAGACTATAGCCGAAACATTCCGCGACTCGGCCTCATCTATCATTTTCAGTATTTCGCTCGTGTTATAATCACAGTCTGCCACCCTTAGGGAAGGGGTAGCCGCAGCGAAGCGTACAAATCCGTAATTGCTCATAACATCAAATATTTTTGCAAACTTACAAAAGTTTTTTCTTAATTCTCTTGACTATATAAAGACTATATATCAGCGAGAACCCTCCAGATTCAGCCCCGACAATATAATCAACTCATTTTATGACAAATAACATACAAAAGGTAACAAAGGTAACACATTTGTCATATTTTGAATCCTTGTCTTTTTAACTAAAACCTGACAGGAATGACAGGTATCTTATCATTATCAACCTATTCTAATCCCCACGTTTCCTGTATAGAGATCAGTATATCATTATCTTTCCGCCATCTTACCCAGCCTTCTATTTTATCCACATCATATGCAGTTGATTCCACATATATCCATTCTCCGATAACCTGTGTCGCATGGCAATTAAGCGACAGGTTTTTGTGTATTACACTGCCTTTTACCTTATCATGAATAGATTGCCCATTCAAACCAATCATGATTTTAGGCAACGACTGTCCACCCAGATATTCACCGTCTTTGATATAACGCCAGTTTTTACCCATGAAATATTCGTCCCATGTCTGAAAACGTGTCCGTTCATCTCTTTTCACATAGCAGGTAAGTCCTTCTTTTTCGTTAAAAACGATTTCCATCCAGTTACCTGTAGTATTAATCACCCTGAACGTAACATCGGTATAACTGTATTGCCCTTTATGTGACGAAAAATAGAACGGCGAACACAAGCTCGCAAAATCGTCAGGCGCCAGCATTATCTTATCTTCATTGCCAGATGGACTTAAATAAAGAGTTGCAAATTTACTTTGCTCATCAAACCGTGAATACAATACGGTCGGAACATCTCTTGTCACCCCCATTCCAAATTTCTTTGTTCTGCCAAAGTGTTCATTGATGAGTTCTTTGTTTTGTGCGTTCAAAGCTGCAAAAAAAGGAATAAACAGCAATAGAATAACTATTCTCTTCATGAAGTTGTGTTTAGATAAAAAACAAAAGTATGAAATTTATTGAATTATACTTCTTTATATTTTAACTAAAACCTGACAACCAACGGTCACAGGAGCGCAGCATATGTAAAATTACAAGTTTCCAATATGTAGGGGCGGATTATTATCCGCCCGTTTTTAGACGTATTGCTCTCGTATTCGGGCGGATGATAATCCGCCCCTACAGCAAACCCAGATATTTTAACTAAAACCTGACAAAGATTACAAGTTTTAGCTACACTTTGCTCCGCTGAATGATGTTTGCCAGCCTGCTAGTTTACTCTTCTTTTCTAGTACACTAGTAAACTTAAAGCTAGTACACTCATCATCAATTCAAAGATCGTTTCATTGGCACATCAGCATATTTACCTCGTCTTCACTTCGGTGAACGTTGTTTGCAACCGGCACATTGATACACTATAGATAAACTTTTTCAAATCTAATTTGGTTAAAACTAAATGAAAAATATTTTTATGTTTTTTATCAGCTTTTTTGATCACTCAAAAATATGTATCTTTGTCAAATCTTAAAAAAAGTAAATATTATGGGTTTCGATATCAATTTAACACAGATACTAAGTGCATTTGTAGTCCTGTTTGTACTAATAGACGTATCGGGATCGATCCCTATATTTCTAAGCTTCAAAGGAGAAGGAAGGGATGTGAACCCGTTGCAGGCTGCCATCTATTCATTTATCATTATGACAGCATTCCTGTTTGTAGGTAAATGGATACTTAATATGTTCAATGTCGATGTTTCTTCGTTTGCCGTAGCCGGAGCACTGGTAATTTTTATTATCTCCATAGAAATGATATTCGGCGTAGAAGTCTTCAAAAATGATGCGCCGGGCGGATCAAAGACGCTTGTACCTATCGTTTTCCCGCTCATAGCAGGACCCGGAACATTTACTGTATTGCTGTCGATGCGAGCCGAGTATGATGTATCGAATATCATAATTGCCCTGTTCCTTAATATGATTATCGTCTATCTGGTACTTCGCTACCTGAATGTAGTAGAAAAACTGCTCGGAGTGGGCGGCGTTTATGTTCTCCGCAAATTCTTCGGAGTCATTGTTATGGCCATTGCCGTGAGGTTGTTTACTGCCAACATCAACGCCTTACTGGATAGCCTGAAGCAAATCCCTTAAAGAATATAGATAATTTGAAACATAAAAAAGGTGTCCGGCAAGAGCTGAACACCTTTTTCATTATATATGATTCTCGCTAATCCCTGTTCGGATCGAGTGGAATTACTTTCAGCAATTTCATTTTGAACCACAATGTAGTATAGCCCGGTATACTATTGTAAGCATAAGCTCCGTAGCCAAGCATATAAGGTACACATATCTCCACCTGATCGCCTTCTACCATATTTTGCAGCATAGTTGCCCATCCATCGATATTATTACCCACTCTGGCCTTATACGTCGCACCATTGTCTTCCGTACTATCGAAAGTGTACTTAGTGCCGTCTTTGTAAAAATACCAACCGGTATAACGCACATGAACGCTATCGGTAAACTGGGGACTCAGCGTTTTGTCATAATTCTCGTCGCCTGTATCGGGGATAAAGTCACTGATTCGCTTCCAGTACACTCTTCCATTCCCGCTACGTGATGTATAATACTTATATTCCGGATTAGCGGCTACCTCATCTACAAGTCCCTGATGATAAGCTTTCCATTCTTCATCTATCCCGGTTTCATCGTCCGTCGAGCACGAAGCCAGAAAAGCCAAAGCAGCAAACAGAGCTATTAATATAAACGGTTTTTTATTCATGTTTTAGTTACAAGTTGCGGGTTATAAGTTATGAGTGAAAGACTCACTTACAATTTATAAACCCATCATTTATAATTCTATCTTATCCTATTGTTTTCAACAGGTTTTTCATACTCACTTTATCGGCGATAATATCGGCCAGCTTATCTATTGCCACACGCTCCTGCTCCATTGTATCACGGTAGCGGATAGTCACCGTATTATCTTCGAGCGACTGGTGGTCTACTGTTACACAATAAGGAGTACCGATAGCATCCTGACGGCGGTAACGCTTACCGATGCTGTCTTTCTCGTCGTACTGGCATTTGAAGTCGAACTTCAGGTTGTCAATTATCTCACGTGCTTTTTCCGGTAGTCCGTCTTTTTTCACCAATGGCAACACAGCCAGTTTTATCGGAGCCAGAGCTGCCGGCAGTTTCAGTACCACACGGCTTTCCCCGCCTTCAAGCTCTTCTTCGCAATATGCTGCCGACATAACGGACAGGAACATACGGTCTACACCGATAGACGTTTCAATAACGTAAGGTGTATACGATTTATTGAGTTCAGGATCGAAATATTGCATTTTTTTGCCTGAATATTCCTCATGGCTACTCAAATCGAAGTCTGTACGGGAGTGGATACCCTCTACTTCCTTGAATCCGAATGGCATCTCAAACTCTACATCCGTAGCTGCATTTGCATAGTGCGCCAGTTTGTCGTGATCGTGAAAACGGTATTTTTTATCGCCAAAGCCAAGTGCCTTGTGCCACTTCATACGTGTTTCTTTCCATTTGGCAAACCATTCCAGTTCTTCACCCGGACGAACAAAGAATTGCATTTCCATCTGTTCAAATTCACGCATACGGAATATGAACTGACGCGCAACGATCTCGTTACGGAATGCCTTACCTATCTGTGCTATACCGAACGGTATTTTCATACGGCCGGTTTTCTGCACATTCAGGAAGTTTACAAAAATACCCTGTGCCGTTTCAGGACGCAGATACACTTTCATTGCACCGTCGGCAGTAGAACCCATTTCGGTAGCAAACATCAGATTGAACTGACGCACGTCTGTCCAGTTGCGCGTACCGCTTATCGGGTCTACTATTTCGCAGTCGATGATGATCTGGCGAAGTTCTTCCAGATCATTGTCGTTTTGTGCTTTTACAAAACGGGCATGCACCTCATCGCGCTTAGCTGCGTTTTCCAATACACGTGGATTGGTCTGACGAAACATGGCTTCATCGAAACTTTCACCAAAACGTTTTGCGGCTTTCTCTACTTCCTTGTTTATCTTTTCGTTTATCTTCTCCATGTATTCTTCTATCAATACATCGGCGCGATAACGTTTTTTACTGTCTTTGTTATCGATCAACGGATCATTGAAAGCATCCACATGCCCCGAAGCCTTCCATATAGTAGGGTGCATAAATATAGCCGAGTCGATACCCACTACATTTTCATGTAGCAATACCATACTGTCCCACCAATACTTCTTGATGTTGTTTTTCAGTTCCACACCCATCTGCCCGTAGTCGTACACGGCACTTAAACCATCGTATATCTCACTGGACTGAAATACAAAGCCATACTCTTTGCAATGCGAAACAATCTTCTTAAAAACATCTTCTGACATAATCCTTCGATCTTTTTTACGTTCTATTTTATATGAATTTGAATAAGTTGCACAAAGTAAACATTTTTTTTTGATATAGAAATGGGTAAAAGTCGTAGTTATGATTATTATGCCATCAGTAATAAGAATTTTACTATTTTTATATCTTGAGAATATTAAGACATTTTTCAATTACCGATTTACAATAGTAATAAGAAAAAACTGCCACTATGAAAAATTTACTCTGTATATTTCTACTCCTGCTTCCCATTCTTTCAGAGGTAAAATCTCAGAAAATCCCTATTGGGAAAAAGGGAGGCCATCTCATTTCAATCTGGACTCTCAACAAGGATATAAAAGCCAGAGTCTTTCTCGAAACCGGCTTCCCTAAAATAGTGTTTTCCGAATCTTTTGTAAAGAATAATTCAAAAACATTAGGCATTGAACTAAAAACACCTGAAAAAGACCTGCATGTCGGACTATGGGGTACTAAAGATAAATACAAAGTAACTTATATCATAAAAGACTCTATTATAGTAAATGGAATACAGATGGAAATTGATGCCGTTGTCATAGATACAAAAAATATAAAATCATGGAAAGAACGGGATATCGTCTTTCCCTTACGCGATTTGAACAGAAGAGTAGAAATCAATATTGATAAAAATTATATGCAGATTATGGACGATTCGGAGACTATTCCGGACGAATACATAGCATATACAGCGAATAGCGACCCTGCCACCAAAGCACTATATTTTAATACAACCCTAAAAGTGTTTGATAAAAACGGGAAAGCCGAAGAGTTGTCTGGAAATTTCCAGCTGGATTTAGGAGCAGCAAATGCTATCTATGTAAATAAAAATTTAAAACAATCTGCAGACTTCGTTGCCCGTTGTAGCAGAATGACCATGAAAGACATGAGTAATGTATCAGGTCCTAAAGAGATGAATTTATCAATTATAACTCCCAATAAGCTTCAAATCGGCAATATAGAACTGAAAGGATACTATATAGTTGCAATGAAATATGCCCAAAGTAAAAACTCCGATAAATATAGCGGAAATGTGGGGAATGCTTTCTTTTCCAATTTTAGCGTGATCTTCGATTTCAACAATGAAAAGATTTACTTTAAACCTATTTCAAAAAAAGTAAAATTTACTGATTGAAACAGTTTAAGTAAATAAGTATATTGGTTACAACATTTCGGGAAATAGAGGTGTAAAATTGTTATCTCAACTCCTTTCATGCACTTATCATCAGTATTATTAAATAAAAATTTCATTCTAATTAGTGAATTTGGAGTATTTTATACTCTATAATAAAAAATGTTATCTTCGTTGTCTCTAAAACTGATTATATACTGATGAAATATCTATATATACTCTTATTGTCCGTCATAAGCCTTTCAGCCGTCGCACAGACAGCCGCAAAAGGCTCTAAAGGATATATACAGGGTACAGTATATGACGAAAACACAAAAGAAAGTATCCCCTTTGCTACTGTGCGACTGATGAATGCCAAAGACAGCACCGAATTGCAGGCTGTAGCTACAAATGACAGAGGAAAATTCCGTCTGAGCACAACGGCAGGAGATTATCTCCTCGAAATATCGTTTATAGGATATAAAACTTTTTTACAAAACTTTAATACTTCTGCAAAAGAACCCGATTATTCGTTTGGTGACATCTTCATGCAAGAAAATACCGTAGAGCTTGGCGCGGCTGTTATAGAAGCGCAGGTACCCGACATCGTGGTCAAAGGAGATACCATAGAATATAATGCTACAGCATACAGTTCGCAGGAAAGTGATATGCTACAGGACATGATACGTAAGATTCCGGGCATAGAAGTAGACGCGAACGGAAACATCACTGCAAACGGAAAGCCTGTGAAAAAGATATTGGTGGATGGAAAAGAGTTTTTCGGCAACGACATACCGATGGCACTTGCCAATCTTCCGGCCAATATGATAAAAAAGCTACAACTGTATAAGGAGGAATCCGAAACCGCCAAGATAACCGGATTCAGAGATAAGGACCCCGATCAGGTGCTGAATCTGGTAGTTAAAGAAGAATTGAAGCAAAGTATATTCGGAGATGTGAGAGCCGGATACGGAAGCGATGACAAATATGCCAATAAGGCACTGGTGAACTATATGCGAAACGGCAACCAGATATCCTTTGTCGGCGATATGAGTAATGTGAACGACAATGAATATTCGATGGGAATGGATAGCGGTATCGACAAAAACAAAAATATCGGAGCCAGCGCCCAGATAGAAATATCGGAAAAATTCAAGATAGGTGGCAACATCAGGTACTCGAACAATGAGAATCTGATGGAAACAAGAACAAATACACAAACTTTCCTTTCGGAGGGCGACCGTTTCTCCAAACAGGACATGTCATCGCTAAGCAAACGTAATAATACGAATCTGGGAATCAACCTGCAATGGAAACCCGATTCGCTGACAACAATATACGCTCGCTCATACGTCAGTTTCAACAACAACAAAAGTGATAATAATTCAAATAATATATCTTATGTAGCCGAGTCAGACACTACTTCGGGACAGACACTGAGCCACTCCAGAGGCGACGGCTATTCGGTGAACAGCTTTATCACTATGGGACGAAAGCTAAACGATAAGGGACGTACAATAAGCCTAACGCTCAACAATTCGTTCAGAAAAGATAACAGCAAGGGAACAAATTACTCAATTACCCAATATACGGGAGATACACCCGATAAGATAATAGACCAACGCAATAGTACCGACAATAAGACAAACAGCTACAATATTTCGATGTCGTATGTAGAACCATTGGGAAAAGATTACAGGTTGCAGCTCTCATATTCAATCAACAACAACAAATCGGAGCGCCTGCGCGATGTACGCAAAATGGACGATGACGGCAACTATACCATTATAGATACGGCATATACCCGTAATACGAATAACGACTATATCAATCAGAATATCAGCCTAAACTTTCAGGCTACAAAGAAAAAATACAGATATACCATCGGGTTCAGTGTAGATCCGTCCTATTCTAAGAGTAAAATCACTCTGGGCGATTCCATTATCGAAAACCTGAAACAGAATGTGGTGAATTTTTCGCCGAATCTCAATTTCTCATACACACCGAATGACAATTCCAGTCTCGATTTTAATTATTCCGGCTCCACCAGTCAGCCGGGCATCAGTCAGCTGTCTGCCGATACGGTTATAGTGAATGCCTTATCGAAATATTACGGTAATCCGAATCTGAAACCGAGTTACAGTAACAACTTCAACATGTATTACCAGAAGTCTAACTATGAGACAAGCCGCTTCTTGATGATTTCGGCAGGGTTTAACTATACGTTCAATAATATTGTAGACTATACACTGATAGACGGGCAGGGAAACAGTACAAATACATACCGCAATGTGAGCGGAAATATGGGTGCTAATCTCAACTTTATATTTGACACTCCGCTGAAAAACAAAAAGTTCAATATAGGTAATAGCACTTATACCAATTATTATAAAAACATCGGCTATACAAACGGAGAAAAGGCAATAACTCACAATGTCGTTCTGGGTGAACAGGTTACAGGACGATTCAGAAGCGATAAATTCGAGACCAGCCTGCGTCTGGGTATCACATACAATATGACCCGCAACAATCTGAGCGAATCACAGGACAGGAATACGACAAACTACAGTCTCAACCACACAGCATTGTTGAAGCTGCCTTACGATTTCTCTATACAGAGTAACCTGAGTTATTCATACTATTCGGGTTATGGCGACGATTTCAAGACAAGTGAAGTACTCTGGAATGCTTCCATCTCAAAACTGTTCCTGAAAAAGAAAAGAGGAACACTCAAGGTGCAGATGTACGATATACTTGACGATCGTAACACCATCTCACGACAAGTGAGCGGAAACTATATGTCCGATTCACGTTCAAATTCCGTAAACCAGTATTTCATGGTAAGCTTTTCCTACAAGTTCAATATAATAATGGGGAAAGGCAAAAAAGCAGCTGACACAGGCGATGAAATTTACGAAGGTGGATTTTACTAGGTTAGCGTGATTTCGATATAATAAATTCGTTATGCACTTACTTTGTGACCTTCGTGGTTAAATCTTATTCTTTACCACAATGGACACAAAGGGGAAACACAAAGTTCACTAAACTCACAAAACACAGCCCCAAATTTCCAAAAAGACATTTTTACTATAAAATAAATATAATTTTATTCCGATTTCACTCAAAAACATTTCTTATTGAAGAATTATTTATATATTGCACGACTTTAATTTAAACATATACTATACTAATATCATGTCTGAAAATTCTTCTAAAATCAAGTTTTACAGTGGAGAAGATATTCCACTGGAGTTGCATAAGGTACGTGTCGTACAAAAACTGCATTTAGTACCTATCGAACGTCGCCTCGAAGCATTATACGAAGCCGGATTCAATACATTCAGGCTCGACACCAAAGATGTTTTCCTCGATATGCTTACCGACAGTGGCACCAATGCCATGAGCGACAGGCAAATGGGAGCAATGATGATAGCAGACGATGCTTATGCAGGCTCGCAAAGCTTTGTGCGGTATCAGAAAGCCGTAGAAGACGTTTTGGGTAAGAAATACCTGCTGCCTGTACATCAGGGGCGCGCCGCCGAAAACATCATCTCAAACGCATATATCCGCAAAGGAAGTATTGTGCCGATGAACTATCACTTTACCACGGCGATGGCTCATATCACCCAATACGGCGGAAAGATAGAAGAATTACTGTATGATGAGGCGTATGTAATAAACAGTAAACATCCCTTCAAAGGGAATATGAACCTCGAAAAACTCGAGAAATGTATCACTAAACACGGTGCGGCAAACATTCCGTATATACGGATGGAAGCCTCTACCAACCTTATAGGCGGACAGCCGTTCTCTATAGAAAACCTGCGGGGAGTACGCTCTATAGCCGACAAATACGGGATCCGTCTGGTACTCGATGCCAGTTTGCTAGGTGAAAACGCATGGCTGATAAAACAACGCGAAGAAGAATTTAAAGAAAGTTCGATGGCAGAGATCATACTCTGCATGACCGGACTTGCCGACCTGGTTTACTTCTCAGCACGAAAACTAAGTTCGTCACGCGGCGGCGGTATCTGTACCAACAATCATGCTATCTTTAAAGAACTGGAGCCATTGGTTCCATTGTTTGAAGGATTCCTTACATACGGAGGAATGTCGGTACGCGAGATAGAAGCCATTGCTGTAGGACTATACGAAACACTGGACGAGAGCATGATTTGCCAGAGTCCGCAATTTATAGAATATCTGGTAAATGCGTTGGACAAAAAAGGCATCCCGATGGTAACCCCTCCGGGCGTATTGGGTGCGCATGTAAATGCAATGGAGATCTGCGCACATATTCCCCAGACAGAATACCCTGCCGGATCACTCGCGGCAGCATTCTTCCTCATATCGGGTATTCGCGGTATGGAGCGTGGTTCGGTATCCAATCAGCGCGACGAATACGGCAATGAGACTTATGCCGATATGGAACTCCTGCGTCTTGCCATACCTCGCCGCGTATTCACCCTTTCACAAATCAAGTATGTGGAAGACCGTATGACATGGCTCTACGAAAACCGCCATCTGATAGGAGGTCTGCGCTTCGTTTACGAGCCGCCTGTATTGCGCTTCTTCATGGGAGGACTCGAACCTGTAAGCGATTGGCCGCAACAACTCGTAGCTAAATTCAGGGAAGATTTCGGCGAAAGTTTGTAAAATAACTGGAAATTCGTTCCTTTTCATATAAATAATGGCATAAGTTCCTAGAACCTATGCCATTATTATTTTTATTTTCTTAGTTTTGTAAGCAAATGTATGATTAATTCAACAAATCCGAAGGAAATACAATGTCTAAAAAGAACCTGATTCTGGTATTGTTTCTTATTTTCGGCATAGCAGGAAGTAGCGCCCAAATAAGAAACCCTTTTAAAAAGAGAAAGAAAGAAGAGAAAAAAGAGGCCGCCGCTCCGGAGGCAAACAAACCTGCCGCTTCACCGCTGAAAGCATACAAAGATGTGATAACAAAAGAAGCCAAAACCAACACAGGCTTTTTCACAGTACATAAGGTAAAGGATAAATACTATTTTGAGCTGCCCGATTCCATCATGGAGCGCGACATACTTGTCGTGAACAGAATATCGAAAGCTCCGGTCAACCGATACAAGTCTGCGGTAGGTTATCCCGGCGACCAGATCGGGGAAAATGTTATCCAGTTTGAAAGAGGAAGCAACAACAAAGTCTTTATCCGCAATATATCGTATATGGAGCAGGCTAAAGACACACTGGGCATGTACCTTTCGGTGAAAAACTCGAATGTGCAGCCGATAGTTGCTGCATTCCCGATACAGGCTATCGATAAAGATTCTGCTAAAGCGGAAAGCCTCGTTATAGATGTTACCGATTTTATCAACTCCGATAACAATATTTTTTTCTTCGACACCAGAATGAAGAAATACAGAGGTGTTGGCAATTTCTTTGCTGACAGAAGTTATATCGATACTATCAAAGCTTTCCCTATCAACATAGAGATAAAGACAGTAAAAACATATGCACAAACTGCGCCACAAGGTTATCCGCCACAGGCTGCATCTAACTTCCCTACCGATCCGATGACCTACAAGCTTAACAGTTCGTTGGTATTGTTACCGAAAGTACCGATGAAACCACGCTTGTACGATCCGCGTGTAGGATATTTTGCTGTAAGATATACGGACTTCGATTCTAATCCGCAGGGAATAGAATACAAGTCGAACATTACCCGTTGGCGACTGGAACCAAAAGACGAAGACCTGCAGAAATATATTAACGGTGAATTGGTAGAGCCAAAGAAACCGATCGTTTTCTATATAGACCCTGCTACACCACGCAAATGGGTACCTTACCTGATAGCCGGCGTAAACGACTGGCAGGCAGCCTTCGAGAAGGCCGGATTCAAGAATGCAATCATCGGACTGGAAGCACCGAAAGATTCAACATGGAGCCTCGAGGACGCACGTCACTCCGCCATTGTCTACAAACCGTCCGACATACCGAATGCCAGCGGGCCACACGTACACGATCCGCGCAGTGGTGAAATTATAGAAACGCATATCAACTGGTACCACAACGTGATGTCCCTACTCCGCAACTGGTATATGATACAGGCGGGCAATGTGGACAAGCGGGCACAGCAACTGCAATTCCCTGACGAACTGATGGGAGAGCTTATACGCTTTGTTTCTTCACACGAGGTAGGGCATACGTTAGGATTGCGGCACAACTTCGGTTCGTCTGCTACCGTTCCGGTCGAGAATCTGAGAAACAAGGCATGGGTAGAAGCCAATGGGCATACGCCGTCTATAATGGACTATGCGCGTTTCAACTACATAGCCCAACCGGAAGACAATATCGGTGAAAAGGGATTATTCCCGCGCATCGGTATTTATGACGACTGGTCGATAGAATGGGGATACCGCTATCTGCCCGAATATGCTACGGCAGAGGATGAGATACCTTTCTCTAACAGGACTATTATAGAAAAACTACAGGCAGACAAGCGTTACACCTTCGGTACGGAAACTGATCCGGACGATCCGCGCAACCAAAACGAAGATCTCGGAGACAATGCCATGCTGGCTAGTACATACGGTATCAAAAACCTGCAACGCATCGTTCCTCAGATACTGACATGGACTAAAGAACCGAACAAAGGATATGACAACGCACGTACGATATACAACGAGGTGGCAGGACAGTACGCGCGCTATATGGGGCATGTAGCTAAGAATGTTGCCGGTATATACAGAACACCTGTTGTAGTAGAACAAAGCGGAAATTCACAGGAATTTGTTCCTTCCGGTATACAGAAAGAAGCTATTTCGTTTCTCGACAAACAGTTGTTTACAACTCCGGCATGGCTGATAGATAAGCAACTGATCGAAAAAGCAAGTGTCGATCCTCTTTCTTCCATCGGAGGAGTACAAAAGCGGACGCTCGACCGTCTTATAAGCAAATATACGATCGACAAAATGTTGCGAAACGAAGCCTACAATGGTACAAGTGCATACACTACCACCGATATGTTCAGCGACCTGAAGAAGAGCATCTGGTCGGAATTGGCAAATGGGAAGGCAATAGACACCTATCGCAGAAATCTGCAAAAGAACTATGTAGCTGCTCTCATCAGTATTGTCACCCCGCCAGCAACAAATGCAAGTGCATCATGGCAAAGCTCGGACGCGGCAGCTATTGCCCGCGCGCAACTGACAGACCTGCGCCAGAGCATCAGAAGCGCGGCATCGGGTTCGTCGGGAATCAAACGCAGTCATTTACTCGATTTGCTGGCTCAGATAGAAAAAGCATTAGATACTAACAAATAAATAAACACATGAAGAACATCTTAATTTTAGTGACATTACTCTCTGTGATTCTATCATCTTGCGGAGGTACGAAAAAAGAAGAGGAAACATCATCGAAACCTGTGATCATTGCATATGTGGGAGGTTATAACGGACTAGTGGATGCAGACAAAATCGCAGCTAATAAGATTACACATATCAACTACGCATTTGTAGATGTGCAAGGTGGGAAAGCATTCTTGACGAATGAAGCTACCGATACCGTTAACTTCAGAAAACTAAACGGACTGAAACAACAGAATCCCGATCTGAAAATCCTGATTTCAATAGGTGGCTGGTCTTGGAGCCGTAACTTCTCCGATGCCGTATTAACGCCCGAAGGACAGAAAACATTTGCTAAATCGGCTGTCGACATTATGAAGAAATATGATCTGGACGGTGTGGATATCGACTGGGAATATCCTGCAATACCGGGTGATGATGGTAATGTTTACCGCCCTGAAGACAAACAAAACTATACGTTGATGTTTGCTGCTATCAGAGCAGAACTGGATGCACTGACCAAAGAAACAGACAAAAAATATCTGCTGACTACTGCCGTAGGCGGACAACAGGCATTTATAGACAATACAGAAATGGATAAAGTACAGGGATATCTGGATTATGTGAATGTAATGACTTACGACTCGCAGTCGACAGAAAAAGCAATACATCACACAAATCTCGATCCGTCGGACAAATATGAAAACAGCAACAGCGCAAGCAAATCTATGCAGGCATATATCGCAGCAGGAGTTCCTGCCGATAAGCTCGTAATGGGTATTGCTTTCTACGGACGCATATACCAACTGAGAAAAGGATGGAACAAAGGACTGGGCGATGCTGTCGATAAACAAATACAGGGAAAAGGATTCACTGCCATCAAGGACAGTCTGGTGAATCAGAACGAATATTTCAGATACTGGGACGATGCAGCCAAAGCACCTTATCTGTTCAACTTCTACAAAGGAATTTTTGTAACCTATGACGATGAAGAATCGGTAAAAGCCAAATGCCGCTATGTACGCGACAATGGTATGGCTGGAGTTATGTTCTGGGAATACAGTTCAGACCCGAAAGGTTTCCTTCTGAATGCAATAGATCAGACGCTGAAATAATAAAATTTAACCATCGCCGTTTCTATTATTGTGCTAATGTCTGTACTTTTGAATACAGACTAAAGTGCAAAGATATAACAAGCCACTTTATTCGATTGTAAAGTGGCTTGTGTTATAATTGTCATTTAAATTATATTTTCTATTGCACTAACGCGCCTTACGGCTTTGTTTTTCATTTTGCCTTGATGCAAAACGAAACAAAAAATCAAGGCTGCATCCCTCGTCGCCCCACTAACGGCTTGACGGCTGAAGCAAACAAACGGGCTATCGCCCCGTTTACTTCTACGCCATCTTCACCGAGTGGGTTCCCGACTACGGGACGAAGGCCGTTCCCGCAATGCGACGACTAGGCCTAGTCTGGCGTCAGCCTGGCGCCGTTAGCTTTATGGACGGGTACCTGTAGGGAGAAAAAGGCGTAAAACGAAAACGTGTTTGAGCTTATCAATAGATTCGTACTTTACAAATCTTTAAGCGAGTTTTTTCGTTTAGCCTTTAAGCCCTTTAACGGGTCGGCCTATAAAGCGTGGCGCAAAAGACTTTTTGATTCCTTTTTTGGTTTTGGAAAAAAGGAATGCAAGTAATCTGTGATTACGCGCAGGAGAAGAAATAGAAAGACTTTGATTAGACAAACTTGACTGGTTTGAGAAACAACTTATATTACATGAGAAAAAAACGAATACTCTGGGCAGACGACGAAATAGATATTTTAAGGGCACACATCCTGTTTCTTACGGAAAAAGGATATAACGTAACCCCTGTGAACAGCGGGCAGGATGCGCTCGATAGTTTCAAAAGTGAAACATTCGACATCGTTTTTCTGGATGAACATATGCCGGGGCTCAGCGGAATAGAAACGCTCGGACTGATAAAAGAAATAGACCCGAATATTCCCGTTATCATGATCACCAAAAGCGAAGACGAAGGTATCATGACTCATGCTATAGGCAAAAAGATAGCCGACTACCTGATAAAACCGGTAAATCCGAACCAGATATTACTTTCCCTAAAGAAAAACCTTCATAAAGATGATATCGTTTCTGAAGCGACACTGGAGGGATACAGAGATGAATTTAACAGAATAAGCTCCCGCATAAACGACTCACTTACTTATAAAGAGTGGATTGACATCTACAAAAAGCTTGTATACTGGGAAATAGAGCTTACCGCTGCACAAAGCCCCCTACTCGACTTACTCCGAACACAGAAACAGGATGCCAATAACGGTTTTTGCAAGTTTATAAAAAAGAACTATGAATCGTGGATAGCCGACGCAGAAAACAGGCCACTGATAAGTCCTGAGCTATTACCCAAAAAGGTATTTCCCTTACTGGATAATAAAGAGAAAGTATTCTTTATCCTTATAGATAATTTCAGGCTCGACCAATGGTGGGAAATAAAAGACCTCTTGTCAAACGATTTCACCATCGTTGAAGAGGAGTTTTACAGTATATTGCCTACGGCTACACAATATGCCCGAAATGCCATTTTTTCGGGACTGCTACCTGCACAGATAGTAAAAATGTATCCCGACCTGTGGATTGACGAGGATGAGGACGAAAGTAAGAACAACAATGAGGAAGCGCTACTGCGTACATTAGTAGAACGATACAGAAAAGGGTACTCATTTTCGTACAACAAACTGCTGACCACCTCATTCGGTGAACGGTTTGTACAGAGCATGAACGAACTGAACGGCAAGTTACTGAATGTGGTTGTTATCAACTTTGTAGATATGCTGTCCCATGCCCGCACCGAATCGAAAATGATACGCGAACTGGCTTCGGACGAAGCTGCTTACCGCTCGCTAACCCGTTCGTGGTTCAAGCATTCGAGCACAATGGATATACTGCGAAAGGCAAAGGATATGGGATATAAGATCGTGCTGACAACAGATCATGGCACTATCCGTGTGAAGAATCCGCTAAAGGTAATCGCTGATAAAACGGTGAATACGAATATACGATATAAAACGGGGCGCAATCTGGAATACGACCGTAAGAAGGTTTATGACATTCATAATCCGGAAAGAGCCGGACTGCCATCACCGAACATCAGCACTAAGTATATTTTTGCTACAGGGGAAGATTTCTTTGCTTATCCCAACAATTACAACCACTATGTATCATACTACACCGATACATTCCAGCATGGAGGTATTTCGATGGAAGAAATGATCGTACCGTTTATTACTTTGACGGGAAAATAGTAGAGATCAGTTTGATATCTTTTTAAAGCGCTCCATTGTAGCCAGTACATTACCTACATATTTGAGCGTCTCCCCTCCCCTGAAATATCCGTTACGGCATACAGGATCGTTATAATATTCAGGATTGCTTTTCAGTGCAAGATACTTCTCTACATTTCCTTCCCATACATAAGGATTAGCCCCATACTTTTCGGCAAGCGCCTGCGCATCGTTTATATGTCCGTTTCCTCCGTTGTAGGCGGCAAGGATGAATTTCTCCCGTTCACTCATATCCGATATCCTGCGGAATATTTTATTCAATCTGTCTAATAACTCTACTGCTGCGCCAATACTCAGATCGGGGTTCATACGGTCTTCGGCGGAAAGTCCTAGCGAAGCGGCTGTGCGTGGCATTAGCCCCATGATTCCTGCTGCTCCTGCCCACGACGTCAGATTGTTCTGGAAACGGGATTCATGATAACAGATAGCTGCAAGGAACTGCCATTCGTACTGCGTTCCTGCCGCATGCTTCTTGAACAGGTCATCGTATATGGAAACCGCCCCTTTCGGTAAGTCTCTCGGCATTTCATAATCGCCCTCGAACGGCTGCTTACTCAGCTCGAAGTATTTCTTCGTTATTCCTTTGTAAACCGGTGTATTTCCATTCTCGGTAAACCAATCATTAAGTGCTTTAGCCAGTTCGGGTGTATTTTTGCGCACAGCCCATGAAGAGCGCTGGTCGAAGCTTACCTGTAGCGAAATATCTATATTACGGTAATATGTCCGGTTTAGTTTGGCAATGTATTCATCTGCAATCGTATATTTTATCTTGCCGATAGCAACCTCTTCTATAAGGTCTTCACTGGTAATGGTATCTTCACTCACTGTATGTATATGGATACCGCCACCCAGTTCGGCATCGAGGTTCATAAGCCGCTGATGATACTTTGTCGCGTTCTCTACATATACCTCTTTTCCGATAATATCTGTTACATCTTTCAGTATAGTATCTCCCTTATTTGCCTGCTGTACCAGCACCTGATGTGTGATGCGCTGTAATCCGCAATAGGTGACCGAATCTTTCAGTTCATTCTGAACAGGTATGGTAAAGGCAACCACGTCGCCCTCCCCTTTGTTAAGCATTTCTATCAGTTTAGTCGTACTCTCGGCTACTTTTACATTGAGTTTGAGTCCGTAATGATCGCAAAAGTCCTGAGCCAGATCGTAATCATAACCCATCGGTTCTTCCTTGTAGATAAAATATGAAGTAGAGGTATTGAGCGTGATAATCGTCAATTCTCCTTTTTCTTTTATCTGCTGAAAGTCATAAGCAGGCTCTTCCTGTTTTTTCTTACATGAAAAGAAAAGACAGAGACTAAGAAGTATGCAGATATGACAGAACCGTTTTGCTTGCATAGAGGTTTAAGTTATCTACATCATCAATAATCATCGGGCGAAAGATATTTCGCCCCTACCCTTTACCGATAATGCCATAGTAGTCTTTTTACTTTAAAACAATGGTTTCTCTGAAATAAAGATCTCTAGTCTGATATTGTATTCGGCTATTACGTCTTTTACTACATCTCCGGCACTCGGGAGATCATCTATCAAAGAACTGATCTGCCCTATTTCGAGTTCACCGTCAACAAGGTTACCTTCAAATATTCCTTTCTTTGAACGTCCGCGACCGAGCAATTCACGCATTTCGTCTGCCGATGCTCCGCTGTCTTCCGCTGTCTGTACCGAATTGTAAAATTCATTCTTTACAAGGCGGGTAGGGCTTAGTTTTTTCAGAGAAAGCATTGTATCACCTTCCTTCAGATTGATGCACAATTCTTTAAACTCGGGCGATGCGGAACTCTCCTGTGTAAGAGCAAAGCGCGTACCCATCTGAACACCTTCGGCACCCAATGCAAAAGCAGCAAGCATACCTGCTCCAGTAGCTATTCCTCCGGCAGCAATAAGCGGAATGGAAAGGCTTTTTCTTACCTGTGGTATCAATACCATTGTGGAAGTTTCTTCGCGTCCGTTGTGTCCTCCGGCTTCAAATCCTTCGGCAACAACTGCATTAACCCCTGCTTCTTCACATTTGAGGGCAAATTTGGAACTGGAAACTACATGGGCGACAATAATACCGTTGTCCTGCAATTTCTTTGTCCACAATTTAGGGTTTCCTGCCGATGTGAATACGATCTTTACTCCTTCCGAAATTATAATATCCATAATAGTATCTATTTCGGGATACATCAATGGCACATTCACACCGAAAGGTTTGTCGGTAGCTGCCTTGCACTTTTGGATATGTTCACGTAATGTGTCGGGGTGCATCGAACCTGCACCAATCAGTCCCAGACCTCCTGCATTACTTACGGCAGAAGCCAGTCTCCACCCGCTACACCAAACCATACCTCCCGAAATAACAGGATATTTAATTCCAAATAAAGAAGTTATTCTATTACTCATTTCTTATATTTTATTTTTATTGTTTTAGCTTTTCCAGTTGTTCTTTAGTGATAAAGATTTCTTTCTTTCCACGCATTTTGGCATCACCTACAGCAGACTGAACTTCCGAATCTAGGAATTTTCCATACGAATAGTATTCAACATCGCTGAGCGACACCCGTACTTTGTCTCCTGTATCTTCATTATGTGATACCGGCTCTACAGGTCTCGGTTCTATTTTTATTTCTTCGTATGGAGGTGTTGACTCAAACGGGTCTTCTATTTTTATCTCCTGTGGTTGCAGAGGTTCGACTTTTATTTCAGGTGTTTCTTCTTTCACCTCTTCAACTATAACCGCCGGTATTTCAATGATTGGAATTTCTTCCGTTTTTATCTTTGTTTTTATCTCTTCTTTTTTATCCGAAACCGATTCCACAATATCCTGAATATTGGGAACTACCGGAACAGTCACAGGGGTTTCAATTTTCTCCGGCTTATATGGTGGCGGGGTTGCTGATGTCGGGGTTCCGTTTTCATCCATTATTTCGGAAAGGATATCGTCGATCTCATCTACCTGCTCGAGTTCCTGATCATATACTTTATTCAGCTCCAGCGGGCGTCTTTGCCATTCGGGCAACTGAGGTAATACTTTTATTTTGCTGAAACACTCTATCGAAATGAATGGTTTCCCGGGCAGGTATGTCCGCAATTCCAACGTAATCACAGCATTATTCTTTGTCTTTACTTCATAACCTTTCAGGTTAAAGAATACAATATTGATCTTTTCTCCTTTATCTTGTATGATAGAAAACTCTTTTTTATTCCAGTCTACTGTAAAGGAATAAAACCCGTAAGGACTTTCTATAACTTCCTTTTCTTCCTCATCATCCTTAAAGTCATAAAATGACGTTTTTTTTACGGGTTGGGGTTGCGGCTGAACAGGCCTGTTTTGAGAAGATGCCCATTCGTCCTGCTCTCCTTTTTTCTTGTTAAGGTATTGAACGACCTTGAAAACGATAATCGAGATTATCACCAAATAAAAAAATGTTCCCATCCGAATGTACTGTTTAATGTGTAATGTATCAAGAACATTAACAAACTTACAAAAAATCGGCTGTTAATTAAGCAGGGTAGAATAATTATTTTGAAAGTTTGCCTGTCTGTTTCACACCGGTTTTATATAGAATCATTACCTGCTTCTTATCGTTCATCTCCATATTGACATTGTATGTGGTGCTTTCTTTTTTCTTCTTCCGATCGGTAAATGTTATCTCTTCGCTTACGGGAGCAGTGATAAAGTATATTCCTTTATTGTCTTGTATTACCTCGATGGAATCAGGAATATAGGAATAAACAATGGTCTTTATTTTAGCTGATTTTCGATGTGCTTTCAGCGAATCTATAATAGCATGGGGTGTCTTGTTATATGATGTATAGAATCGTTGAATAGAGTCGCCGGTCACCTTTGCAAGATCTTTACCGTCGGTAGCCGATAAAGATTTGAAAAAGTTTGTCAATACGGTTTTCACCGCGGTGAGATTTTCGCCTTCTACCGTTTTCAGTTGACTGAGGTAATCGTATTTTTGCTGTGCCACTTCTTCATATTCTCCGGTATAACGTCCGAGTTTCACATTTTCGATATAGGCAAGGTATGCCGCCGCCGTATTTTCATTTGCGGTAGTCATCCAGCTCAATGAGTCTATTGCATGTCGTATTTCGCGGGTATAAGGAGTTTCGGGATGATCGGTCATAAATCGGAACAGGGCATCTACATTATTCGAGTTGCGCAATCCTTCCCACTCTTTCCGTTCGTTCTCGCGCAATTCCCTGATCTTGGCTTCGGCTTCTACTACATATTTCCCGTCCGGATATTGCACCAGATACTTGGAATATGATAGTGGTGTATTTTCTTCGATACTCTTGTGCCAATAGGCAACTTCGGTTTCTTCCGCGCTTTTGCGTTGTATAAAGTTATAGGAACTGAATGCACCGACAGCGATCAACAGCCCGATGCCGATACCCAGAAAGACAAGCCATTTTTTATTTGCTTGGGAAAAGCTTTCCTGACGGGGACGATCGGCTTCATCAACCGATTCCGGCTCTTCGGCCGCAGCTTCGACCAGTTCTTCCCCCTCATCTTCGAGTATCTCTTCTATTTCCTGTCGTGTCAGCAATTCTTCGGGGTATGCGTTCTGTGCTATCTCCTGACAGTCTTTGCAAAAGGATTCACCTTCTGTTACCGGCTTTCCGCACAAGGGGCATTTATTATTGTTATCGTTGTCTGCCATAGTTTTTATTTATTATCTGGTAGAACAAATATTTTAACTTAATTGTTTCGGGCTATTATAAAATGATTGAATCAAAAAATAAGTATATATTTAAGGTGTGTAAAAAAATAAACTTTTTACTGTTAACAACTGTTTTTAAAATTAGAAGCTACACTACAAACTTACGTAATTTTTATATAAATTATAAGATCAAGTGCAATGAATACATTAACTATCATCGAAAAATATTATAAGAAAGACTCTGAACTTTACCATATTCTTATAAATCATAGTACAGATGTCATGCATAAGGCTCTCACTATTGCCGGAAACCATCCCGAACTGGAGATCGATACCGAGTTTGTGGCAGAGGCAGCAATGTTGCACGACATAGGCATTTTCCTTACCAATGCACCTTCGATAAAATGCTTCGGCATAGCACCTTATATCTGTCATGGCTATCTGGGCAGGGAAATACTCGACAATGAGGGCTATCCTAAACACGGACTGGTATGCGAACGGCATACAGGCACGGGTATATCGCTGGAAGAAATAGTATCGCAAAATATGCCGCTGCCTCACCGCGATATGCGTCCGGTAAGCATGGAAGAAAAACTGATCTGCTTTGCCGATTGCTTCTTTTCAAAAACACGTCCGGGAGAGGAAAGATCGGTAGAAAAGGTAAAGCAAAGCCTTTCAAAATTCGGGGAAGATTCGGTACGTCAATTCGAGAAATGGGCTGCCATATTCCTGTAATCGGGTGAAATATCGGGACAGATTTACATCGGTTTGGGCATTTTTTCGTATCTTCGTTCGAAGCTATTCAAATTTAATTTATAACACGCAAGGCTAACATTTATGAAAAAGTTACTATTGGGATTTTTTATCTCTTTCCTATCTGTTTATACCATTTCGGCGCAGGAAGACCAAACCGGAAAATTCTCAGTTGCCGGTAATCTGAACTACGGTACCAAAATAGAATCGCTGGGTATCGGGCTGCGCGGACAGTATGGCTTTATGGAACAACTGAGAGGATCACTCGAATATAAGTATTATATAGACAGGCACAATACCAGTGCATGGGGATTGAGCGCCGATGCTCATTACCTGTTCGGGTTGGGCGAAACGATCTCTATATATCCGCTTGCTGGTGTTACTTTCTCAAGATGGACTACCGACTTTGGACGAAGCGGTATAGATGCCCTGAAAGATAAATACAGCAATAACCGTATCGGTTTTAATATCGGATTGGGTGGACAAATCGCCGTAGGTGAAAAAACATTTGTTCAAGTGGAACTGAAAGAGGCTCTTATCAAAGATTATACCCAATTTGTAGTATCGGTAGGTTTTATGTATCAGTTCTAAGAATAGGTACTAACTTATATACAGGCATGTATTTCTTTGGGGATATGTGCTTTTTTTACAGCATCGCATCCACTACCTCGCGTTGAGCAGAGAAATATTCGTTGCGTTGCAATTCTCCCGAAATGGAGATTAAGGTGGAGAAGCGGACGAGTGACTTTATCCATATCTTGTGCCGTTCGCATATCTGAGGGTTATCGCTCGACAGATGGTCTATGCAATAAACCCCTACTGAACAGGCTTTAATATCTCTCCCCTCGATATAGGTATAAGTACAGTCGAACGATATCTGGGAAATATAGATATCCAGTTTCTTGTCATGCAGAGACAAACCGGTGGAGGCGCATCTTTCCAGATCGTTCAACATCAGATGAAGATCGCGTTTTATTGCGGCTACGATTTCATCCGTGAGCATACCCAATCCATAAAAGTATTTCACGATCTCTATAAACTCTTTGAATATATGGCGATCGAGTATCAGCATGCCGTCTATATCATGCATCACCGAAGCCACTTCTTTCTGAACTGCACTTACATCAGCAGGTATTTCAATATCGATCAGGCTTTTAGGAGTAGTAAGAAGATATAGTTGATAAAACAAGATACGTATATACATCTGCGACAGCGAATCATACTTAAATACAAATTCGAGAGGCAGGGCAGCACTTGCCCTGTATGAAATACTACCGGGAACTTCTTTAAGGTATCCTATTGTATCTACTATCTGACGCAGCATTTTATTATAGCCCAGCATCGGCTCGTCGGAAACGATTGCATTCGTATAGAATCCATAAATATCCGAGTTTTTCATACCGGCAAGTGCATCCAGAGAAACATTCAGTTTCCGGCATATAGCGACAGCCTCTTCTAATGAAAATGGAATTTCGCCGCGAAGCCTGCGGTACGCAGCCTCTTTTCCCAAAGGGATCGTGTCCATCAATAGATTAACAGCCTGTCCTTTTTCCGGAGTTTTCTCTTTTAATAGATTTATCAGCTCCTTACTTATAATACTCATACTTACGCTTTAAGCTAAGGGATAGCCTTCCCCGACTAAGGTTTATTTGCTTGAATACCATAAAAGAACAGATTTAGCTAACCGGAACCGCATTGGTATGAGGATGAAAGTGTAGCCTAAAACTGTTCTTTTAAGTGACTATAAATATAATTGTTTTTTTCTTCTTGTGCGTAATTTTAACTATTATAAATAATTTATAGAGTTTTTACTTCAGCTATCTGTTATGATGCGTTACGGCCGTTTAGCCATTGCAGTCAAAGACCCTTTGGTTTTATAATTTTCCAACAGGAAATAGTCTCCGTCGGCAGGATCCACGATCGTATATTTATCGACTCCGCAAATCTGCATTTCGTCGAGCGCGTCTACCAGATTCTTATAATTGGACTGGGCGGTCGGCTTCAGCAGGACATTAAGTGTGTGGTCATCTTTTTTCAACTGGCTGAGCTGAGCTTTGAAATCGGATTCCGAAATTTGCTTTTTGTGGCGTTTCAGTCTCAGGTCGTTGATCTTGGATACCTGTACCGCATTCCGTTCGAGCAACATTTTACGCAAGCCTATTGTATTGGTTTCCTTCAATGAAGTGTAGTCTTCATAATCTGCCAGTCCTTCGTAATAATACACTTTATCATTCTCGTCTAAAAGTACCGTTACCGATTTTGATTGGGGAACCAGTTGTTCTCCCATATCTGTAGGCATTGCTATATCCATTACCTGAGGAATGCTGAGCGTGGTACAAAACATGAAGAAAGTGATAAGCAACATATTCATATCTACCATCGGAGTAAAATCTACTCTCAATAACTGACGTTTAGGTTTTCCTTTTTTTCCGTCATTGCTACCAGTATCTATATTAGCCATAATATTGTTTTTTTAATGGTTAAACTTATACGATTTTGCTTAATAGAGATAAGTTTTGTTGAAATTCCATAAAAAACATGTAATTTTTTTCCATAAATTTTATCTTTGTTTATTCAACAACAAAATAGACCCGGGACAATGAAGGAAAGGACACTACTGTTTGCCACGATTTTTTTTTACTTCATATTAATATTTCTTATCGGAAAAACGGCGTTTATGCTTATTCATTGCAGCATAGGCGGAGGGGTTGCAGCCAGTGACATCTTTACTGTGCTGTATCACGGATTGCCGCTCGACCTGTCGATGAGCGGATACCTGACAGTGATTCCGGCACTGATACTGATTGCATCCATCTGGGTAAAACCTAAATTTATAGCTAAAGTATATAATGTATATTACAGTATTATACTTGCAATAATTGCCATTATCACAGTGGCTGATATTGTTGTTTACCCATACTGGGGCTTCCATTTCGATTCTACCGTATTCTTGTATCTGCAAAACCCGAAAGAAAGTTTTGCCAGTGCATCGGCACTGGAGATCGTATTGGGGATAGTAAGTACAATAATTTTTGCAGTTATTCTTTTTATCGGATATATATTTATCATACGCAAACAGGTACTGAATCTGCAAGTACCTAAGTCGATAGGCAAAACCTGTATTGTACTGATACTACTGACAGGCATATTATTTCTACCTATCAGAGGAGGGGTTACGGTATCTACAATGAATATCGGGAAAGTGTATTTCAGCGAAAATATGTTTCTGAACCATGCTGCCATAAATCCGGAATTCAACCTGATGGCGTCATTTTTTAAATCGGACAATTTCGGTACACAGTACCAATTTTATGACAAACAGGAAGCGGAGAATATATTTGCAATGCTCACCAGACAGCCGGCAAATGACAGCCTGCCGCAACTACTCAATACGGAGAAACCTAATATCATTCTGTTCATTCTCGAAAGTTTCTCGAGTGATGTGGCAATGGACTCGGTAGTGGCTCCCAATATGAACCAATTTGCCAAAGAGGGAATATTTTTCAGTAATTTCTATGCAAACAGCTTCCGCACCGACAGGGGGCTTGTCTCCATACTGAGCGGTTATCCGGCTCATCCTACGGTGGCGATTATGAAATATCCGCAAAAGACGGAATCGTTACCAACCATCTCCAGATCGTTGAAAAACAGCGGATATAAGAATCTTTCATTCTATTACGGAGGAGATGCGGACTTCGCCAATATGCGTTCTTACTTTGTAGGGGCATGCGGTATAAGCGATGTTGTATCGGATAAAGACTTCCCGTTGAGCGAGCGCATGACCAAATGGGGTGCGCCCGACAAGTTTGTTATCGACAGGGCATACAATGACCTGACACATAACACACAGGATACACCTTTCCTGAAAACAATACTGACTCTGAGCAGCCACGAGCCGTTCGATGTGCCTGTCACAAAATTTGAAGAGCCGTTTCTCAATGCCGTGAATTATACAGACGAGTGTCTCGGATCTTTCGTAAGGCAGCTAAAGACAAAGGAATTGTGGAATAATACACTGATCATACTGATTGCCGACCATGCTATGCAGGGATATCCGCAAGGGCTGAACAACAGTGACCCCGAACGTTTCCGCATTCCGATGATATGGCTGGGGGGTGCAGTAAAGCAACCGGCTGTAATCGGAGACTACGGTTCACAAAACGATCTGGCAGCGACACTCCTGTCGCAGCTAAATATAAAGCATGACGATTTCAGGTTCAGCAAGGATATGCTGAATCCTGAAGGGCGCAAGTTTGCATTCTATTCGTATGTTAACGGTTTCTGCATGACCGATTCTACGGGAACGGTTACTTATGACAACGACAAGCAGAGCATTATCAGTCAATCGGGAAATCCCGAACTGGAAAAACAGGCAAAAGTATTTTTCCAGAATATGTATATGGATTTGGGGAGCAGGTAATTGTATTTTTTTGCGGGAAGATTATCTATAAGATATCAATGAGCTAATTTGGTAATGTGCCGATATGCCAATGAAAGAGGTCTTTAAATTGATGATGAGTTTACTAGTTCTCAGTATACTAGTATACTAGAAAAAGGGGCTTTAAACTAGCAGGCTAGAAACATCGTTCGGCGAAGCAAAGTGTAGCTAAAACTTGTAATCTTTGTCAGGTTTTAGTTAAAATATCTGGGTTTGCTGTAGGGGCGGATTATCATCCGCCCGAATACGAGAGCAATACGTCTAAAAACGGGCGGATAATAATCCGCCCCTACATATCGGAAACTTGTAATTTTACATATGCTGCGCTCCTGTGAC
>JBEBPN010000037.1:0-37240 GCA_040395895.1 Dysgonomonas hofstadii
CAAGGTGGAAGCTAAGCTCCTTAGTTATACCGCATAATGCACCTATTTCTTTGAGGTAAGCATTCATCTTTTGATTACTTGGGACAGGTAGTATGCGATTGTCAGGAAGAGTACCTTCGTACTTCTCTAAAATCTTTTTGGGGATTTCAAGTAACGGGATGGAAAAAGATACATCAGTCTTCTCCCGTTTACCCATAATCCAAAGATTTCCGTCGAAAGATGTCCTGATATCTTCTTTGCGCAGCTTCTTCACATCTATATACGCTAACCCACAAAAACATGAGAAGATAAATATATCTCGTACTTGCTCCAATCGTTTTGTAGCAAATTGCTTTTCCATGATAGCTTCCACTTCATCCTGTTGAAGATATCCTCGGTCTACTTTCTTGATGCGGATTTTGTAATTGGCAAAAGGGTCTGACTTAATCCAACCGTTATTCTTCGCAATAATTACAATGCGCTTAAAGAATTGCATCAACTTGGCTGTTGTGTTGTGACTGCATCTACCTGTAGTCTGAAGATAAACCTCAAAGTCTGTAATAAACTGGTGGTTGATCTCTTTGAATGAAATATCACTAAGGTTGTACTTTTCCCGAATGAAATTAGCTAAATGTTTCTTCGTCACCTCATACTTTTGAAAAGTAGCTTTAGATTTACTAATACCGATTAATCGTTCAACATCATCGTTGTGCCGTTGGAATTGCTCTATCAGGTTATGTGTTTTGGTAGTTCCTCCCAGAAAGTGCATTTTAACTTTCTCAGCCGTGACATTAGTATCACTCAACAGGATTTCATTATACACATTAAATAAAGCGGTCTTTGTTTTGTCGATGATAGAGTTGATTTCCACCACTTCGCTTGTCCGTCCGATAGCTCTTCCGGCATTCACATCCCAGATAGATGGATTCACATCTATTTTCACTCCGAATCGTGCTTCTTGACGATCAATGGTAACCCTGCAAAAAAGGGGTACGTTTCCGTTGGATTTCTGTTTGTCTCTTTTAAGGAAAAAGAGCACTCTGAATGTACTTCGCATAACTCAAATTTTAATGTTACAAACTTAGTTTAACTAATTAAAATTGAGTATCATATGGCTATGCCAAATCCAGACAGCAGACTGCCTATTTTAGACAAATCGTACCCCTTTTTCAGATTTGCCAAAAGGGGTACGATTTAGAGCGCAAAGTGTGTCCCTTTTTGGCTTTTTCGTGTCTTCGAAGACCAGACAGAATAGAAACAAAAAACCCTACAAGTCATTGAACTTGTAGGGTTTAGCTTAATTTTGTCGCCTTTTGTCTTAGGCTTTCCGCGGAGAGAGAGGGATTCGAACCCCCGGAACCTCGCAGTTCAACGGTTTTCAAGACCGCCGCAATCGACCACTCTGCCATCTCTCCAGTGCTTAAGCACCGTGCTCTTCGTTCAAAAGCGATGCAAATGTAGGTGTTTTTTTTGTTTCCGCAAACAATTTCAATAACTTTTATTCACCTATTTTATAAGACTCTCTCTCTCAGCATATAGCTGCTATACAATATAACGCCCTAAATCACTATCAGGATCGAGAACTGTAAAATCCAATCCGTATTCTATCATGCGGGCAATAAGATTATTGTATTCATCTATTGTTTCCAGTTCGATACCAACCAATGCCGGACCATTCTCCTTCTCATTCTTTTTCATATATTCAAAACGGACAATATCGTCGCGCTCACCCAAAACTTTGTTCACGAAATCTTTCAGTGCATTGGCACGCTGAGGGAAACGAATGATAAAATAATGCTTCAACTGCTCGAATATCAGAGAGCGTTCCCTGATCTCCTGCATACGATCGATATCGTTGTTGCTGCCACTGACAATACAAACCACATTCTTACCTCTGATCTCGGAAGCATAATGATTCAGTGCAGCTATACTCAATGCTCCGGCAGGCTCTACAACAATCGCATTTTCGTTATACAGTTTCAATATCGTAGAACAAGCCTCACCCTCAGGCACAAGACAAATGTCATCAACCACTTCTGAACAGATGGAATAAGTAATATCTCCCACCCTCTTCACTGCCGCACCATCTACGAACTTGTCTATATGTGCTAATGTTACCGGATGTCCGGCTCTGAATGCAGATCTCATACTTGCAGCCCCTTCGGGTTCTACAGCAATAATTTTCGTCTGAGGCGAAAACTCCTTTATATATGCACCCACACCTGAACATAGCCCGCCACCGCCGACAGGGATAAATATATAATCAATCGGAGTCTCACCCATCTGGTTTAATATCTCTACACCGATCGTACCCTGCCCCTCTATAATGCGTAGATCGTCGAATGGAGGAATAAACGTCATACCGTGCGCATCAGTATATTCTTTTGCAGCCTGTGCACAGTCATCAAATGTATCACCGGTCAATACAATCTCTATATTACCGTTACCGAACATACGGGTTTGTTTTATCTTTTGCTTAGGTGTAATCTTAGGCATAAAAACTACCCCTTTTATTCCCAGCTTATTGCAGCTATATGCAAATCCCTGTGCATGATTACCGGCACTGGCACAAACAACACCTTTTTCAAGTAAATCCCTGTCGAGACTACTTATCATATTATAAGCCCCTCTTAGTTTATATGAGCGTACAACCTGTAAATCCTCTCTTTTCAGATAGACATTGGATTCAAAATATTCCGATAAAGTATTAATATATTGCAGAGGCGTTTCTTTTACCACATCCTTTACACGCTGTCGGGCTTTTTGCATATCAAGCCCGAATTTTTCAGTAAGTTTTAAAGACATATTTTATTATTTTTTCTTTTCTATAAGTAACAACAAACAACCACAAATACATATTTGATGTAAAAGTAACAGTTTTTTCAGTCATAAATTAGCATAAAGGTAACAAAGGTTACAACTTTTGCAGCAAGCTACAGAATATTGCTTTTTACGCCTTAGTACCTTTACGTGAAACAATTTTAACTAAAACCTGACAACCAACGGTCACAGGAACGCAGTGTATGTAAAAATTACAAGTTTTCGATATGTAGGGGCGAATAATCATTCGCCTGCTTATAGATCAATCATCGGGCGTAAGATTTTACGCCCCTACAGCTGGTATACTAAATTTTAACTAAAACCTTACAAACATTACAAATTTCACATCATAATTTCAATGTTTTCTAATATTATCCGCTGATAATATTCTTCTCCATCTATAGATAAAATTTCAGTAATATTATACGCATGCAAAACAGTCGTGTAACATAGTCGTATTATTGATTTTTTAAGACAGGCTTTCGTATCTTTTTTGTATATTTGCACCCTAAATTTGGGGTAGTGCGTCTATTCCCATTTTTAAGATTATAATAAAGATATAAACACAGAATGAATAAAATACGGAATTTTTGCATTATTGCACATATCGATCATGGCAAAAGCACACTGGCCGACAGGCTTTTAGAATATACCAAAACGGTAGAAGGAAAAGACTTGCAGGCACAGGTACTCGACAATATGGACTTGGAACGTGAACGCGGAATCACTATAAAGAGTCATGCCATACAGATGGAATATATGTACAAAAATGAAAAATATATACTAAATCTGATAGACACTCCCGGACACGTCGATTTTTCATACGAAGTATCGCGTTCTATTGCCGCCTGTGAAGGTGCTCTGCTCATTGTAGATGCAGCACAGGGAATACAGGCACAGACTATATCGAACCTGTATATGGCTATAGAAAACGACTTGGAAATAATACCTATCCTTAACAAGATAGACCTGCCAAGTGCTATGCCCGACGAAGTAGAAGACCAGATCATAGAACTGCTGGGTGTAAAACGCGAAGAAATAATCCGTGCCAGCGGTAAAACCGGAGAAGGAGTATATGACATAATCGATGCCATTATCGAACGTATCCCTGCGCCGAAAGGTGATCCGGAAGCCCCTTTGCAAGCACTGATTTTCGACTCGGTATTCAATTCTTTTCGTGGTATTATCGCATACTTCAAAGTAGTAAACGGCACAATCAAAAAAGGCGATCTTGTTAAATTCTTCGCAACAGGGAAAGAATATGATGCAGACGAAGTTGGTGTACTGAAACTGGATATGTCCCCCAGAGCCGAAGTCACCTGCGGCGATGTAGGTTATATAATATCTGGTATAAAAACCTCAAAGGAAGTAAAAGTGGGTGATACCATTACCCATGTGAAAAATCCGTGTAAAGAAGCCATAGACGGATTTGAGGAAGTGAAGCCGATGGTATTTGCCGGAGTATATCCGATAGAAAGCGAAGACTTTGAAGACCTGCGGGCATCTCTGGAAAAACTGCAGCTGAACGATGCTTCGCTGACTTTTCAGCCCGAATCCTCCGTTGCACTCGGTTTCGGATTCCGTTGCGGATTCTTGGGACTGCTGCACATGGAGATTATACAGGAACGTCTCGACCGTGAGTTCAACATGGATGTGATAACCACCGTACCAAACGTTTCGTACATCGTACACGACAAGAAAGGTAATATCAAAGAAGTACACAATCCGGCCGGACTCCCCGACCCTACTCAGATCGACTACATCGAAGAGCCTTATATACGCGCTTCGGTGATTACCAATACCACATACATAGGCCCTATTATGACGCTCTGTCTCGGTAAACGCGGCATACTCATCAAACAGGACTATATATCGGGCGACCGCGTAGAAATCATTTACGACATACCTCTGGGAGAAATCGTTATCGACTTCTACGACAAGTTGAAAAGCATATCGAAAGGTTACGCATCTTTCGACTATCATATGCACGATTACCGTGAATCGAAACTGGCAAAACTCGACATTCTGCTCAATGGTGAATCGGTAGATGCCCTTTCTACACTTACGCATGTAGACAATGCCGTAACCTTTGGCCGCCGTATGTGTGAGAAACTGAAAGAACTGATCCCGCGCCAGCAATTCGATATAGCCATACAAGCTGCTATCGGAGCAAAAATCGTTGCGCGCGAAACCATCAAGGCAGTACGTAAAGACGTAACGGCTAAATGTTACGGAGGTGATATTTCCCGTAAACGTAAACTTCTCGAGAAACAGAAAGAAGGTAAAAAACGTATGAAGCAGGTAGGTAACGTAGAAGTACCACAGAAAGCGTTTTTAGCAGTATTGAAACTGGATTAAGCAATAAAAAATTATGAAGAAATACATATACGCGCTTTCTCTTTTTTGTATAGTACTGATAGGTTGCAAAAAAGCAGAGATAAAGACGAATGATGATTTCAGGAATGAATTTCTGTCAACGTTGGATATACCGAAAGATACAGCGCAAGCATTTTATACTTTGCTGGACAAGCTGGACTCAAAAAGTATTGCATACGGCGCTTTCTATAAAAAAAGGCTTTATGAAATAGAAGATTCATGCTACAATGCAAATAAGAATTTTCTGGATTCGCTAAACTATGCAAATTCTGATATATATTCTACTTATATTGACAGTATCAGAAATAAGGCAACAAAAGAATATCAAGATTATTTATCCATATCGGACGATGAACTGGATGCCGCTATATATGTCACAACGGTCAATCCTTCTATAAAACATTACTTAAACCAAAACTATGGTTTAAATCTGTATATTCCCGGAGAAGAATAAATATATACCACGTGTATGAGCAAATTTAAGAAAACAAACATAAAAGATTTCACACCCGACAGTTTCGGGCTGAAAAACAAATGGATGCTGATCACGGCTGCCAAGCCGGACGGTACAGTCAATACCATGACTGCCAGCTGGGGCGGATTCGGTGTGATGTGGAACAAAGAAGTAGTCTTTGTTGTCATACGCCCGCAACGCTATACACGCGAATTTGTAGACAGCAGCGAATCGTTCTCACTAACGTTTTTCGACAAAGAGTATCTTAAAGACTTGGGGTATCTCGGTAAAGTATCGGGACGCGACGAAGATAAAATCGCAAAAGCCGGACTTACTCCTGTATTGGATAATGGCATTCCGTACTTTGAAGAAGCCCATACAGCCATCTTTGCAAAAAAGCTATTTGTTCAGCGCATAGAAGAAAATGCCTTCCTCAATAAGGATATTATAGATCGCTGGTATCCCGAAAAAGACTTTCATTACCTGTACGTAGCTGAGATAACAAACATTTTAGAAAGGGAATGATAATGGAACATCAGGAAGTTGTATTAGAAAAGTTTGCAGTAGTAGGTATTTCCGTTCGCACTACCAACCAGAATCACCAGTCGCAGGGAGACATAGTAAAACTGTGGGAGATATTTTTCAGAAATGCTTATTTGCAGCAACTGATGCCGAATAAAATATCGAACGATATTTATTGTATCTATACCGATTACGAAAGCGACTTTACGGGAAAATACACCACTATTGTTGGTTACAAAGTATCTACATTGGAAGGTATTCCTACAAACCTGAGCCTGACAATAAAGGAGATTCCCGAAAGCAAATATTATAAGTATATTTCGGAGGGAGAATTGCCTTATGCCATAGGCAAAACATGGGCACATATCTGGCAATCCAATATAGACAGACGTTATCTGGCAGATTTCGATGTCTACGGAGAAGAGGCCAAAGACCCTAAAAACGCAAAAATAACAACATATCTGTCTGTTAATGGTTAACGGCAGATAAAATATATTTATGAGTGTAACTCGTAACCGCCCACAGGGCAAAGAGACTTATAACTAATATTTAATTTTTTATCACTTTACACAAAAGAATGAGAAAATGGCGCATCGAAGACTCGGCTGAGTTGTACAACATTTCAGGCTGGGGAATTAATTACTTTTCTGTCAACGAGAAAGGTAACGTTGTGGTAACTCCTCGTAAAGACGGAGTAGCTGTTGATTTAAAAGAGCTGATGGACGAATTGCAACTTCGTGACGTATCTGCTCCTGTTCTGATTCGTTTTCCGGATATTCTGGACAATCGTATCGAGAAAATATCGACGTGCTTTAAACAGGCAGCCGAAGAATACGAATACAAAGCTCAAAACCATATAATATACCCGATAAAGGTAAACCAGATGCGTCCGGTGGTAGAAGAATTGATCAGTCACGGAAAGAAATTCAATATCGGTCTCGAAGCCGGTTCAAAACCTGAACTTCATGCTGTAATTGCAATCAATACCGATTCCAATTCCCTGATCATTTGCAACGGATATAAAGACGAAAGCTATATAGAACTGGCTTTGCTGGCACAGAAGATGGGCAAACAGATCTTTATAGTGGTAGAGAAGCTGAACGAACTTCCACTCATCACCAAAGTAGCCAAAAGGCTGAAAATCACTCCAAATATCGGTATCCGCATCAAACTGGCGAGTTCGGGCAGTGGCAAATGGGAAGAATCGGGAGGAGACGGCAGCAAATTCGGACTCAACTCCAGTGAATTGTTAGAAGCTCTTGCCTATCTTGAAAAAGCAAATATGCAGGATTCCCTACGTCTTATCCATTTCCATATCGGAAGCCAGATAACCAAAATACGCCGTATAAAAACAGCGCTGCGCGAAGCATCCCAATTCTATGTGCAACTACATTCGATGGGTTTCAAAGTAGAGTTTGTTGACATCGGCGGCGGACTGGGAGTAGACTACGACGGCACGCGCTCATCGTATAACGAAAGCAGTGTGAACTATTCCATACAGGAATATGTAAACGACTCTATAGCTACAATGGTGGATGCTGCCAACAAAAACAATATCCCCCACCCTAATATCATTACCGAATCGGGGCGTTCACTCACGGCACATCACTCCATACTTGTATTTGAGGTATTGGAGACGGCTACATTACCTGAGTGGGACGAAAGTGAAGAGCTGGCAGAAGACGACCACGAACTTGTACGCGAATTGTACGACATCTGGGACAATCTGAGTCAGACGCGTATGCTCGAGGCATGGCACGATGCACAACAGATCCGTGAGGAGGCGCTCGACCTGTTCAGTTTGGGAATGCTCACACTGAAAACAAGGGCACAGGTAGAACGCCTGTATTTCTCCATCGCACGCGAGATATTCCACATGGCAGGCCGCTCCAAACATGCACCGGAAGAACTGAAACAATTATCGAAATTGTTACCGGACAAATATTTCTGTAACTTTTCATTGTTCCAGTCACTGCCCGATTCATGGGCAATAGATCAGGTGTTTCCGATCATACCTATCCACAGGCTCGACGAGAAACCCGACCGGACAGCCACATTGCAGGACGTAACCTGCGATTCGGATGGAAAGATAGATAATTTCATATCCAACGGTAACCAGTCGTCATATCTGCCGGTTCATGGCAAAAAGAAAAACGAAGCTTATTATCTGGGAGTATTCCTCGTTGGAGCATATCAGGAGATACTGGGCGACCTTCACAACCTGTTCGGAGATACTAATGCCGTACACATCTCTGTAGATGGTGACGGATACAAGATAGAACAGATGATAGACGGTGAGACTGTAGCCGAAGTGCTCGACTATGCACAATACAATGCCAAGAAGCTTGTACGCACTGTAGAAGGCTGGGTAACCAGCTGTGTGAAACAGGGTTCGATCACTGTAGAGGAAGGAAAAGAATTCCTATCCAACTACCGATCGGGACTGTACGGATATACTTATCTGGAATAATCTAAAACTATATTCCCCTCCGGTCTGTTGCAAGACTGAGAGGGGATTTTTGTTTAAACTAAATAAATAATCCTGTGAAAAAACTGACAATTATAATCTTTTCCCTTTTACTGTTACTAAGCAGTTGTTCTGTATATGAAGACCTTTATCTTCTCGAAAACGGACAGGTAAAATATAACATGACCATAGATGCTGCCGAGCTATTAGCAATAGCAGGTACCTCATCTTTTAAGAGTAGTAATAATAATTATCCGAAAGATAGTATTATGAACTTTTCGCAGGTTATAAGAGAGGCTGCCGATAGTATTTCATCCGGTATGGAGCAGGACATTAAGAATATAGAACCACTCTATATGAGAATAGAAAATAACGACAGTCTGGGTATATTCAAGATCTCGGTTTATGGCGATTTCGACAATATGGATGCTTTTACAAATGCTTTTGCATCGATGTCTAAGCTGGAAAAAGAGGGAAAGGGTAAAAAGAATGGTTCTTTTGAGAGATTTTATGTGAATAACCCTTTTGGCAGGAATTCTTTTTCATGGGATGGTACTACATTCAAACGTGTTGTAACGGCAGCTCCGGATAAGATAGAATATGAAATAACCGACAATAATGTAACAAACGACGACGAAGGAAATAATGAAAATAACGATACGGTTCCAAATCTAAAAAACAGTATCGACGGATCTATGGGCCGGTTATTCTCGCAAGGAAACATGGTGATAAAATATCATCTTCCGAAAAAGATTAAAAAAGTAAGTAACGAGAATGCTGCATTTTCGATGGACGGAAAAACCGCCATACTGAACTATTCTGCTGCTCTTTTTCTTAACGCTGATGACAGGTTATCTATAGAGATCGAGACAGAGTAAGGAAGTTCCTTTTATACTAAGAAAAATGAGTAAACACAAAATCAGGCACAGTAAAACCTGCCTCAACTGCGGTACTTTTGTAGAAAATAACTATTGTCCGAAATGCGGACAGGAAAATACAGAAAGCAGACAATCATTTCATCATCTGTTTACCCATTTTGTGTCCGATTTTCTGCATTACGACAGCTCTTTCTGGCGAACAACAAAAGACTTATTCCTGCGACCGGCAAAATTGTCGCTGGAATATATGAACGGCAGACGCAAATCATATGTCAACCCATTTACTCTGTATATATTTATCAGTTTTTTTGCATTCTTTATTCCTCCGATCCTACCTGACGTAGAGAATCTCAAAGAGGATAAGGAACTGAATAAAGTAAAGGTAGATCTGAATGCAGACGTGGATATGACAAAAGCATTCAAAGACAGCCTGATTGCGGAGAACAAATATATAACACCTGAAGAGATCGATTCCATATACCTTTCTTTAGATCATGAGCATCAAATACTTGCCACCGATGGCTTAATATATAAGACATTGGTTAGGGTAGCATATAATGCTCAGGACGAGCACAGGATGGAGAAAGCGACTGAATTCTTCATCCACAACCTGCCAAAAGCTCTGTTCTTTTATATGCCTATATTTGCTTTCTTCTTATGGTTATTCCACAATAAAAAGAAGCGATATTATTTTGATAATGGCATATTTACGCTACATTTTTTCTCGGTAATATTACTGTCTATCACAATATGCAGCATACTGATGTGCATTTTCGACTGGATTGGGGCAGGCAAGTTAAGTGCATTGCTGTGGCTATCCTTTATCGGCTATATCACATTCTATTTTTTCAGAGGCTCACGTATATTTTATGCTGAAAAGAGATGGATCTCAAATCTGAAATCTATGGTATTGTTTGTAATAAACACTATTATGTTAATACTCATCACAATCTTATACAGTCTGTTTACAGTCTATAAGATCTACGGTTAACTCTTCATATAGTTGTTGAATTCCTGTGCTGCCTTATCTATCAGTTTTTCCATCTTCTTGTTTGGTTTAGAAAAGCATGAAGGTTCACTTATCACTGCATTCTTCTTCACTATCCTGTTCCAGATACCGATTATCTGTCCGTTAAAGAAAATAGTGGGCTTAAACACACCGTTGCTTACAATGACCTTTTTGTGATGGTCTGTTGCCAGCACTTCTTTACGGTCTTTATAGCTTACGAACAGCTCGTCAAATGCCGGAAGAAAATGTACCAGATTATCTTCTATCTGATGATCGAGACAAGAAGAATGGAATATATAAATGGTATCTCCGACGGTTTCAAATATAAAGTCCTGCCTGATCATTTCGATTGCTTTCTTTGAATCTCCTGTCGTCAGCCCCGACCACCAGATAAAATCCTGCAGAGTAGCCGGCCCGTGGCTACGGAAATACTTATATGCCAGTTTCTTCAACGCCTCATTTTTATCGAATACTTCTGTCTTCGGCACTTTACGTTCGAGTAGGTCATACGTCTGTTTCTTGCCTCTAACGACACCGTTGCACACCAGACCGGCCTGTTCTGCATTGAACATTATATGATTCAGTATAGGTGTATTAATAGAGATCCCGGCTTCTTGAAACTTCTCCCCTAATTCCTGTCGTGTCTGATCGGGTTCTTTTTCCAGAATCTTTATCAACAGGCTATGTGCGCGAACCATCGTATCTTCCGTCAGTCCGATCATTTTATCATAAGTACGGCTTGCCGAGCTCAGGCGCGGCGCACTCAACTCGAGCATCCAGTGTATGTCGTCACGCGACACGAAATGCCATGTAGGACGCAGGATATGGGTACGTATTACTTCACCTTTGTTTACTGCATCTTCTACCTCTCTATCGCTGATACCGGGCAGGCGCGAGCCTACTGCCCATTTGCCCATATTAAAATCCTGAGCCTGTACAGCACCCATCCACGAAACTACTTCGCGGGGAGTTTTCAGTTCCGAACCTGCAAGCAAATGGTTTGCAAGCCTCAGTTTAGCGATCAGTAAAGAAGCATCCATAAGATTAGAAGGTATTATTTATATCCTAAATATTCCAAAGCATCGGCCACAATAAAATTGCTACCTCCGATAAATATAAAATCGTTGGATGCAGCCCAGTCTTTAGCTGCCTGTACAGCTTCCCCGACAGTAGGATATGAGTAGCCTGTCAGCCCTTGTTTCTGAGCCAGTGCCTGCAACTCCCTCTCATTCATCGAGCGCGGTATAGATGCTTTCGTAAAATAGTAAATGGCATTCTTTGGCAGCATAGCCAAAACGGCGGAAATATCCTTATCGTTTACCATACCCAGTATGATATGCAAAGTATGGCAGCGTTCGCTTGCAAGCTGCTCCACTATGTATTTTATTCCGGCTGCGTTATGCCCTGTATCACAGACTATTTTAGGGTTTATATCCTGAATTATCTGCCAGCGTCCCATCAATCCGGTCAGCTCATTCACGTATGCGAATCCACTATATACGGCCTTTGAGGGTATCACGTAGCTCATTTTTTGTAGTTCCTTAATGGCGCACAATACAGTGGCTGCATTTTTCAGCTGGGCATAGCCCGAAAGTTCCCCTTTAAGTTGTAAATAGTATTTCGTGTCGAAGAGCCAGCCACTTGCTGTTTTCAGGCTCGAGCGAATAATTTTTTCATCTTCGGCAAAGATTATAGGTGCTCCTACCCTTTCGGCCGTTTCTTCAAATACCGTACGCACCTCACCTTCGGCCTCTCCTATTATTACAGGTACATCTTTCTTTATTATACCTGCTTTTTCTCCTGCAATTTTCTCTAAGGTATTGCCGAGAAACTGCATATGATCGAAACTGATATTGGTTATAATACTCAGATCGGGAGTAATTATATTTGTACTGTCGAGACGTCCGCCAAGGCCGACTTCCACAACAGCGACATCCACTTCCATATCGGAAAAGTAGCGGAATGCCATCATCATGGTCAGCTCAAAGAATGAAGGTTGTACAGGCTCGAAATATTCGCGGTGCTTATCAACGAACTCCACAATATAGTCTTTCGATATTTTTTCCCCGTTCACGCGGATACGCTCCCTGAAATCAATCAGGTGTGGAGAAGTGTACAATCCAACCTTGTAGCCTGCTTCCTGCAATACGGCAGCAATAAGATGCGATGTAGAGCCTTTCCCGTTGGTTCCGGCTACATGTATCGTTTTATATTTATGATGCGGATGATCAAAATAATTATCGAGTGTAAGGCTATTGTCGAGCCCCTCCTTATATGCTGATCCACCTACCTTCTGATATACAGGCAGCTGGTTATATAAATATTCTATTGTTTCCTCGTAATTCATTCTATAAAAATATATTAAGGTCATAGACCTTTTTATTGCTTTTGTAATCATAACAGCTCAAGGAGGTTATGATTCAGGAATATATCATCAAATGCTTTCTGCTACTAGCTTATTTTATCAATCGGTCTGAATAAGATCGTTCAGATTATCCAGAAAGCGGGCAACGTGGTAACCATCCATCAGTGCATGGTTAGCGGTAACAGACACCGGAAGTTTCAGTACAGAACCTTCTTTAAAAAGTTTCCCTGTCGATATTTTCGGAATAGAGAACTTTTTACCGAACGAAGCCGGATGTTTAAGATCGGTAAACTGTATCCATGGCATCGGCGAATAGTGAATCACATCTTTCCGGTCGGTCTGCTCTTCAAATGTAATTCCTGTAAGGCTTTTTATCCGTTCTACCACTTTAGAACCTTCTCTGACAAAGGTATCTCTGTCGGTAAAATACTCCATCGTGGAAAAGCCGAATGTACCATTGGGTCTGCCTACGGTAGAAGAGGCATGGATAACATCGTAACATACGACATCGTCACCTTCTATTCTGTAGCGGAACTCTTCGGTCGCATTCGCTGCCTGCATTATTTTATGTAAGGAAAACAAAAAAAACGAGCTGTTTGTTCTCTTTGCCTCATTATAAACTGCCGTAAAATCTACATTAAACGTAATTCCAAACATCGGATCGTCGAAATCCTTAAAGAATTCATAATGTTCTTTTCTTGTCCAAGTATTTATATCAATAATTTTGTTCATCTTATTATTAAACTGCTCAAACTGCCCAGTGATTCCACTTTATAAAATTTGTCGTTTACAATATTCTCGTCCATTACTTCGTGCTTCCACATTGTATGGTACGGCACATAGGCCGCATACATACCTATGGACAAAGGCGGGTAAATATCAGATTTCAGGGAATTACCTACCATCAATATATTTTCGGGCTGTGTATTCAGAGCAGATACAAGCTTTCTGTATTCCTTTTCCGTCTTGTCGGGCATAATCTCCACATGATCGAAATACTTTGCCAGCCCCGAACGCACGAGTTTGCGTTCCTGATCGAGCAAATCACCTTTTGTGGCTACTACCAGTTTATACTTCTTACTGAAAGAAGATAGTGCCTCCTCAACGCCATCGAGCAACTGTATAGGCATATTGAGCAAATATTTGCCCTTCTCTATAATCAGAGCTATCTTATCTGCAGAGATTTTATTGTCACTCACTTTGAGCGCCGTTTCTATCATCGACAACGTAAAAGCTTTTGCCCCATAGCCGTACAGTTCCAGATTATTCATCTCAATGTCAAATAAAGTGGAAGATATATGTTCCATATCGCCATATTCGGTCAACATGGTACATAATTCTTTTTCTATACTCTGGAACAACGGCTCGTTGTCCCAAAGGGTATCGTCTGCATCGAATGCTATTATTTCAATATTCATTTTATCAAAGTCTTTAACTGAACAGTTGTCTGAAAGCCTCTTCTACTTTCCTTGCCTGAATAATCTCTATATTAACTTTCGATGTAAAGCCTTTCAGATTATTCTGAGGAATAAGTATTTTGGTAAAACCCAGTTTTTCGGCTTCCAGTATTCGTTGTTCTATACGGTTTACAGGACGTATTTCACCCGACAAACCTACTTCGCCGGTCATACATACATGTTTCTCGATAGAAATATCTAGACTGGACGACAACACCGCACTGATAACCGATAAGTCCATTGCAGGATCATTCACTCTCAAGCCTCCGGCAATATTGAGGAATACGTCTTTTTGTATCAGCTTAAATCCGGCACGTTTCTCTAACACTGCCAGCAACATATTCATCCGTCGCAGGTCAAAACCCGTAGCCGAGCGCTGTGGTGTACCATAGGCTGCAGTGCTGACCAATGCCTGCGTCTCTATCAGGAACGGGCGTATGCCTTCTATCGCGGCTGCAATAGACACACCGCTCAGTCCTTCATGGTTTTGTGTAAGCAACAACTCTGATGGGTTACTCACTTCGCGCAATCCGTTCTGGCGCATTTCGTATATACCTAATTCTGCCGTACTACCAAAACGATTCTTAATACTGCGGAGAATACGGTACATATAATGCTGATCGCCCTCGAATTGCAGAACAGTGTCTACAATATGCTCCAACACTTTAGGCCCTGCTATACTGCCTTCCTTATTTATATGGCCGATAAGTACAACCGGCGTACTCGTCTCTTTTGCAAACTTGAGTACGGCTGCCGAACACTCGCGCACCTGCGATACGCTGCCCGGTGATGATTCCACGGTATCAGTATATATCGTCTGTATAGAGTCTATAACCACAAAATCGGGTTTCAGGTTTTGTATATGTACAAAAATTTGCTCCAGATTGGTTTCACACACAATAAAGCAATTCTCGCTGTTCGAGTTGATACGGTCGGCACGCAGTTTCAGTTGCCTTGCACTCTCCTCACCCGATATGTATAACGTTTTTATTGCATTCAGTCCGAGCACGGTTTGTAACACCAATGTCGATTTCCCGATGCCCGGCTCCCCGCCTATCAGTACCAGCGATCCGGGAACAAGCCCGCCACCGAGCACCCTGTTGAGTTCTCCGTCATGCAGGTCAATACGTGGTTCTTCACCTGTTTGAACATCTTTGAGCAGTAAAGGCTTGGCTTTAGGTGTTTCAAAAACATTTAGACCACTTTTAGCCGATGGTTTTTCTTTACTGATTACTTCTTCTACATAGGTGTTCCATTCGCCGCAAACGGGGCATTTCCCCAGCCACTTAGGTGAGTCATTGCCGCAATTACTGCAAACATATACTGTTTTGGTTTTTACCATAATATTTTTTCCCTCCTCGTAAGACCATTCACTGTCTTAATTTCTATAATATGAGCTGCGCGGCGAATCAGATTCAGGTTGATTGTATGCTCTTTTTCGCCGATATCTTTACGGTCATACATTGTATTGCCATAAAAATTAATAAGTCTTATACGGCTGATAGCATCGTCTGTATCGTACACGCTTACACGCAGATTCTTATTTTCATCCAGATAGAAATCAATATTCTGACGTACCTGAACATACAGTTCTTTCGTTTTATTCCGTCCATCTGTAATCGTTAGTACGGTGTTCCCCATATTTACGCCATTTATTGTAATCTGTGTACCTGATACACTGGCTGTAGCTATATGTTCATCTGCTGACGATATGGTATAGTTACCGTTACCACTAAGGATATTCACAGCAACGGAAGATTTATTAATAACCTCTGCCTGTGTACGATCAAGGACGAGTTCTTTATCTATGCTGTTATTATTGTTCAATCCTGCTAAGTTTTGCACACCCTTATTCAGCGGATCGAGATATGTACTCATGCGCAGGTCGACATTTGCGGATCTGTCGAAGTGATACCAGAATTTGCCATAAAAGTCAGTTCCATCCGGATTCGCACATGAATTACTACCTCCCGAAAGGGTTCCTATCACGAGTCCGTTCTGATTGAATATAGGAGCGCCGGAAGAACCCTTAGCTGTAGCGCCTTCCGAATAGTTAACCAGCCAGAACGATTCTGCCGGAGATGTGCTGTCCCATCCGCCCGAACGGGGAGTCTGGTTGTATAATGTGATTTTCTTTATATCGCCTCTGGGGTGATGGAGTATTGCTCCACCGGTCACACTGCTTGTAGAAGTCACTCTGTCCCATCCGTTAAAATATACATCCCAGTAATCGGGGATAGTACCCGTCATCTGCATCAGAGCGCCGTCGCTTCCGCCATTCAGTGAATTAATAACTTTCACTTCGGCTCCTTTATGATATTTGTATGTAGGAGTTACACTGGTACATGTCGGAGATTCGTATTCAAAGAAGAAGCCAAAATTATCAGACTGAGAAGTATCTACATTTTCAAAGCAGTGGGAAGCTGTCAGTATGTAAGGAGTTTTATCCTCTGCCGTATTATTCACAAGTGTTCCCGTGCACAAGCTGAACTCCCCGTCCGTCCTTTTCAGACGAAGCCGTACTACACCTCTTTTCTGACTTTGCCACTGGTCGCCTTGCGAACAGTTTATATTTATCATGCACACATTATCGGAATGGTTGTAGCCATCGTTGTCGCCGGACTGATTGTCTTCATATTTCAATCCTACATCCGCTATTTTGATACGGGGTTTTTCTACTATTCCTGCCGGTGCCACATATTCGAGCACGACATTGTCTCCTTTCAGGTTTTCGAGTGAATAGGGGCCTCCTTCGGGATTATCTTCATGCTTATATACAGTGGCATTCTTCAAATTGTTACTGTTGTAAACATATAAGCGTGAACCTTCGGGCAGATAGAAATCATCGAGACTAACGAAGAAACCATTGGCATAGGGTGCTTCCAGCTGTAGCTTCCATGCATTTTCGGATGAAGGCAGCTTAGACCAGACGCCCAGCGTATCGGTATTTAGCTTCAATGTATATGATTTGGCTTCGATAAGCGGTTGACCGCGTTTGCTGCTCAATATATCGCTGACGGTAAATTTTGTCCTGTTAAAATTGACCTGTAAAGATACTTTAGACCTGTCCTCAGCTATTGTGTATTGTGTTTGTGAAATAAGCGGCATACCGTATGTGAACAGTATTGCAGCACTTATAAAGAATCTACTCAAAAAATCAAATCTCATAATCTTTCTATTAATTGCCGTACATATCCCATTACATCTTCACGGCTTACCAGTTCTTCGGTTTCAAATATTATCCCCGCCTGTGAATAAAACGGTTCTCTTTTTTCCAGACTTTCTACAATGAATGTGTACAGTTCAGCCTCGTCTTTATCCTTTATAAGCGGGCGTTTTTCTTTGCATGTATTCAGGCGCGATGCCAATGCTTCGGGTCTGGCCTTGAGATATACTGTAGTACCTACTCCATTCATATACTCCATATTATCGAAAAAACAGGGAGCGCCACCGCCTGTAGCAATAACTACATCTTCAAATTCTCCAACCTCTTTCAGCACATTACGCTCTATAATGCGAAATTCACTTTCACCTACTTCCTGAAACAGCTGATTAACAGTTTTTTGATAGCGGGACTGGATAAAATGATCCAGATCGATAAAATCAAGATTCAGTTCTTTTGCCAGTTCCCGTCCGGCTGTTGTTTTACCGGCTCCCATATATCCTACAAGGAATATTCTTTTCATTTTTCAAAAATCCGTTTAGCTATCGCACAAAAATAGGAATAAAAAAGCAAAGGCGATTATATCCTGCGGCTTTATTATACTTTCACATTATATATGAATTAGTATTTGAAAATGTATTTAACAAAATAGTTCAATTTATTACTGCGCACAATCACAGATTGCTTACATTCCTTTTGGCCTAAGCCCCAAAAGGAATCAAAAGCTCTTTAGCGTCCCGCTTCATAGGCCGACCCGTTACAGGGCTCAAAGGCTAAACAAAAAAACTCGCTCTTGAATTTGTGCAATACGAATCTATGGATAAGCTCAAACACGTTTTTGTTTAACGCCTCTCTCACCCTACGGGTGCCCCGTCCATAAAGCTAACGGCGCCTGCTGACGCACGATTGGGAGATAATAATAAGACTCTGCCTTGACAGTGCGTCGCAACTCTGTGCATTAGCTACGCAAGCGGGCACCTGTCCGGAGCAGGTGGCGTAAAAAGGGATGGGGCGATAGCCCGTTTATCCCTTTTAGCCGGCAAACTGCTGACAGGTCGCTGAGGAGCGAAGCACTAGACCTTTTGTTTACTTTTGCGGCAATGGCAAAAGTAAAAACAAGCACGGGAGTGCGCGTTAGTTATGAGCCGAACTTATATAGGCTATACAAGTGCAGTTGCTATGCAGTAAGAGATCGAACATATAACTAGACCAAACTACTGATTTATATTACATACAATTAGTCACATAATAGTCGAAGTATTTGCACCATGTAACTGTCTGGTCATAAAACTTCGTGTTTTTATATTTAGCCAGTTCTTTAAAATACTTCCTCTTCGTTATAAGAATACCATCGTCCCTATTATTGTTGCGATAACTATAGTAATAGTCGACATCGTTCTTATCATAATATTCTTCCTGCTCGCATTTGGATAATGCAAAGGCAATACGTGCTTTCAGCTCTCTGTTTTGAGCCTGTACATATGCTTTTTGCAGATAGCCTAAAGATTCTCCGACATTGTTTCGGTAATATGTGCGATACGACTTAAAATATATATTCTTAGTACTGTATATATCCTCTTTATCTTGCAAATTATATTTCCAGCAGTTACTATTATTTCCGTCGAACCGCAATACATGCCTGAAATATCCGGTACGGGTAGTATTATAATAGAAGTTTCCGATCAGGTAGTTTGCTTTAGCAGCCAATTCGCCGGTTTGCTGTCCTGTGCTTTTCAGTTTGACTAGCGCTTCGGTTATTCCTTTTATACTCATCATATCATTTATATATGGAAAGTCTTGCAAATAGTCCGAAGCCATCACTGTATCTTCTCCACACTCAAAGCATTCTATCTTATTATATCCGAATATATTGCAGGATATGTTTCGTTCATCAGCCAGCGTGGTTTTACTGAACGCATCAAGCGTTTTTTCCAGGTCGGCATTTGCAAGATGTGCAATACCTCTGACATAATTTACATATGATATGATATCCAATTTTTTATCATCTTGTGGAGTAATATTTTCGATGATAAATTTCTCCATACCATTCTTATCAGACTTACGGTAAAAAGATTCTATTGCATCCAACAGCCTTAAGTCCGGATTTTCTTCCAGATCTTTAATATTGTGATGCAACAGGAAGGACTTGGCATAATCACCTTGTAAATAATATCTGTTAGCCAATACATCGATTATAAAGTTATGAGTACTGTATTTTGCAAAATTTTCAATTTCCCTCAATTCATTATCGTCTTTCTGTGGTAACAATACATTTTTATATTTGGAATAGACATAAATTTCATCTTCGGCTCCGATAGAAGGACGTTCACATATATCTATATACATGCTAAAATTTTTCTTCTGCATCTCATATTTCTTGTCCGTTGTCTTCACTTTATCCAGATAACTTTTCGCAGTGGTAAAATCTTTGTTGATAAAATAAAGATAAGCAGTGGTCAGGTACCAGAAATCTTTATCTTTTACCGATGCCGATTCTGCCATTCTGTTAGACAAGGCCATTGTATTCTTCAAGAATGCAGCCATTTTACTGTCATCCGCTAACGGATAGCGCCGGTCTTGTGTATTGATCCGGTCTTTGCTGTAATAATAGTATGGAGACATGATACTCCGTTCTATTGTATTGACAGCCCGCGCCATCAATACTTTCGCCTGAATGGCATCCGGCGTTGTTTTTACCATTTTTTCTATTTCGTTCAACGGGTTATTGAAAGCAAAATAACCTAATAATAAATACGCATCATTTCTTTCTTTTTCGGTCTTAGCCTCATCCAGAAATTCCTTTACAGAAAGCCCTTCGGTAAACTTCAGTGAAGTCAGTGCTATTTGCTTCAGGTTTTTAGAATGACTGAACACTCTGAAAAAATTATAATTAGCATCCATTATATTCCCCAAGCCTCTCTCCGCTCCTGCTTTTTGAGACAAAGCGTGATAATACATCGCCGGTTTATAGTTGAGAGGTTCTAAATACATATTGAAAAAATTAACGGCATCCTCGTAATTCATGTTATAGTGAGCAAATCGGACCAACTGATAACCATATCTTAGTTTCAGTTCTTTATCGGTCAGCGACTTCCATTTCTTTTGCAGATGCAATGTTACCTCATTGTAGTTGAGCATATCTGCCGTGTTACCTTCTTCTGGATAATAGTACCAGCTCGATCCCGAAGATTTGATAGCCATATATGGCTCCAGATATTTTGCGTAAACCAGATATTCCAAAGCCAGCTTATACTTCTTCGCAAATGCAGATGTTACGAATGCCAGTTTGTCGTCTTTTATCTTCTCTCCTTTTATGATTTGTTCCAACAAGTAATCAGACGCATCAAAAACAAGATAGCGCGTATCTTCATAATTCGTTCCGAAATAATCCATCCATTCTTCTATATTTTCATTCTTTATATCCCCCTGATAACCTTCATTGTAATATGCATAGGCCAAAGACAACAGAAACGGATAGTATTGCGGATCATTTATTATTTCCTGCATGAACAGATTATAGTAGCCGCCATCATAATAACTGTCATAGGAGTAATCACCACAGGCATGCGTTTTGTTTACGAACGATATAATAAGTATAAATGATAAAAAAATCTTTTTCATAGTTGCAGATTTATTTTAATTCATCTATGGAAAACCTTTCCAACAGGGGTTTATCCAAATGATAATAGATAATGTTGTAATCTTTATTTATTTTTTCATCAAGGTATTGTTTGGCTTCATTCAACAATTCTGACGAAATTCCCTCCGTCTTTACTGTAAAGCCTTTGTTTATATATACTCCCTGAAAGAAGAAATCGTCTTTCGCCTCAAATTCATTATTATTTACCTGTCGGAAAAATGTGGTATCCATATCGCTTCGGGTTACATTATTCAACAGCTTTATTTTTCCCAGATGATTTGTCACTATAGCCCACGAATAAAGTGGCAAAGCAACATCAAAATCGATAGGATATGAATTTATGTCATTTGTGTAATCTTTCAGCAGAGGGATGTCCAGTATCGAGTTTTTATCAGAAACATCGGTAGGATCGGAGGTTGCATAACACATCAACACAACTTTTTCTACAGGCGGCACTCCTGTCGTTTCCCTGTATTTCACCTGATGCAGGCGAAGTGTACATGATATTGTTTTCCCTGTTTTTTGTTTCAGCAAAGACAGGAAAGTAAAATAGGCATCTCTTGTACTTTCCGTCCAGTCGCAGTCTATCTGTATTTCACGCACATCAGATAAATTATTTTTTTCACATATCCGCTCTATTAGTTCCGATACATTACGAGCTGCCTCTTTTAGCGAATATTCAGTTATACCCTGAAAAGTACGATTGGTAATAAATATTACGGGGATATATTCAGCATCGAGTGCACCCGAATCGAACAATTTTATCTTTGCCTTTGGTTCTATCCACGAGTCATTTTTGTCTACATCAAAGATGCGTACGTATAACTTCCTGCTATTAAGCTTTTCAAAGTATTCTTTCTCTGTATCGCCTAATGATATGTTTGTTTTCCAATAATAAAAATCGACAGGATGTTTTTCCGGTTTATGGCAACTCGTTATAAATAATAATCCTACGAGAGTCAGCAACTGTAAATATTTCATGCAAAGTATATATTCAAAGTTATAAAGATATAACAGTTTTTCCAGCAACGGAAAATTAACGATTCAAAAAATGGAGGAAATATGAAGAATGAAAAAGTTTATCTATAGGATATCAATGTGCTAATTGGCTAACGCCGAACGGTGTTTGGGTAATGTGCCGATATGCCAATGATAGCGGTCTTTGAATTGATAAATCGGCGGAGCTAATTGATGATGAGTGTACTAGTTCTTAGAGTTCTAGTGTACTAGGAAAAAGTGAGAATTGCAAAGCAATCGACAGAGTCAATTACGAAGTAATCGGCGGAGCCAATTAAACTAGCAAGCTAGTAAACTAAAGACTGGTAAACCTGTCAGGTGTGTAAGCTTTTAGTTAAAATATAGAGTAAGCCTGTAGGGGCGTAAAATCTTACGCCCGATGATTGATCTATAAGCGGGCGAATGATTATTCGCCCCTACATATCGAAAACTTGTCAGCTTTACATACACTGCGTTCCTGTGACCGTTGGTTGTCAGCTTTTAGTTAAAATATTTTCATCGTTTTTACCATAATCTGAAAATATTTTCATTTTCGACTAAAAAATTAGACGAAAAATTTTGAGTCTAAAAAAATAGACATATATTTGCTGTATAATTTTGAGATTAAAAGTAAAACTTATATAAGATGCAACTCACAAAAGCCGAAGAACAGATAATGCAGATACTGTGGACTATAGGGGAAGGAACTGTACAGGATATACTGAAGGAGTTTACCGATAGTAAACCTGCACGCACAACAATAGCTACAATATTGACCATACTCGAAAATAAAGATTTTGCGACCCATCGCAGTGAAGGACGCTCCAATATATACAGAGCGACTGTAGCTAAAGATGAATATTCTAAAAAACAGCTTTTCGGCTTTGTAAAGAATTATTTTGACGGCTCATTTTCATCTATGGTGTCTTTCTTTGCCAAGGAGAGCAACCTGACAGTAGATGATATGGATAAGATGCTTGAAGACACGCGTAAGGCTCTTGAAGAAGATAACAATAAAAAGAATTGATTATGGAAGCATTCATCATTTACATAGCTAAAGCAGGTATTTGTCTGGGAATATTTCTTATCGTATATACTTTGTTTCTGAGAAAGACCACCTTCTTCAAGTTCAACCGTATCTTTTTGTTGGTAGGGTTTATAACATCACTCATTATTCCGGCTATCAGATATACTTACGATGTAGTAATAACTATGCCTGTTACATTCGATACGGAAAATACCGAAGCTGTAGCGTCAGTTGTAGAAAGCCAGGCAATCAGTATCTGGACTATACTATCCGTTTTTTATCTGATAGGGATATCGTTCCTGATAATACGCAATATCCATACTTACAAAAGCCTGTACGGACTGATCCGTAACGGAGAAAGGTCCCAAAATAACGGTTATAAAATAATAGAGAACAAAGATATTAAGTCACCCTTTACCGTACTGAACTATATACTGATAAATACAAGCAACCTGAGCAATACGGAAAAGGATCTGATATTAAAACATGAAATAACACATATAGACCAAAAACACTGGATAGACCTTATATGCAGCGAAAGCATGCTCCTGCTACAATGGTTCAATCCGCTGGCTTGGGTTTATGTCCATCTATTGAAAGAAAATCATGAATTTCTAGCCGATAAGGCAGTCATCGATTCGGGTATTTCTCCTGCATTGTATCAGGCTGTACTTATCAATCAGGAGTTCAGGGGCCCCGTGTTTTCTTTCTCCAATTCATTCAGTTATTCAAAACCTTTAAACCGCTTAAACATGATAAAGAAAGCAAAAAGCGCATCGTGGAAAAGAATCGCCACACTGGCCATCATTCCGGCATTCGGTGCTTTTATATGGGCCTCGGCAACGCCGCGCTATGTATTTGAACAGCCCGATATATCCGAAATACTGAAAGATACTGTGAATCTGAATCTGTCAATAATATCCGACAGTAAGGATAGTGTGACGCAAAAGCAATTCATAATTATCGGACACAAAGACAGCATCATTAACAAAACAGTTCAGTTAAAGGCAACATTCGACTCGGACGACAACAAACCGGTAGTCATTGTAAACGGAAAACAAGTATCTGATATACCGAAAGGTAAAAACAGTACAATTACAATATCGACTGATAATTCTTCAGATTCAAGTACTACCCGTTATAGTTTTAAGTCTGTCCACTATAATATTGATAATAAGAAAGAGGATAATCAAGATCTTTCGCTAAAAGGAGAAGCTGTAAGGATTAGTGTAAAAGGTGTAGGCACATCTTCGGCTGGATCACCATTGATTGTTGTAGATGGGAAAATCATACCTAACGACGAGATGAATAAAATCTCTCCTGATGATATAGATAATATAAATGTATTGAAGGGTAAGTCTGCAACAGAAGCTTATGGAGAAGATGCTAAGAATGGAGTAATCATAATCTATACAAAAGAATATGCCAAGAACAATCCGACCAGTGATAAAACAAATAAGCTGAGAGTAATGACCACTAATTCGAGTAAGAAAAAAGGCATATATTTTTCAGCCAGTCCTGATTTCAAAATCAATGATGCTTTGGTGATTATAGACGGAAAAGAAACTACTGAAACGGAACTGCAATCGATTGATCCGGCTACTATTGAATCGGTAGAGGTATTGAAAGATTCAACCGCAACAGAACAGTATGGTGAGAAAGGTAAGAACGGAGTAATCATTATTAAAACTAAAAAAGGGAATTAAGATAATTAACGAAACACTCTATACAATTACAACTTCTTTTCAATGAAAAAGGCTGCCAACTCGTAGTAGGCAGCCTTTTCATATCTCAGTTAGTATAATGAAAATCTTATTATTTCAACAGATTTTCAACTTTCTCCGCTAAAACAGCCTTTTGTGCTGCTCCAACTTGCTTGTCTACAACTTCTCCGTTTTTGATAAACAGGATTGTAGGTATATTGCGAATACCGTATTTAGAGGTGATCTCATCATTATTGTCAACATCTACTTTTCCGATGGTAACTTTTCCTTCATACTCTGTAGCCAGCTCTTCTACAATAGGACCTACCATACGGCACGGACCGCACCATTCTGCCCAAAAATCTAAAACTATAGGCTTATCTGATTTCAACAAATCTTCAAATCCTGCATCTGTAACTTCTAAAGCCATAACTTTTATCTATTTATTATTTACAATTATTTATTATTTCTATTTATAAGTTTTGCTCTGCAAAGGTAATTAATCTATTTAAAATATAAAAATTTCAATTTACCTTAAATACAAAACTTTCGTTTTCGGTCAGATAATCAATAAGTTCCTGCTTCACATTTATTTTCATACTGCGTGAGAACAAATCTACTTTCATATTGCGCTCCCCATCGACTACCTGAAAATATAACAATGAATTACCCGGATTGTTTTTTGTTAAAGTCGATAATTCTTCTACCATCTGATTGTTCATATCATGCAATGGTAAGGTAATTGTTATTTTTTCTATCAATCTGTCTTTCACATCAGGTAAAAGCTGGATGGAATTTATTTTCAGCTCCATTTGATTAGCATCATACCTGCGTCCTTGTACACGTCCTTTTATAAACACATACAATCCGGGACGACCGTATTTTCCGAAATTGATATAATCGTCACCAAACAACGGTATCTCACCGCTTCCCGTAAAGTCTTCGATACGGATTATCATAAACGGCTTTCCGGTCTTAGTTATTCCCTCGCGCACGCCGGACACCAATCCGCCGAATGTTACCTCTTTATTTTTCAGAGCATCTTTGTCCTCTATCTCAGACATGCCCACATTACATACATAATTCAGTACAAGCTTATAATCGTCCAGCGGGTGAGCCGATAGATAGATACCAATTAGTTCCCGTTCTTTATTCAAACGTTCCAGATCAGACCATTTCTCTACTTTCGGTATTTCGGGACGGGCTATATCGAAAGACGTATCGTCTCCGAACAGTGAATTAGCAGCCTGATCCTTATCTACCTGATATTTATTTCCATAACGGATAAGCAGGTCGATAAAGGTTTCGCCTTTTGTACTTATACCGAAGAATTGTTCCCTGCTGACTTCCGGAAAGGCATCGAACGCACCTGCCAATGCCAAAGATTCGATATTTTTCTTGTTGCAGGCACTGAGGTTTACACGTTCTACAAAATCAAATACATCTTTGAAAGGGCCGTTCTTTTCCCGTTCTTCAATTATATTCATTACGGCACCCTCACCAACTCCTTTCACAGCAGCCAGTCCGAAACGAATATCGCCGACCTTGTTCACAGAGAATTTCAGGAACGATTCGTTCACATCCGGGCCAAGTACATTCATACTCATAGCCTTGCATTCGTCCATGAACTTGGTGATTTCCGTTATGTTGGATAAGTTACGCGAAAGTACGGCAGCCATATATTCCGACGGATAATTAGCCTTTAGCCATGCGGTCTGATAAGCAACCCACGAATAGCAGGTAGCATGAGATTTATTGAATGCGTATGATGCAAACTTCTCCCAGTCAGCCCATATCTTTTCCAATGTCTTTTTATCATGACCGTTTTTCATACCTCCGGCAAGGAATTTCTCCTTTAGGGCATTCATCTTATCTATCAACTTCTTACCCATTGCTTTACGCAGCTCATCCGACTGACCGCGCGTGAAATCGGCTAGCAATCGCGAAAGTAACATGACCTGCTCCTGATACACGGTAATGCCATACGTATCGTTCAAGTAACGCTCCATGACCGGAATATCGTACGAAATCTCTTCACGTCCGTGTTTACGGGCAATGAACGACGGTATATAATCCATCGGGCCGGGACGGTAAAGCGCATTCATCGCTATCAGGTCTTCAAACTTCGATGGTTGCAATTCTTTCAGGTACTTCTGCATACCGGCAGACTCAAACTGAAATGTACCGGTCGTCTTTCCCTGACTATAGAGTTCGTATGTCTTAGGGTCTTCGAGCGATATAGTATCTATATCGATGGTTTCGCCTGTTGTATGCTTTATATTATCAATGGCTTCCTTTATTATCGAAAGTGTCTTCAATCCTAAGAAGTCCATCTTTATCAGTCCGGTTTCTTCAATCACCGTACCCTCATATTGGGTAACAAGGATATTCTCACCTGTCTCTTTATCTTCTGCCGTACTCACAGGCACAATATCCGAAATAGCCTGCTGCCCGATAATGATACCGCAGGCATGCACACCTGTATTTCGCACATTACCTTCGAGCATTTGCGCATATTTCAGTGTGTCGCGCATCACAGGATCGTTACTGCTTGCTGCTTCTTTCAGTTCCGGCACATATTCTATTGCATCCCTCAATGTCACCTTCTTCTTATCGGGAATACGGTCGGGAACAAATTTAGCCAGCCGGTTCGATTCTGCCAGTGGCAGCTTCTGCACGCGCGCCACATCTTTTATCGCCGACTTGGTAGCCATAGTACCGTATGTAATAATGTGCGCCACGCGTTCCTGCCCATACTTATCGGTCACCCACTTGAGTACCTTACCACGCCCGTCATCGTCGAAGTCGATATCGATATCGGGCATCGATATACGGTCGGGATTAAGGAAACGCTCAAACAGCAAGTCGTATTTAATAGGGTCTATATCAGTGATTCCGAGACAGTAAGCCACAGCCGATCCGGCAGCCGAACCTCGTCCCGGCCCTACGGCAACACCCATATCGCGGGCGGCAGCTATAAAGTCCTGTACAATAAGGAAGTATCCGGGAAAACCCATCGTTTTCATTACATCCAGTTCAAAATCGAGACGCTCTACAATCTCGGTATTCCTGTCTTTCCCGTATCGTTTGTCAGCGCCTATCATAGTCAGGTGGCGCAAATAATCCGCTTCCAATTTTATTCTGATCACTTTATCATATCCACCCAGACGCTTATATTCCTGCTCACCGAACTCTACGATCAGGTCTTCTTCCGAATGCATTATCTTATATCCTTCTTCTGTACCGAAAGAGGCATCTATGGTAAAGAACGGCATCAGGGCATCGGAATCTATGGAGTAAAACTCGACCTTATCAGCTATCTCCTTCGTGTTTTCCAACACCTGTGGCACATCAGCAAATATCTGACTCATTTCAGCTCTGGTTTTCAACCATTCCTGTTTCGTATAACGCATCCGCTTAGGATCGTCGAAGTCTTTACCTGTACTCAGGCAGATAAGGCGGTCGTGTGCATCGGCATCTGTTTCGTCCACAAAGTGTACATCATTGGTCGCTATTACTTTCACGCCCATTTTTTCACCGATGCGTAACAACTCGGTATTCACCTTCTGTTGTAAAGGATAAGCTTCGCTGTTGGCATCAGGGCGATTAGTCTTATGCCGTTGTAGTTCAAGATAAAAATCGTCTCCAAACAGGTCTTTAAACCATTGTACCGATTTTTCGGCCTCTTCCATATCACCCGATTGTATCTTTTTAGGCACTTCCCCTCCCAAACAGGCAGTGGAAACAATAAGCCCTTCATGGTATTTTTCCAGCAATTCTTTATCTATTCGGGGACGCATATAGAACCCTTCCGTCCACCCGTGCGATACCATTTTTATCAGGTTTTTATATCCTTTCAGATTTTTAGCAAGTACAACCAGATGCCAACCGCTCATGTCGGGCTTTCCTTCTTTATACGTCCTGCCACGACGGGCAACATAACATTCGCATCCTATAATCGGCTTAAACTTCTTTGCTTCTTCTTCGTGTATCTTATTTTTCAGTTCCCCTATCTTCTCCGAGTTCTCAGCAGATGGTTCTTCCTTTTCCAGCTTTTTTATCTCCGCCTTCAACTCTTTTATAGCACCGTCATATTTGGAGTTCTTCTTTTTCACATAATTGAAAAACTCTTTGATACCGAACATAGCACCATGATCGGTAAGCGCAATGGCTTTCATACCATCGGCTATAGCCTTATCCACCAAATTGGGGATACTGGCCTGACCATCAAGTAATGAATACTGAGAGTGAACGTGTAGATGTACAAAATTATTCATATCGCATTTTCCTCTTTTCTGAATACGTAAAGTTACAACAAATAGCCCCGACAAGAAAATAAAACAAATGGCAGTTTTCAACAAGCGATTCCTTTTAAATCTTTCTTTCTAATAAACAATACATTAGAAAATATTGCCTACATATTTTAACTAAAATCTAACAAATCTTACAGGTTCAGACATGTAGGGGCGAATTGCATTCGCCCACAGATTATACAAACGGGCGAATGAATTGGCTAACGCCGAACGTTGTTTCGTCCCTACAACACCCAATTTTAACTAAAACCTTACAACCAACGGTCACAGGAACGCAGTGTATGTAAAAATTACAAGTTTTTAGTCTACTAGTTCAAATCCCTCTTTTGTAGGGGCATCCCTTGTGGGTGCCCGATTGCGCAATAAACGGGCAGGGACAAGCCACTGCCCCTACATTTGAAAATTATATCTCTTTTCTTTGCGCCTTCGCGTCTTTGCGTGAAATGATTTTAACTAAAATCTTACAACCACGGCCACAGGAGCGAAGCGTATGTAAACCTTACAGTTTTTACATTATATTTCAAAGATCATCTTCTCTCTCTGTCACTCTGACCATAGGGAAGAGTCTCTTTCGTCATGTGAGATGCTTCGTTCCTCAACATAACAGATCAGGCGATTTTAACTAAAACCTTACAGACCTTACATAATTTATCCTATTTTTTATTCAAAGATCACTTTCATTGGCATATCGGCACATTACCAAATTTGCACATTGAAATCCTATAGATAAACATTCCCGATACTCATTACATATTTTAGACCAAAAACAACCCCAATAAAACATATATCAGAATAAATAGTTTGTGCACCGAAAATATATCCATAAATTTGCACATTATACAAACTTCTATGACTAAAAGGAATCTACTATTTCTGTTCATACTCTTTTTATTATCGTCTTCTCTGTATTCACAACAAACAGGAAGAATAGCGGGTATAGTTACGGATGCAAGAAACAAGCCTTTGGAGCATGTACTGGTTTCACAGGAAAAAACAAGAAATACAACTACAACAAACAATAAAGGAGAATATTTCCTGACGGTAAATACAAGTGATTCCGTAAAAATATTATTTACTCTTATCGGCTACAAAAAACATCTGTACATAATCCCGAAGTTTACCGAAGGGATGGTAATAAACGTGACGTTGCAGGATGATGATAAAGAACTGAAAGCCGTTACTATAGAAGGTGAAAGACCTATTACTACCGTGATAGAGCGTGTAGACTATCTGGCAACACGACGTGCAGCAAATCCATGGAGCAGCATAGAATCGTTACTTGCAACAATGGGCGGAGTAAGCTCTACCAACGAACTGAGTTCACAATACACCGTTCGTGGCGGTAACTTCGATGAAAATATCGTATATGTAAACGGCATAGAAATATATCGCCCCCTACTTGTACGGTCGGCTCAGCAGGAAGGACTTAGTTTTATCAATCCAAACATGGTACAATCCGTCGGTTTCAGTGCCGGAGGCTATAGTGCCGAATACGGAGACAAAATGTCGTCAGTACTCGACATCACATACAAAAAACCGAAAAGCTTTGAAGGTGCTGTTTCTGCCAGCCTTCTCGGTGGCGACATATATGTGGGAAGCTCGTCCGGCCGCTTTACTCAGGTATCAGGTATCCGGTATAAAACGATACGTTCGCTGATAAGCAAAACCGATACCAAAGCCGAATACGATCCGTCATTTCTCGATTTCCAGACGTATATGACCTATGCCTTGTCATCGAAATGGGAAGCCAGTCTTCTTGGCAACTATTCGCATAACACATACAAATTTACACCAACTACGCGCGAAACCAAATTCGGTACATTAATGACTCCCCGTACATTCATGGTATATTTCGACGGATGGGAGAAAGACCGTTTCCTTACCTATCAGGCAGCACTGACGATGAAAGGAAAGATAAATGACAAGTTGAACATCGGATTCTCTGCATCCACATTTGGCTCCGATGAACAGGAACGATACGACATAGGCGGGAGTTACGAATTGAAAGAAACAGACATCACCGGAGAAAACAACCCCAATATGCAACCCATACTGGGAATAGGCAACTACCACGAGCATGCGCGCAACAAGCTCGAATCAAGAGTCTATACATTCTCTCACTTTGGAAACCTTAAACTGGACAAACACCTGCTGAAATGGAGTGTGAGCTTTCAGAAAGAACACATAGAAGATAAAATAAAAGAGTGGGAAATGCGCGATTCGGCAGGCTATTCATTACCGAGTACCGGTACAGATGTCAACCTGTATTCTAACCTGAAGTCGAATAATAAAATCAATCCTTCACGTTTTTCCGGTTATGTACAGGACACTTACACATTCGATACCGACAAAGGAATGTTTATACTGAATGCGGGTGTACGCGCCAGCTACTGGACGTTCAACGAAGAACTGATCGTCAGCCCGCGCGGAGCATTGGCATTCGTACCCAAAGGCGCACCGAATCTGTCGGTACGCGTAGCCGGAGGTGTATATTATCAGGCTCCTTTCTATAAGGAATTCCAGCGTATAGTGAATGTAGACGGAAACAATGTGGTAGAACTAAACAAGGATATAAAATCGCAGAAGTCATACCATATAGTTCTCGGAGCAGACTACTACTTCGGAGCCGATACCGAAACCAATACGCCACCATTTAAACTATCGGGTGAGTTGTATTATAAAAAACTGTCCGACCTGATTCCGTATACCGTCAACAACGTAAAAATACGATACACAGGCGAAAATACATCCAGCGGTTATTCTATGGGAGCAGATTTTAAGCTCTACGGTGAATTCATTCCAGGTGCAGACAGTTGGATCAGCTTCGGTCTGATGAAAACCCAACAGGATATAAACGGTGTGAAAGTTCCCCTGCCTACCGATCAGCGATTCAATTTTGCGATGTTCTATCAGGATTACTTTCCGGGATATGAACGTCTGCGTATGAGTCTGCGCGGACTTTGGTCTGGCGGATTACCTATCTCAGCACCCCATAAAGGATACGAAAGCGGATATTTCCGTACCCCGTCGTACAAGCGTATCGACATCGGATTCTCATGGCTCGTACTGGGCGAAGATTTTGATATCCGCAACAGGAATTCATTCTGCAAAGCGTTCAAAAACATCTGGCTGGGCTTCGATGTCTTCAATCTGTTCGACATAAATAATACAAATACATACTATTGGGTATCTGATATTTACAACCAACAATATGCTGTACCTAATTACCTCACAGGAAGACAATTTAATGTAAAACTGATAGCGGAATTCTGATAATAAACACAAACTTTAGGCAAATATGAAAATCACAAAACTACTACTAACTATCTGTCTGCTAATCATAGCTGTCCTGCCGGTACAGGCTAAAAAGAAATATCTGCCGGTTATTATCAACGGATCGGGGTCTGCAATATCATATACCTATGATGACCTGAACAGGTTTACCCTTATAAAAGCAACAATAGGTGAAACTGTACGAATAGATTCTATAATCTATGATGCTGACGACATGGGATATACAATAATTTCATATACTCAGTTTCCCGACGGTACCCAATTCGATTTCGGGAATAAAAGTCAATCCGTCAGATTTAAGAATAAATCGGCTTCGACAATCAGTTTCGATGTTGAGAGTACGGAATACACCTACACATTTACTTCCTCAGGAAGAATAAAAAAGATAGTAATGAAAGATAATAATCGCAGCAACAGCGATGACAATGCTGCTATTATTAATTATAAGTATGACGACAGGGGGAATTTTATAGGAGTAGATTTACCGAATAATGCCTCCGGAGACCGGATTAACAGAAGTATACAAGCACTGGAGTATATGAACTACACATACGATAAAAAGAACGGGATATTTAAAGATATAAATCCGGCCTGCTTTACCCAGATTTACAGTCTTGATACGTACTTGCCATTCTTTTTCTTCTTGGAAAACAATCTCCTCAAAATGAATGAAAAATCCGGCAATGACGAAGATTCTGCCAGCAACCAATATGAGTACGGATATAACACATCCGACTATCCGGAGAAGATCAAACTAGGAGGTGACGATACCTTCCATATATCTTATATCGAAGCTAAATAAAAGTTTTTAACTTCTTTAATAAATAAAAGATCACTATATCTTTTAAAAGGAATACCTTTGCTTTCACAATAAAAAAACAACAGCAAATTATGGAGAACTTTTCATTCGCTAATCCCGTAAAGATTATATTCGGGAAAGGAACAATTAAAAAGATAGCAAACGAAATTCCTCAGGGAAGTAAAGTGTTAATCACATACGGAGGCGGAAGCATCAAGAAGAACGGAGTATACGAACAAGTTGTCGAAGCTCTGAAAGGTTTTGAAACATACGAGTTTTCCGGTATTGAACCTAATCCGCACTACGAAACATGTATGAAAGCCGTAGCGCTGATAAAAGAAAAAGGTATTGACTTTTTGCTATCGGTCGGTGGCGGTTCGGTATTGGATGCAACCAAATTTATTGCCGCTGCAGTATGCTTTGAAGGTGGTGATCCTTGGAAGATATTGTCGGAAGACAGCCCGGTAACAAAAGCCCTGCCTTTAGGTGATATTATCACATTGCCTGCTACCGGTTCGGAGATGAACAACGGAGGGGTTATCACTCGTGTATCGACGCAGGACAAGCTTTCGTTCGCATCACCTCACACCTACCCTAAATTTTCGGTACTCGACCCTACTACTACATACAGTATGCCTCCGCGTCAGGTAGGTAATGGTGTAGTAGATGCCTTTGTGCATGTAATGGAACAATACCTTACTTATAACGAAGGCGATACGCTGATTCAGGACAATATGGCTGAAGCTATTGTAAAAACATTGGTAGAAGAAGGCCCTAAAGCGCTTGTAACACCGGAGAACTACGATGTACGCGCCAATCTGATGTGGGCTTCTACATGGGCTTTGAACGGTTGGATAGGTTGCGGAGTGCCTCAGGACTGGGCAACACATATGATAGGCCACGAAATAACAGCATTCTATGGACTCGATCACGGGCAAACACTTGCTGTCGTACTGCCGGGTATAATGACTGTACTGAAAGAACAGAAAGGTAAAAAGATCACCCGACTGGGCAAAAACGTATTCGGTATAGAAGGAGATAATGCCATAGAAAGAACAATCAAAGCAGTAGAGAGCTTCTTTGAATCTGTCGGTGTGAAAACACATCTGAGCGATTATGGATTGGGAGCCGAAGCTATAGATAAGGTAGCAAACCGCTTGGCAGAGCGTGGCTGGAAATTAGGTGAATGCCAAAACATTACTGCTGACACAGTAAGAGAAATATTGACTTTGAGAAAATAATATATTCTATAGAATTTGTGAAACAGTTGCCAAATAATTCGGCAACTGTTTTTGTTTTTACACGCCCTTGCTTGTATTCATTCGATCAATCCTCAACGAACCAAAAAGAAAAATAAAATGAACTAAAAAGAACAATTCAATAAAAGAAACCACCTATCTTTGGTAATAAAACGAATCTCCAAGAAGCATGAAAAAATACATAAAAGTACCTACTGCCCTTATAGCAGATCCTGCCTGCCAAAGCACGTTGATGCTGGATGGCTGCTCCGTTATCGAATCCTGTGTTCATACGCTGAATGGAATCGGCACAATGTTTCTTGAAGAACATCTTCTGTTTTTCGTACTGGAAGGCAGATTTATTATGCACTATGGTAAACAGACATATACTGTTAATAAAAATGAGATGATCTTATTAAAGAGAGCTACATCGGTGAAGTATGAAAAAACGGGAGATCCCGAGAATGACAATATATCGGAGTGCATTATGTTTTGCCTGACAGACGATCTGATAAAAGAATTCCTTACGATGGCGAATGTAAAGATTCCCCGCACAGAAGAAGAAATAAAAACAGCCGTTTATCCGATGGATGAATGCCTTATCTCTTTTGCAAGGTCGCTCGATCCATATTTTAAATGTTCCACATCGGTAGATCAGGGATTGCTTCGTCTCAAAATAATGGAACTATTATATGACATTTCCCTATCGAACAAGAATATGTTTATCCAGATGCTCCAATTCAGGCAGCCGGCACGTATGGATATTATAAAAGTTGTAGAGCAATATTATGCTACTCCGGTTACTCTGCCCGAGTTGGCTTATCTTTCAGGGCGAAGCCTTTCCAGTTTCAAACGCGACTTTCAGTCGGCATATAACATGCCACCTGCCAGATGGATAAAGGAAAAACGGCTGGAGAAGGCAAAGGAAATGATCCAGAACACTACAATTCCTGTAAATGAGATCGGTTACTCGATGGGATTTGAGAATATATCTCATTTCTCACGCATCTTTAAAGAGCATTACGGTCGATCACCGAGTGATTATCGTTAATACATCACATTGGACTAAATAGCAAATACATTTGGACTGAACAGCAAACACCTTTGATGAAATACACTCTAACTTTGTATTGTATAAAACTATCAAAGAAAAGCTATGAATAAGAAAAGAATTTTAGTTATTACAGGAAGTCCGCGTAAGAACGGCAACAGTGATATTTTAGCAGAGGCATTTATAGAAGGAGCTTTACAGGCAGGACACATAGTCGATCGTTTCGATGGAGGACGCAAGAAGATCAGAGGCTGCATAGCCTGCGACAAATGTTTCACCAGAGGAACAGCATGTGCTGTGAAGGATGATTTTAACGAAGTTGCTCCCCTGATAGCACAGGCCGATGTAGTCGTGTTCAGTTCACCGTTGTATTACTTTTCCTTTTCGGCACAAATAAAGGCTGTTATAGACAAGCTGTATTCATTCAATTCGAGCCCTGAACCTATTGATGCAAAAGAATCGGTTTTACTAGCCTGCGGAGAAACAACCGACCTTTCCGATTTTGACGGAATGACTAAAACGTATGAAAAAACAATAGACTATCTGAAATGGAGCGACAAGGGGCAATTACTGGTTCCGAATGTTTATGGTAAAGCCGAAATAAATGCAAAAGGGCAGGATTATCTCAGGTCGGCAAAAGAACTGGGACTCGCTATTTAATCTTTATCTAAAAAATAAGACTAGTCCTGAATAATCTTTACAATGATTATATCAGGACTAGTTTATAGTAATATTATCTATGTGCTAATCAGATAGCATTGATTTCTCTCAATACTGCATTTGTTTTATGAACAGCAGCAGCAGACGCCTCAAATTTTTCTTTTTCGTCAGCAGTCAACTTAATGTCGATGATCTTTTCCCAACCTTTTTTTCCTAATACCACAGGTACTCCGATACAAATGTCGCTTTGTCCGTATTCGCCTTCGAGCGTAACACAGCAAGGAACAACTTTCTTCTGATCGTGAAGAATGGCTTCTACTACATAAGCCCCTGCTGCACCCGGCGCATACCATGCCGATGTACCGAGCAGTCCTGTAAGCGTAGCACCACCCACCATTGTATCGGCAACTACTTTATCGAGAACTTCTTTAGACAAGAATTCCGATACAGGAATACCTTTATATGTAGCCAGACGTGTAACAGGGATCATAGTAGTATCGCCATGTCCGCCGATTACCATTCCTTCCACTTCGTTAGGATTGCAGCCCAAAGCCTGACTCAGGTAATATTTGAAACGTGAACTGTCCAGTGCACCACCCATTCCTACAACGCGGTGTTTAGGAAGTCCTGTAACTTTCGATGCCAGATAGGTCATTGTATCCATCGGGTTGGAGATAATAACAAGAACAGCATTCGGTGAATATTTCAGGATGCTTTCGGCTACACTTTTTACAATACCTGCATTTACTCCGATCAGTTCTTCGCGAGTCATACCCGGTTTGCGTGGAATGCCCGAAGTGATAACGACAACGTCAGAATTTGCAGTAGCTGCATAATCATTGGTTACACCTTTGATACGAGTATCGAATCCAAGCAGCTGAACTGTCTGGTTCATATCCATTGCTTTTCCTTCCGAAACACCCTCTTTTACATCGAGCATTACTACTTCATCAGCCACTTCGTTAAAAGCCAGCACATTTGCACATGTAGCACCTACATTACCGGCACCTACAACTGTTACTTTAGACA